>JAYZBC010000098.1:0-8363 GCA_036339375.1 Pseudomonadota bacterium | reverse complement strand
AGTCCTAACCCCACCGTGCTTAACCCTATAAGTTGAAGCAATTTTTTCATTATTCAATTAAGCCTCAGCTTTTAAAACCTTACAAAGGTTTTTTTACTCAGCCGCTGAATTTACTTCCATAATTTTTGCCCTTCCAATAATTGCCTTGTTAATGTGCTCGAAAGCAAACCTGTGACTTTCTGCCTGCAACCTGGAACGCGCTTTCGTTGTTAAATCTGGGTTAAATTCTTGCCGAGAGTGGCCGGTCAAAAGGCTAGCCTGTTCTTTAGAGTAACCCAGTTGGTAAGAGAGATTTGTAAACGAATTTTGCAATAAATTAGCAGTAAATTTTTTAGTTTTTTCCGTGTTGGGCATCAACTTCCCTAAAGTTAAATAAGCGGCTCTCTCGTTATCAATAGGCGCCTCCAAATTGGTTCCCGGTCTTGGGCTGGGAAATACAAACCTGTTTATTTGGTCATTTTTAAGTTTGGAAAAAACAGCCTCCATTTCCGGCGTTATAGGTATACCAATTTCTGCGTTTGTTTCAGTAGAAACAGTGCAAAAATAGGGCCCACTCAAGTTTTCATTTTCCCAGGCCTCAAGATGGACATTCTTCCACTCTAATTTCAGTAACTCCCTTTTTTTCAAGCCTGTAAACAGAAACAAAACAATGGCAAAAAACATCACCCGCTTATTTCCACTTGCCTCAGATTTATGAAGATTGTAGGGCTCACAAAAAACAAACTCACTTGGGGGCTCCTGTGTGAGGAGACCAATCCAGTCCAACAATTCAACGCACTCAGATTGTGTAAGAAAATCTTTCCTTCGATTGGGCGTTAGTAAGTCTTTACTCTTAAAAACAGAGCACGGGTTTCGTCGGATATAGTTTTTTTGGTTTACGGCGTAATTGAGTAATGATTTGAGATAACGAGATGCTTTTTTTGCTTGACCAAGAGTTCTCTTTTCTGCTGAAGCCAGTTCAAGATATCTATTCCACAAGCTCTCTTGCGTGATGTCTTCAATAGGCTTTTCTAACCAATCTTCATAAGCAGAACAAATTGTGTAACGTCTGTCCTTAACAGTGCTTTGGGTGTTAACTTTTCCTAATGTTTTTCTTGATTCTTCAAACTCTTCCAGGAGTTGGTAAAGAGTGATGGGTCCTGCTTTTGAGTTGCTTTTGAAGTTGTTTTGAATCTGCGTTCGATGTTTGTCTTGGTCCTTGGGATGAATACCCAGGGCCATGCCGTTCCTCCAAGTTTTGGCCTTGTCCTGGGCTTCTTCAATAGACATTTCCGGCCATTTTCCAATTTTTTTTCTTATCGGTTTTGAGCCTTTTAGTCGCCATTGAAGAATAAAAGTTACAGATCCATCTTTATTTTTTTTAGCCCTGACACCATGCCCCGCATTCAATTCAGGAGAACCAGGCAGAAGCCACCGAAGATCGTGTTCTACAAATCCCATAAACCATTTATAATACAGAAATTAGTTAAATGTTACAAAATTGTTACATATTTTTAAAAAAAATTAAAAAATCAACAAGTAGGAAGCCAATTTTAGTTTCTATTCAGAAAACTTTTTTGGAAAATATCCTGCGTTCAATTTATACCTTCGGGGCTGGAGTATAGGAGGAAATACCGATTTTATCGCGTAGAATTTTTTCACGCCCCCCGTAAAATTCAACAATTGCGTTTTGGTCATCCTTGGCTTGACGGTCTGCCGCTTCTGGGTTGATAATTTCAAACAAAATAGTCTGATACTGCTGGATTACTTCCGCGTAATCAGGGTCATCGGAAAGGTCCCGTTCTTCTTCCGGGTCATCTTGTAAATCAAAAAATTCAGGAGGGTAATCCACGTAGTAATGGTATTTATAGCGACCCTTGCGAACCATAAAGCCTCCCGTGGGTGACGCACTCGCGTGATACTGGGCAAAAACACATCTGTCCTGATTTGAAGGCCCACTCGCAACTTCAAATAGCGAACGACCGGGCAAATCCACTTCTTCATCTGTTGTTTTGAGACCTACGGCCTTTATAATTGTGGGGTAAAGGTCAATTAAGGATACAGGAGTGGTACACACCTGACCCTTCTCGACGTCTGGCCCCGACAAAATCATTGGGACCCCTGTGCTTTCTTCATACATTACAGATTTTCCCCAAAGCCCACGTGCCCCCGCATTCTCACCATGGTCGCTGGTGTAAATTACACGCGTATTGTCTGAAAGACCTACCGTCTCAAGTGTATCAAGTACCCTTCCAATTTGATGATCAATAAATGTACACAAGCCGAGATAAGCCGCCACCGCTGTCCTTGATCCTTCCGGAGTTAACCCGTTTGCATGAGGCTGACGGAGGGCTACCACCTCTACCCAGGGATGCCGCCTGTATCCAGCCTCCGGGTTGAGCTTGGGATCCGGCATATCAGCGGGACCATACATTTTAAAAAATTCTTCAGGTACCGTCAGAGGATAATGCGGAGACAAAAAACTCAGAAATAAAACCCAAGGCCGTTCGCCATTCTCTTTGGCCGCAGATCCCAGCCATTCACAAGCTAAGTCCGCTGCTTTTATATCGTAACTTGTGTAGCTCGACTGACCCAGCTTCGCCTTGGCCGCAAACCCGGGCTCGTTTTTAGAACGGGGGTCAAATGGTGGCATGGGATCACGAATGGCTGCAGTCAACGACCCAACCCCATCCTTGATATACATCGGAATTTGGCGCCTATCAAATCCGAGCGGGTCATCATCCCTCCGGTAGTGAAGTTTACCAATCGATTCAACACGGATAGCCTCTTCTTGTAAGCGGTGACCCCAACCCTGAACCCGTCCATCATACGCCGTGGCATTATCCCAGTAACGAATATCATGATTATAACGCCCCGTCGCAATACTTGCGCGCGCTGGCACACAAATTGGACAATTAGAGTAGGCAGAAGTGAAGCGAGTTCCTCGACCTGCCAAGGCATCCAAGTGAGGGGTCTTAACAAGGGGATGGCCCGCGTTACCCATCATGGCGCGATTATGCTCATCCGCCATGATAAATAAAACATTCATGGGTTTCATACGTTAAACCTAATCATCATAAGCCCATTGTTAAATAAATTATTCGTCGAAGACATCAGAATGTAGTCGATGTTAGTTCATTTTAGCACTCTAGCATTTGGGGGGGATCATTTTGAGTAAGGAACAAGTAAAAAGACTCTGTTGTATTCTTATCATCAAATGGTAATTCATTTTTCACCCAATATTGTAGCCGCAACTTTTTCGGCCACCATTATCGTTGGAAAATTCGTATTCGCACACGGTACAGCCGGCATAATAGAAGCATCACACACGCGCAACCCTTCCGCGCCATAAACACGCGCAGACGGGTCTGTTACAGCCCCAGGATCTTCTGGAGAACCCATTCTGCAGGAACAAGAGGCATGGTAATGTCCCAAGACGGTTTTATTTATCCACTCCGTGAGCGCCGTTTCATCACTACTTAAATCTTCAATCGAGGGACCATCTGCCATAAGGGTTTGGATTAACCACCGTCGCAGGGGACCGCAAGAATCCATTGCCATTCCACCTACCCAAGTCTGAAATCTATTCGATTGGCTATGAACAGCATACCTCCGGGCTCGGTCACTGTAGCTTATCGGAAACACATCCGTGAACGTTTCTCGCAGGGCTGTTTTTTCCTGTAGTTTGATCATTTTCCGGGTGCCAATTTTAAGGCGTTCAAGATCACGTTCGTCTGAACACATGTTAAAATCGACAATTGGAGGACCCATAGGGTCTTCGAGATTTAGTGTGACCTCACCAGTCGAGTAGGATTTGTTTACCCAAATCATTAATACACCCAATCTTTTGCCTATTGCGTGCCAAAATGATTTGTTCATAGGGATCATATACATATCTCCCTGGGGGCAACCTTCTAACCCGGAGGACCATCTGAGGCCAGCGTACATTGGTTTACGAAGGTCGGGGGTTAACCTGGAAGATTGCTTCATGTAGCAACCAAAATTCACTCCAGGGTGTTCCATCAGGTGTTTTCCCACTCCCGGTAAATCAAGCGAAACTTCAATGCCGTTTCCCCTTAATTCATTCGCTGGCCCTATACCGGAACGTAATAGGAGCGCAGGAGAATGCAGGGCTCCAGAGCTCACAATCACTTCTTTTGCATACACATCAAAAATTTTACTGGCCGAATGTGCCCTGATTCCGGTGACCCTGGTACCCGACAAGAGGACTTTTTCTACCCGCGTGGATCCAATAACGTCCAAGTTTGGTCGGGCGCGTACATCCGCGGTCAAATAAGCGGTTGCGGTTGAAATTCGTTTGTCTTCAGAATTGGCAACCGCTATTGGAAAAAATCCATCTTCGAAAACCGCATTTTTGTCTTGAATATTTTGCCAACCCTCCTCCGTCGCCGCTTCCATAAACCCCTTTGTTAATCCAGGCCAGCGTTCCTTCTCGGTTCGACGTATAATCATGGGCCCGTTTTTTCCATGGAGGGGGCCATCAAAATCACAATCGGTTTCCTGTTTACAAAAAAACGGCAACACCTGATCCCATCCCCAACCCTTAGCGCCACGGTTTTCCCAATCCTCATAGTCCGTTGGGAGCCCCCGAATGGAAATCATTCCATTTACCGAAGACCCCCCACCAATCACACGCCCCTGGGCGTAACGAACCTTTTTACGTTCATCGGGTGCGTTAGATGGCTTAGGAGAAAAAGTCACGACCTGACCAGGCCAGGTAAAACGTATATTGCTATGAGCGGTTCCCGCAAAAGTGTCTCGAATCTCATCAGGCTCAGTTGTTGGCACAAAATCCTCACCAGCCTCAACCAAAAGAACCCGGTTTTGAGGTTTCTCGCTTAATCGGCCCGCCAAAACGCATCCTGCTGCCCCGCCACCGACAACAATGTAATCAAATTGCTGATTTTCTAAATTATCCAAAGCCCGTCCCCTAAATCTTATTTTGCAAATTTTATTTACATGCAATCAGTAACATTATTTTTTATTTTAGACAGGGTTTAAAACAATCTATTCCGTTACTAGACAAATTCATCGCGTAACATGCCGAGACGGTTTAACACCTCCCGATCAGTCACCATAAATAACTTTGTATCATCCGCCTGGGACAAATGGGAAATTGAGTTCCAGTTTGGCAGTGTGAAAATATCATTTTTTTTCCACTCAATTGAATAGTCACCCACATCAGATTTACCCTCACCTTCGGCAACTACACAAATGGCGCTACTGGTAGTACGGTACGGTTTTGTTTTTTGCCCTTTTTCCATGGCTAACACAAAACAGTCAATCAGGCTCATTACAGCTGCACCAGTTTGAGGGTTAACATACCTAATTTTACGTGAGCCATCCATTTCCTTGGGTAACTGTTGCAACGCAGACAACACTCCATCCCAGGAGTAGCGGAACATGGGGGAGTATGAGGAGGTGTTGTCACTTTGCTCAGGCATAAAACCTCCATTGACAAATGCGTTGTCGGGTAATTTTTTGGGAAGGTTAGGCGGGGGTCCACCTTCGAAAAACCCGGCATTCATATGCCGAAAAAGGGGAATATCAAGGGCGTCAAACCAGACTATTCTTTCTTGGCCCCCATGCGTGTGACCATGCCAAGACCAAACAGGGGTAATGATGAGATCCCGTTCATTCATGATACAGTGTTTTCCGTCTACGATAGTTTCAGCACCCTCTCCATCCATTACAAATCGTAACGCGTTACCACTATGCCTGTGCAAGGGCGCGGTTTCGCCGGGCAACAGAGTTTGCAGGGCACCAACTAGGTTAACTAATGTTATGGAACCGGAACCCTCAATAAAGGGGTTGCGCAATGTCAGGACCCTTCGTTCCACGTGTTCCATAGGAACCTCATCCGCTGCACGTTGGGTTAGGGGATTGAGTGTGTCCCAACTCCAAACAAAGGGCTGCATACTGGATGGCTCAGTGGGCATGCCATCCCGAAAAGTTTCCCATAACGGCGTCACAGATGCTGCGTTCGCGGCATCACTAAATTTTGATAGAGATCCGTCGTTTTCCATATGAGCCCCGCGAGCCAAGTGTTAAATTTTTTTTCTTACTACTTTAACCCAGTTTTTTTAAGCAACTCTAGCTTTTATAGTGGTTTCAAAATTCCAGGCCGGTTCCAAAGCAATCCTTAATTCCTCTTTTTCCTTGTCAGGAAGATCTACGGTCTCCCAGCGCGGGTAATTTTTCACGTCATAGCCACGCATTTTCAGCCCCTCACGTAGAACTGATCGTCCAAAACTGAAACCCAGGCGTGTAACAGTTGTATTGGCTGGCACCAAAATTCCATAAAGCTCATGCGCGCGATTCCAGTCGTTGGCCTGAATTGAATTCCACATGGCTACGGAAAGCTCCGGAAAGAGTGTCGACGGTGGATTGATTGAACCCTGCACGCCAAATTGAGCCATGGGAATTAAATCAAGGGTGGTACCCGCATACATAGCAACCCTGTCCGGCACCAAACGAAGATAAGCAGCAATTTGGCCAAGACTGGCGTAAGCAAGTTTAACACCGGTAATACTGGGAATTTCCTCTGCAAGTTTGGCAAGCCATGGGGGTGTAATATTAATGCCGGAATATTGTTCGTTGTTATAAACCCAGATAGGTAAATCACAAACTTCTGCAACACCCTTAAAATGCAAATCAACTTCCGCGGGAGGATGATCAGAATAATAATAGGGCGGAATGACACCAATACCGTCAGCACCACTTTCTTTTGCGTGGACCGCTAATTGAGCTGTACTACGTAAGTCGGTTGTTCCTACATGGACGACGACAGGAATTTCGCCTTTAACATGCTTAATTAACTTATCCGCGGTAATTTTTCGTTCTTCGGGGGTCATTGTTGGTCCTTGGCCCGCAGACCCCATTATAAAAAGAGCGCTACAGCCGGCGGAGATAGAATCCTCAGCAAATGTGAATAAAAGATCAAGATCCGGTTCCCCTTCTTCCGTAAATGGCATGACAATTGGATTAATGATTCCGGAAATTCTTTCTGGCATTTTTAGTCTCCCTACAAACAACCCAGTTTAAAAAAAAATATATGCAGTGTGTCAAATTCAGGTCGTACCAATCCAACCTTCTTCTGACAAATCAAAAACAACTCCATTCGGATCACGATACTTTTCTTCAGCGTTTTGCCCTGGTGGGCTAGGTGCCTCCCCCATATGTACACCACCTTGTTCCATTACCCGTTTTCCGACTTCATCCGAATCCTCAACCTCAAACCCGATGTGATGAATACCAAAATAATCTTTTCCCCTTTCATCACCCGCCATTTCATCTGTTGGAAAGCGCAAAAGCGTGAGATTCATGACTCCGTCAGATAAATTTACTGCGACTTTACTTTCTCTTAAACGCTCCATATTGAAGACATTCTCATAAAAATTTGCGGCAGCCTGAAGATCCGGGACGGATATCGCAACGTGACGAAGTTTGCCCATACTTTATTCCTTTTCCCTATTATGTCCTGTTTTTTTACGGCTGAGCAAAATAACCAGCCAAAAACACTTCTAATTATGTCACTCAATGCCGGATGAGTACATATTCAAAAATTGAAAAAATATTATTCTGCCAGTTTGTTTTTGGCGGGATTTTTTATAACATAAAGGCCAATTATAACGCATTTTCAGTAAGGTTAATCAATGGCAAATAATTCTAAAATGCTTAGTCGCCTTGAAAGGCAATTGAATAGGGAAGCAAATAATTTATTCAAAACCGATGAATACTTAAAATTCTTTGGTACCAAGCTAACGAAAAAAAGAGCGCAGTTTTACATGATTAACCGCGCCACATTTGTTCTCGGTAGACGCGCCTGTTGGGCTTTCGTGCAGGCCCGTGCCCCGTTTGATGTAAAACAATTAATTTGGCAACACGAAGAGGATGAGTTAGCTGGGAATAAGGAACGTGGTGTTGCGGACCACCTCACCCTCGGGATTAAGGAAGGAAAATCCGTCGGGTTAACCAAGCGGGATTTTAAAAAAATGGGGCCGTGTGAGGGAACCCAAATTTGTAGTTACGCATGGCAGCATGCAGCAGATCGCCTTCCTTGGCTGGGTGGTGCTGCCCTTCTTGGGGCATTAGAAGTCGCAAATTCTGACGGAATCATTAAAGGGGGAGGCATGTCCCACCGAATGGCCTACAAACTCAAGAATGAGCTCGGCATCCCCTTATCCAGGCAACCCTCAAACCAGGATCATATGGACGTTGAAGACGAACACTCAAAATTTGTTATTGCAGTTGCCAAACAACACATGAAATCTAAAGATGATTACGACACCATAATGCATGGTGCCCGAACTACGTGGGCCATAAATAAAACATGGTTAAGGCTGATGACTGTTGAAATGCAG
>JAYZBC010000097.1:0-15299 GCA_036339375.1 Pseudomonadota bacterium | reverse complement strand
TTTGTTTCCAAAATTTTTGTGCCTTTTGGAATGATTATTTTTTTCTCACCAAACCTTCGAACTTCCTCGAAAACATTAGATTTGTTTTCAACCGATTGAAGCACATCACTGGAATTGCCGTAGCGATCAAAAATTTCGATAGCTATAATGGTCAAACCAACAAAAATTAGAATGCCTAAAAATATCACTAAACCCTTGAGCGCTCTCATGATGTGTAATCAGTCTCCTAAAATGTTAAATCAGGGGAATAAAACCCCACCAGATGTAATAAAACATACGGTTTCAGCAGCAATGCCTGGTGATAGGGTTGACCGTCTAATAGCAATGCACTTATCTCACGTGTCCAGAACGCGATTAAAAGCTCTTATAATCAAGGGTTACCTTACTTTAGATGGGCATACAATAAAGGACCCGTCATACAGGGTCAAACAAGGTCAAAACTTTTGCATTAAAATACCGCAACCGGAAGTTGCTGGACCAAAACCTCAAAAACTACCCTTAGAAATTGTTTTTGAAGATGAACATTTGGTTGTAATCAACAAACCAGCAGGAATGGTAGTTCATCCTGCACCAGGTAATTCAGATGGGACTTTAGTAAATGCGCTACTTGCTCATTGCGGAGAAAGTTTGTCGGGCATTGGTGGAGTAAAACGGCCTGGCATTGTTCACCGTTTGGACAAAGAAACAAGTGGGCTAATAGTAGCTGCTAAGAATGATGTGACTCACATAAGCCTTTCTGAACAATTTTCTGCACGATCCATTCAACGAACATACGTAGCTTTGGTTTGGGGTGTTCCACAAACTATGAAGGGATGTTTAAAAAACAATATAGGTCGCAGTCACAAAAACCGAAAAAGAATGGCAGTTAGAAAAATGGGCGGCAAAATTGCAATTACCAATTACAAAGTTGAGTTAACATTTGGTATAAAGGCAAGCCTATTGGAATGCCACTTGAAAACAGGGAGAACCCACCAAATTCGTGTTCACATGTCACATATTGGTCATCCTATTATTGGGGACCCAATTTATGGGGGGGGAATGCGTCGGGCACGCCAAATCAACCTGAATGAAAAAATTTTAACAAAAATTAAAAGCTTGAATGGTCAAGCCCTACATGCCAAAACGTTAGCGTTTAAACACCCTGTTCACCGAAATACGCTTAATTTCGATTCTAGAATTCCCGGCGAACTGGTTGAATTGATGGATATTTTAAAAAAAATCTAGAGCTCATTGAAAGGTTATTAAAGAGTTCTTATATATTTTTAGTAACTTTATAAAGCAAATCTTAGTTTGAAGTTAACTTTAGGATTTTAAATAGGAGAAAATGGGTATGGCCGCAAATGTTCCAGCGGTGCCAAACTTAGATCCCAGTACTAACCTTTCCCGTTACCTGCAGGAAATACAGAAATTTCCAATTCTAGAAGCGGAAGAAGAATTTATCCTGGCGAAAAATTGGACCGAAAAAGAAGACATAGACGCTGCACACAAAATGGTCACTAGCCATTTACGGCTGGTTGCTAAAATCGCAATGGGCTATCGAGGATATGGCCTTCCCCTTGGTGAGTTAATCTCAGAAGGCAACGTAGGTTTGATGCAAGCGGTAAAACGTTTTCAACCAGATCGTGGCTTTAGGTTAGCCACTTATGCAATGTGGTGGATAAAAGCTTCAATTCACGAATATATTCTGCGAACTTGGTCTTTAGTCAAAATTGGAACAACTGCTGCACAAAAAAAGTTATTTTTTAATCTCCGCCGAATCAAAGGACAACTTAAGGAAATTGATGAGGGCGATTTAAGTCCAGAAAGTGTGAAGAAGATTTCGGAAATCCTGGAAGTGTCGGAAGATGAAGTTATTTCCATGAACAGGCGATTAGCGGCTCCTGACAATTCGTTGAACGTGCCTCTTCGTTCAGATGGTGATAATGAATGGCAGGATTGGCTTGTAGACGAAACTGCGAGCCAAGAGGAAATTTTGGGTGATCGTCAAGAATTGGCCAATCGACGTAAGTTACTAAACCGGGCGTTAATTGGACTGAACGATCGGGAAAGACACATTTTTATTGAAAGAAGACTTACAGAAAATCCGAAAACCCTTGAGGACCTTAGTGGACATTACAACATTTCGAGGGAGCGTGTACGTCAGATTGAAGTCCGTGCTTTTGAAAAAGTCCAAGAATCAATTAAATTTTCATCAATGGAATAATAATGGTATTTTGTGCCGAACCTCAGAAAAATTTCAAACGTTTTTAATTGATCTTATAAGGACCTTCTACTTCTAAAAAGGAATTTATTCCAACTAAGAAGAGTTTATTCTGTTTCACCAAAAGGATCTTTTAATAAAATTGTGTCTTTTCGCTCTGGACTAGTAGAAAGGAGTGAAATTGGGGCATCAATTAATTCTTCAATGCGCCTAATATAATGTTTTGCGAGTGTGGGTAGTTCGTCCCAATTACGCGCACCACAAGTGGTTTCCTTCCAGCCTTTAAAGGTTTCATAAACGGGTTTAACATTCTTTTGGGCTTCCCGGTCCAAAGGAAAGTGATCGAGCTTTTCGCCTTTATAATGATATCCTGTACATACTTTTAACGCTTCGATGCCATCTAAAACGTCCAATTTTGTTATTGCTATACCATCAATTCCACCTATCTTAATGGCCTGACGAACCATCACTGCATCAAACCAACCACATCGACGACGGCGACCTGTAACTGTCCCAAATTCTTTGCCACGGTCACCAAGTAAACTGCCCACCGCATTTTTTTGCTCAGTGGGAAACGGCCCACTTCCTACTCGCGTAGTATATGCCTTTGTTATGCCCAAAACATAATCTAGAGCCTTTAAACTTACCCCACTCCCAATAGCTGCCTGTGCAGCATGTGTATTTGATGACGTAACATATGGATATGTTCCGTGATCGATATCCAGCATTGCACCCTGCGCACCTTCAAAAAGAATTTTTTTACCTGTTCTACCTATTTCATTTAGTAAAAACGGAACGTTTTCTGCATAAGGCAAAACTTGAGGCGCAATTTCTTTCAATGAAGACAGAAGTTTTGTTGGGTCAATTAACTTGGAATTTAGACCCCTTAGCAAAGCATTGTGGTGTATTGTTAACTGATCTATACGCTCTGGAAGTTTTTGTGTATCCGCCAAATCACACACGCGTATAGCACGTCTCGCTACTTTATCCTCATATGCAGGCCCAATACCACGACCCGTCGTCCCAATTTTTCCTTTTCCACGCGTTTTTTCACGTGCACGATCTAAATATGCGTGGAGGGGTAAGATTAAAGGGGCATTCTGGGCTATTTTCAGGGTTTTACTAGTAACACTTACTCCTTGTTTTCTCAGTTTTTCAATTTCTTCAAGTAAAGCCCATGGATCTAACACTACTCCGTTACCAATTATTGAGAGTTTTCCTGTTCGTACGATTCCTGACGGCAACAAACTAAGTTTGTAACTTATATCATCAATAACCAAGGTGTGGCCCGCATTATGTCCACCCTGAAATCGAACCACTACATCAGCACGCTCGGACAACCAGTCTACAATTTTGCCCTTACCTTCATCACCCCATTGGACACCAACTATTACAACATTTGTCATGAAATTAACCTAATTTAATAAGGGCTCAGGCCCATTCAAACCAAGGAAGTGAGTGCATTTCAATCGCTGTGCTTCCCCCGCCAGTTCTATACCAGAATCTAAGGCTGCAATCGTTACCCATCCTTCAGAATGAAGGCCAGCAATTAGATCTTTTGAGGTTCCTTGTGGAATCAAAATCGTTTGGGGCTTATTCCTTTTTTTCAGTGTGTTTATAATAGTACCTACATACAAGGTGACCCCGGTTCCAGATTCACTTTGAGTTTTTTGTTTTTCAACGTTTTGTACTTTATACCGCCCACCATTCGCTAATTCGCTAGAAAAACCTTTTGCAAAAACAGTGAACCCAATGCCTGTATGGTATTCAAATCCTCGATTTTCTATGGGATCCAATGTCAAAGTTACAGGGATTTTGCTCGCCTTTAATAATGAGACAACGTCTTTTAAGCGTGAACGTTCTTTTGCGGCTGAAGGAGGTAAATCAATTACCTCTAACTTTTCTAATGCAAACTCAATCGAACCCGTTGCATCTAACATAGCAATCAATATATCCGAAGCTTCTTTTGAAATAAGTGATGAAAAACTTCTATCTTTTCGATCTAGAGCTTCTCGCACTTTTAAATACTCTTCACCTACAACGCCAAATTGGGTCAGAACATGTGATACTAAAGGCGGCACATTGAGATCAAGGCAAATATCTGAAACACCTACATCCAAAATTGAATCCAAAACCATGCAAATAATTTCAGCATCTGCGCTAGGCATTTCTGATCCAATCATTTCAGCACCGACTTGATACAGTTGCCTATCGGGAAGCAATTGACTACCACGAACGCGGAGAACTTCACCTGCATAAGAAAGACGTAATGGCCTAGGCCAAGTTTTAAGCCTAGAAAGTGCTACACGGGCAATTTGTGGGGTAATGTCTGCGCGAATTCCCATCATCCGTTGGGAAATTGGATCCATCAATCGAAACGTTTGTGGCGCAAGTGCTACACCTGTTCCACTTAACAACCCTTCTTCAAATTCCATCAATGGTGGTTTTATACGGTTGTAACCGCGCAATGAAAAAAATTTAACTAACTGATTTGCTAATTGCTCTTCAAAGGCCGCATCAGGAGGTAAAACATCACGGAAACCTGCAGGCAATAAAGAATTGTTTTCATTTTTTTTCATAGCATTCCGATATTTCGAATGGCTCTTTTAAGGTCCTATAAAACCGCCCAAAATTTTAGATGAGTGTGTAAATGTTTTGTTTCCATTGAGCAAACTATATCTGTTAAATTCAAAACGGAATTGTTATACCCTCATTCATCCCTTCAGCGTTAACTAGATCCACACGTTTGCTTTCTATGTACAGTTTTTCTTTTTTTTTTGTTAAACAGTAAAACGAATGGCCAGCAAATAGACGTTGGTCATCACCACGAAATTCGACCATTTGGAATTGTGAAGAAACAAAAAAGGTTTTAGGCTTTTCTTCAATTTTTTCTATCAAAATATTGCCAACTATTCTACTGGTACAAGATGGTGGGTTTTGAGCATGGATGTTAACATTTTGCAACCTCCGAACCCGTGTCTCAAGTAATTTTCGATCATCATAAATGATAGATATCGTATCGTGAGGGTTTTCTTGAGAACGGCTAATCGGAACCCAATACGAGGCGGTTTTTGTAAATAATGTTAACCATTTTTCAAATTCTCTTTTATCAAGAAGCTTAGCCTCATAAAACAGAAATTCCTCGATTGTACGAAGTCCGAAAGAGCGGCCACTTTGTTTTGCTACCATCAATCCCCACTCGACATATAAGCAACCCAGGCAGCAAACATATTTCGGATATGAAGTTCACTTAATCCATCACCCCCTTGCCATCCCCCAAGACCGTCTTCTTTATCTTGGCCCAATCCTCTGGCGGTTGAAATCCAGTTATTTCCTTGGCTCATCAAACCAATACCAATACGACGGTATGTTTCTAAATCATCTGTTAAAACGGGTGACGCGGTTGCATTAGTGATGTTTGCAAACCTTATCGTGTCCTGAAACATTTTATTAGGGGCACCCTTTAACCGAAAACAGAATCCCAAAACTTCAGTTTTATCTACTGAAACAGGTCGAATTACCCGAAGTTGTCGAAATTGGCTCATAAACGAAATTGTAGGATAAATATTTGTATTCCATCGTCTCACATTCAGTATTTCTTGGGTCACTTTTGGCCCCTTATTTTTTTCCAAAGCCCTTACATATTCGTCAAAATAGGGGTCGCTATGTCCTGGTGTAAGTTTAACATCGTCGTGATAGTCACCCAAATAACAATGCCCATAAGGATACGCCCAAATCCCAACCTGGTCCTCCCAAACCTCCCAAGGCATGCCATTTTGACGCATTTGTCTTATCCCAATTTCACCGGCACCGTCGGAAAAAACAAAATCGTCTTGTTCCTGTGCTGCTTCGATAGAAGATTGATGCACACAGTTAGGGTGAAGTCCATCACACAAGTTTTCAAAAATTAGTTTCCAATTACCTTTATATAGATGTCGAGAAATGCCTCCTGCAACTTCTATTTCACCTTGCGGCGCACGATCGATAAGATCATCAAAAGAACTTCTAACTGGTCCCAAAAAATCTTCGAGAGTTGGACCGTTTTTGCTTAAAGATCCAAAAATGAAACCTCGATAATTTTGGACACGAGGAACAGGAGCCATGCCAAATTTAGTGTTGCCAACGAGTTTAGCAAAATCACTGTACCCTTTTGATTGGGGAATTGATTTTAACGTTCCGTCAGTTCCATATTGCCAGCCATGGTAACAACACCGAAAATTCTTAACATTTCCACTTTCAGACATTACCACGGAAGTACCACGATGTGCGCAACGATTAAATAGCACCTTCAATTTTCCATCTTCGTGTCTTGTCAAAACTACTGGCTGACGTGCTATATTAGTACAGAAAAAATCTCCAGGATTTCTGACCTGGCTTTCATGCCCAATGTAGATCCAAGCAACCGCAAAAATACGCTCCATTTCGATATCAAAAATATCTGGATCAGTGTAAACCCGCTTATGTATTTTTTCGGGGTGGACTAAATTATCAACTTTCATGACCTCACCACAAATGCAATATCGATCATGACGGTTGAAATTCAATCGAGCAACCATTAGGCCTTGGTGAAAAAACAATTGGTTATACTTTTAAAGGAATAAAGGAACCATTTTATGGAAAACAGCCACATTAATAATTGGATTAAGAATGCTCATTTAAGGTGCAAAAAAAAACAAATTTTGCTTAACAAAGATGAATTTAGTGCAAAAAATGTCAAAAAACCGTTGGGTGCAATCGTAATGGCTGGTGATTTTCCAATAGAGCCCCATGAGTTAACCAACGCAACTCTGGGATCGTTTTACGTTATACGTAATGCCGGAGGCATTGTTCCACCAGCTGTGGGAGATGGAATAGATTTTGCAATAGGAGCAGCTCTTGAATTTGCTGTAAAAGTATACCGCGTTCAACACATTATAATTTTAGTGAGCCCGAAATGTGGTCTACTGAATTGCCTCCTTGAGCAAGATGCTGAGGGGGTTAAGGTGATAGCAGCAGGGCAATATTTACCTATTTGGGCAAACCTTGTAACTCCTGCGCTCACACGTGTCGGCAATACAAATAAAAAAAAAGATTTAATGTTAGAATTCTGTAGTCAGGAAATAACTCGGGTCTCTTTTGAAAATCTCATGACTTATCAGTGGATTCTTGATTCTGTTTTCGATGGCTCACTTTCATTGCATGGGTGGTACTGCGATGTAGCTAAGGGTGACTTTAAATGTTTTGAGCCCTCTTCAGATAAATTTGTCTAAATCAGTTCCCCGCCTTAATCGAAGGAAAATTAAGCTGTGTTACTTCTAAAACATGAGGAACAGATTTAATTCTTTCTAAAATTTTTTCCCCAATTTTTTTATCTAATTCTAGCAGAGCCACCGCAACACCGCCCGGCTTTGTCCTACCTAAAATAAAATTTGCAATGTTTATACCCTCATCAGCCATAGCCATCCCAAAAGCCCCAATAATTCCCGGCATATCTTTGTTCACGGTATACAGCATGCGTGGCCCAAGTGATGCTTCCATGGGGACACCATCTATATCAACAATACGGGGCTTATCACCACCGATAAGGGTCCCCGCTATTGAGAGATTTCTCGTTTCAGTTTTTACATTTAGGCGAACGAGACTTTGATATTCGCATTCACGCTCGTGGTTTACGACTGAAACACCGATATCTCTTTCGCGTGCAATCACCAGGGCATTTACCATATTAACGGTTTCTAAATTTGGGGCCATCAAACCCTTGAGCATGCAAGCTGTTATTGGTTTGGTATTAAGAGATGCCGCGTGCCCCTCATATTCAATGGTTACAGACTGCAATCCTGTTCGAATAATTTGTCCAGAAAAACCGCCCAAAAGCTCCCCTAAAATCATATATGGCTTAAGCCGCAAAGCTTCATCTGCCGTAACAGAAGCCATATTTATAGCATTTACAACTGCGCCGTTTAAAAGGTAATCAGACATTTGCTCAGCTATTTGTATAGCTACGTTTTCTTGAGCTTCTGTCGTTGCAGCACCAAGGTGTGGGGTGGCTATAACGTTTTTCATTCCGAATAAAGTATATTCCTTGGGGGGTTCAGTAGAGTAAACATCCACAGCAAAGCCGCCCACTTTTCCGGTCTCCAAAGCGTCCTTTATATCCTTTTCAACGATCAACTCACCTCGAGCACAATTAATAATTAACACGCCATCTTGCATTTGTGAAAAGGCCTCTTTTTTAAGGATTTTCCGTGTCGCATCGGTTAATGGAGTGTGTAAAGTGATAATATCAGATCGGGGAAACAATGTCGCCAATTCAACCTTTTCCACGCCAAGGTTAGTTGCGTTTTCCGGTGTCAAAAATGGATCGTAGGCAATTACCCGCATTTTTAAGCCTATGGCTCGTTCAGCAACACGTGACCCGATATTTCCGCAGCCAATGATACCTAATGTTTTCCCAGTTAGTTCTGTACCCATAAATTGAGATTTGTTCCAGTGCCCAGCTTGGGTCATTCTATCTGCGGAAGGGATCTGGCGCGCCAAAGCAAACATCATTGCAATCGCATGCTCGGCTGTTGTAATGGCATTACCATACGGGGTATTCATAACGACTATACCGTTAGCTGAGGCAGAATTTATGTCAATGTTGTCTATCCCAATACCAGCGCGGCCAACAACTTTGAGGTTTTTCGCTGCTGCCAAAACTTCGGGTGTTACTTTTGTTTCTGACCGAACCGCCAGTCCATCAAAATTTCCGATAATTTTGACTAGTTCTTTCTTTGACATACCAGTTCTTATGTCAACATCAACACCGCGGTTTTGAAAAATTTGTATTGCTCGTCTACTTATGCTGTCGGCAATTAGCACCTTTGGCAATTTTTTGCTCATTTTTGTCTTTCGGTTTTGACTTTTACGGAAGAAAATGCCCAATCGAGCCAAGGAAATAAATCTTTTAAATCCTCTGTTTCTATCGTGGAGCCCGCCCAGATTCGAAGGCCAGGTGGAGCATCACGATAACCGTTAATGTCAAACGCTACCCCCTGTTCTTCAAGCATAGAATCAATTTCTTTTGGTATTTTGGCTTGCAAACTTTCACCAAGTGATAAAAACCAAGGATCAACAATTTTTAAGCAAACAGAGGTGCTTGAACGAAAAGATTTGGAAGTGGCCAAAAAATCTACCCAGGGAGTAGAATCCACCCAATCTGATATTGCTTTTAAATTATTTCCAGATCTCAAAATTAATGTTTCACCTCCACCAATTTTGTCGGCCCACTTTAATGCACCCAAAACATCTTCAACGCAGAGCATCGATGGTGTGTTGATTGTTTCTCCTTGGAAAATTTTTGTTAGTAATTTGCCACCCGAAGTTAGTCTAAAAATTTTTGGTAAAGGCCAGGGTGGTACATATGTTTCAAGACGACGGACTGCTTTAGGACTAACTATAAGTACACCGTGTTGTGCCTCTCCACCTAAAACCTTTTGCCAAGAAAATGTAACGACATCGAGTTTTTCCCAAGGTAGTACCATTGCGAAAGCAGCCGATGTTGCATCGCAAATAGAAAGTCCTTCTCGGGTGTTTTTTATCCAATCTCCATCCGGAATACAGACCCCCGAAGTTGTTCCATTCCAGGTAAAAACAACATCACGGGACCAGTCGACTTGGTTGAGATTAGGTAATTCTCCATACTCAGCTTTTATTATACGCAAATCCCTGATTTGAAGCTCTTGTTGAATATCCTTGACCCATCCCGTTCCGAAACTTTCCCAAGCGAGCACATCCACACCCCGTTCTCCCAACAGTGACCATAAAGCTATTTCTACCGCCCCGGTATCAGAAGCTGGAACAATTCCTATAAAATATTCATCAGGAATTTTTAAAATCTCACGTGACCGATCTAATACTTCCTTAATTCTATCTTTGCTAGAACCAGAACGATGGGAACGACCGACCAATGCTCGATCCAAAGATTTTGTAGTCCAACCGGGATACTTTGAGCAGGGTCCGGATGAAAAAAAGGGACGTTTCGGTCGCCTTGCAGGCGGAATATTGATCTTTTCTGACATATAACTCTCCCTCACAGAAGAGACGCAACCCGTTGGGGGGTTATGACCCGCGGTTCTTTTAATAATAACAATCGATTTCGTCAATTAATGATGTAGGTTGTGCGAATTTGTCGCAGTGGTTATTTTATGAAAAATTTTTATTCCAAAGATTATTTCCAAAAATCAAATTGGTAAGGTCAGGTATTGTGTCTGTTTCATATTTACCGATATTAAGTATTTAAAATACACATATATAATTGCTAAATTAAATATGTAAAAAATTTTCATCTAAAATAGACAAAATTATTGTTAAAATAAGAATAACTCACAAAATCTATTCTAGGATACAATTGAAATATGTTGATACACAGCCCCCATATCCTTGTCATTGATGACGACAGTAGATTGCGAGAACTTTTGCAAAGGTACCTAACCGAAAATAAATTCACTGTTTCTGTAGCCGCTAAAACTTCAGATGCAAGAAAACTACTTAGAGGCTTAATTTTCGATTTAATTGTTTTAGATTTGATGATGCCTGAGGAAGATGGAATTTCGTTTACTGAATGGTTGCGTAAGATAAGCACAATTCCAATTCTCATGTTGACAGCTAGAGGTGATACCGACGATCGAATTGCCGGTCTAGAAAGTGGGGTTGATGATTATTTGTCAAAACCATTTGAACCTCGAGAATTGCTACTACGTATTAATATAATTTTACGAAGAGCCTTTGTTGGAAATATCACCGAACCGGTTATAGAAATTCAAATGGGATCATGTGTATATAAAATGGAAAGGGGAGAACTTTGGCAGGATAGTAAACTGGTACAGCTGACAGAAAGAGAGGCTGAATTACTTAAGGCCTTAGCATTAAACGCGGGTATACCTGTGAGTCGCGAAGCACTCATTCTTGATAGCAAATATGGTGATAACATTCGAACCGTAGATGTCCAAGTAAATCGCCTCCGCCAAAAAATTGAGACTAATCCTCGCCAACCTCGTTATCTTCAAACGGCACGTGGTAAAGGGTATGTTTTACGACCGGATTAAGAATATTAGACGATGTTAAAGGTTAAACGTTTATTACCACGTTCGCTTTTTGGGCGTTCTATCATGATCATTGTCATGCCACTAATTTTGCTTCAGGTGGTCTCAACATGGGTTTTTTATGACCGCCATTGGGAAACAATTACGCGCCGCCTTGCGTCCGCTGTTGCTGGAGAAATTGCGAGTGTAATTGATAATTATCTAAATTTCCCCGGAACAGAAAACGAAAGTTGGATTTTCTACTCGGCACGATCAAAACTTGATTTGCAATTTAACTTTAGGAATAAAGAGGTGTTATCAAATTATCCAGATTTGTCCACCAACAGTTTATTGGAACATCTTTTAGGCAATGCATTGCGAGAACGGGCACAACGCCCGTTCCGGATTGATGCCGTAAGTGAAGAACGAAGAATCAGAATTTTAATTCAACTTAAAAATGGTGTGATGGATGTCATTGTTGATCGGGAACGCCTGTTTAGTTCAACCACATATATATTTGTCATGTGGATGGTAGGTACTTCTTTTATCCTTTTTGTTGTTGCCACGATTTTCATGCGGAACCAGGTTCGTCCTATTAGGCGTCTGGCAACAGCGGTCGACAATTTTGGTAAAGGCAGAGAGGATTTGGATTTTAAACCTGAGGGTTCAACGGAGATACGTCAAGCTGCTATTGCCTTTAACGTAATGAGGGAACGAATTCAACGTACTATAAGTCAAAGAACAGAAATGCTAGCAGGAATCTCACATGATTTGAGGACTCCCTTAACTCGAATGAAGCTTCAACTTGCTATGTTGAAAGAGGGCCCAAAAAGAAACGAACTCAGTTCTGATGTTTTTGAAATGGAAAAGATGGTAGAAGAGTATTTATCCTTCGCTCGTGGAGAAAGTTCTGAGCAAGTAAAAATTTGTAATTTACGCGAAATTTTGGAAGAGGTTGTGAAAAAATGCCAGCTCGACGAAGAGCCAATCGCTTTAAATATAAATGGAAATTTACAAATACCTCTTAAAATTAATGCTTTAAAACGTGCAATTACAAATATCGTTAATAATGCAATACAATATGGCAGTTCTGTAAACATTCATGCCAACAAGAAAAATGGAAATATTGAAATTCTAGTTGATGATAGCGGTCCAGGAATTCCTAAAAATCAAAGAGAAGACGTTTTTAAACCCTTTTATAGACTTGATAACTCCCGCAGCCCCGATAGAGGGGGTACAGGCTTAGGTTTAACAATTGCACGAGATTCAGTTCGTGCTCATGGCGGGGATCTGGTTTTGGAAAGCTCACCATCTGGTGGAACACGGGCAAAACTTCGCCTTCCCACCTAAAAAGATCTTTGATCAAGGTCAAAAAATTTATTTGTTTAAAGGGTGTTATGTAGAAGACTTATATTAAGCGTAATTCCTTTTTTAAATTTCATTTTATTATTTTAATTTAAAATAGTTCCTGTATCCTAAATTTAACCAGGTGTCTTAGGATTTTCATTACTTTCGGTCTCGAAAAGATGTTTGAATTGTTTTAAACGACGGTCTAAAAAGGCTGTTGTTTTTCCCATATCGCTACTATCATCACGAAACCATACAAATAAAGCTGCAACATAAATTGCCGCAACTCCATGCACGCGAACTTGACCAGAGAGACCTGTAGAATCGAAACCTACTACTTCCAACGTATTTCTGAATTGTTTAAACAATTCTGGAGCCAAACATAACGCATCAACCGGACTCGATGAAATTTCTTGTATAATGGATTTGATTGCTATTTTATTTGGCGACAAAACCTCGATTCGGCGAAGTAAAATATCAAATAACCTATCTCGCGGACTTTCATAAATATTATCCTGATCAGTATTGTTGACTACAGCCCTTGTGGTGTCCTCCATAATCCTCACTACAAGTGCATTTTTAGAAGGGAAAAAGGAGATGAGCTGAGAAAGAGAAATTCCTACAATGTTGGAAATTTGACTTAAAGTGATATCACGCCATTTATATTGAGCTGCTAATTCTAGCGCCACCCTGATAATTTCTCCTTGTCCTATTGATGGTTTTGTACCCATAGAAACATTTTCTGAAACATAAAAGCTGATAAAATTTACATCACAAACCCTAGTACTTGAACTATATTTCTTGTCAAGTCTAATTCTATTGAATGTAACTTCACGCTGTGTAACGCTGTGATTATTAAAAATTTTGAATAAGATAACATGGCACAAAAAACAGTAAATAGCTTGATACAAAATCTTTTGTATCAACCTCGACTAAGTATTCATGAGGAGAAAGAACTGTTCCAAAAGCTTCGGAAAGGTGACGTTACTGCAGGAAATAAACTTATTTCAAGCCACCTCCGTTTTGTCCATCATATTGCTAAAAGATATAAAAATCAGGGCCAACCCATAGCCGATCTTATACAAGAAGGAGCCGTCGGTCTCATGGAAGCCTTAAAAAGATTTAATCCTGATCGCGGGGTAAGGCTTTCAACTTATGCTATGTGGTGGATAAGATCAGCCATTCAAGATTATGTAATTCGTTCAAAATCATTAGTTAAAATTGGAACAACCGCTACTCAAAAAGCATTGTTTTTTATTATCAGACAACGGATGGCGGAGCGTCCTTGGGAGGATGTTTTCTCTGATGAATTTATGCAAAGTTTAGCAAAAAAATTTAATACCTCAGTTTCAGAAATTTTCAATTTTACTCGCCGTATCACCCGGTCTGACCAATCTCTCAATATTCCAATTTATGATGACGACCAAATTACCTTAATCGATGAAATTGTAGATGAAAAATCCACGCCCGAAGAAACTTTGCTCATAACCAATGAGAGAAGTGTATGGCGCAAGCGTCTGATGAAAGCCCTTTCGACTTTACCACCCGGTGAACTTCATATTATTCGCAGAAGATTTTTTACTGAAAAGGTCCCAAATCGCGCGGTTTTAGGGCGTGAAATCGGTCTGTCGAAGGAACGAGTGCGCCAGTTAGAAGCGCGTGCTTTATCACGATTAAAACTTTTACTTCAACCTTTTCAGGAACCTTCCAGCCCAACAAATGCCGGAAATTTTAATAAAACTTTTAAACATTCTGTTTGAGGAAAAAATTTTCAGCGAGAAAGTTCTCGGGAACGTAGCGTTGCTGCTTCAATAGCTTTTATCATCAAAGTTTCCATGCCGTTTCGGCCTGTCAGAATTTTTAATGCAGCAGCTGTAGTTCCACCCGGACTAGTAACGTTTTTTCTGAGATTTTCAGCTGTCTCTTCTGATTTTTTTACCAATTCACCGCAGCCGATAATAGTTTCTCTTGCCAATTGCTCTGCCAAAATTGAGTCAAGGCCTAACCTTTTTCCAGCCTTTGTCAAGCATTCAATCAAAAGAAATATATAAGCGGGCCCACTCCCCGAAACAGCTGTAACTGCATCCATAGAGGCTTCGTCATCTAGCCAACTAACTTTTCCAATTGTTTCAAGTAAAAATTGCGCCAATTGCTTTTGTTCTTTTTTATCATTTGAGTTAGCAAAGGCAACGGTCATACCACAACCCACTGCAGCTGGTGTATTGGGCATAGTCCTTATTATCGCTTTATTTTTTCCTAAAAGTCTTTCGAAATAGGTGGACGGTTTTCCTGCAGCAATGGAAAGATATAAAATATTTGGAGAAACAAATCGTTTATAATTCGGTACTATTTCATCCATAACCTGCGGTTTGACCGCAAAAATTATGATTGTGGGAATATAGTTAGCTTCAATTTCGTTAGGAGAAGCAAATACCCGGACATCTTTTCCCGCACCAACCAAACCAATACCCATTGGTTCTACTATGGTAATTGCTTTGGGCAAAATACCGTGGTCAAGCAAACCCTTAAGTAACGCATTACCCATTTTTCCACAACCAATTAACAATAAATTTTGTTCCACAGAATTTCTCCTAATGGTCCGACAGATAGAAAGACAAACACACTTTTTGCCTTTCCAATGTCAGAGCTGATTCTTTAAAAAATTACTAGAAAAAGACTGAAGGCTATCAGGCCTCTCCCTTTGTTTCGAT
>JAYZBC010000096.1:0-10896 GCA_036339375.1 Pseudomonadota bacterium | reverse complement strand
TTTTCTGTCCTTCTACCGCCAGGTTTTCTTTTTCGACGCTTGTTTCCAGGCATGGCTGCCTCCGTTTTTGACTTCTGCCAGCTCCAATAAAGGTTCAAACATAAATTTGGTGTCCGATTTTACGTTTGACGATTCCAGAGCACACTATCTAACGTTTTCATGCGTGCGACCTAGAGTCTCCTCTATTGGGGCGCACACACCGCAACGTTATGTCTCCCTAACGACGTTGCATTTATAAACTAACCCCGTCAATTTGTGAATTAGTCATTCCTGGCGGGGTTCTTTTTCTCTAAACAATAATCCACAACCTTCCTGTAAATGCCACCTCATAACCGTCCAATCCCCATTACCTTGTCATAAAAATTTAAATGTGTGATGGCCCGGTATTAATCTCAATTTTACGGAGGTTTTTGTTTAACTCTTTAAAAAATTGCTCTTAAACAAAGTTAAAGAAGAGTTTTCAAAAAGACTGACATTACATATGATTTGTTTATGAACAAAAGAAAAAGGTTTAAGGGTAAGGTTGTTTGGGTGACGGGGGCATCATCGGGCTTAGGAGAGGCACTTACAAAAGCGTTCTATCAAGAAGGGGCAAATCTTGCTATTTCTGCAAGACGGCGTAAAGAATTAGAACGTGTAAGAGATGAATGCATAGAAGAATGGAATTCTTTAGATGTCACAGACCCACCGGGTAAAATTTTGGTTTTACCCTTAGACCTCTCAGATCCCAGAAGTTATAAAAATATTGAAAAAAGTTTAAGGAAAGAATTCCGAGAACTTGACCTTCTTGTGCATAACGCGGGACGCACACATCGTGCACTTACGATGGATACGTCTATAAAAGTCTACCGTGATTTATTTGAAGTTAATTTTTTTGGTCCTCTTGAATTGACAAAAATGGCCATACCCTTTTTTTCCAAGAACCCAAAAAGTCGAATTGTTGTAATTTCAAGTGTAGCTGCAATTTTTTCTGGACCAATGCGTTCGGGGTACAACGCGGTAAAACGAGCCCTAAACGGTTTTTACGATGCTCTTAGGGCAGAGTTATGGCAAAACGCCATCGGTGTTACAATTGTAATCTTGGGCGCAGTACGCACAAAAATTTCTGTCAACGCCGCTTTAGGCGATGGAAATTCGTATGGGCAAATGGACCCCTTCTTAGAGAAGGGAATGAAACCAGAAAACGCGGCTGAACAAATTTTAAAGGCTATAGAACGTGGGCAGGACGAGGTAGTTATTGCACAATGGAAATTCCGATGGCTTGTTTTTCGTCGTCGATTTTTCCCTAACTGGGCTGCACGCGCCATTCGACATACACCAGACAGAAAACAATAATTCCTTTCTCTCTAATCCCTAGATAACGATTAATAAAACTAAACCACCCATAACTGCAATATTGTTACACGCTGTGTATAAATGACGGTTTCTCTCTTCACCCTTCATTTCCCAAAAATTGTGGTAAAGGTAATTCGCTGCCAATGTAAATCCGATTAATAATGCTGCGCCTAATTGCACATAGTAATCGAATGCTACAGAAATACCACCAGCTAACATAAGACCAAAGCCACCAGTTAGAACCATATTGGGGAACGGAATACCTCGATCCGCTATACGTTTAGAGTGTTCTTTAAAACGAGGCCACGCCGTCAAACAACGAAAAATAAAAAGAAAAGCGATCATCAAATGAGCGGTGATTTGCCAAATACTGTGGGCTTCGTGAAACATTTAACCGACTCCTACATCTTAAAAAATAACCTTTTTGTTCTAAATCAATTTAAGAGCAACCTTAAAAAGAAGACGCTTCCTGGACAAATTTAAACATCCAACGATTTTTCAACTATAGCAATTTTTTTAATTTTTTGGTTCTGCCTTTGAAATTTCTTTATAGATCGGTGCCTTGTCACAGTAGGTACCTTATGCAAGTAATTAATCAACATATTGAGTTTTGGGACCAAAGCACATGGAAGATAAAATTATTTCTGCAGACGGACACCTGGATTTATTCTATCTTGACAAAGACACATTTACCTCCCGATCTCCAACAAAATTTAAAGATCGAGTACCCACTGTCAGGGAGATTGAGGGAAAGCCAATTTGGGTGGGTGATGGCGCCATAATGGGAGGCCATCGCGCTTGGATGGGTCGAGGCCCAATGACCAATCATCGTGGAAAACGAATGCAGGAAGTTGGTTGGGAGCCTACACACCCCTCAGATCCAAAACTACGGCTTAAAGATTTGGACATCGACGGCATATCCAAAGAAGTCATTTATGGGATTCGGTTTGTAGAAGATAGCATCAAGGATCCTGATGTGATCGATGCGACTTATCGAGCATATAATGATTTTATTGCTGAGTTTTGTGAAACCAATCCAAAACGCCTGATTGGTATTGCAGACATTCCCGCCCACTCCCCAGAAAGTGCAGCCGGAGAAATTCGTCGTGTTGGTAAAAATGGCTTAGGTTTAAAAGGGGGGCTTTTCGATTTTGTAAATTGTCCAAAACCCATTTGGCACGAAATGTGGGAACCGCTTTGGATTGCTGCTGCAGAAGAGGAGGTGTCACTTTCATTCCATATAGGAGCAGGGCATGGCACAACGACAGTCGGGCCACAAAATGTACAAGAAAAACTCGCTCGCAGTATTCCGAAAGTTTCATATGCTGCACATTTGGCAGTCGTTGCTATACAAGCTGATGAATGTCTTGCATCCGTAATGCTTTGCGGTGCCTTGGAAAGACATCCATCTTTAAAAATTGTTATGGCGGAAAGTCATATAGGCTGGATCCCTTACCTTTTGGAACGCCTCGATACAAAATTTAAGGAAGGAGAATACGAAGGAATGATTAAAACAATGCCCAGCTTACTATTCCAAAAGCAAATTTGGGCAACATTCCAAGATGATAAGGTAGGGGCTCAACTCGCGGAAGAATATGCACCCGATAATTTTTGTTGGGCGTCGGACTATCCTCATATGGACGGTGTTTGGCCAGATTCTAGACAATTTATTGACCAAACAATGCAAGGATTAAACGATACCATGAAAAGCAAATTAACGTTGCAAAACGTCACTCGTTTATACAACCTTTCCTAAAAACCAAAAGTAACACCATTACTTTGCGATCGTCTCATTAAAAGAGTGAATTTTATTTCTATCGTACAATTTTAATAGCAAACAGATAGGAAAAATTAATATGGAGAAAAAACCTTTGGCGGCTGTCGGAAATGTTGTCCATATATATGACTTCAGAGTAAAACCCGGAACGGGAGATGAGTTTGCAAGAGCATGGGATATAGGGGATAAATCTGGAGAAAACCCAATGCATTTATCTTCAGCACAAGTAAAAGAAGGCGTGCTTTGCCGTGACATGGATGACGCAGACCAATTTTATCTCCTTGGGAAATGGAAGAATAAAAAAGCCCATTATAAAATCTGGAAGCCAATTTTTGGGAGTGGTACACTACCCAAACGCTTTAATCTTGTAGAAGGAGATGAGTTTATCCCCACCTACACAAAAGTGGTTGCTTAATTCATAATGTTTTTACACAACCGCTGGTATGTTGCGGCTCAATCACAGGACCTTGGCAAAACGCCTGTCGCCGTTCACATATTAAATCAACCAATTGTATTGTTTCGGATTACAGATGGTTCGATAGTTGCACTGAAAGATCGTTGTGTGCATCGCCAGGCCCCATTATCACGAGGTGAAGTTTTTGGGGATATCATCCAATGCGCGTATCACGGGTTTTGCTTCGACCGGTTGGGCAATTGCGTGCGTATTCCAAGTCAGAAAAAAATACCTCCAGGAGCACATATTCAAAATTACCTTGTTAAAGAAAAACACGGGCATATTTTTATTTGGATGGGTTCACAAAATCTTTCAAAATTGGAGCCTATTTATGAATTCCCTTGGAAAGAAGATGAAAACTGGCGTGTCATAAATATTAAATTTCACGCTCCTTTTGAATACCGACTCTTGATTGACAATTTGATGGACTTGTCACATTTGGCCTACTTACATCAATCCACGATTGGCGTCGATGCTGTTGCCGCCAAAGCTACTCAAAAAACAGAACGCAAAGATCAAAGAGTTATTGTAACAAGATTAATGGAAAACATCGATCAAGCACCTACGCACATTGAAATTACAAATTTTTCTGGAAAGGTAGACCGATGGCAGCGTGTCGAGTTCTATCCACCCGGATACTTTTGGGTTCAAACAGGATCAGCGATTACTGGCAAAGGCGCAAATAACGCTGATTTCAAGGACATACTAATAAAAAGAAATTCGGTACACATGGTCGTCCCGGAAACAGAAGCAACTACAAATTATTTTTACACGACCGTCCACAAAACCGAAAACATGACTCAAAAACAGGAAAGTATTTTTAGAAAACGGATGACCCAAACATTTATTGAGGACATAGAGTTACTTGAGCAAATCTCGGCTAGAACTGATTCCAAGTATCCGAAAATAGACGTCGCAGCAGATTCTGGTGCTCTAGAGGCTCAAAAAGTTTTAAATAGCCTCATTGGAAAACAGAGAATTTCTTAAAGAACAGACCTGATAGTATCAACACTTTGGAAATTACTTGTATCGTAAAGTCCTTGACTTATTTGTGATATCTTCTATATGTCCGCTCACGTGTTACATTCGATTTGTGTTACTTTGATAGCTGCTCTTCTTGCACTTTAATTACCCTTGACAATGTGAACGTTAATTTAATTGCTTTATCACGTGGTGTGAGGAGTGAAAATTTGACTATTACTTTGAGGAAAAAAATATGGCTACTGGTACTGTAAAATGGTTTAACCCTGTTAAGGGTTACGGTTTCATAGAACCCGAAGATGGCGGCAAAGACGCTTTTGTACATATCTCGGCCGTTGAACGTGCGGGAATTGGCTCTCTTAACGAAGGACAGAAGGTTTCGTACGAACTTCAAGAGGGACAAAACGGAAAAACTTCAGCTGAAGACCTAAAAATAATAGAATAGGTTAACAGGGAGCCGCCTCTATAAAAAGTGGGGGCGGCAGTTTTTCAAAGAAGCTGTTTAAAAACAGAAAATACAAAGTGGTTTCTGTTTGGGCACCAAAACGCCATTTGAAATATTAAATCCGATTTATTTCGGCTTTATGTTTGGCGGTCTGCTAAGGTATACTGCTTGAAGATTTTAGCTACAGTAATCTGAAAATCAGTAAAAATGGTCGATTTACCCAGTGTCTGGGCGTAACCATGATTCTCATTTTTATGCCAGGCTGCTACAGCATCTTCATCACGCCAAAATGATAGTGATAAAAATTTGTTTTCGTTGGTCAGACTTTCAAAACGTTCCACGGAAATAAAACCATCAATTTTCTCCAATTCTGGACGCAATGATGCTGCCAAATCAAAATATTTGTGTCCATCTTTAGGATCTAAAGTCACTTCAAAAACAACAACTATCATGATGCCCTTCTTTTAGCGAAAAAATATTATGAATTATACAACAAGAATTTGTAAAATTTGCTGATTCAATATTTGTTTAATCGATCGACTATTTGTAACAAAGGCTTACCCGACCGAAACCTCCTTATGTTTTCAGAAACCTGTGGTATAATTTCCTTTGGCCGGGTCTTTCGTGCTGTGTGCGGCATGAGTGTGATTTTTGGATGGTCCCAAAAAGGGTGATCCTTAGGCAAAGGTTCTTCTCTATACACGTCTAGAGTAGCACCATCCAGTTGACCGGAATCCAACGCTGTAACGAGATCTTTATCTACCACATGCTGACCGCGGCCAATATTAATGAATTTAGCTCCTTCAGGCAGCATCCCAAATGTTTCTAAATTAAGAAGGTTTTCTGTATCAGGCGTTAAAGGCAAAATATTTACCAAAATATCTGTTTGCTCTAAAAACGGTCTAAGACCGCTATTACCAAAAAAGTTTTTTATACCTTCTACCTGCTTCGGATTACGGGTCCAACAGGCAACCTGAAACCCAGCCTTGCTGACCATCATCCCACAAGGCTTAGCAATAAGACCAAATCCCATAAAACCAACCGAACGCTCCCCGGCTTCCAAGACATTAGGTTTTTTCCATATATGTAGGCGTTGGTTTTTTAAGAAAAACGGCATATTGCGGTGATGAAACATAACATTCATCAATACATATTCGGTAATCATTTGATCACCATTTGGACGACAAGCTCTAACAATGGGAACATGAAAAGGTAGTTCAGGGTCATTTAAAATTGTATCTACCCCTGCTTGAAGCCCAATGATTAACTGCAAATTTGGAAGTTTTTGATAAATTCCGGAAACTTTGTGTCCTAAAAGGAGGATATCTACATCGTTTAAATCGGACGATTCCAGATCATTTCGTAAAACTTCATCAGGAAGTTCTTTTTTGATTGGTTCAATCCATTTCTCAGCCGAACCCACCGTTGACCCCAATAGCACAGTCATTTTTTAAAAAACATTGTGGTAATTAGTAGAAAATACCATCGCAGAAATCCTCCGGAATGTTTAAAATTTAACTATAAAAATTTTATCTGCCAAACTGCAGAATTCAATGTCAGGTATGTATTCTGTCTACCTTTTCTGCCAAAATTTTTAACCACCAACTACTTTTACTAAATTTTAAAATGGTCTACACGAACCTATTTCTACGTGGGCGGAGACTAATTTTTTATGTTCATGAGGATTATTTGATTTTTTAAAAATAGCTGTAAAGGTGGGATCATTCTTGCCAGAAAATCGAAAATCGGCCCAACCGGTACAAACCAAACCCTCACCCGAACTAATCTGGTCACACCTTAATTTGGATATTTCTCTGCCAAGTTTAGTTACCAAATAAGGGGTTTTATCCAAAGGATTTGTTGGCGGTGCGATTGCATATTTAGAGTTAGTTTTAAAAGCTTTTCCTTCCCATTCTCCATTTTGGAGCAAGACGCCCCCGGCTGCTTCAGCAGTGCAAAGCCACTTTTCCGCTGAATGAGCGATAGTAGGACAAATAAACAGCAAAGAGATAAAAGTCATAAGTTTCAAAGCGGCGTTCTCCGCTTAATTAATCAATTAAGCTTTTCAAAAATTTAAATTTTTAAGCTTATACTCAAAAAGTTACCTTTAAAGACGATTATTAGCAAAGGTTCAAACTTAGTAACAAAAAGAAAATAACAAAATTTTAGCAAAGTATTTATCTAGTCCATAGAATCACCATATTCGGCAATACCATTAAAATAACGTTCCCAAACTACAAGATTTCTGCGCAAGGCCTCATAAACATCATTTTCCAGGTTCAATTCTTCTGCATATTTAGAGACATTTCTCCAACCTAATTCCGAATGTTCGATGTCGGCTTCGCTGTGCAACTTAAAAAATTTTAAGTCTTCTTCGGAAAGTCCCCATAATTGTTTCCACTCCTCTCTTACTGCACCAAGCCACCCTTTATTTCGCATTTCACCCAGACCGTAGCCCGGCACGTTAACCCGCTCCGCACAAGTATTTCCTATCAACCCTAACAACCAATGAGCATTTGCCATTAGCCCTTGCCAAGCATCCCAACAAAGCTGTGTATTGTGAGTAGGTTTGGCGTTTTGGATTTCTCCCCTTTCAACCCCGATTTTGACACCCAGATCCTCTAAAATTTTCCAGTGCGCTTCGCCGCCGCCAAATTCGTGATCAGCTATTATTTCTTGGGAACAAGCATGAATGATGTCGAGTTTTATATCCCAAATGGGACAATTTGTGGCTACCTTTAATTTTAAGACAGAATTTCGATAGCGTGTATTCTGACGATGCTGAAGGACAAAAGCACGACAACGATTGTGTGTCCAACTTCCTTCTTCAAATAATTTTGTACGTTTGGCAAAGTCATCAACTTCTGCATCAAGGCGATTAACTACAGTTTTATTCCCCATACTAACCTCTTTAATCAAATGATGTTTTTACAGAAATTGAAAAATAGAATAACTGTTGGCAAAATTCCAAATTCTTATACGTTTATTAAAATCAACAGAATTGTTGAATTAGAGCTTGTTTTGTTCAACAAAATTACCTGGATTTTCTATGTTATTAACATCTTTTCCTGTTGCCCGAATTTCTTCAACGAGTTCTGGTGCCCAAAATAACTTTGCACCACTCTGTCCAGCATTGATAGTCATTAACCAACCTTCTTCATGACTTATATTAACAGCACTATGCATTTCACTAGGAGGAACAGAAATAATATCCCAAGGTTCAAGAGTTGTTTTCTGTTCAGATTTGGGGCCAAGTGTAATCAACCACTTACCTGACATGACTATAAAGGCTTCAGGAGTCTTGTGTGCATGATTTCCGATCCCTTTACCAGGCGCACATTTTAAATAAGTGATGTTAAACGCTTCTACATTATGAAGTGGTGAGTTGGAGGTAGTACTCTCGCCAGGACGCCCCACAACAGCATACCGATCCCGTGCATACCTCGGCAACAGCATGTCAATTGGACGATAAGAGGATTCATTTCCTGGAAGTTTTTCAAAACGCATCACGTGTTCTTCAATATCCAAAGTCCGATTTTGATTTCCAGGAATGTCCATAAAATTTTTCTCCATTTTTTCAAAAGACCGGGACATCATTCATTGAATTTTAGCGTCAGACAACACCAAAAGAGGTCAATTTTTCTTATGTGAACAGCAACGTAATAAAAATGTTATCAAAATAAAAAGAAATTAATTAAAGAAAAAGGCATTACCCAACTTCCTTTTGCGGGCCTCTTAAAGGGCCACAATTTTTCCCTTTGAAACCGGACTAGAAACCACAAATGGAGCAACCAATGTATTACTCTTACCCTATTTTTTGGGTTTATAATTTTCTAAAGCCTATTGGGTGAGCGATACCCGTCTTCCTTCCTTTGTTTCATATAGGTTTTATAAAGCAGTCGCTTTTCAGTAGCCCCATTTTCCTTATGTACATAGGGGCAAACATCTACACAAATATGGCAGTAAGCCTCATGCAACCGAGAATACGGATAACATTTTTCCATATCAATTAACCAACGTTTGATTCCTTGAGTGCTAATGGAATCTGTCGCTATGGCATCCCCTGGACAGTTGTTGCGGCATAAATTGCAATTTTCACAATAATCTGGAACACCAAATTCTAGCGGTTCATTATATTCCAGTGGTAGGTCCGTGGTCACAAAACTTGGTCTAAAATTAGCACTGAGGTCAGGGTTAATTAAACTACCGTGACGCCCCAATTCTCCAATTCCACAATGGTAGAGTGTTGGGATAGCTTGTATCTGGGTAACTCCATTGTGATGGGCCCATGCGGGATAACCCATCCCTCGTATCCACGAAGCAAGCTTTGTTGCTATGTCGGCCACCTGAACATAGACCCTAAAGGTTTCTTCCTCTATCGCTAGGGATCCTTTTAAAACTTTTTCGTAGTCTTCAGAAAGGACAATGCCAATTACATTTTTGTGCGGCATTTGAAAATCAAGATCAATCATTATGGGTTTCAAAAGAGCGATACCCACTAAATCAGCCCCTAATAATTTTGCTCTGGATTTTGTTTCTGAAGTGATGATGGCCAAATCTTTAATAATACGTTTTTCACCACTTACCGGGCCATCACGATTTTTTGCCAACTCCATCCATTGATTATGGGCCTCTACCCGAAAATTGGCCTTTTTTGTCCATTGGGGAATATGGTCAAGCCCACTTTCCTTTACCATCCGTTTAAGGAGAGGATCAGCCAATCCCTGTTCACGGCGCCAACTGATACCTTTCATACAGTTACCCCTTTTTATTGAAATTCTAATAGTTCTCTCTATCTTGAATTACTCACGCTTTACCTTAAAAGTCTAGTTAAAATTAAATGCCTTTTGGACGGGTACCAGAAATAGAAGGTTTTAGTTCTCATAAGGATATTAAAAACACCTTTTTCTTAATTTAGTACTACCCCTGAATAGAAATCCTATTTTCGGTATGTATTAGTTATTGAGTTCTTTTACCTATTTCCAAAATCATCCCTCCAATTTGTTCATCAGGGTGGACAAACAAAACATGTCCTGTAGTTTGGTTTGATATGTTATTTTTCAAAACATGTCTCCGATGACTCACCCTCAAAAACAATACGGATATACGAGTGCTCAAACAGTCTCCGTTTTAACGGGTGCTAGTGTCATGTTGACCATCAGCATGGGAATGAGACAGACCTGGGGTTTGTTTGTAACGCCAGTGACGCAAGACCTCGGAATAACAATTGCTGACTTTACCCTAGCTATTGCTATTCAAAATTTCACGTGGGGCCTTACACAGCCCCTAATTGGTGCATTTGCAGATAAATTTGGGTGCCGTTTGATGACAGTCTTAGGGTCCTTTCTTTATGCTGCAGGACTGGGGGTAACTATTCTAGCCACCGGCCCGATCAGTCTATGTTTAGGGCTCGGTTTGATGGTAGGACTGGCACTCTCTTGCACCGCGCTTAGTTTAGCCCTTGCCGCAACGGCTCGTGCAGTCTCCGCTACCAAACGTAGTCTGGTACTGGGTACGGTGTCAGCTGCTGGATCAATAGGATCCTTTATAGCAGCTCCCCTAGCACAAGGCCTCATCAGTAGTGATGGATGGGTAACGGCTATGGTCGCCTTTCTTGGGCTTTGCGCCGTAATGGTACCAGCTGCATATTTTGTGGGTTCAGGGGACAAAACAGCGATGCAAATCTCACAAAACTCCAAAGAACCAGATGCAAATTTAACGCTCAAAGGAGTTTTAAATGAAGCCTGGAATCATAAGGGCTATGTCACTATGGCGGTTGCTTATTTTGTTTGTGGGCTCCAGCTTATTTTTATAGCCGTCCACCTACCAGCCTATCTCGAAATTTGCGGACAAACACCCGAACTCAGTGCCCAGGCCCTTGCCGTAATAGGTGGTTTTAATGCA
>JAYZBC010000095.1:0-51473 GCA_036339375.1 Pseudomonadota bacterium | reverse complement strand
CGTTCGGGAACTATTTGGATTAATGAGTGGCATATGCTTTCCGAAAGGTCTCCGTTTGGGGGTTATAAACAATCTGGTATTGGTCGCGAATTTGGCGATGAGGGTCTGAACGAATACACAGAACTTAAGACGCTATATGTTGATGATGCGAAGACGAGGGACAAAAAACCGTGGTATGACATGGTTGTAACACGGGAAAAGAGTGAAGGTTAGCCGAATAAATTTTTGATGCAAAACTAAACATTTAAAATTAACAGCCCGAAAATTTTTAAATTATGCTGTGCCAGTACTAGGTATTTTTTTCGAATAATAAATATATAGAATTAGAACGGTAATAAACAAAATGCATGCACTAATTCCAAGGGACCAGTGAATGCCAATAAACCCACCGCCAATTCCCACTGTAAAACCGCTAAAGGTACGCATTCCAAGGCTTGCCATGTTGTAAAGTCCCACAGCGCGTCCTCTTAATTCCTCTGGAGCGTGGATCTGGGCTAGTGTGCGTGTCATCGAGTTAAAGGCGAGATCAAAAAATCCCGCTAAAAAAAGCAAAAATAAGCCTACATAAAAGTTAGGTGTTATTGCAAAACCTCCAATAGCAGTACACCAAATCAGTGCTAGGAAAAAAGAGGTTCGGACGCTTGCTGGAAGCAAACTTTTGCTTTCGAGTACGATCCCTGCTGTAACAGCACCTGTTGCAGCCGCAGCTAACAAAAAACTGTAGCGTATATTGGTATCTTGAAACCCAAAATCATAAGCAAATTCTGGCATTTGAGCCTGATGCGCGTTGCCTACAATCATTGCTGCAATACCCGCTAGAATTGTCATGGAAAAGACTATTGGAACCGTCGATAGTTCTCTAATTATTTTAAAAGTGTCTGTGAAATTGTTGATAGCTCGGCGCGGTGGCGGTTTCGGTTCGTCTTGAAACTTTGGCCCATATGGCGCCTTCCAAAGCCAAACCAATAAGGGTACGTAGATAAACACATTTAAAATAATAGCTACTGATGGGCCAAAAACCAGCATCATACCGCCACCAATAGCTGGCCCCAACAAAAAACCTAACATACGGGCTGAAGCCATCATTCGAATAGCGCTTTGGAGTTGTTGACCCCCCACCATGCTGTGCACGAAAAGCTGTGCAGCAGGCCCCCATAAAACGCCAGCCATCCCGTGAATGATTAACAAAATAACTGCGTGCCACTTTTCGAGTGAATCGGTGAAAAAGAAGTAACCCCAACCAAAAGAGGCTACCATAAACAAGCACATACCCCACTGTATTACCCGCCTTGGATCAAATCGGTCAGCTAATGATCCCGCCCAAAATGAAAAGAGCAAGAAGGGGACCCAGTGTGAAATTATTGCAAATCCCCCTAGTTCCGGCGATTTAAATTTTTCATACATTATCCAGTAACTGATAACGTGCTCGATACTATCGGCCATCATGGCTAGGCAAGATCCAATCAAATAGATTCGAGCGCCGGGGTGACGAAGGGCTGCAAAGGATTGAAGTGTTTCTGATGCCCCTTTTTCTGTAGGATTACGTTCTGACATTCAAGATTGCTGGCTAAGCTTGGGCTACATCGATCAAATTTCCATCAGGATCAGCTATGGAAAAACTTCCGTAAGGACAGCGTTTATGGAGAGCGAGGCGGGCTTCACCTTCTTTATTGAAACTGATATCACGTGGAGCAATTTGTGGATTTCGGGTTTTTAAGTCTTCTACTTTGTTAATAAATTCACCTAAGTTTGGTACTTGAAACCCGATATGGTCCATTGCGGGTTGTTCAATACCACTACCATCAAAATTTGAAATTTTCCAAGGTAAAATTGACATTGTTACGCGACCATCAGTAAATCGAAATCCACCATCTTCACCCGGGTCATTTTGTGGCTCCAAGCCAAATATCTCGCCATAAAACCCTGCAATTCGGTCGGCTTCTCTAACACGAATAGCAAAATGACTCAGTGTAATTTCTTGGCTCCAATCCTCCATAGCATAAACTTCAGACCGGTTTTTATGTCCTACTTGCGAAAGATCAAAATAATTTCCCGCGGGATCGTGTGTGCTAAAGCTAGCAAAAGGTCTTCCACTAGGGCGCTCGACTACCTCTATGTCTGGGTAACGCTCGTTAATCAAGGCACGACATGCTTCAAAATCATCAACCTCAATGCCAAAATGATCTATTCCCGCTCGCCTTCCCGGCGCTCGTGGTATTAGGGTTATGCCAACGTAACCATCACCTACCGAGATAGCATTTTGTTCTCTTTCAATCACACCTGACACGGTCAAATTAAAATAGGCACGATAAAACATACCTAAGACGGCGTATTTGTCAGTAGTAATCGCTAAATGATTTAATTTAGCAGACATGACTTTCCCTTCAAATTTTTGAGCAATTGTGAGCCAATAAATGATGGTCTGCAATGGGCTTAGGTCTTGCGATCGAAATTTAGAGACGGCACACTTATATAATATATGCAAAACCTAGGATTATCAAAATGTTGAATGTTGCAATCGTTGGTATTGGAAGATGGGGTCAGGTTTTAGTCACCTCTGTACAGGGTATAAGCCCTAATCTTCGCTATATTTCAGGTCTAACACGGACCAAATCAAAAGCGGTAAAATTTTGTTCTGAACAGGGTATTCAGTTGTGTGATGATTATGATGAATTACTCAATAATAAAGAGATTGATGCAATAGTCCTTGCAACGCCCCATACTCAACACGAAGAACAAATTATACGTGCTGCCGAAGCTGGAAAACACATTTTTGCGGAAAAACCACTAACTTTAAACAAAAAGAGTGCGGAGCGTGTGGTAGAGTCTTGTCGGAAAGCAAATGTGCAATTGGCGCTAGGACACAACAGGCGTTTTATGAAAAACACTGAAGCACTTATGCAAATGATTGAAACCAACAAGCTAGGGACATTGTTGCATATTGACGGTAACCAGTCTTCGGATTTAGGTGCAGCTGTCGGTGCTTGGCGTGACGCGCGAAAAGAAAGTCCTGCAGGTGGCATGACCTCACTTGGTATTCACGCGCTTGATTGTATGATCCATTTAGGAGGTAAAATTACGAAAGTGGATGCACATAGTGATCGTCGCGCTATTGGTTTTGATATTGATGACACCACTGCTGTATTGGTTCGTTTTGAAAAAGGAATGACAGGAACTTTAGTAACACTCGCTTCCACTGCAAGGTTATGGCATGTCCGTGTCATCGGGTCCAAAGGATGGGCAGAAATGCGAGATAATAAAACGTTAACAGTTTGTAAAAATAATGAAGAACCAGAAGATTTAGTTTTTTCTGGAGAAGATTATCCTCATGCCGATTCAATTGCGAGTGAACTTAACGAATTTGCTTTATCTGTAATAGGAAATGCTACTTATCGTATATCTACCGACGAAATGATTCATGGTATTTCCGTTCTCGAAGGAATTATTAAAAGTGCTGAACTAGGGGTAAGGATAACTATTTAAAATTTTTTTTGACTATTTTCTTTACTAAAAGAATTAATTTTTAAGGTCTTTTGCTGAAGAATGGCTATTATTGTAACTAGTAGTCTCATGTTTGAAATTGAAATAAGGTTGAAATCAACTTGTAAATTTAGCTTTTGATTGAAAATTTTAAATATATATAAAATGTTTTATAGGAAATAGCTAAAGCGGTTAGCATGGATAGGTTTGATACTTATTTTTTAAAAATTCTATTTAATGGAAAACAAAATTGTGACAGTTGATAAAAAGAATTTGCCGGAAAAAGTGGGTTCGCAAGATGTTACAGATTTCTTAAACAAACTTGCACAGATGCCGTCCCTAAAAACATCGCAAGGTAGCGGTCGTCTCATGTTTGCGATGGATGCTACTGCGAGCCGTGAACCTACGTGGGATCAGGCTTGTCATATTCAAGGTGAAATGTTTTTGGCAACACAAGGTTTAGGGGGGTTAGAGGTACAGTTAGTCTTTTTTAGGGGTTTTGGTGAATGCAAAACGAGCTCCTGGATGGCATCCTCTGAGGAACTAGTAAAACGTATGACTTCAGTTAATTGTAGAGGAGGAAGGACTCAAATTTTAAAAATACTTAAGCACGCCATAAAAGAAACGGGAGCTCGAAAAGTGAATGCACTCGTTTATGTAGGAGATTCTATGGAAGAAAATGTCGATGACCTTTGTCATTCGGCTGGAGAATTAGGTGTTCTGGGTGTTCCAATGTTTGTCTTTCAAGAAGGCAATGATCCGGTTGCGATGCAAGCTTTTAAACAGTTCGCTCTTTTAACCAGTGGAGCCCATTGCCATTTTAATTCTTCATCAGCTAGCCAGCTGAAAGATCTCCTTGCTGCAGTAGCTGTTTTTGCCGCAGGAGGGTTGCCCGCCTTAGAGGTTTATGGAAAGAGTGCAGGGGAAACTGTTGCCCAGATTACTTCTCAGGTAAAACCATAAAGTTGAATATGAATTTGAACGATTAGATGCCTTGGCTCATTCTTGGAATTGCAATTTTCGTTGGCCTTGTCCTAATAGTTCGAGGATTGGTAGGGCTTGACCCACGTCGTGCAGCTAAAATTTTATTGGGCGTAATTGTAACAGCATTGGTTGGAATTACCGTTTATATGGTAGCCTCGAGAGGAATTGGCGCAATAATTTTTGTTCTTGCTGTTTTGTTGCCAATGATTTTGCGTTGGCGAGCAGCAAAACAATTTTTTCAAAATCTCAAGGGGCCAAGCCCGGGGCAAGCAACTGGCATAGAAACCAAATTTTTACGCATGAACCTTGATCATGATAGTGGAATTTTAGACGGCACAATTTTGGAAGGAAAATTCAAAGGCAAACGTCTGTCAGAACTTCGGGAGTCTGAATTAACAGAATTGCTTCAGGAATGTCGTGTAAATGATGAACAATCCACACAAGTTTTAGAAGCCTATCTGGACCGGGCGCACGGTGGTAACTGGCGGAACGGAGATAACAAAGAGTCAAGCAAACCGAACACCCCTTGGGGCGAGGGAATGACCCGAGAGGAAGCATACAAAATTCTTGGTGTTTCGACTAATGCAAGTGATGACGAGATTAAGCGAGCACATCACGCGTTAATGAAAAAAATTCACCCAGATCAGGGAGGATCAAATTATCTTGCCTCCAAATTAAATCAGGCTAAGGAGCTTTTGTTAGACAGATAAATGTTTTTTCTTACAGTTTAACTTATGACGGCAGTTTTCTTGCCATCTTACTTAGTTCCGTGCCAGAATTTGCTTCTAAAATAAACGTTTTATTGTATTGAAGCGTTCAAGAGGAATTATTTATGGTGCAACGCGTTCGCAAGGCGGTATTTCCCGTAGGGGGAATGGGCACTAGGTTTTTACCTGCTACCAAATCAATCCCTAAAGAAATGTTGCCAGTTGTTGATAAGCCCTTGATCCAGTATGCAGTAGAGGAAGCTATGGCTGCGGGAATTGAAGAGTTTATTTTTGTAACCGGGAGGGGCAAAGGGGCCATTGAAGATCATTTTGATAATAATTTTGAATTACAAAATTTTCTCGCTAGTAAGGGGAAGACTGAAGAAGCATTAAATTTTGGTTCAACCAAATTAGTTCCCGGGCAGGTCGTTTATATTAGACAGCAATGGCCTTTAGGATTGGGGCATGCGGTGTGGTGTGCACGTGATTTGGTAGGAAATGAACCATTCGCGGTACTGTTAGCAGATGATTTTGTGATGGCTGAACCGGCTTGTTTGAAACAAATGATAGATGTATTTGATCACACAAAAGGAAATATCGTAGCAACAATGGAAGTGCCATTGGACCACACAAGAAGATACGGAATATTAGAGGTGGAAGGAGAAGAAGAAGGTCCCTTGGTAAAAATAGCTGGTCTAGTTGAAAAACCCCTTCCAGAAGAAGCAAAGTCAAGGTTAGCTGTAATTGGGAGGTACATTTTGCATCCCGAAGTTTTTTCTTATCTTGACAAAAAAGTGGTAGGTGCAGACAAAGAAATTCAGCTTACTGATGCCATAGGCAGGATGATTGGTGGGGCACCTTTTCACGGACTGCGTTTTCAGGGAAAGCGGTTTGACTGTGGAGATAGAGTGGAATTTTTGGAAGCCAATTTGGCAGTGGCGTTAACGCGGGAAGATTTGTCTGAGGAAGTATCGTCTTTAATTAAACGTTATATTAAATTGATAGAACATGAAATTTAATGGCTGGTTGGCTCTCCATGGATAGAGGAAGATGAAGGTCGGTATAATAGGTTCAGGCTATGTTGGGCTTGTTTCCGGAGTGTGTTTTTCCGAATTCGGAATAGAAGTAGTATGCGTAGATAAAGAAAAAGAAAAAATAAATCAGTTACAAAATGGTGTATGCCCCATATTTGAACCTGGTTTAGAAGGCTTACTAAAAAATAATATTGCTGCAGGCCGTTTGAAGTTTTCTACTAATTTAGAATTTGCCATTGAGGGAGCTGACGCTGTTTTTATCGCGGTTGGCACTCCAAGTAGGGGAGGTGATGGCCATGCAGATTTGTCCTACGTTTATAATGCCGCAGAAGAGGTTTCTGAAGTTTTAGATAGCTACAAAGTAATTGTTACAAAATCAACTGTGCCTGTTGGTACAGGTCGACAGGTTAAACACCTTATAAGCAAAAAGCGGCCAAAACTTGACTTTGACATTGCTTCTAATCCTGAGTTTTTGCGTCAGGGTGCGGCGATTGAGGATTTTATGAGACCAGATCGGGTGGTGATAGGGACAGAGACAAAGCGAGCGGCTGACGTTCTGAGTGAACTATATCGTCCTTTATTTTTACTCGAAACACCAATAATTCAGACTAATCTCGAAACTGCCGAACTCATAAAATATGCTGCAAATACTTACCTTGCCACGAAAATAACATTTATAAACGAAATTTCTGACCTGTGCGAAAAAATGGGCGCCAATGTACAGGATGTAGCAAAGGGCATTGGATTGGATGGTCGAATTGGGGCTAAGTTTTTACATGCTGGCCCAGGTTTTGGTGGGTCATGTTTTCCAAAAGATACCCTAGAGTTGGTGAATACTGCCAAAGACGCTAAAGCTCCCATACAAATTGTTGAGGCAGTTGTTAAAAAAAATAACCAACGTAAGATCCAAATGGTAGAAAAAATAAATAAGGCTTGCGGTGGAACAGTGAAAGGGAAAACGATTGCAGTTTTGGGACTAACTTTTAAACCCAATACTGACGACATGCGTGAAAGCCCAAGTCTTGTTATTGTTCCAGGCCTTCAAAACGAGGGCGCAAAAGTTAGAGCCTATGATCCTCAGGGCATGCAAAAAGCTGCTTCATTTTTTGAAGATGTGGAGTTTTGTAATAACCCTTATGAAACCATGAATGAAGCGGATGTACTTGTAATCATCACTGAATGGAATGCATTCCGTGCACTGGATTTTGACAGGGTTAAACAGCTTTTGAGGCAACCAATTATTGTTGATTTAAGGAATATTTATGACCTTGAAGAGATGAAAAGAACAGGTATTACTTATCACAGTATTGGACGAGCTGTTGTAAGACCTAAGCTCTGAAAATGACACCCCATCAATTTAATTCGACAATCCTTCGTGAGTATGACATTCGTGGGTTAATCGATAAAACGCTGACTTATAAAGACGCAGAATTTATCGGTAGGGCATTTGGTACAATGGTAGCTGATGCAAAAGGAACATCAATTTGCGTTGGATATGACGGGAGGCTAAGTTCACCCGACTTTGAGCGTGCTGTTATTGACGGTGTTACCGCTAGTGGACTAACAGCAATCCGAATAGGTTTGGTGCCTACTCCTATGCTTTATTATGCCGTTCACAAATTGCCGACGGATGCAGGAATTATGATCACGGGATCCCATAATCCCCCCGATTATAATGGCTTTAAATTCATGATGGGCAAGGAGCCATTTTTTGGAAAACAGATCCAGCAGTTAGGCACAATAGCTGCAAATGGCAGTTTTAAAACTGGCTTAGGGCTTGTAAGAGAACAAAAAGTTCAAAGACTTTATGTTGACCGTTTATTGGCAGATTATAATGGCGAACGTCAATTAAAGCTGGCTTGGGATTCAGGCAATGGGGCAGCGGGAAAAGTAATGTCGGAATTGTGTTCGCGTTTACCCGGCCAACATATTTTGTTGAATGTAGAAATTGACGGTAATTTTCCTTCCCATCTTCCGGATCCAACTTTGCCAGCTGCCCTTGAACAACTTCGTCAAGTGGTGCTTGAAGAAAAATGTGATTTTGGAATTGCTTTTGATGGTGATGGGGACCGAATTGGGGTTGTCGATAACGAAGGTCAAATTCTTTGGGGTGATCAGTTATTAACGATTTTTGCATCAGAAATTTTAAAACAAAATCCTGGAGCTAAAATTATAGCCGATGTTAAAGCTAGTCAGGTTTTGTTCGAAGAAGTTACAAGGTTGGGAGGAGAACCTATTTTGTGTCGTACAGGGCATTCTTTCATAAAAGAAAAAATGCTAAAAACTAAAGCACTTCTAGCCGGAGAAATGAGCGGTCATATTTTTTTTTCTGATAAATATTTTGGATATGATGATGCACTCTACGCCGCAATTCGGCTTTTGAGCCTACTTTCTCGAAAAAAGATTTCTCTGGCTAATATTCGCAAACGTTTACCTAAGTTTGTAAATACATCTGAATTGAGGTTTGAATGCAATGAAACTCGAAAATTTGGGGTTATTGAAGAAGTTTTGCTCAGAACAAAAAGGAAAGGGGCAAAAGTTATAGAAATAGATGGGGTTCGTGTTTACACCCAAGACGGGTGGTGGTTGTTACGGGCTTCTAATACAGAAAACGCGCTAGTAGCAAGATGTGAGGCAAAAGACAATGCTGGCCTAATGAGGCTCTGTGCTAGCTTACTAAAAGAACTTAAAAAAAGTGGTTTGAATCCGCCTGAATTAATTAACATAAAGTTTACGGATGTTGAAGTTTAACGGTCACCTTGAGCGGTTCTTTTTTCGCGAAAAATCATGCAATTCATTTTGTGTTTTTTCAGTTTTTGACATGCATTTTGTGCGTGTGTATGGGAAACGCCAGTGAGTCTTGCCCGATAAGTTTTCCCTCCATTAACCGATCCTTTTGTTATGGACACACGTGCACGACGGAGACTACTAACGATTTTTGTTGCACGTAACACTGCCAGGTGTGCTCTCGCAAATTTTTGAAACGCACCAACTTGGATACTCCAAATCCGTATTTCTTCATCTATTGGCTGAAAAATTCTTTGTGTTTTTGCCAAACGTTGACTTCGTTTTTTGTAACCTGGTTTTAATTTAACAGATTGTTCTAACTCTATTTTAGTCGCTCTATCAGTTTCGGCTAACATTGTGAAAACCCTCTTAAAAAGAGTGGTAACGTGGAGATCACGCCTATGAGCAGATTTTCCTCCAAAAACAACACCAATCAACCTACGTTTTTTATGGTTTAAGGACACAACTACATTGAAACCAGAATCTCTTATATATCCAGTTTTAATTCCGTCAGCACCTCTCAGCCGTTTTAGGAGTTTATTATGATTCCTATAAATCCTTCCCCTGTACTTAAATTTTCGCATAGCAAAAAAATGGAAATATTGAGGAAAATCTCTTTTCAATGCTATTGCTAACCTAGCAATATCCCGAGCCGTGGTAACCTGGGCCCTGTTTGGTAAACCCGATGCATTCTTGAACTTCGTTCTTGTCATCCCTAACTCTTGGGCTCGATAAGTCATAAGTCGAGAAAATTGACTTTCACTTCCGCCAAGTTTTTCTGCTATTACGGTAGCGACGTCATTAGCGGATTTTGTAATTAGGGCCCCAATTGCTTGCCTTACTGTGATATGATGACCTTTTTTTAAGCCTAAGCGAGATTTTGGGCGCCTTGCGGCACGTTGGGAGACCTTTAACCTTTGATTAAGGAGTAGTTTTCCAGTCTTTAGTTTTTCGAAAACCAAATACAAAGTCATCATTTTGGTTAAAGATGCTGGGTAGGTTCTCAGGTCAGGATTAACAGCATGTAAAATTTTTCCTGTATTTTCTTCAACAATTACAGCTGCATATCTGGCAGCCAAGCCCTCTGGAATTTTTAATATTAATAATGTAGCTAAAAACCAAAGGGTAAAAATAACCAAGAGGTATTTAGGTCTATAGTCTGGCAGTTGGTAAAGAGATTTAACCCTTATCACACAAACATTCCAAGGCATTGAAATCAAACAGATCTTATTTTTGCACAACTCTTTTGTCTATTTCGCGCATTATAACGCAAATTTTCGAATCCCGTTGGAAAACGCTCGCGAAACCGTTTTTTGGATTTTGTATTTGTTTCAAATTGTACCGAATCGAATATCCATTTTTTATTAAAATAATTTCAAAAAACAATTTTTTGCCGTTTCATCTATGACTTTCCATCCGATATCATTATGATTGTGGAGTGGTTTTGCAAATTTTTTAAAGAACAGATAATTAACCCTAATGAGTAATAATGAAACAAACGGAGCAGGTAACGATAGTCCAACTACTGGCGTTGTGGTCAGATCCAAACTACAAACGCGCAAGCCCTCATTGTACAAAGTCATTATGCTAAATGATGATTATACGCCTATGGAGTTTGTGGTTTTGGTCCTTGAAAAATTTTTCAAGAAAAGTCACGATGAGGCGGTCCAAATTATGTTACATGTTCATCAAAAAGGTGTGGGAATTTGTGGGGTATACACTTTTGAAATAGCTGAAACTAAAGTTACCCAGGTAATGGATCTTGCCCACCAGCATGAACATCCACTTCAATGCACACTGGAAAAGGAATAACCGATGTTATCTTCCAATTTGGAACATAGCCTCCATCAGGCACTTTCCTACGCACGAGAAAGAAATCACGAATACGGCACACTTGAACATTTGTTGTTGGCTTTAATAGACGATGAAGATGCTGTTGCTGTCCTCCGTGCATGTAGTGTTGATATCAAAAAGCTGAAAAACAATCTCAGCGATTACTTGGATAATGAACTTGGAAATCTTGTTGTAAATCGTGAAGGTGAACCTAAACCAACTTCAAGTTTTCAGCGCGTAATACAACGTGCCGCAATTCACGTTCAAACTTCAGGCCGTCAGGAAGTTACAGGGGCTAATGTTTTAGTTTCGATGTTTTCAGAAAGAGAATCCAATGCGGTTTACTATTTGCAGGAACAGGAAATGTCACGCTTCGATGCCGTTAATTTTATTTCGCACGGTATTTCCAAGGTTTCGGGAGCTAGAGCGACGGAACCTTCGGATAGCCCAGAAACGGTTACTAGGGAAGATAAAGAAAAAAACAAAGGTCGCGATGCTCTGGATGCATATTGTGTTGATCTAAACAAAAAAGCATCAGAAGGCAAAATTGATCCACTAATTGGACGAGATGCTGAGATCGAACGTACTGTTCAAGTTCTATGTCGCCGAACCAAAAACAATCCTCTCTATGTTGGAGATGCAGGCGTTGGTAAAACTGCCCTTGCAGAAGGCCTTGCACTCCGGATAGTTGACCAAAAGGTCCCCACTGTTTTGGCGGATGCGACTATATTTGCTTTAGATATGGGAGCGCTTTTGGCTGGAACTCGTTATCGGGGAGATTTCGAGGAACGGCTAAAAGCAGTTGTTAATGAGCTATACGAGAGTGATGGTGCTATTTTATTTATTGACGAAATTCACACTGTGATTGGGGCAGGTGCGACTAGCGGTGGCTCCATGGATGCATCAAATCTTCTTAAACCCGCTTTGCAGAGTGGTACATTGCGATGTATTGGGTCTACCACCTATAAAGAATATAGGTCATATTTTGAAAAAGATCGGGCACTAGTTCGGCGTTTTCAAAAAATCGATGTCATGGAGCCTACAATTGAGGATGCAGTAAAAATTATCAGGGGATTAAAACCTTACTATGAAAAACATCATCGTGTTCGTTATACAGCTGAGGCAATTCGGACGGCTGTAGAATTGGCGTCTCGTTATATCAACGATCGTAAATTGCCTGATAAAGCGATTGATGTGATTGATGAGGTTGGGGCAGCCCAAATGCTTTTGCCAGAGGGAAGGCGACGCAAAATGATTACAGTTAAAGATGTTGAAGCAATTGTAGCAAAAATAGCTCGAATCCCCCCCAAAAGTGTTTCCCGTGATGATCAAGAAACATTGAAGACGTTAGAAAGAGACCTGAAGACAGTTGTTTTTGGGCAAGATAATGCAATCAATGCTCTTTCTGCAGCAATAAAGTTGTCTCGTGCTGGTTTAAGGGAGGTTGAAAAACCAATTGGTAGTTACTTGTTTTCAGGTCCAACAGGTGTAGGAAAGACAGAGGTTGCTCGACAATTAGCGCTTACAATGGGCGTTGAATTAATTCGTTTCGATATGTCAGAATACATGGAGAGACACTCCGTATCTCGATTAATAGGTGCACCACCAGGGTATGTTGGTTTTGATCAAGGAGGGTTATTGACCGATAATATTGATCAACACCCTCATTCTGTCTTACTACTGGATGAAATCGAAAAAGCACACCCAGATTTATTTAACATATTGCTTCAAGTAATGGATCATGGCCGTTTAACGGATCACAATGGAAAAAGTATTGATTTTCGTAATGTTATTTTAATTATGACTACCAATGCAGGTGCTGCTGACTTAGCTAAGGAAACAATTGGAATCGGACGCGGTAAACGTGAGGGCGATGATGAAGAGGCCATAAAACGTATGTTTACTCCTGAATTTAGAAATAGGCTTGATGCAAGTATTGCATTTTCTAGTTTGCCACCTAAGGTAGTTGCACAAGTTGTTGATAAATTTATTATGCAACTTGAGCTTCAGCTTGAAGATCAAAATGTTTCTATAGAAATTGATTCGGCGGTCCGAAAATGGTTAGCTGAAAAAGGTTTCGATGAGTTTTTTGGGGCGCGTCCTTTGGGACGAGTAATTCAAGAAAATATCAAAAAACCACTTGCGGACGAACTTCTGTTTGGAAAATTATCTCGAGGTGGGATTGTAAAAGTTTCTATGAAGAAAAGAAAATTATTTTTTGAGTATAAGTCTGAAGGTAATAAAAGTAGGAAACAAACAAACGGAAAAAAAGTTCCTAAAAAAAATCGTGAGAAAGACACAGAATTGGTAAACTAATTCTCAAAAAACCGGAATGGTGTTCCTCAATTTCAGTTGTTTCTATATGGGGACAATTCTTTTGTAAGCATATCCATTTCCCATTTTGTTTCTTTTTGTTCCTGAATTAAAAATTTAGAAACGGCACTGCGGAATGCAGGGTCACGGATCCAATGTGCGCTATAGGTTTTTGTAGGGAGATATCCACGACTTATTTTGTGTGGTCCTTGTGCTCCTGCTTCTACACGTTTCAGACCCTTTTCAATTGCAAATTCGATAGCACGATAAAAACATACCTCAAAGTAAAGAAATTTAAATTGTGGCAAACCTCCCCAATTACGTCCGTAAAGAGTATCACTGCCACAAAAATTAAGGGCGGAGCCAATAAAGTTTCCATCTTGGCGGGCCATAATCAAAATTATTTTTTCTGATAAAAGGTCTTGAATTTTATCAAAAAAATCCCTGTTGAGGTATGCATGAGCCCATTTTTTCTCAACCGTGCTTAAGTAAAATTTATAAAAAGCATCCATATGTTTTGTTTTTAAGTCGTCTCCACATAAAATTTCGATATCTATATCTTTATTTACCGTTGTTCTTTCTTTTCGAATGGTTTTTCGTTTGCGTGAAGTTAGAGTACCAAGAAAATCATCAAAATTGGTGTAACCCCTGTTATGCCAGTGGAACTGCTTTCCTAGCCTTGTTAAAAAATCCATCTTTTTCAAAATTTTGACCTCTTCTTTTTCACAAAATGTGATGTGCATGGAAGAAACTTTGCAACGTTCAGCTAATTCACACACACCTGAAATCAACATCTGTTTTATTTCTGAATTTTGTGAATTTTCTTTAACTAAAAGACGGGGGCCAGTTACTGGAGTAAAAGGTACCGAAATTTGCAATTTTGGATAATATTGTCCTCCTGCTCTCTCAAATGCATCAGCCCATCCCCAATCAAAAACATATTCTCCGTAAGAATGACTTTTAAGATAACAAGGAACACATCCGAGCAAATCTCCGTTGGAATCTTCAATCAATAGATGTTGTGGTAACCATCCAGATTCTCCACATGCCGCCTTACTTCTTTCTAAAGCTTCAAGAAATTCGTGACTTACGAAAGGATTGTCTGGTCCAGCACACAAATTCCAAACCTTTGTATCAACCTTAGAAATGTCGTTAATGATTTTAATGGCTGTAATTTCACCATCCGGCATTGATATTTCCAAATTCTTTTGATGTGTTAAACAATTGTTTATTTGGGTAGAATTAAATAGAAGAAAAAGTTGTAACTATAAGGGGTTTAAGTTGCCATAGTATTTTTAACGTAGGAGTTACAGTTTTGTTAGGCAAGGGTAGTTCAGAGCTGGTATAAATTGATTTTAAAACTCACAGGACTTTCTAGGTTTTTACCTCAAAAATTCCATCTACTTCAACTGCAGCTCCTTGTGGCAAAGAAGCAGTTGCAATAGCAAATCGCGCATGGCGACCTTTATCGCCAAAAACTTCCACCATAAGGTCAGATGCCCCGTTCATTATAATGGGAGGTTCTACAAAATCTGGAGTCGCGTTGACGAAGCCTCCAAGTTTTACTACACGTGAAACTTTTTCTAAATTTCCGCCACAAGCGACCCGAAGTTGCCCTAGTAAATTAAGAGCACAGGCTCTAGCAGCTAGCTGTCCGGTTTTAATATCGATGTTATCTCCTAATTTACCAGAAATTAGACCATCGTTGTTTACAGAAACTTGTCCTGATACAAAAATAAGATTGCCAGTCTGTACAAATGGTATGTAATTTGCTGAGGGTGTTCGCGGGTCCGGTATTTTAATTCCTAAATCTGCAATGCGTTTTTCAATTAATCCAATCATCTTTTTATCCTATCAACCCTTGTTTTTTTAGAATTCTATCAGAAAAGGATACTAGCTTTTTATTATAACCAAAATGTATCCTAATTATTATTCGAAAAGCGCTTACCGTTCCTCCTTATTCAAACATTTTTATTGAAATTATTATAAAAAAAATTGCCGGAAACTTTTTTATTTGAACGAATTTCTGCCTTTTTTGTCAAAGCTATGACAAAATGAGGAACTTTTTCACCTAATCATATTTTGAAAGCCTGGTTTTTTGATAATGCCTCTCAGTTGGTGTGCCTCCCGTACTTCCCACCTAATACTCAACTGTACTCTACATAAACTATAACCCTTGGCACACACCATATCTAGGAGTATGTTTTAATTATAATCTATATATAGTATTTGTAGCAAAATTTTGTATTTTTGTAATTTTTACCTACAATTGCACTTAATTCAATTAAGAAATGGTGTTCTTTACTAAAGAACACTAGACATAAAAACGACCGGTTCTAATATATTCCTAATTTTGTAAATTCAGATAAACAGCAAGGGTTTTGAATTTTGGAGTAGATAAATTATTTTAGTTAGAAAATTGGTTAATGATATGACAATTGGCACTCGGATTTACACATTTTTTAAAGGTGCTTTAGTAGGTACAGACACTGAAGGAAACCGTTATTACAAAGAACGTCGTCCTCGTAAGAACCAAAAAGAGCGAAGATGGGTTATGTATGGTAGTGAAGCTGAAGCCTCTTTAGTACCAGCAATTTGGCACGGTTGGTTGCATTATTCTACTGACTTAATCCCATCTGAAAGCTCGATAGCAAACCCTACATGGCAAAAAGGACACTTGCCTAATCAGACCGGGTCCAACAATGCCTACCGCCCCCCGGGTCATACACTAAACGGTGGTAAAAGGGAAAAAGCAACAGGCGATTATGAAGCATGGAATCCTTCTCAAATTAGGAAATTGACTAAAGAGTGAAAAATGAAAAAAAATTTGGTTGAAACCGTTTTGGGAGCGATAGTGGTAATAGTAGCGTTAGGATTTTTATTTTTTGCCTACTCGAAAGTTGGTTTGACTATATCTGAAGGCTACAAAATTTATGGAAAATTTGATCGAATTGATGGAATTCATGAGGGAAGTGATGTTCGTATGAGTGGAATAAAAATTGGCACAGTTACTCATCAGGAGCTGGATCCCATTTCTTATGTTGCTATCCTTACTATCAGGGTGAAAGAAAATGTTAAATTGCCGCTCGATAGTTCAATTAAGATCGTTACTGATGGTTTATTGGGAGACAAATATGTTTCAATTTCACCAGGTGCTGACGAAGTTATGCTTAAACCAGGTGAAGAAATAAAACATACGCAAGGGTCGGTTGATTTAATGTCTTTATTGGGTCGCATGATGTTCAGTAACCCAGCTGGTAAAAATAGAAGGACAAAGAATGGTCCTAAATGACCCGTCAGATGAAAGGTCAGGACAACGCTGGATTGCGGAAAGATACGCGACTCATGGAAGATTTGTTTCAGATTTGGCAGAACCTCTTATTGACCTTCTTAATCCCAAGCCAAATGAATTAATTCTTGATTTAGGATGCGGAGATGGAGCGCTCACTCAAAAGATAGCGCTTCGAGGGACTAGAGTAATTGGCGTTGACTCAAGCTTAGATCAAATTTTAGCTACTAAAAAACGGGGAGTTTCTGCGCTGGTTATGGATGGGCACAAATTAGGTTTTAAAAGTGTTTTTGATGGAATTTTAACTAATGCCGCTTTGCATTGGATGGTTAAACCTTCTTCAGTGATTGATGGGCTGAGAATTAGTTTGAAATTTGGTGGACGACTGGTCGGAGAAATGGGTGGGGTAGGGAATATTGCTACAATCATTCGGGCACTAACGGAATCCATGAAATCCAGAAAGTTGGAAAATGAATTCATTTTCCCGTGGTATTTTCCTGAAACGAAGGAATACCAAAAACTACTTGAAACACATGGTTTTGTTGTGAAATTTATTCAGTTAATTAAACGTCCTACTCCTTTGCCTGGTGATTTTTCTGGCTGGTTGCAAACATTTGGAGAACCTTTTCTATTTGCTTTATCTTTTGAAGATAGAAAGGAGTTTGTTTCTGAGGTGACTTCCAAGTTAAAACCTATCCTTTATGATCCCCATGGAAAATGGGTGGCCGATTATGTTCGATTGAGGTTTTTAGCAGTTCGCAACTAAATAAAATTTGGACTTTGAAAAAAATTTCTAAAAGAATTTTGTTGATTGTAATTCTAATTATTGGGTTTGAAATTATTGCTTTGCCCGTTTTTGCTTCGGACACAGCTGTACTTCAGGGATTAAACAAGGTAACCGCGCGTATTTTAAAATTTTATGCTCCAATCAATAAACCAGTTTTGTTTGGCACATTACGGGTTTTAGTTCGGAGCTGTTCTAAAACGCCACCAGAGGAACCCCCTGAAAGTGCTGCTTTTATTGAAATTATAGATAAACAGTTAAATGATACTCCAAAGCGCGTGTTTTCTGGATGGATGTTTTCTTCTACCCCAGCTTTGTCAGCAATGGAACACCCGGTTTATGACGTTTGGGTAGTAGATTGTATAAAAAAGGAGAGTTCTGCTTCGTCTAAATCTTGATGAAAGTTCCCATTTTTATTCAAAGCGCTAGAAAGAAGCAGCCTATAACCACTCCTATGTATTTCAACGGCACCAAACTGGTTTAAATGATTTGTAACGAACTGCGTGTCAAGCAAACAAAATCCGCCCTTCACAAGTCTGGCGACAAGATGTACGAGAGCTATTTTGCTTGCATTTACTTTTTCGCTAAACATACTTTCACCGAAAAATGCTGCCCCTAGGGCAACCCCATATAAACCTCCAACAAGTTCATCATCCATCCATACTTCCACACTATGTGCACGCCCTAATTCTGATAAATCCATATAAAGCTTAATTAATTGTTCGTTAATCCACGTTTCTTTTCTATCCTTTTTGGTTTTGGCACAATTTCGTATGACTTCTTCAAATGCTGTGTCACATCGTATTTCAAAAGGTTTATTTCGTATGGTCCTCCGTAAGCGACGTGGAATATGAAACTTGTCTAAGGGTAAAATCCCTCTTTTTTCTGGGTCAATCCAGAAAAGTTTCTTTTCGTCATGACGTTCGGCCATGGGAAAAAGTCCTGCCGCATAAGCACGTAACAGAATTTCTGAGTTAAGTCCTGTCATTCGCTGATTTTTGTACGATTTTTAAGAAATCGTTCTAACCAATGGATGTTATAATCCCCGTTTATAAAACTACTTTCTTTGATAATTTCCTTTTGAATTGGAATCGTAGTTTCGATTCCACCGATTACATATTCATCCAACGCTCGTTCCAGTCGTAATAAACATTCTTTACGGTTGTTACCGTGGACGATCAGTTTGGAAATGAGGCTATCGTAATACGGCAATACGTCATACCCTGAGTAAAGCGCAGAGTCGACACGAATACCATAACCTCCTGGAGTGTGGTAATCGGTAACGCGACCAGGTGATGGAGAAAAATTATTGGGGTTTTCGGCATTTATTCGGCATTCAATCGAGTGGCCCTTAAACATGATGTCTTTTTGATTAAAAGATAAAGGCAGACCGTAAGCTATTTTGATTTGTTCCTGTACTATGTCTATACCGGTAACTAATTCTGTGACGGGGTGCTCAACCTGTAAACGAGTGTTCATTTCTATGAAATAAAATTCACTTCCATCAAATAAAAATTCTACTGTACCAGCATTGCGATAACCCAATTGAGATAATGCTTTGCAAACCTGAGTACCGATTTTATTTCTCAAACCTGGTTTAATTACTGTGCATCCCGCTTCTTCTATGAGTTTTTGGTGTCTCCTTTGCACAGAACAGTCTCTTTCCCCTAAATGTATTAAGTGACCAAAATTATCTCCCAAGATTTGGAATTCGATGTGCCGGGGACCTTCAAGAAGCTTTTCTATATAAACAGAGTCATTACCGAAGGCGGAAAGGGATTCTCTCCGTGCTTGTACAAGTGAATTTTCAAGCTCTTTTTCTTCACGTACAATTTTCATTCCTCGACCACCCCCTCCGGCAGAGGCCTTAACTATAACCGGAAATCCAATTTCTTCTGCTGTCTTTTTAGCTAATTTAATATCGTTTATTGGCCCTTTTGATCCTGGAACAACTGGAAGTCCAAGCTCTTCCGCTTTTAATTTTGATGCTATTTTGTCTCCCATAAGAGAAATGTGGTCAAAACTGGGACCAATAAAACGGAACCCATGTTCTTCAACTATTTCAGCAAAACTCGCATTCTCGGATAAAAATCCATATCCTGGATGAATGGCTTCTGTGTTAGTAATTGTTGCTGCGGTAATAATTGCTGGAATATTTAAATAAGAATTTTTGGAAGACGGTGGACCTATACAAACACTTTCATCTGCTAACCGTACGTGCATTGCATTCTCATCAACAGTAGAATGTACAGCCACAGTTTTTATACCCATTTCTCTGCAAGCACGCTGAATTCGGAGAGCGATTTCTCCCCTGTTGGCGATAAGTATTTTTTGAAACATTACTTTGTCCTTATTCGAGGATCACAAGTTCCTCTCCAAATTCAACTGGAGTTTGATCTGTTACCTTGATTTCTCGGACATTACCACTTCGGGGTGCTTTAACGGGATTAAATGTCTTCATAGCTTCAATTAATAAAAGAGTTTGCCCTTCGGTGACTTCATCTCCAGGTTTTATAAAAGGAGGTTCGCCAGGTTCCGGAGACAAGTAGACTACGCCTACCATTGGTGCAGTTACAGAGCCTGAGCGGCCTTTTAATTCGAATTCTTCACCTTCTGTTTGCTCGATGTTGGTTTCAAGGTTTTGTTGAGCATTGTTTGAAACATTTGAATGTGAAATTTGTGTATACTTAGATACTTTGATTGCTTGATCCCCTACCTTGTATTCAATTTCAGAAAGCCCGGTTTCATCTAAAAGTTTGGCCAATTTGCGGATCATTGGTTCATTTATAGAAAGCTTCGACATCAAAAATCACCTTCCTTAGAAATGAGTTTATTTATAGCATTTAGCGCTAAAATATAGCTGTTTGACCCAAAACCACATATCACCCCTTTGGCCACTGGCGACACAAACGAATGATGTCGAAATGGTTCTCTCTTAAAAATGTTAGACAGGTGAACTTCTATTATTGGACAGCTAAGTTGTTTCAAAGCATCCAAAATAGCGACCGAAGTATGAGTATAAGCGGCAGGATTAATAATCAATCCGCTTATATTATTTTCTGCTTCCTGGATCCAATCTACAAGTTCGCCTTCACTATTGCTTTGACGAAAATCAATTTTGCAACCCAATTTTTCCGAATGTATTTTGCATTCTGCTTCAATTTTACCCAATGTTTGAGTACCATAAATTTCAGTTTCTCTGGTACCCAATAAATTTAGGTTTGGGCCGTTTAAAATTGATATAGTTTTTTGTTTGTCCACGATAAGATTTTCAATTTAAAAATGACGATTATAACAGCTTTGTCGTTTCCGCAATGGTTGAGTTGGCGTTAAAACAGTCAAATAAAAGTTTTTCCATTTAAAAGGTTCATAGCAGACCAGAGAAGTTAGGTATTTTTCTTCTAATAGAATAAAACCCTATGTCATCAAAAGGTACAATGATATTTTTTTTTGTCACTAATTGTAACGTTTAAATTTAAAAAATTTTTTCCGATTTAAATTTTAAAATCATACCACGATGAAATTTTTTGTTTTTCGGAACGTTGTGAAAATAGAGATCTATTTGCAGATGTATTATTTAATTAAGAATGGCATTTTGGAGTAAATTGATGACAGAAAGAATTACTCAGTATTTGTTGAAAAAAATTCCCGATACACCATGCTTAGTTGTTGATTTGGATCGAATTGAAAAAAACTACAAACGAGTGTGTGCAGCCTTGCCGTTTGCAAAAATTTTTTATGCGGTAAAATCAAACCCTGGGGACGCAATTATAAAAAGGCTTAAGAGGCTTAATGCTTTTTTTGAAACGGCAAGTATTTATGAAATACAAAAATGCTTAAAACTCGGCATTAAACCCGAAAAAATTTCTTTTGGGAGCACAATAAAAAAGCAAGTCCATATTTCTGAGGCGCATAAGTACGGCGTAACATTGTTTGCCTTCGATAGTTTTAAGGAGCTTGAAAAATTAGGTGAAGGAGCACCAGGTTCTCAAGTTTATTGTAGGGTCCTAATGTCAGGAAAGGGAGCTGATTGGCCTTCGACTGGAAAATTTGGATGTTCACCAAAGTATGCTGAAAAACTTTTGTTTCAAGCTGCTAGTTTAGGCCTAAAACCCATTGGTGTTTCCTTCCACGTCGGTTCACAGCAAAAAGATTTAAATCAATGGAAAATGGGAATTAAAATTGTTTCAAAGATTTTTGAAAGAGTTGCTGCACGCGGAATTAAATTGTCATTACTTAACTTAGGGGGTGGATTTCCTTGCAGCTATAATTCTAACGTCAAACAAATTGAAGAGCATGGTGCGCTAATAGAAAAATCTTTAAAAACCTATTTTGGTAAAATAAAACCAGATGTAATTGCAGAACCGGGAAGATCAATTTCAGCTGACGCTGGAATTATTGAAACGGAAGTTGTTCTCATATCGAAAAAGTCGGAAAGCTCAAAGATGCGATGGATATTCTTGGATGTTGGAAAATTTGGGGGATTGCCCGAGGCCTCTGATGAAACAATTCAATACACATTTCGAACAATCTACGATGGAGAACCAACCGTACCGGTGGTTATCGCTGGACCAACCTGTGACGACGTTGATACTCTTTACAAATCAGCAGGTTATCAACTGCCTCGCAGCATTAAAATTGGTGATCGAATTCAAATCTTGAGTACTGGGGCATATAGCGCAAGTTACTCTTCTGTTGGCTTTAACGGGTTTCCACCATTGCAAGAGATTTTTATCTAAACAAGAATTTGAGTTTTTATTTAGTTCTTATTTAATGAGTTGGGTTTAGGAGTATTTCTCATGAAACTTTTCGGCTACTTTCGTTCCTCCGCAGCATTCCGAGTTAGAATCGCCCTAAATCTAAAAGGTTTGAAGTATGAACCACAATTGATTAACCTTTCCACTGGAGAGCATTTGTCGGATAAATTTCTTGAGATAAACCCACAAGGTAGAGTTCCTGTCCTCCAAGTCAACGAGGAAGAGTTTTTTCAATCTTCATCAATCATTGAATATATCGACGAAAAATGGCCGGAACCCGCACTTCTACCAAATGATGCAAAAGGTCGGGCCTTTGCTCGGTCGATAGCTAATATAATTGCCTGTGATATACATCCCCTTAACAATCTATCTGTTCTAAAATATCTTACTAGCGTTTTAAAAGTTGGAGAAATTGGTAGGTCAGAATGGTACCAGCATTGGGTTGATCAAGGTTTTAATGCCGTGGAAAATTTACTTAACAAAAAGAATGAAAACTTTCGTTTTAGTTTAGGAAATATTCCTGGTTTTATTGATGTCTTTTTAGTTCCTCAAGTTTTTAATGCAAAACGCTTTAACTGCAATTTATCCAATTTTCCGACCATTAATCGGATTTTTGCTGAATGCATGAAGATAGAAGCTTTTCAAAAAGCGGAACCATCAAAGCAGCCTGAAGCTCAGGCGTTTGAGTAAAAAATTATTTAGTTTTCGGGTTTGTTTAACTATCCTTGTCAGTGTGTCTATGTCACGTGTTCCCCTGACAATTGTATTACCAAATACAAAAGAGGGTGTACCATTTATTTTCAGGGTTTTTGCAATTGGAAAACTTTTTGAATTTTTATAGTGATTTTAGGGTTATCCATGTCAATTCGTAACCGCTTGATATTTAGTCCAATTTTGCTCGCAATAGGGAAAATAATTTTTGGCGATAATGGACGTTTGAATTCCATTAATGCGTTGTGAAATAGATGTTATTTGCCTTGTGAATTTGATGCTAAAGCGGCTTTCGCGGCAAATGAAGAATCTGAGCCTAATTTAGACCCTCCTTAAGTTTCCATCATTTTTAACTAAATCCTTAAAAAATTTAATGAACATTTTTACAAACGCCGCATCTATAATCAAAGAACTCAACAATTGTAACATCACCTTTAAGGTTTCTACCAACCGGTGAATTTGGGTCAAAATTTAAGGGAGATTTTTGTTTTAAAGCCCTTTGTATCCCCTTTTTCTCTGTTTTTTGTTGTGGTCTTTTACAGGTGTCTAAGGCTTTAATTATAATTTCTGAATTTTTTAGCAAATATTTTCAACCAAATTCTCGATATCTTCCTTTGAATAGGCGAAACTATTTTGGTTTTTGGTTTCCTGAGCGAGCACGATCTCGAATTCTGTGTGGATCAAAAAAACAAAAAACAAAGATAAAGATTTTAGCATGTTGTACAAAAAAACTAGTTTTTAAATTGAAACAAGAGAAATTGGGGTTTCCTAGACAATTTTTGGGGATACGTTTTTAAATTCATGCACATAGCCAATTTATTTTAGTCGGCTGGTTTCATTTTCAATATCCTGTGCTCTGAGCCACTGTGGTGAACCAGGTTTTAGAATTCTTAGTGATCTTCTGGCTTGAGAATTGGCTCGACCCCTTTGACCTTTTAATAAATTATATTCAGCAGTAGCTAATGCCGAGTATCCATTTTCCCCAAGTTTATTATAAGCATTGGCGGTTAATTTCCAGGCTAAGGGTAAAGATGGGTCCATACGCAAACTTTCTTTGAGGTGGGCAAGAGCGCTTTTAACTGATTCTCTGTCATTAAGCCCAAGAGCAGCATGTGCAAACCCAAGGCGGAATAAAGGAGCGTTCGGAAGAATTTTTATACATTTCTGAAATAAATTCATCGCATTCTCAATCTGGCCATTCTCAAACAACATTTGGGCTTGGAGTTCCAAAAAATAGGGGTTTTGGGGTTCCAGGGAGGTAAGCTTTTTTCCCATAAGAATTGCCGTTTCTAAAAATCCCTCCATATATTTTGCTATCGTTCTAGCATAGAGCCCGGGAATTGACCTCTCTTTAGCCGGATATTTATTATATGTCTTTGACGGCAAATCCAAAAATCCATCCAGTTTAGCAATTATCCTATTGTACTTTTCATAAAACTTTGGGTGTAGTGGTTTATAGGAAATTGTAGACCTTGAAATATGGTTTTCCACAAAACGAATACGTTCTCGGGTTAATGGGTGGGTTTTTAGGTAAGGAAATTGGGTTTCTGTTTCCAACAAGTTATTAATCGCTAAACTTCTTAGAAATTTTAATTTGCCTTGGCTAGAAATTTTCGCTTGATCTAGGAGCCTAACCGCTGCTTGGTCAGCCATTTGTTCCTGGGAACGGTTGTAACTAATAAATTTTCGTCTGAAAATTTGCTTTCCCCCTGAAAAAATAGCACCGGTTGCCGCTGGATCTTTCGTTATGGCCCCAATTGCAACTCCAAATAATTGGCTAATGAATTGTTTTTTTCTATAATTATCATGAGCGATATTTAAGCGAGCCAAATGTCCTCCCATGATATGTCCCACTTCATGAGCAATTACTCCCAAAATTTGTTCAGGAGCTTTAGCCTTTTTTAATAACCCCGTTGTAATAAAAAGCCTTTGACCTCTGGTAACAAAAGCATTTATTTCACTACTTTTCACAATTCGTATTTTAAGTGAGGCGTAGTCGATGTCTGCAACGTTAAGGAGTGGCAAAGAAAAAACACGAATGGTATTTTCAATTTCTGTATCCCGAATTAAGGAGATTCCACCAAAGCTATGATTGTATGATAAAAACAATAACATGCTTGAAATGATAAAAATTTTGAGAGGCCTTATGAGTGTGCTTGATTTTAAAATGTTCAATACTCCGGTTATACGAAAAAAAATAATAAATCGGACGGTGTTCCGTCAATATTTGGCTATAATTTTCCTATTTTTCCTCATTTCGTGTTCACCAGACTCTAAATTGCAGAATCAGGCCAAAACAATTCCCGTGAATAAATATTATGGGGGTGTCGCTGCGGATGAACCACACGCCGCTCTTGAGGGTCAAATGATTCTCTCTCTTGGCGGAACTGCCGCAGACGCAATCGTTGCTATGGCATTCACAATGATGGTAACTAGGCCAGATGCCGCAGGACCTGGTGGAGGTGGAATTTGTGTTTATTATGACAGAAATAGTAATTCAGCAGAAGCCCTAGATTTTCTTCCTCGTATACCGGAAAAGAATCGCTCATCAAAAAATGGATCTACTATTCCTGGTAGTTTTAGAGGCCTTTTTTCGCTTTCTTCACGTTTCGGAAGGCTTAGATGGGAACAACTGGTTGGGCCTGCTGAGCGCTTGGCTAAGTTTGGTCTTCCTCTTTCGACCTTTCAACAGCATGTTTTCAAACAATTTCCCTTTTTTCTCTCTCTTAAGAGGTTTTCTGAAAAAAAATCAGCAAAAACAAATAAACAAATTTTAACGAATAACAAAACGGTTAGGCAACACCACTTTGCTGAGGTCCTTGCAAGTATCAGGCTGGAAGGCCCTCGTGTTTTTTATAAAGGCCCCTTAGCGCGAGTTTATATAGAAGGCATTAGAAAAAATGGTGGTAAATTGAATTTGGATGATCTAGTTGAATATAAACCTACATGGAAACAGACTGCCAAAATTCAAATTCATGACAAAGTACTACATTTCATTTCATTTTTTTCAAATGAAGGGCAGAATGCTGAGGAGATTTGGAAGGAATTGAGAAATAAAAATCATTCAAATTTGAGCAATGAAAAGTCGAAAGAACTCATTTTTATACAGAGAACTCGCCCATTTTTTAAACGGATATACAAGAAAAAATTTGAAAAAGGGGCTTCTACTGGATTAATCGCCATGGACGCATTTGGGAATTCAGCGTCCTGCGTTATGACTATGAACAAACCATTCGGCACTGGAAAATTTGTTGGCAAAACTGGTATTATTCCAGCTGCAGCGGACTACTCTAAATTAAATTTGATTGGGTCACCTATAGTAATGTCAAACAAAAAGTTTCGACAGGGAGTTTTGGCAGCTTCTTCTGTAAACGAAAATGTTCCTGGTTTAAACCTTGTATTAATCTTAAATGCAGTTTTAAGAGGGAAAATAAGTTTGGAACAAGCTGTTAACGAACCTCGAATAACATTTGGACAAAAAACTAATGAAATTTTATTCGAAACGAATATTTCAAAAAAGTTAAAAATTATGCTCGAGAATGAAAAATTTCACCTCATCCCAGTTAAAAAGATTGGAAAAATAAATGTTATGTACTGTAAAACCGGTATAATAGTTGACCCTCTAAACTGTTCAGTTCTTGCGGACCCTAGGCATATAGGTTATGCGCTAAACTCGGAGTCTTAGGAAAATGGCTTTGAAAGTTTCTAAAAGGGGAAAAGTTCCGCCATTCATTGTTATGGATGTTCTAAGGGCCGCTAATAAACTCCAAATTCAAGGAAGTAATGTGTTGCACTTAGAACTTGGACAACCAGCTAAAGGTGCCCCGAGTGGTGTAGTTAATTTTGCCAAAGAGATGATAGTTAATGATTCGTTAGGTTACACGGAAGCGTTTGGCTTATGGTCAGTTAGAACCCGAATTTCGGAATTTTATGAATCCAATCAAGGACTGAAGGTAGATCCGGAACACATAATTATTACAACAGGTTCGTCAGGAGGTTTTGTACTAGCCTTTACCGCGGCATTTGATGCGGGGGCAAGGGTTGCAATCGCTACGCCAAGTTACCCTGGATATCGTAATATTTTAATTAGCCTCAATGTTGAACCAGTTTTTATTGAAACTGGACCAGAAACAAACTTTCAAATTACCACAAATTTGTTAAATAAAATTAGTGCACCAATTGATGGGTTAATCATAGCAAGTCCTTCGAACCCAACCGGTACTATGTTGAGTGAGGATGCCCTTAAGACTATTAGTGATTATTGTACACTTCACAACATTCGCTTGATTTCTGACGAAATTTATCACGGAATTACCTACCATAGGCAAGGTGTAACAGCACGAAAATTTAATAAAGATGCAATTATAATAAATAGTTTTTCTAAGTACTTTTCTATGACAGGTTGGCGTGTTGGATGGATGGTGGCTCCTCCTGACCTACTTCGCAGTATAGAATGCCTTACTCAAAACCTTTTTATTTCGGCTCCTACACTCTCTCAACACGCTGCTGCGGTTGCTTTTGATTGTATCAATGAGTTAGACCAAAATGTTGAAATATATGAACAAAACAGAGAAATTTTATTAAAAGAATTACCTAAATCCGGTTTGGATCGGTTTGCTTCTGTTGACGGTGCATTTTATATTTATGCTAATGTTTCTCAATTTACCAATGATAGCGAAGAATTTTGTAGGAAAATGTTGAAGGAAATTGGTGTTGCTGCTACTCCAGGAACGGATTTTGATCAGGACCGGGGTAGGGGTTACATACGGTTTTCGTTTTCTGGGGCACCAAAAATGGTTGAAGAGGCTGCACGAAGAATAAAAAATTGGGTACCAAAAGGTTCTAAGACCTAAATTTCCTATTCTTATTCAATGATCCTTTGCCACCATCCTTTTTTTGGAACAGACGTCCCCGAAGAGTTTCCGCTTTCGACATCATTTAAGTTTTTTTGACTAGAAAGATCAGTATCGTTCTGAACTTCAGGAATGTTGTTTTTATTCGAAGGCATGCTTTTTGCACCAGATGTGGAAACAGGATGTTTATCATCTAATGAATCTGGCTTTGTTGCATCTATTTGCATTTCTTTTTGAATTTTATGATTTTTACCTTTGTTGGCAGTAACATTTGTTTTTTGTGTTCCACGGTAACCACTCCTCCTTCCGCGCCTTCTCCGGTGCACATCCTCAGAAGGCTTTTTTACTCCATCTTCTTTAGGTTTTTTTTCAATGGTCGGTTTATTTTCTGTTAGTTTTTCATCTGTAGCTTTGCCTTCAGTTTTCTGAAGAGAAGTTTCTTTTTTGCGTTTTCGACGTGGTCGCCGTTTTCTAACATTTCCTTTTTCAGTTTTTTCGTTTTTTTCTACCAAAGTGAATTTATTTTCATTTTGTGTGGTTTCGTTTATCGTTTGACTTTTACCTTGTTCCGCGTTTTTCGAATTTATTCGTTCAATTTTCATTTCTTGCGATTTTAAGGTGCTGTCCCCGTCGATACGAACATTAAATTCGTAACGTTTTTCAATTTCAACCAATGACTCCCTTTTTTGGTTGAGTATATACAAGGCTATTTCTGTCGGTACTTTGACAGAAATTTCAATGCTTCGTTTACGAGTACCTTCTTCTTCAACAAGTCTTAGCGCACGGACTGCCATCGATTCAGTAGACCTCATATAACCACTCCCATCACATACTGAGCAGGGTTCAGTGCTGCTCTCCAAAATGCTTGGTCGCATCCTTTGACGGGAAAGCTCAAAGAGTCCGAAACCGCTTATGGAACCCAATTGAATTCGAGCGCGATCCGGTTTAACGGCTTCCCTGAACCTTTTTTGAACTAAACGTTGATTACGTTTTTCTTCCATGTCTATGAAATCAATGACAATTAAGCCGGCTAAGTCACGAAGGCGCAATTGGCGTGAAATTTCGCTCGCTGCTTCAAGGTTTGTCTTTACGGCAGTTTCTTCAATATTTCGTTCTCTGGTTGCTCTTCCTGAATTAACATCAATAGCTACAAGAGCTTCAGTTGGATTGATCACTATGTAACCACCAGACTTCAATTGTACAGTGGGACTTAGCATGGATTCTAAGTGGTTTTCTACTTGGTAACGGTGGAACAAGGGAATATTTAAGTCTTTGTATGGTTGAACTCGTTTTGCATGACTAGGCATCATTAAACGCATTAGTTTTTTTGCCGCTTTATATGCATCATCACCTTCAACTAAAACTTCTTCAATTTCTCGAGTGTAAAGGTCTCGAATTGTACGTTTAATTAGATTTCCTTCTTCGTAAACAAGGCACGGAGCGGCAGATTTAAAAGTTAAGTCGCGTACTTCGTTCCACAGGCGGGTTAAATAATCAAAATCCCTTTTGATTTCCATTTTATTTCTTTCCATTCCCGCTGTACGCATTATAAGCCCCATACCCTCTGGTACATCTAAGTTTTGCATTAGATCACGAAGGCGTTTTCGGTCCACCGAACTCGTTATTTTACGAGAAACACCCCCAACGTTTCGTGATGTGTTAGGCATCAAGACACAATAACGTCCGGCCAATGAGATATATGTAGTAACGGCTGCTCCTTTGTTACCACGTTCTTCTTTAACTACTTGAATTAAAAGAATTTGGCGGCGTTTGATCACTTCTTGGATTGTGTATCGGCGCAATGGATGTTCAGAACGGTCATGCAAACCATTATCCAAACGATTGCTGTTTTCGCGTTCCTTATCGTTACTATCTTTTGAAAGAACTTCTTCTGGGGCTAAATTTTTATCCGCTTTAATTGGGGACCCAACGGGATTGATTTTTTCCTCCGGTTCGAGTGTAGAGTCTGAATTAGAAATTTCAGGTTGTTCTTTGTATTCTGTTTCGTCCGTATTTACCCAATTTTCATCAACTGGTGCGGGTTCCAGTGTTTCTATTTCTCCATCTATTGCATCAACATGTGCCTGAGCAGCAGAAGCATTTACACCATATTGGGCAACATCCCTTTTGAGTTCTTCCCGATCTTCGACCGGAATTTGATAATAATCAGGATGAATTTCATTAAATGCCAAAAATCCGTGCCGATTTCCCCCATAATCCACAAACGCTGCCTGTAATGAAGGTTCTACCCTCATCACTTTGGCAAGATATATATTAGCTTTTAACTGAGTTTTGGTCGAGGTTTCGACATCATATTCGTCAAGGCGGTTTCCATTCATTATAACCACACGGAGCTCTTCCTTGTGTGTACCGTCTATAAGTATCCTTTTTGTCATTAAAACTATACTCCGCGGCCAGAACTCTCTCTCCGCGCGAACTTCGGAGGGCATTAGGCCTGTTTTGGAGCGGGCGTTGTTTGCGTCTACCCATTGTTGGTTGGAAGGGTCTAAACGACATACTTCCAAGGGGCGCAATTAAAAAGCAGCTGGCTCCCATTTTCTAAAATCACCTTGTTTCCTAAGAACAACAAAACGGACCATAAAAAGTATTTTTTGTGCCCGTGTGATCGAACTCCTTAGATTAAAGTTATAATAAATCCAAACGGCCAAGGTTGTTCGCTAAACATATAAATACTCGTGATGTTAACATACCACAATTATAAAATTATATTAGATTGATTTCTGAAATTTTTCACGCAAAAACCCATTTATATGATATTTTATAGTTTCTTAATATAGACTATTTAAAACAATATTCACTATAGAAGTACCGTTTTCACACAACATGTTGCATTTTTTTTCAAAATTAGGGGTAGGGGTCTCCTTTCTGGTCTTTGGATTGAGTTTTTCAGCTACAGCCGTACCACTTATAAATTACATAAGAACAGTAGATTATATAAACAAAACTAGGCTGGTAATAGACTTTAATCAGCCAACCAAATTTAGGTATTTTTTGTTTAGCAGGCCACACCGAATAGTTTTTGACTTTCCTGACGTAGAATGGCGTTTTCGTTCCAAAGAAAATTTGGTCAGTAAACGAATAAAGGGATATCGTTTAAGTTTTCCGAGGCGAAGCCATAGTCGTATAACCTTGAATGTTTCAAGGTCTTTTAAAATTGCTAAAATTTTAACTGAGGTGCCAGAAAAGGGAAGTGGTTTTCGCATTTTAATGGATTTAGTCAATGCTCCAAACAGAAAAACTCAAAATATTTACAATTACGAAAAAATGCACAAGCGGCTTGGCAAATTTGCTCCATTGCCTCCTCGTCGAAAGCCAAAGTCATTTAAAAGGCCTTTAATTTTATTGGACCCCGGCCATGGGGGTGTGGACCCCGGGGCACGTGGAAAAAATGGTCGTTTTGAAAAGTCTTTAGTTCTTAGTTACGCAATTGAATTGCGTCGTCAATTGTTAAAAACAGGACGTTATAAGGTTATTTTAACTCGTTATAATGATGTTTTTGTCAGCCTTCGAAAAAGAATTGCAATCGCCCAAGCGGCAAAAGCTGATCTTTTTATTTCATTGCATGCAGATTCAATTGCCAATAAAAATTTACGAGGCGGGTCGGTCTACACTTTATCCAAAACCGCTTCTGATAAGGAAGCCGCAGCATTAGCTCGCCGGGAAAATAAATCTGACCTAATTTTAGGTTTCAACTTAAATAAAGAAAATAAATCTGTTGCAAAAGTTTTGATCGACATAAGTCAAAATTACACCAAAAATGAATCTATAAAATTTGCAAAAATTTTAGTCTCTAGCCTCGGAAAAAGGATCCGCATGTTACGAAAGCCTCTTCGTAGCGCCGGTTTTACTGTATTAAAAGCACCAGCGATACCTTCTGTGTTACTTGAATTGGGATATCTGTCAAATAGAATTGACGAGAGACTTTTAAGAAGCTTCAAACAACGTCGCATAATTTCAAATTTAATTGTAAAAGCAATTTCTAAATATTTTTCAACAAACAAACTCTTTGTTGGTCATAAAACCGCCAAATTTAGATTTTAAAATCATTCCTTTGTGTTAGTAAATAAATTGGTTAAAATTGATAATCCTAACTGCTCTACCAGTATGAAGAAAATTTATAAAACAATAGCCACCCTTGGAATAATACTGGTGGCACTAGGTTTCTTGTGTTTGGGTGGAATTTTTAGTGTTTTTTGGTATTTCGGTTATCAGTTACCTGATTACCAGCAACTTGCAGACTATGAACCTCGAACTGTAACAAGAATTCACGCTGGGGACGGTCGTTTACTTGCAGAATTTGGCCGACAAAACCGTGTTTTTGTTCCTATTAGGGCTATTCCAAAAGGTGTTAAGAATGCTTTTCTGGCGGCGGAAGATAAGAATTTCTTCAGGCATTATGGTGTAGACTTTTTCAGCATAGGTCGTGCAATACTAACAAACATCGGGAGATTGGGTACTAATCAGCGTTTAGTCGGTGCATCCACTATTACGCAGCAAGTAGCAAAAAATTTTCTTTTGACCAACGAAACTTCACTAAATCGAAAAATCAAAGAAGCAATATTGGCGTTTAGGATAGAACGTGCTTTGTCTAAAAATCGCATATTAGAACTTTATCTAAACGAGATATATTTAGGAATGGGATCATATGGAGTGGCAGCCGCTGCTCTTAATTATTTCAATAAATCTCTAAACAAGTTGACAGTTTCTGAAGCTGCTTTTTTGGCTGGATTGCCCAAAGCACCGAACAATTATCATCCAATAAAAGAGTATAAAGCAGCAAAAATGCGACGTAATTACGTTATAAGTAGGATGTTCGCAAATGATTATATCACGGGTTCAGAGGCGACTAATGCAAAAGGGGAACCTTTAGTCGTCCGTAGACGGAGTGAAGCATTAAATACAGAAGCAGGTTATTTTGTAGAAGACGTGCGCCGTGAGCTAATGCAACGTTTTGGTGAAGCAAAATTGTACGGGGGGGGGTTGTCGGTTCGTACAACTCTTCAACCTGATCTCCAAATTATAGCGGATAGTTCACTCAGAGATGGTTTGATTAAGTATGATAGGCGGCATGGATGGCGTGGCCCTCTTTCCCGAATACCTGTTAATCAAAATTGGTTACTTTCTCTTAGAAATTACCCTGAACCAGTTAATTTAAAAACAATCCTGCCAAAATGGAGAAAAGCAGTTGTTTTATCAATTGAAAACAAACAAGCAGAATTAGGCTTTGTGGATGGTAGTAGTGGTTTTCTACCACCCAATGAATTGAAATGGGCAGGTATTAAGGAAAGCAAAAATCAACCTGACCACAGAAAAAAACCTACAAAACAAGGGTTGAGAGTTGGCGATGTAGTCTTGGTTCAAGCTCTAAACAGTGAAATGAGGAAAAGTAGAAAATCTAGGAGTTCTTTTAGGTTACGTCAAATACCAGAAGTAAATGGTGCAATAGTTGCTATTGCTCCCCATACAGGACGTGTACTGGCGATGACCGGTGGATTCTCCTATTTTAAAAGTGAGTTTAATCGGGCCACTCAAGCACGCCGCCAACCAGGTTCAGCTTTCAAGCCATTCGTCTATTTAGCTGCCTTAGATAGTGGATACACACCTTCAAGCATTGTAATCGACGCCCCTTTTGTATTTGACCAAGGACCAGGTTTGATTCAATGGAAACCTTCTAATTATACCAATAAATTTTATGGTCCTAGTCCGATCAGAATTGGTATTGAAAAATCTAGAAACTTGATGACTGTTCGGTTAGCACAAATGATTGGGATGGAAATTATAGCGGATTATGCAGAACGTTTTGGTATAGTAGATCACATGCCCAGAATGTTATCTATGGCTTTGGGAGCTGGAGAAACCACACTGTTTAAACTTACAACTGCTTATGGAATGTTGGTAAATGGAGGAAAAAAAATTAACGCAACTTTAATTGATCGCGTACAAAATCGTCAGGGAAAAACCATTTTTAGGCATGAAAAACGCAATTGTAAACTTTGTAAAAATATAGAATGGGATCGACAGGCTGTACCTAAATTGCCTGAAAATCGTCAGTTTCTAGTTGATACCAGAAGCGCTTATCAAATTGTTGCAATGTTGGAAGGGGTTGTAAAGCGAGGTACTGGGCGACGTTTGAGAAAAGTTGGCAAACCACTTGCGGGCAAAACCGGAACTACTAATAATAGTCTTGATACTTGGTTCGTTGGGTTCTCACCTAATTTGGTGGTAGGAGTTTTTGTGGGTTTTGATGAACCGAGACCTTTAGGGAGAGGGGAAACAGGAGCGTCTTTGGCTGCACCCATTTTTCAATCTTTTATGTCTAAAGCCTTGGCAAAAAAACCACCGATTCCGTTCCGAATACCAAAAGGAATTCGTCTTGTTCGTATTAACGCATTAACCGGAAAAAGGGCGTTACCGGGAGATAAACCAGTGATATTAGAGGCCTACAAGAATGAAACAAGTATAGAAAATAATGGCAATGGGCAGCCAACTTTTTCCACCTTGCCTGTTGGTGGTGTAAAGGGTTTGTATTAGTTTTTAGGAAGTATAAAAATTGTTGATGGTTTTGTAAAATGCGTGGAGAAACTCAAAATTTAGTTGATCAAATTCAACGGTCTCTAGTACTCTTACGGAGGCACCTTTGACTGGGATAATGCTTTATTACGTCTTGACGAGTTGAATGCTCAGTCTAACGATCCCGCTTTATGGGAAGATTCGTCAAAAGCGCAATCAATCTTATTGGAGCGTACCAGACTTCAACAATCGATAGACGATTTACAATCTAAAGAAAAGGAAGTTGAAGATGTTTTAACTTTGATTGAACTTGGTGAAACTGAGAAAGATGACAAAGTATTGGATGAAGCGGATAGCCTCTTGGTGGCACTTTGTGCACAGACTACAAAACAAGAGTTGGAAACTCTCTTATCTGGAGAGGCTGATAAAAACGATTGTTTTCTTGAAATTCATGCAGGGGCAGGGGGGACGGAGTCCCAGGATTGGGCACAAATGCTTTTACGGATGTATGTACGTTGGGGAGAAGGGCACGGATTTAAGGTAGAATGGTTAGAAGAAAGCGCAGGTGAAGAAGCAGGTATCAAATCGGCAACAATTAGGGTGAATGGTTTTAACGCATATGGTTGGTTAAAGACTGAAAGCGGGGTCCACCGGCTAGTACGTATTTCTCCCTTTGATTCCAACGCACGCCGTCATACCAGCTTTTCAAGCATTTGGGTTTTTCCAGTGATAGACAATTCTATTAAAGTAGAAATTCAAGACAAAGATTTAAGAATTGATACTTATCGTGCTTCTGGTGCTGGGGGCCAACATGTGAATAAGACGGATAGTGCCATTCGAATCACTCATTTACCTACAGGTATAGTTGTTCAGTGTCAAAATGATCGATCGCAACACCGGAATAGGGCTGCAGCGATGGAAATGTTGCGTGCTCGTCTCTTTGAGCAAGAGTTACAGAAACGAGAAGATGAATCACAGGCGTTACATGATGCTAAAACTGAAATTGGCTGGGGGCATCAAATTCGATCATACGTACTCCATCCCTATCAAATGGTTAAAGATTTGCGTACTGATGTTGAAACAAGTAACACATTGGCGGTTTTAGATGGGGATTTAGACAAGTTTATGGAGGCCGCCTTGGCACAAAGGGTAGGTAATACAAGCTAAGAAAGAAGAAAAATGGTTGTAGAAGAAAAAATTAAAAACAAATTAAAACGGTCATTATTGCCTTCCTTTTTAAAGGTTATGAATGAAAGTTACATGCACCAGGTACCAGAGAAATCTGAAACCCATTTCAAGGTTATAATTGTTTCAACTAAATTCAGTGGAAAATCTCGAATTGCGCGCCACCAACTAGTTAACCAGATTTTAGCTGAAGAAATTAAGGGTCCGGTCCACGCTTTATCGATGCAAACACATACCCTGGAAGAGTGGGAACAAAATGGAAAAGTAGTTTTAGAATCACCTCTTTGTATTGGTAACGAAAAGGTAATTTAAAAATACCAAATTGTTGTTGTTAGTTTTCTAGTTTTCTAGCCCAATGAAAAATTTTTCCTAAACCGCCAGCATCTTCAATTCTTTTTTGGATTTGTGAAATACGGCCTTGGGAAATTTTTGTTAGGTTTGCGACTTCCCGTAGTGGAAGATTAGCTAATCGTCGAAGTAAATAAATAGTGACCTGAAATTCATTTGGAGCAACCCTTTTATTGAGTATTTGTTTTGCTGAAACCCCTGATGCTTCACTAACCGCTTCTAATATTTGATCCAGATTGGGACGTTCCGGATTAGCCGCATTTTTGGAAATTTGATACAATGACTTTCCTTTAATTTCACCCGCAATACGTTTCAAAAATTTTTCATCGCCTAAGTAATACCCTGAACGCAAATCTTTCCAAGGTGATGGCAAATTTATTCCTTTTAAGACGTAATTCTGCCAAGCATTATTTTTTTCACTTTTAGTTGTTTCAAATTGGGCTTGTATCCAATCGAGAGTTAACCATTCATTTTTTTCTTCTTCATATGCCAAAAACCGGTAGCTTGACCAACGCCACTGATTTACATGATCAACAAGTTTTAAGCGGACAGGGTTTAATACAACATATCTACACAAAGGAAGTAAGAATTTTTCTTTTTGTAAAATGATGGATTTGAAGCGCCCGTGGAAAAGATGACCGTTACATTTATGTCGACGACCAAACCATTGGGAATACCTCATATTCAAACGACCCATTCCCCGACTTAAGTTGGGTTCAGGTGTTTCAATAATTAAATGAAAGTGATTTTCCAACAAGCAATACGCATGGCATATCCATCTTTGTTGAAATATTTCTTTTCCAAGGAATTCAAGAAAGTGAATTGCATCCGTTTTATCATTAAAAATAGATTGTCCAAAATTTCCTTTAGCAGTTAAATGATAAACAGCACCTGGAAACTCTATTCGAAGTGGACGAGACATAAGTTAAATTAATAGGAAAAGTTTAATAAGTAAAGTGTTGACCCCCATTTGTTAACGATAGACATATAAAAAATTCTGGAGTTTATCAAAGAGTATGGTAAATAAAATCAATAGGAAGTCTTCTAGTTTTAAATTACCCAAAATTGCTGCCCTTGTTAACTTTTATCAATTGAAAAGGTGCCGTCAGAAAATGTGATATTTAAATTAAAACCTCCTTCATTTATTACCCAAGGCTGAATGCGAAAGCTCCGAAATCCTTGCTTATGAAAAGGATCATCTGAAGCGCTTTTTTTCGCCTGTGACATTGTTTTGGCCCGTATAATGATCATACTCGGTCCTTGAGGTTTGCCTTTCGAATCAACAAAGGGATCGGCAGCAAATAGAATACCTGCACGTTTAATTTTGAGCTGTTATTCCATGTGTTGTGGAAATATTTTTCGGCGATTACCCTTTTTATCTGTCGGTTCAGAAAAAATTATGAAAAACCTTTTTCTTCAACATTTCTTTTCAGTGTGGACTTGTTTTTCTGTTAATGTAATCCCAAATTTCCTATCATTAACTAAAAATAAGAAATTTTTCTATTACCTTCTGCTTTATTCATCTATGTTTTCCAATTTTTGTGCATACTTTTTCATGGAATTGCGTTATGCCATTTTATTCTTAAAAATGAGGTGTGAAAAAAGTCACATCAAAGCTTTTTTGCGGGATTTTCAATTATTTCTTGAAAAATCGAATGGCTGTTGCGAGCTGTTTCATTAACTTCCGATTTCAGAGTGGAAAAACTATCCATGCCAGAAGTAATGGTTAATAAATTTTGTAAACCTTCTGTAGAAAGGTCTTCAATAAACTGCTTTCGAGCACACAGGCGCAGAATTCCTTGGATTTTATGCCAAAGAATCATTGCATCTATAAGAATTTTTGCTTTACCGTTTTCAATGAGTCCATTGGCTGAAAGGCGATTTAGTCCTTCTGTTGTGTTTGTTGACAAAATAGTAGGGTTTTCGTAGGCGTGTAAAAGTTGTAAATACTGGGCTATGAATTCAATGTCGACAAATCCTCCACGCATGTGTTTTATGTCCCAAAGTTGCGTACTTGGGTGACGTTGAAGAAGTTTAAAACGCATTTCTGCTGCGCCTTTTAACAAAGCTTTTTTATCTGGAGGATGTCTAAGTAGACTACAAATTAAGTTTTCTAAAGTTCCACGAAATGATCCTTCTGCGAAAACAACTCTAGCTCTTGTTAATGCCATTTTTTCCCATACCCATGCGTCGTTATGGAAATACTTTGAAAGTGAAGAAAAAGAGGTCGCTATCGGACCCGCTTCTCCTGAAGGCCGCAGCCGCAAGTCCAAGTCAAAAAGTGGACCTTCAACTGTGGAAACTGTCAAAGCACTTATATATCTATGGGATAGCCTATTGAAGTAGGAGATTTTTGGAAGAGATCTTTGTCCACTCGAATGTGAAGTGTTTCCTTGATAAACAAAGAAAAGGTCGATATCGGAGTTTATGGTAATTTCCCGTCCACCTAATTTTCCGAGCGCAACTACAGCAAAATTTCCATCCAATAAATGACCATGATTTATAGCATATTCTTCCTTCACAGCGGTAAAAAGCGTTTTTAATGCAGTATCACATAAATTTGACAAAGGTTCCCCGGCGGCTTCTGGTTTAAGGTCCTTTTTAAGAATTTGAACTCCTATTTTGAACAAACGGTCATTAACTAGACGACGAACAATGTCCAGAGTGTCCTGGTAATCTCGGGATTTTAGATCAATTTCCTTTTCGAATTCCTGCGAGAGGCAAGCAGGTGGTGGTAGAGGTTGAAAAAAATCATCGGTTAAAACAGCATCAAGTAAAATAGGATATCGTTGAAGGGTTTCAGCTAACTTGGGAGCAGTGCCCATTATTGTCGCGATCAGTTCAAGGAGACCTGGGTTTGTGTTAAATAATGAAAAAAGTTGGATGCCGGAAGGAAGCCTTTTTAAAAATTCGTTAAACCCTATCAAAGTTAAATCAGGATTATCCGTTTTTGAAAATGTGTTTAATATGATTGGCATAAGTTTTGTCAAAAGTTGTTTTGCACGTTCACTTCGTGTTGCTCTAAATCTTCCGAGATGCCATGTTCGAATAATCGATGAAATTTTTTCTGTTTCAATAAACCCCAAGGATTTAAGGGAACTCAGTGTATCCGGATGATCATCTTCCCCTGTAAACACTAGAGATCCAGGCCCACCAAGATCAGGTGAATGTTCGAATAAAATGGAGGAATGTCTCTCAACACAATCTAGTTGTTCTACTAAATCCTTTGAAAAATTTTCGACATTTCGGTAACCAAGGAAGATTGAAAAAGAGTTCAATTGACCTGAATCTGTCGGTATTACATGGGTTTGTTTATCGTGAATCATTTGTAGTCTGTGTTCTGTACGACGTAGGAATAAGTAGGCATTTTCTAATTCAATGGCACATTGTTCCGTGATATGTCCTGCCTCTGCCAATTTATGTAGTGTTTCGCATGTCCTTGGGTTTCTTAATGTTATGTCTCGACCACCCCAAATCAGCTGTTGTGTTTGTACAAATAATTCTATTTCACGTATGCCACCCCTTCCTAGTTTAATATTGTGGCCTGGACTAGAAATTTTATTATCACCCTGATTTTTATTAACCTGTCGCTTGATTGAGTGAATATCCTCAATCGCCTCAAAATCTAAACTTCTACGCCAAATAAATGGGCGTAACGTTTTCAAAAAACTTTTTCCAGCTTTTAAATCTCCTGCTACAGGGCGAGCTTTGATCATTGCAGCTCGCTCCCAATTTTGTCCTGTAGTTTCGTAATATGTTTCAGCTGCAATTGTGGAAATGGCTAAAGGAGTAGAGCGCGGGTCGGGTCTTAATCTAAGATCTGTCCTGAATACATAACCGTCAATAGTTCGTTCCTCTAAAATTTTAATTAAATTTTTCGCCAAATTAACGAAAAATTCTTGGATTGTTTTCGTACCTGTATAATTAGTTTTTTCTCGATCAAACAAAATGATTAAATCTATATCGCTAGAATAATTAAGCTCTTTCGCACCTAACTTGCCCATCGCTAAGACTATTAAACCTGTTTCCTTTTCAGGGTTTTTGGGAAAAGGGAGATTAATTTCCCCACGCTCGTGAGCTGAAGTCAAAAGGGAGTTAATTGCTAGGTGCAAAACATTTTCTGCAAAAACGCTAAGTGAATTAGAAACCTCTGCTACACTCCAATTTTCAAATATATCTGCTAACGCTAATCCGAGGGAAAACTGACGCTTTGATTGCCGTAAGAATTGCATCAAATCTTTTTCAGACAAATTTTCCCATTTATCCCTTGTTAAATCATTGTAGATTTTTTTGAGGGCTGTCTTTGTTCCTTTTTCAATTAAAAGTCGGGTGAATTGAGGGTTTTCTGTGATAGAGTCCATTAAGAAAGGACTGTAGCTGAAGAGGAATGCAAAAAGGCGGTTTAGGATGGAATCTGCGATGCAAGCTTTGACAAATTCGAACATAGAAACGTCGGGATCAATTTTTGCGACGTACAACCATTTTTCTATGCCCAACTCAACCGCACTAGATTTTACTGGAGTTGGAAGCTGACCGATGTCAGAAACAAGAATTTTTGAGTTTACAATCAATACCCAATTTCCATTTGAAAAAGAATTTTATCAGACTGCGTGAACCAAAAGATAGGGTCAAGTCTAAGTAAACGGATAAATCGAGTAATATGATCATGGGTGCAAAATTGGGGGTTTTTTCTAAACTAGCTATAACTTTTGGGTTCTTGATTGTGTTTTTGGTTGGGATAGTAACCTGGCGTCTTATGCAGGGTCCGGTCATTTTACCCTTTTTATCTAATTATATTGAAAATGCTCTTAACGAACGAGGTGGTCCTGTACAATTTACAATCAAAAATACAAGTCTTGCTTGGTCTAGTTGGGAACGGACTCTTAACGTTAGGTTAGTCCAGTTATCAGCAACTAATGAAAAAAAACAAGTTATAACTTCAATCCCACAAATTTCTGTCAAATTTAGTTTCAGTGCTCTTCTACAAGGGGTATTAGCCCCGACTAGCCTAGAGTTATTGGAACCTCGTATAAAGTTGGTGAGAGGAGAGTCAGGCCTTTTAACTATTTCTTTAGACAACCAAACAATGTTACCTGCCGATATAATTGGAGGTTTAATCAGGTCTTTAAGTGGATCTGAAACACCAGAAAGGCCAACCAGTTTCATTCGGAATTTCAGTATTGTTAATGCTAATTTAGAGATTCACGACAAAATACGAGAAATGGTCTGGCGTTTACCAAAAACCAACTTAAATTTAACACGCCAAAACGATAAAATCAGAGCAATTTATAAAATTCAAATCGGCAAAGGTTCGGGTTGGGGACAAATTGAAGGGCAAGCTTTATGGGATTCCGACAAAGACTTCTTTAAATTACAGGCTGGTGTACAAGATTTACAAATTACCAGGGTAACGAAATTAATCCCAAAGCTCGTCTTAGCAAATTATTTAGATTTTACCCTCAATGGCCAAGTCAATATGGAGATTTCACTTGATGGGTTAGTTAAAGCCTCAAGTTTTAATCTGAGAGCTAAAGGTGCAAAAATTAAAGGAAATGCTTTTTGGCCAAATAGTCTAAATCTCGAATCATTGGCAGTAAAAGGACGATATCATAGTGATCCAGAATTTTTTGAAATTGATAATCTCCAAATTAACACAAATGGCCCAAAAATTTCAGTTAAAGCTTCGTTGGTAAATGTTGAAGAAGAAATTACTGTTAACGGTGATACAATTGTAAATGAATTAGTGCTTTCACAATTAAAAAAATATTGGCCACCCAACATTGGTCGGGATGCCAGAAATTGGGTTTCTGAAAATATGCAGGTTGGGACTGCTGAGGAAATTAGAATGTCTTTTTCCTTGCGAATCCCCTTATTTTCAAAACCAAGGATGTTTGTTAACTCGTTGTCGGGCAGCCTAAAACTGCGGGATGTTACGATCAACTACATGGACACTGTCCCAGTAATTGAAAACCTGCATGCAACAGCGGTCTTTACCTCTGATAGATTTGTAGCCTCCATTACGGAAGCCAATTCAGGCGGACTCCAAATTCGTTCGGGAACAGTTCGTCTTTTGGACTTATCTTCTCCCAATGAAAAAGCTGTAATTGATGTTAACGTTTCCGGTTTATTGAAAAATGCATTCGCAATAATGGACAAAAAACCGCTAAATTTGATTTCCAAATACAAAATAAAACCGGAAAAAGTAGGTGGTTGGATCAACTCTAATCTTAAGTTTCTTTTTCCCTTAAAAAATACATTGAAACCATCTTTAGTAAAAATAAACTCAATTTCTCAGGTTATAAATGCGGATTTACCGGACAACGGGTTTAGAAAACATATAAAAAGCGGGCACTTCAATGTAAGGGTGAACGAATCAAGACTATTACTTTCAGGCGATGCAAAAGTTGCTGGTACATCAGTTGTCATAAAATGGGAGGAAAATTTTAAAGATAGACAAGAATTTACAAGTCGGTACGACTTCCAGGCTGTTTTGGACGAGGCTGCTCGCGAAAGTTTTGGTTTTAACGCTTTTGAAACCTATTTATCCGGTAAGGTATCTGTAAATCTAAAACTGCTCAAATTTTCTCAAGGTTCTGAAAGGATAGATGTAAAAATCGGTCTCAAGGGGACGTCATTGTCGTTTCCGACGATGAATTGGGAAAAAAAGCTTGGTGAATTTGGAATTATATCATTTTCCATTTTTTCAGAAATCTCTGGTCCGGTTTCAATACAAAATTTTGAATTAATTACCACTGATTTAGAAGTACGAGGGAATGCAGACTTTGATAATTCTTGGGAATTTTTAGGCGGGAAAATTTCTAATTTTTCCCTCGGTAAATCGAATTTTCGTGGCACCATACTACCTAACGAAAATAACGGTTATGCCCTTAAAATAGTGGGAGCAAGTTTAGACGCCAATAGGCTTTTTCAAACTACAATCAAAGCAGAAGAAGATTACGAATTGCCGTCTTTCTCACTTGACTTCATTTTAAATAATGTATGGTTTAATGAAGAAAAACCAGTAAGAGATATCGCCGGCATTGCCATTTTTGATGAGAATGAATTCAAAAATATAAACATTAAAGGCCACGTGGGTTTTAAAAACCCTTTTAAATTTATTTTAAAAAGTGGAGCCACAGAAAAACGTTTTATTCTTAGTTCAAACGATGCGGGAGAATTTTTGAAAGATATTGATGTAATTAAAACTATGAGGGGAGGTAAATTACGTGTGGTAGGTTCCCAGGAAATTGGGTCTGAAGGGCCCTGGATGGGAAACTTTACTATTTCCAATTTTATGATGGTAGATGCCCCCTTGTTGGCCCGCATGCTATCGCTTGCATCCCTAACTGGAATTTTTAACACCCTTTCTGGAAAAGGAATTAAATTTGTCCAACTTCACGCTCCTTTTTCTTACACTGAAGGTATAGCAAAAATTAAAAATGCACGTGCCGTAGGTTCTCAACTTGGTATTACGGCTGAAGGTGATGTGGATGTAGATGAAAATCAATTAAACATTAAGGGCACTATTGTCCCAGCTTATAGTCTTAACAGTGTACCAGGTATGATACCTTTGTTGGGTCTAATGTTCACCGGAGGGGAAAAGGGAAGTGGGGTGTTTGCTGCAACTTACGAAATTGATGGCCAGTTTTCAGATCCAGATGTCCTAGTTAATCCACTAGCCGCTTTAACTCCGGGTTTTTTAAGGAATTTATTTAATGTTTTTGGTATAGGAAGCCTTCCTAAATAGGTCTTGCAACCCATTTAATCGACAAAGTTTTAAGCAAAAACTCATTTTGTCTTTATCAGGGTATGGCGTTTTTTTCCGATCGAAACCTTAATAAAATTCTGTTTATTTAGGTTATAGGTCCCAATCGGCTTACTTTCATCAGTTATCACGACATCATTGATACGGACACCACCACCTCGAATCAATCTTCTTGCCTCACCTTTACTGGTTACAGAATCAATTAACGCAATAAATTCAAATGCTGAAATTCCATTATCCAAGTCTTCCTTTGGCAGGAAAATCGTCGGCAATTGCGACCCAAAGCCACCTCTCTCAAAAGTAGAGTGGGATGTTTCAGAAGCTTGCTTTGCTTTTTCCGCGCCATGGCATAGTTTGGTTGCTTCGAAAGCTAGTATTTTTTTTGCTTCATTAATTTCAGAACCTTTTAACATTGCCAATTCTGCAATTTCTTTTAAATCAATTTCTGTAAAAAGTTTCAAAAACCTTGCCACATCTTTATCTTCCGTATTCCGCCAAAATTGGTAGTAATCATAAGAGGGTACCTTGTCATCATTTAACCAGACTGCTCCATCATTTGTTTTGCCCATTTTGGCACCAGAAGCGGTGGTAATGAGTGGCGATGTTAGACCATATAAATTTTTTCTTTGGAGGCGACGTGCGAGTTCGATACCGCAAACTATGTTTCCCCATTGATCAGAGCCCCCCATTTGTAAAGTACAATCAAAACGGCTAGATAACTCTATAAAATCGTAACCTTGGAGAACCATATAATTAAATTCCAGAAAACTTAGTGGTTGTTCCCGTTCTAATCTTAATTTAACGGATTCAAATGACAGCATTCTATTAACTGAAAAATGGCGGCCTATTTTTCTTAAAAATGAAATGTAGGAAAGATTGTCTAGCCAATCTTGGTTATTAACAATTATACCGTTGGTTTGTTCATTTCCTATTTCTAGAAATTTAATAAAAACCTCTTTTATACCATCCATATTCTTTAAAATCTGGGTATCGGTTAAAATTTGACGCGATTCATCTTTTCCTGAAGGGTCCCCAATTTTCGTTGTTCCACCACCTATTAACACTATTGGTTTATGCCCCGTCTTTTGAAACCATCTAAGTAACATTATGGGTATTAGGGATCCAACGTGGAGGCTGTCAGCAGTGCAATCAAACCCTATGTATGCCGTTAACGGTTTGTGTGAAATGAGTAAATCATCAAGCGCCTCTATATCTGTGCATTGGTGGATGAAACCACGATTGTAAATTGTTTTAAGAAATTCAGACTTGAAGTTTTGCATAACCGTTCGGTTTTTTAAGTCACTCTTCGCGGGTCGTTTAAAGTCTTTGGAGACTTTAAGGTTACTACTAAAGGCCAAAGAAAATGAAGAAATTGCCCAGATATAAAATTACTTGTTATTCAAAGATAACACCGATTCACGCGGATTTTTACCCCAATTCCTAATGAAAGTGTTTAAATCTTGCGTATGTTTTGGAACGTCATCGTAAGAAGGAGTAAATAATAACATACGAACTAGGTGTCTACGACGCTCTATTTCCGGGTAATCTTGATATTCTGTTCGGCTATGGACAATGTAATGGTTATTTAAAAATTGCATGTCCCCCCGCTTAAATTTCATGTCCAAACGAAAATCCTTACTCAAAGCTAGACAACTAAAAAGATCCAATGCTTCTATTTGATCATTGGTTAAACGGGGTACTTGAGGAAAACGCTGGGCACTTTCAACATATTTTTGCCCAAACCTAGAAAAAAATTTTCCCTTGTAAATGTTGAAAACTGGAGAAATATAATATGGTTCTTTTCCATCAAATTCTTCGCCACGATGGTCTATGTAGAAAGGCTCATACAAAGCCTTAAGTAAATCAGGTCTCTTAGTCCAAATTTCGTTGTGTATAGCAACGGAGCTAGCAATTGAACTAGTTCCACCAGATTTTGCTGTTTGAAGACACATTAACCCCACCGCATCAGACTTGTCGCAGTGATAGGGTAAGTGCACCGGTGTTTGGTAGCCCCTTAGGTTGTAGTTTTTATCCCAGTTGTTGCTAATTGACCAAACGTCGGAAAGCAATTCACCCATCATATTTTGTGCTACCGCTTCCCCAAAATAGGTTCCAATTCCCCAATAAATAATTGTAGAATCTTCATTACCTAATTTTTCAACTGGCAAGCCCCGAATGAGCAAAAACCCCCTTCCTGTTTCAATTTCTTTTAAAATTTTGGAAAGGGTTTTAGAAAAAATTGGTAAAGGAAAATCCGATTTCTTTATTTTGGTGATTTTTATCTTTTTGGATTTTACATGTGCGAGCGCATTTTCAAGTTCCCGGTTTTCATTTTCTGAGAGGTGATAAATCCATTCGGTTGTTTTCGCCATTTCGGAACCTTTCCAACCGGCGGCACAATGATATGGAGTTTTAGGGATTTTGTGCATTGTACATTCAACCAAACTAGCTATTTTGTTTCTTGTTTTTCAAGTATCATTTCGAAATAAAAAAAATGCAATCAACTTGTCTAAGTAAAGGAAAGATTTTGCTGGCGGTAGGCTTGATGAGTGGCACTTCTTTAGATGGAATTGATGCAGCTTTATTAGCCACAGATGGGGAGACCTTTGTGAAAGCAAAAGATTTTATCTCTTTCCCCTATTCTGCATTGTTTCGAAGAAAATTGCGTTCAGTTTTAGGAGGTAAGGGACCGATTCCTGAAATAGAACGTCAAATAACTGAATTGCACACAAAAGCAGTGAAACTCCTACTCAAAAAATCAGGTGTTTCTAATAAAAAAGTGCGGGTGGTTGGTTTTCACGGTCATACCATTTCTCATCAACCTCAATTGAAAAAAACCTGGCAAATAGGTGACGGTTCTTTATTGGCAAGGCAAACGGGTATTGATGTAATTTTTGATTTTCGGAGTAATGACGTTGCGCGGGGAGGCCAGGGAGCACCTTTGGTACCTTTATTCCATAAAGAACTTGCCAAAAACCTTGAACACCCCGTTGCAATTTTAAATATTGGGGGGGTGGCAAATGTAACTTGGATAGGTGCTAAACCTTATAATCCCATTGCATTTGACACCGGTCCGGGTTGTGCGCTCCTCGACGATTGGATTTGGGAGGCAACTCGAATTGAAAGTGATTTAGATGGAAGGTTCTCTAAGAGTGGAAAAATAAATTTAAGGGTGGTTAAAAATTATATGGCTTCAAAGTATTTTGAAAGGACACCTCCTAAAACATTAGATCGAGACGAATTTAATCTCGGTCCTCTTTATGGAATTCCGACGAATGATGGTGCGGCTACGCTGGTTGAGTTTACTTGTGACGCAATAATATGTTCTTTAAAATTTATGCCAAAGCCACCAAAAAAATGGTTGGTTAGCGGTGGGGGTCGGCACAACCCTTTCCTGATGAAACGGCTTGCAGAAAAGTTAGATGTGCCCGTCGCTCCGGTCGAAAGCGTTGGTTGGGATGGAGATGCTCTAGAGGCACAAGCGTTTGCATATCTTGCAATTCGCAGTCTCAAAGGTTTGCCATTAACGTTGCCCTCAACTACGGGGGTCAAGTTACCCACTCAAGGTGGAAGGCTTTGCAAGTGTGTTTAATGATCTTCGTGTAGGACTTTAATTTCGTGCCGCTATAGCTGGGATCTCCTGCTCTAGATATGCGTTTACGTGGTTGGTAAGATCCTCAATTCGGTTATGAAAAAAATGATTAGCACCATCGATAATTCGATAGTCTATGGTAATTCTTTTTTGCTCTTGCAGCTTTTGAGTTAGTGCTGCAACAGACTCCTTTGGGACCATTGTGTCTTCAGATCCATGTAATATCAGGCCAGACGAAGGACAAGGAGCGAGAAATGCAAAATCATACTTGTTCGCAGGTGGTGCAAGTGACACAAAACTACTAATTTCCGGCCGCCGCATCAGCAGCTGCATACAAATCCAAGCGCCAAAAGAAAAGCCACTCACCCAACATTGAGAGGCATCTGGGTTAGCTGATTGCAACCAATCTAGGGCAGAAGCAGCATCGCTTAATTCGCCAAGGCCTTCATCATAAACACCTTGTGAACGGCCAACCCCACGAAAATTAAATCTTAGGGTTGAAAACCCTCTTTTTGCAAAAAGTTGGTATACCTCAAAAACTACTTTGTTATTCATCGTTCCGCCTTGCTGTGGATGCGGATGTAGAATTAAAGCTATAGGGGCATCCTCTTTTTTTGAATGATGGTAACGACCTTCCAAACGTCCTTCTGGCCCATTGAAAATCACCTCTGGCATAAAAGGTCAAATCTCCTATTCATTTAAAGTAGCGTAATTAACCCAACTATTGACGCCTTCCAACAGAAAAACTAACTTCCTGCCATCAATTTAGCTGTAACAATAAGGGCGAGAATATAAATAATAGCTGTACAAGATTTTAAGCTTCTTGTTAAGAATAAACTTTAAAAACTTGAAAATAAATTATAATAAATAATAAAATTTAGGAAAAACAAATATGAATTTAAGTAGTAAGGGTTGGTATGCAGTAAAGGCAGTTGTGATAATAGCACAAAATAAAAATCGTCCTATTTCCCTAGAAGACATTGGAAGTAAGTTAGAAATTTCTTTGTCATATCTTGAACAACTATTTTCAAAGTTACGGCGAGGAAATTTAGTTAAAGGTGTTCGTGGCCCTGGTGGAGGTTATGTTTTGTTACGCCCTGCAAATAAAATTTTCATTTATGATATTTTCCGCTCCATCGAAGAAACGTTTGCTGTGGAACCATTTTATAATTATGCAAGTCAGATTGAGTTTTCCAAGGAACCAAAGGAAATACAGGAATTACGGGGAGCATTGGGAAATCAAATTTCAGGATATTTAAAATCTGTCAGTGTTTCTGACATTTGCGATCGTCATATTAAACCAGTGATAATTCAGACGCAATTTTCAAAAACAGATGATTCAGTGTCCAGTTGGGAGCCCAGAGGGGTGTGACTGCCCGCAGTTATCTCGATTTTAATGCAACGGCTCCAATTAGGCCGGAAGTAATCAGGGCCATGGTAGAGGGCATGAAACAGGGAGGAAATGCTTCCTCCGTACACACCGAAGGTAGGTCGGCACGGAGCAGCGTTGAAAAATCCCGCAAACTTGTAGCTAATTTAGTGGGTTGTGATAGTAGAGCGGTGATTTTTACTGGCAGTGGTACAGAAGCCAATAATCAAGCTCTTAATTGCACTGGACATGAACAACTTATTGTTTCTTCCATCGAACATGAGTCGGTTTTGAAAGCAAGAACCAATGTCAGCATTTGTCCAGTTACTTCGGAAGGCGTCATTAATCTGGAGGAATTAGAAAAAATCCTTCATGGAAATAAATTATCTAAAATTGTTTCCCTTATGTACGCAAATAACGAAACTGGTGTTATTCAACCGGTAATAGATGCCACTCTACTTGCTCACAAATACGGGGCATTAATGCATTGTGATGCAGTACAAGCAGCCGGTAAAATTCCAATTGATTTTTCTAAACTCAATGTTGATTTTTTATCACTTTCTGCCCATAAAATTGGCGGACCACAAGGAGTAGGGGCCTTAATTTGCAAAGATCATAATGTTATTAAAGGGCTAATCCGTGGGGGGGGGCAGGAAAACGGTTTAAGAGCAGGGACTGAAAATGTTCCAGGCATTATCGGATACGGAGTTGCTGCCGAAGCGGCTCTTCTCCAACTTGAAAATTTTAATCAGCTCTGTTTGCTAAGGAATGAATTAGAGAAACGTTTGTTAGAAATTGGATCATCCATTACTTTTTTTGCCCAAAATATAAAACGACTTCCAAATACCAGTAAGTTTGCGACACCGGGTTTGGCAAGTGAAATTCAGGTTATGGCTTTTGATCTTGATGGTGTATCAATTAGCGCTGGTTCTGCTTGTTCTGCAGGTCGGATAGACACTCCCTATGTTTTATCGGCAATGGGAGTTGAAGATGATTTGGCAAAATGTGCGGTTAGAGTCAGTTTGGGTTGGACCACAACGCAGTTTGATGTTGACCGTTTGATCACTTCGTATGAAGCATTGTATGCCCGCCAATTTGACCTAAATTCTTTAACTAAAACCTGACAAGTTGGAATTTTCGTTTTGCCAAGGGTTACCTTTGTTCTTGCTAACGAAACCCGATTTGATTGTGAAGCGACAAAAGGCCAAACGCTATTGGAAGTAGCGCAGGAAAATCGGTTAGGAGTGGAGGGTGCTTGTGGTGGCTTAATGGCGTGCTCAACGTGTCATGTCATGGTTGCTTCAGAATGGTTTGAAAATTTAAAACAACCAAGTGTTGAAGAGTGTTCGCTGCTGGATTTGACATGGGGTTGCACAAAAACCTCCCGATTGGGATGCCAAATTATTTTAACGGATGGTCTTGATGGTTTGGTTGTCGAATTGCCATCTATTACAAATAATTTTTTAGAAATTTAGCGTTTTTAATGCCGATTCAATTTAAAAAATTAAAAACATTACCTATAGAAACTAAAGTTTTTATCTTTTTTGAAAAATTTTTCTTTCCACCAGAAATTCTCGCATTATATTTCAGTTTATGAAATTTTCTTTACCAAATAAAGCATCTGCTGATACGCGTGTAGTAGTTGCTATGTCTGGGGGTGTAGATTCATCTGTGACTGCCGCTTTGTTAGTCAAAGAAGGGTATGAAGTCATAGGGGTGACTTTGCAATTGTATAATTCAACCAATTCTCTGAAACGAAAGGGCGCGTGTTGTGCTGGCCAAGATATCGAGGATGCAAGAAACGTTGCAGAGAAATTAAAAATACCGCACTACGTTTTGAACTACGAAAGCAAATTCCAAAAAGATGTGATTGATGAATTTGCTGATGCTTATGTTAGGGGTGAAACGCCAATACCCTGCGTGCTATGCAATCAGACGGTTAAATTCAGAGATTTGCTGCTTGTTGCCCAAGAACTTGGGGCTGAGGCTTTAGCTACCGGACATTATGTCCGGCGGGTAAAAAAGGGCAACGACATAGAACTCCATCGTGCCGAGGATGAAACTAAAGACCAAAGTTATTTCCTCTTTGCAACAACACCAAAACAGTTGGAGTTTCTTAGTTTTCCACTAGGCAGTATGAGGAAAGATGAAACCCGGCGCCTTGCTGCACAATTCAGCTTACCGGTGTCCGACAAACCCGATAGTCAGGATATTTGCTTTGTTTCGGAAGGGAGCTATGCAAGTTTGATAAACAAGATTCGCCCGAATGTTGCCAAACCGGGGGATATTGTGGAACAAACCGGCCGGATAATTGGCACCCACAAGGGCATAACCCATTTTACAATTGGTCAAAGGCGGGGCTTGAATTTACGTAATGAAAATATGCCTATGTATGTAATAAAGATAGATCCTGATCGAAATAGGGTGGTGGTAGGTCCTTGGGACGCACTGGCTACTTCGACCATGGTCTTGGCTAACGTTAATTGGTTGGGGAATCCAATAAATTATGGGAAGACAATGCGTTGCGAAGTTAAAGTTCGGTCTATGAAGCCCCCTGTGGAAGCTAAAATTAAGTTTCAATCGAAAGATAAGGTAAGCGTAACCCTAATTACCCCAGAAAATGGTGTTGCACCTGGCCAAGCCTGTGTTTTTTATAAAGGTACACGCCTGTTAGGGGGCGGCTGGATACAACGCCCGAATACTAAAATTTTGGCTGCGTAAAACTTGACTTCAAAGAAACCCAAGCTTATACGGCTCGCTCTAAGTTGGCTTGTTTATATGGCGGGGTAGCTCAGCTGGTTAGAGCACCGGAATCATAATCCGGGCGTCGGCGGTTCGAGTCCGCCCCCCGCTACCATTTGTGAAAATTGTGAAACAAAATGAAACAGTTTTGTTTTAAACCGGTCTTTTAAAAAATACAGTTTTAGCTTGGAAGATGCTTTTTAGAACTTCCAAGTTAAGCAGCCAAACACCTCCCTTGTTTTGATTTTCTTTTAATAATTTTTATGTCAATTCTCTCGGGAGAGAGTTAGTGAAACGGTTGCATCAAATCTGGAATGATAGCAATCTTTTATTGTAACAAGCTAAAAAGGTACATCTTATGGAACCCCGTCCTTATGGCCCGTTTCCCTTTAGACCTATTACCAAACAT
>JAYZBC010000094.1:0-10011 GCA_036339375.1 Pseudomonadota bacterium | reverse complement strand
CCAACTTTTGTTAAAGACTGGGGACACTCCTGGCCGAAAAATTTTAAGCAATTTTGATCCCGTAAACTGGACGGTCATTATCCTTTATGATTTGGCGACAGCGGAACCGCTAGCCTTTATTCATGAATCTTATTTAAGTGGGTTTAGGGTGGGTGCTACAACTGGGGCAGCAATGGATTCGATAGCTAGAGATGAAGTTGAGGTACTTGGTGTATTTGGAACAGGGCGCCAGGCGAGGGCTAATTGCGAAGCGATTTGTTGTGTAAGGCCGTCAATAAAACGTGTCAAAGTGTTTAGTCCAAATGCAGAGCATAGGGCTACATTTGTTAATAATGTTACACTCAAAAATGTCGAAGTGATTCCGGTAGAAACCCCAAAGGAGGTAGTGAAGGATTCAGAAATTATTTGTTGCGCAACCAATACGACGCAGCCTGTTTTTGATGGCAATTTGTTAGAAAAAGGGCAAATAGTAATTTCTATTGCCAATTCAGATGTTACAGCCAAACGTCATGAAGTTGATGAGACAACTTTCGCCCAAGCTGATGCGATAATTGTTAATGATTGGCAAAGTGTAGAGACCAACCAACAAACCGAACTCTTGTCTCCGATTTCCAAACAGCTTGTCGATAAAAATTCTGTTTATGAGCTTGGAAACCTTTTTGCAGGAAAAGTTAAACTTTCCCAAAATGATGATCGCATAATTTATTACAAGAATAATACAGGCCTTGGTATGCAATTTGCAGCGGCTGGAGCAATAATTTATGAAAAAATGAAAGGGAATAAAACAAACCGTGAAATTCCACGTGATTGGTTGGCAAGCGAAGATTATTCACAAAGCTAGGGTAAAAAGGGAAGACGATGGAATATAATGAATTTGGGCATAGCGGTATTAATTTATCGCGGATTGGTTTGGGATGTTTCAGTATGTCTGGTGCTTATGGACAAGCAGATGACGACGAATCTATCGCAACTATTCATCGCGCAATAGAACGCGGCGTTAATTTGCTGGACACCTCTGCACGTTACGGTGCAGGTCATAACCAAGAGTTAATTGGTCGGGCGATTAAGGGAAGGCGAGATAAGGTTTTTATTCATTCAAAAACCGGGACAATTCATACCCCGCAAGGTGTTAGTGTTGGGGAAGGAAGTGGCACGCCTGAAAGGCTTCGCGAAATATGTGAAATTAGCCTTAAACGCCTGGGTGTCGATTATTTAGATGCAATGTGTCAATCCCGAGTTGATCCAACAATACCTATTGAAGAATCTGTGGGTGAGGTTTCTCGTTTAGTCGAAGAGGGTAAAGTGCGTTTTATTGGTTTGTCTGAAGCTGCTCCTGATACTGTGCGAAGGGCAGCCGTTATACATCCCCTTGTTTCTTTGCAATTTGAATATTCTCTCTGGACCCGTGATGTTGAAGATGGGCACCAAAAAGCTTGTAATGAATTAAATATGGCTTTGATGGCTTATGCTCCTCTGGGCTACGGGTTTTTAACAGGGGCTGTTAGTCATGCGGGTGCACAATCGGACACAGACATTCGGGGTAAGTTTCCAAGATTTCACGAGGAGAATTTTAGGGCTAACCGGAAGAGAGTGTCAGACTTGGAGGTTTTTGCTTCTGATAAGGGAGCCACACCGGCACAAATAGCCCTCGCTTGGTTAATGGCCCAAAAGGAAAACGTCTTCCCTATACCAGGGTGCAAGACCCGAAAACACCTTGATGAAAATTTGGAGGCAATAGACATACCTCTTTCACAAGATGAACTTAACCAGATAGAAAAAATTTTTCCTAAAGATTCTGTCTCTGGCACAAGGTATCCCGAAGAGGGCATGCGGCGGGTGAATCTATAAAAATTAAAGCCACGTTGGAAAGCCAAAAAACAAAAGAAGTTTCGAAAACATAAAGTCTAATTTTTAGCTTATTCCAATTTCTAGGGCCCCAAAATAAAGTTTCACTTTCTTTATGCCAAACTTAAAAAAAGCTACTTACCTGTGAAGTTTATAGCTCCATCAGGTAAAAGATAAAGCACGTGACAAGTTCCACCTTCGACTGTGGGCCAATGATCACTTCCGGGTTTGTCAACATACCAGCCTTGGCCCATACCGTCGAACCTTGGTTCACCATCAATTGGCATTATCATTCCAATTTCCCCATTGGGATGAATATGATGTGGCCCCTTTACCTCTCCCATACGCACAATGTCGACACTAAAATGTCCGGCAATTCCTCCGGGTTTAATAACCCGGCCAAATTTAATACCTCCAAATTCTTGGTCGCAGCACCAGCCGTCCCGCTCCCCTTCTTGGCAAAATTCCTGGATTTTTTTGAAAATTTCTCCTTCAATTGGATAAGTTTCCGATAAAAATTTTTCTAACACATCGTCAACTGGTTTTTTACTGATTGTGTCAGTTATTTCCTTAATTAGTGTTTCAAATTCGATTTTGCTCATTTCACCCTACGTTTATTTTTCACGTAAATTGATATCTGAGTAGTATTAAAACTAAAAGAAATTAATTTTATAAAGTAACACTTGTTTGCTTTCAAAAAAATAAAGTTCTTTAATATAGTTTTGATATACTGAAAGTATACGTAGTGAAGATTTTCCTTTTTCTCAATTAAATTTATTTTCAATAATGTCCAAGAAAAAAATTCAACTATGATTCTTATTTAAAAGGTATTTCGAAAAGTGTTATCTAAATGGCAATGTGGTCTCTAAGATCATTTGTTGTCAGGAAAAGAGGATTTTATGACCGAACGAGTATGGGAAAAATTTTTAACTGAAGAAGACAAAGCAGTTTTTAGGGCATCTGGTTTAGGTGCACGAAGCGGGTATGGTGAACGGCCAGCGGTTTTAGTAATTGATGTTTCATACGGTTTTACAGGCGAAAAAGATGAGCCGATCCTTGATTCAATCAAAACTTGGCCAAATTCTTGTGGGCAATATGCTTGGCAGGCTATCCCTCATGTAAAACGCCTTTTAGATGCTGCCAGGCTCAAAGGGCTTCCTGTAATCTACACAACTGGCCAGTTTAGGGAAGACCAATGGGACGTAGGAAGTTGGGGCTGGAAAAACGGTAGAACCGATGACTGGGATCCTCATGGACAAAATCGTGGGAGTAACGATATTGTTGATGAAATAGCTCCTCAGTCGCGTGACGTTGTGATTTATAAGATCAAACCCAGCGCTTTTAGTGGAACCCCCCTCAACGGATTTTTAACCCAACTAAAAGCAGATTCCCTTATCATTGTTGGGACAACTACTTCTGGTTGCGTACGAGCTTCTGTCATTGACGCATTCAGTGAAAATTATCGTGTCACAATGGCGGAAGAAGGGTGTTTTGATCGTTCTCAAGCCTCTCATGCTGTAAATTTGTGTGACATGCATGCAAAGTATGCAGACGTTATTTCCACAGGTGAAGTCATAAACTACATTGAAAGGCTTCCAGAGGGTTTGTTTGAACTTCCAAGTGGAAAACCAGTGGCAGTGTAATTACTGAATTTCGTGGGCGGAATTTAGTAATTCAAATTCTGCCTGAGTATATTTAGGTTTACAAAATTTGGGAGAAATCGTTTCAAACCTGCGCTTGATAAGCGGTGGGATGACGATACTGAATTTCATGCAAATCGCTTACAGCTTCACACCCGAGCTGGCCGAGGGTTGATCCGATTTCCTCAATAAAAGTATTGGCCATGTGTTTTGGTCCGATTTCACCCAATGCCCCCAGACTCCAAAGAAAAGCTTTTCCAGAAAATGCAGCATCAGCACCTGCCGCGATCGCTCGAGCAACGTCGATACCACTTCGGATACCACTGTCAAAAATTATTGTAATTTTTTTTCCAACTGTGGAGGCTATTTCTGGTAGTACATCAATTGAAGCGGGTAACGCCTCAATTTGCCGTCCTCCATGGTTTGTCACGACGATACCATCAAGCCCCAAGGAAACAGCGCGTTCTGCATCTTTTGGGTGAAGAATACCCTTGACCAACAATGGCTTTTTCCATTTGTCACGATAGCGAGCTATTTCGTCCCAAGTAAAAGCTCCTCCCCCCTCCCTTTGAATGAATTTTGTTGCCTTAACAATATCTGCATTTTTTGGCAGGTAAGGTTTAAAGCAAGCGAAGCGCGGAATCCCATTTCGAAACATGGAAAGCATCCAAGGAGGTGAGGACAGTGCATCTAATCTTAAACGAATGCTTAATCGAAATGGTGTCATTATGCCGCTTTTTACTTCACGCGGTCTCGTGGTACGCGTTGGGGTATCAATTGTTAAAATTAAAGCATGTGCGCCTGCTGCGTTTGCTCTATCCACCATATCGAAGCCAATAGCATGATCGTTGAGAGGAAATCGATAGAGCTGAAACCAAAACACATCGGGTGCTATCTTTGCTGCTTCTTCGATATCAATCCCTGACATAATACCCAGCGTATAAGGAATACCAATTTCTTGTGCGGCCTTTGCCATATACTTTTCTGCACCCGGGAATGCCGTAGAAGGTGAGCCTATAGGGGCGATACCAATTGGGGCAGAATATGTATGCCCAAAGAGTTCTATGGTCGTTGGTGGAGGAACGGTTACTTTGCCATAACGCGGAACCAATTCCATACTATCCAGTGACTTCCAGTTTCTTTTAATGCCAACGTCGGCCCCTGCACCACCATCCATATATTCAAATGCAAAATTAGGCATCCGGCGTTTAGCACGCCTTCGTAAGTCAAAAGATGTAGGGTATTGTCGCTTTAAACTAACTTGGTTTTTCATTTTTTTATTTAAACATAAAATTTTAAATCTCCACAGTGTGATGTAAAAGAAATCCGCATAAACAACCCATAGTTTTAAAAAATGTTTCGTTGGAATTGAGTAAAGTTGAAAAATTGAAGGAATAAAACATGTCTGGAAAAGATGAAAATCTTGCATTTGATCCCTTAGAGATAAAAAGGGTGGAACGTAGCCCCTATCCCTCTCCCTATGATTTAGCAATGCGGGGTCGATATCGACGGGCCCTTGGAAATAGGAAAGGGTTAACAAATTTTGGGGTCAATTTAACAGAATTGGATCCAGGTTCTGTGTCTTCATTGCGCCATTGGCATACGAAGGAAGATGAATTCATTTACATTGTTGAGGGCTCACCCACGCTCGTTACAAATCAGAAAGAACAATTGCTTCGACCTGGGATGTGTGCCTGTTTTCCAGCCAATTCAGGTAATGGCCATCGTCTTGAAAATCGGTCAGATTTTCAGGTCCTTTATTTGGAAATCGGTACCCGGTCCCCTAGTGAAGAGGTACACTATCCGGATTCAGATATGATTTTAAAAAAACACAAAAACGGGAAGAGAAATTTTTGTCATTTTGATGGAACCCCTTATTGATTTTGCTTTAATTTAAATTTTTGAAGTTTTCTTAAAAGAGTAGTTTTATTTACGGATGTTAAACGCCAAGTTAAATTAGGGTTTTGGACATAAAATCGGAACTGAAATTTGGTTTGCCCTTGATCTAAATGGATTAGATTTAAAAATAAGGCATGTTTTGTTGCACTCAAACGGAAAGTAATGATGGACACGAATTTAAAACCTCCCTTCAGAGCTGAGCATATTGGAAGTTTTATCCGCCCACCTAATTTGTTGGCCGCCAGAGCGGACTATGAATTAAAAAACATTTCTGCGGCTGATTTGCGAGAAATTGAAGACAGAGAAATAGAAAAAATTGTCAAACTGCAAACCCAATTGGGTTTCTCGGCGGTTACTGATGGCGAATTCAGGAGGAGTTCTTATTCCGATAGTTTTACGACAGATGTCTTTAATGGTGTGACTTTCGGTTCAACCCTTGATGAAAATTGGAGTTATTCAAACGCTGCAGGCGAAAAATCAGAGGCTCGTATTCCGAGGGTTCTAGATCGTCTAGTCTGGAAAGGTCCAACCAACATCAAAAATTATAAATTTTTGAGTGCTTTAAGACACGGAGGAGTTTCAAAAGTTACCCTCCCGGGCCCGTGTTATATCCATTTCCGTGCTGGCCGGGATAATATAGATCGGCAGGTTTACCCAGATCTTGATTTGTTTTGGGGGGATATCGTTGATGCATACGTAAGTGAATTGGAGGCCTTAAATAAGGAGGGTTGTTGTTACGTTCAGTTGGACGAGACATCGATAGCTAAGTTTGGTGACCCTAAAATACGTCTAGCCTTAACAGAAAGGGGAGACCACTGGGAAGATTTGTTATCTTTGTATACGGACGTCATAAACGAAATAATCATTAGGTCACCAGGTGAAATGCAAATTGGTCTCCATCTTTGCCGCGGCAACAAAGCCGGCTCCTGGCAGGCTGAAGGTGGGTATGAAGATGTTTCCCGGTTGCTTTTTCAGAAGTTAGTTCTTCAGTTTTATTTTCTGGAGTACGATTCCCCGCGTGCAGGCGGATTTCAGGCCCTACGTGATGTTCCGGAAAACAATAAGATAATTTTGGGCTTTATTTCCACAAAAAGTACTGCTATTGAAAAACGGGACGAGGTATTACGCCGAATTGAAGAGGCAGCTAAATTCATCAGTATTGATAACCTTGGGCTTTCGCCACAATGTGGTTTTTCGGGGGATTTAATTGGTACTGGGATTACTTTTGACCAGCAATGTGCCAAAGCGGCGCTAATTGTTAACATAGCTAAAGAGGTTTGGGGTTATTCCCCCATCTTTGCAAAATAATTTATTTTAGTTCTAAGGCCGTAAATTTTTCCTCTATCCCATTGACCGAAACATTGTGTTAGCCCTCTAATCTGGATTATGTACCAGATCTTAGATAATTCTCTCGGAAGTTACGTTTCAGTAAAATTTATAGGAAAAATTACTTCTAAAGATTATGACACACTCCTTCCTTTTTTTGAGGATGCGATTGTAAGGGACGGGCCCCTTAAAATTTTGTGCGATTTTTCTGAAATGTTGGGAGTTGAGATATCAGTGGTTTGGCGAGATTTTAAGTTTGGTATCATCCATTTTAGAGATTGGTCGCGGGTTGCAATTGTCGGTGGTCCAAGGTGGATGAAGGTTTGCGCTAAGCCCTTTGTTTTATTTATGCCATTTGATTGTAAATTTTTTAACAAGGATCGTTTGAAACAGGCTGAAGTCTGGGTTTCGTGCCTAAAATAGGCACTTTATCTTTGGAGGCATATAGATGGGTATGAGAATTCAACCGCCGTTTCGTGCTGATCATGTAGGATCGCTTCTTCGACCAAAATCATTACTTCAGTTACGGAACAATTGGAGAGGCGGTAAAGCTGATTATAACGAATTAAGGGCTCACGAAGATCTTTGCATTGCGGAAGTGGTTAAATTTCAAGAGGAACTAGGTTTAAACGCTGTCACCGATGGCGAATTTCGCCGCGAAAGTTTTCACGTTGATTTTATAGGCAAAATTAAAAACGTCACGTCTAGCTGGGATTTTGATGCTGCTGTTAAACTTGGGGAGGAAGACAAGGCAGGAGAAAACAAACAAATGCCTTACATTCCCTATATTAACGGTAAAATGGGGTTGCCCGAAGGGGGAATCGAAGTAAATAACTACAAATATACTAGCACGAAAACAAACCTGCCCGTTAAAGTAACAATTCCCTCTCCAACAATGACCCATTTTCGCGGCGGACGCGAGGCCATTGATAAAGAAGCCTACCCAGAAATGGCCAACTTTTTTTCTGATCTTTCTTTAATTTACAGGCAAGAGCTTGCAGGGCTCGCCATTGCAGGGTGCAGGTATGTACAGTTTGATGACACTAATTTGGCCTATCTTTGTGATGAAAAAATGCGTGAAAACGCACGGCAATTGGGCGAAGACCCTGATGAATTGCCCGTTGTTTATGCTAAGCTGATTAATGATTCAATTCGTGACCGTCATCTAGATATGGCGGTGTGTATTCACCTTTGTCGGGGAAATGCCTTGAGCCAATGGTTTGCGACGGGAGGGTATGAACCTATAGCGGAGAAATTGTTTAATCTCACGCAGGTAGATGGGTTTTTTCTTGAATATGATGACGAACGATCAGGTGATTTTGAACCCTTACGTTTTTTTCCTAAAGGAAAAAAAATGGTTGTTTTGGGTCTGGTAACAACAAAACAGGGCGTTCTAGAAAGTAAAGATGAGTTAAAAATAAGAATAGAACAAGCGTCAAAATATGTGGACTATGAACAACTTTGTTTAAGCCCTCAATGTGGGTTTTCTTCTAACGCAATCGGAAATTTGGTTAGTTTAGAGGACCAAAAAGCGAAACTGCGTTTGGTCATTGAAACAGCTGAAGAAGTCTGGGGATAAGCATTTTTTTTAAAAAGCTCACAAATTAAGGTCAAACAGGGGAAGAAATTAGGCTCGATTACCTTGGTTATCCGTTTGATGCACGTGAGTTTCTGGTGGTTGCTCTTGGGCACTTTCACTACGCAACCAGAGTCGTAACAAATGGCGGCGCTTTTCCATCTGCGTATAGTCTTCGTAATGAGTTCGTCCATGCATAATTACGTGGTTATTGAGGAACTGAATATCACCGGGTTCCAGTGTCATATCGAGATAAACACCAGGGCGAAGTGCAACTTTTTCAATATATTGTACAGCTTCAGACTCTACTTTGTTTAATTTAACGCCCGCCCGTTCAACGGACCGATCAATAGGTGAGGGGTTAAAATGACAAGAGACTGTCTTGCCGTGGTTGATAAAAACCGGAACTCGGTGGTCAGTTAATTGTGCATCTGCGGGGTCCTTACTGTTTAAAAAATGAAAATAGTAGCCTCTAAATAGGGGTTCTAGAAACTCCGGGTGTTCCTCTAAGATGATATTGTGGATTGTCATTGAACTCGCGATGCGGCTTTCCCCGCCACTTTTGGCATGTTGGAGCATCATTAAAGCAACTATGTCATTATTGAGGTCGGTATGCATGCGGAGTTTTCCACCAAGTTCGTAATTGCGCATATGACGTTTGTTTGTTTTGCAGTCGGTTCGGTCGATGACGTGTCCAAGCCGGTCACCCTTAAAACTTTGTACAAGCCCGACACCGAAATGCGACCCTATCCCCCATAAAATTGCTGCAAGCTCTTTTTCGCTATAACTGTCTACCGGTATACCCCGGAACAAAACAAAGCCACGACCAAACTGCAAATCTTCACTAATTTTATTCAACAAATTTTTAAGTTTTGGCAAAGGGAACTCTCTGGGCGTAACCCTGTAAAGTTCAGGAACTTCAGTTGGTATTTTTTTGACCGCTAAATTAATTTCTGACAGTTCGGACGAATTAAAAGTATATATCCAGTCGCAACGATTAGACATATCTGAGCCCAGCCATACATTGGAACCTGAAACGGGTTTCCTTGTTATTTCTTTGTATACCAATTTAGTCTTCCTATTGTGTTGCGCTTTGCAAATTAGTTTGTAAAGAATTTGGTGGCACCTGGATAAACGTTCAACTCGTATGAATAAACTTTATGTTGCAACCGCCGCAGTCATGCGGGGAGTTGGTTTATCATCCATAAAAATTTGGGCAATTCCTGCAGTTATCCCGATGGCAACGCCTATTTGCCAGGCAAGGTCATAACTACCCATCGCATCGAAAATTAAACCCCCTCCCCAGGCACCAACAAAGGACCCTGTTTGATGACAAAAGAAAGCAACGCCTGTTAATGTTGCTACATAGCGGAGTCCAAAAATTTGGCTTACAAGGCCCGTTACCAAGGGTGCTACGCCGAGCCACAATAATCCCATAACGGCTGCGAAAACGAGTGTCGTTGTAGGTGTTGCAGGGATCATGAAATACACGACAATAAAACCCGAACGAAGGATATACACCACACCCAGCAGAACATGTTTTGGAAATTTACCTCCCATCCATCCTAACAGGTAACAACCGACTGCATTAAAACCACCTATTACGGCAAGGGCCTGGGCACTGAGTTCGGGTGTTTGTCCGCAAATTTCGAGATAGGCTGGTAGGTGGACGGCTATAAAAATAAGCTGGAGCCCACAAACAAAATAAGCAACCGCCATAGTGAC
>JAYZBC010000093.1:0-7056 GCA_036339375.1 Pseudomonadota bacterium | reverse complement strand
TACAATTTTTCCTGCTTCAACAACCAAAGTTTCTCCAGGCAAAACTCTAAAAATATTAGAAAAAATCATTTCGCGGCCGGTAATAAACTGAAGCTGCATAAGCTCTTCAGCAGCGTCTTGCCTAATTTCAGGTTTTATCATGCCTGATTGAATAAAAGCCTTAGCTTCCGAAGCAAAGGCAAACCCGAACGGGCCTTCTGTATAGTAAAGTTGTTTAATACCAAAAGGATCGCGGGTTAGGATTAAACGTTTTTTGATAGGATCGTGAATTGCGATAGCATACATACCACGTAATTTCTTCGCAAAATGCAGACCATTTTTTTTATAAAGATGAAGTGGAACTTCGCAATCCGAGCTAGACGTAAATTTAGTATCGTTCATTTCACGTTTGAGTTCTAAATAATTATAAATTTCTGCATTGGCAATAAGGCTCGTACCATCTGGAAGCAAAAAGGGTTGGTCACCAGTCTTCAAGTCAATAATAGCTAAACGCCTTTGAGCCAGACCCACATTGTTTGAAAAATGGACTCCTTCGCCATCAGGTCCTCGGTGAACCAAAGCCTTGCTCATCTCTGCTAACAAAGAACGGTCAGGAGGTGTTCCCGAATGTGTCATAATTCCCGCTACACCACACATTAGGCAATAAGCCTTTTAAACAAACCAAGGTATTGAGAAACCACTTTTTCTTCAGAAAACTCCCTCTCGTATTTTTCGCGCCCAGCTAATGCAAGGCCTTCCTTAAGCCGTTCATCATTTTTCACTTGAGAAATAGCATTTGCCATCGCCTTGTGGTCTTCTTTTGGAAAGAGGAGGCCGGTCTTCTCATGTTCAATTAATTGAGACGGGCCTTCGCTAGCAGCCGCTACTAAAGGAATTTTTTGCGACCAAGCCTCAATCACAATATTACCAAAAGGTTCATGACGGGAGGAACAAACAAAAATATCTGACGCGGCAAAAAAGGGGGCAGGGTTTTCTAACCAACCTAAGAATCGAACTCTGTTCTCTACACCCAGTTCGTGTGCTTGCCTTTTTAACTCTTGCTCCATAATTCCAGTGCCACCCAACCATAAAAAACAATCCGGTAATAAAGCCAAACTCTTTAACAAAACATCAAAACCCTTGTTTTTATGAAATCGTCCAAGTGCTAAAATCACCTCTGCGTTTTCCGGGGTTTTTAAGTTCTTCCTAGGAATGGGTTGTGTTTGAAAATCTGGGGCAAAATTGTGGAGTACAGTGACACAATCACTTTTCCAGCCCTGTTTGAAATAGAACTCTGCAAGATCATTTGTAGTGACTATTAGGTGGTCGCATTGTTTATAATATTTAGGGTCATAATATCCTCTTGGTGTCCCTACATGCACAAACGGATTGGAACGACCCAGGACAGGAACAAATGAGGTTGCCCGGTTCATCCAACTTAAAACAATGTCTGGCTCAAACCTTTGGACTAACTTTTTCACAGCCTTCCGGGTTGAAAAATCCCATACTCCTCCAAATTGGGCGGTAGAAAACTTTATAGAAGCTTCTTTGAAAAATTTCTCTCTTTTTTTGAAAGGACGGACCAACAATTCTTGGTGGATAGATGTTTTGTGAAGACTATTTGCTAAGCGCATAAAAAATTTTTCTGCGCCACCCTTTTCAGCACCTGCCATTAATTGTAAAAGCCGCATTACAAAAACAGCTCTTCAAACGCTTCTGCTGCATTTTCCCATCCCCAACTTCGTTGTTGGGCGAGGGATGCAGAACTAAGCTTTTGCCAAAGTTTATCATCTGTTAATAATTTTATTGTTTTTTCTACAAATGCATCATCATTGTGGGCCAAAAACCCTGTTTCGTTATCGATAATTCGTTCTGAAACACAACCTATATCTTTAACAACAGCAGGCACGCCAACAGCCTGGGCCTCTCCTACCGATAAACAAAATGTTTCTCCAGGATCCCCGCGGTACAAAAGTGCCCGGGTTTTAAGCAAAACATTGGCAAGTTCTCTTTTAGAAACTGGTTCATGAAGAAATACACCTTTATTTTGCATCTCTTGCGCATTTTGAAGAATTTTATTCATAGTGGCTTCTCGATATGCACCGTAGGAACCGTAAGTAGCTGGGCCAGAGTAAATGTGCAATTCAGCTGCGGAAATTGCGGGGAAAATTTTGTCTCGCCATAAATTTAAAAGCCAGTCAAGACCACGTAATGGATTGGAGGTGAAAATGGCATGAGGGCGAGGCACAACCCCAACAGGAACCGCCAGCCGGAAATCATCTGAAATACCATAAGGTATTATGTGCCGACCACAATCAGGTGCCCACATCGGATAACTTTTAGCATGATAATTACCTGAAAAAATAATTGGCATTTTTCTATTCCACAATTTCCAAAGATATCGGGGTTTAAGCAGATAATTAGCAGGATTATGAATCCAAAAGGCTGCGTTTTCTGCGTCCTTTGATTTTCGAATAAGTTTATCGCTTCTATTTGCTATATAAAGATCGCAATTATTAGGCATCTGGTCCGACAAGGGTTGCCAATTAACACCATTTTCAGTCTTAGGAGCTGGACATTTGTTCCATATTTCCACTTGGTGACGCCTTTTGGCAAAGGCTTGAGCTAAAGAAAGAAAAGCAGTTTCAGCACCACCAAGTGGACCACTTTCCAGAGAACTGCCATCAAAAACAATTCCATCATCTGCCATGATTATTTTAGCCATCAGATTGTTCAGAAATCTTTTTCCAGAGCAAATACAATTCGCGTTCCACAATTTCAACAGATAAACCACGCATTAAATTTGTATTTTTCTTATGATCAAATGATGGTGCAGATACTATCTCGTCATACTTACTTTTTGATTCCGCGACACCGCAATGCCTCCCCCAAGGGCCATATCTTTTAGCCGGACTGGGACCAAACAAACCCATTGTTGGGATTCCTAATGCAGCAGCGATATGCATAATTCCAGAGTCATTACCGATAAATAGTTCGCACTTTGATATACAAGCCGCAGCAACTTCTAAAGGATGTTTCCCTGCCAAATCAATGTGATTTTTTGTGAGCAATTCTTTTATAACTGGTTCTGCTAATAACCGCTCTTTTGGACCTGAGAAAACAGCTACACGCGCATTTGGCAGAAGACCATCTTTCTTGGTTAATCGGTGGATCAATTCAACAAAATTCTCCGGTGGCCAAATCTTTGGTAACCAATTGGCGGTCACACCCAATCCAATAACGGGATCTCCCAAAGGAACCAATTCATTAGCCCTTTGCAATTGTTTTTCGGTAAGCCACAAGCGGGGCGCTAATGGTTTTTCTAAGCCAAAAAATTTAGTTAATTCCACAACACGATGAATATTTTTACTGCTTTTTCTACTTTTAAAAATTTTTCGATCACGAGTGAATAAAACCCACGCTAACGCTGAAGCTCTAAGATCCACTACAATATCCCAAAAAGTAGATATTGATTTGTGCCAAAGAAGTAGCCAGTGCAAATATAAAGGTAATTTCTTTATTGGAATAATTCTTTTTACACCGGGAATCCCGTTAAACATGGGAGCCGGTAACGGTCCGCAAGCGACTGTAATCTCTGCGTTTGGATAACGAGTCACTAAGTGAGATAAAAGACCCGTAGAGAGCACCGCATCACCTATACGTGTAGACGTTAAAAATAAAATTTTCATAAACTAAATCTAAGTTGTTAGAAAATTGGCTTTCATACAAAGCTTGTAAAACATTTGTATAAGTACCACCATAGCAAGGCTCATCAAGTTAACAGGCTGTTTTTAGAGAAAAATACAAGAAAAAAAATGCAGGACTCTCATTACGTTCAGCTAACAAACCGTGGAATTATTTCACTTACAGGTAGCGATACCTTGGCGTTCTTACAGGGAATCGTCACCAATGATGTAAATTTCTTGTCTGAAAAAAAAGCAATGTTTTCAACATTGTTAACACCCCAAGGAAAATATTTAGTCGATTTTTTTATTTTTAAGCTTGGAAGTGCCTATTACATCGATTGTAAAAGCAACAGAATTCAGGATTTGATTCGACGCCTTAAACTATACAAACTGCGTGCTAATGTAAAAATTAAAGACATCTCAGAGAATTATCGTGTATATGCGTTGTCAAAGAAATCTATAAAAAAAATACCTAATTTAATATTACAACCTGGAAACATGGTAAGAAAAGACGGAGGAGTTGTTTTTGTTGATCCTCGACTTCTTGAAATGGGAGCACGAGGAGTCATACCGACGAGAAAAGGTACAAAATTTTTCGAAAATTTAGGATTTACGAAGGGAAAAATTTCGTCTTATAACCTCTTAAGAATTTCTCTTGGTGTTTGTGAATTTAATAAAAACAGCCCACTCGATCAGTCCTTCCCGCTGGAACTTGGGTTCGAGGAGCTTAACGGAATATCGTTTGATAAAGGCTGTTACGTTGGACAAGAAGTCATTATTAGAATTAAAAATAGGAGCCTTTTGAAAAAACACTTAGTCTCAGTAACTTTTTGTGAAGGAACGCCAAAGCCAGGCATAGAAATAACGCAAGAAGGCACACAAGTAGGCGTTTTATATGAGGTAGAAGCTAATCACGGAATAGCGATGGTAAGACTTGACGCCCTTGATTTGGCTTTCAATAAAGATAAGGAACTAAAAGCCGGGTTTCATAAAATTCTGCCCAAAAAATTAAAATGGATGAGACTTTAATTTATGATTTAATTTATTTCTTAATTTAGGCAAGGCTAAGTGAATTTGGTTTTCCAAAGCTCTATAGGAAACACCATGGTTCTGAAAAAAACATATCATAAATCAAGGATGTTAATGGTTGATACTAAACAAATATGGCCAGAACGAAATGATCGTGTTCCCTATTGGATTTATACGGACCCAAAAATTTATCAACGCGAGTTAGAACTTATATTTAGAGGTCCGACCTGGAACTATGTAGGACTGGAGTGCGAAATTCCAAATGTTGGGGATTTTAAGCTCAGCTATATAGCCGATCAATCGGTAATTGTTATTCGGAATTCGAAAAACAAAATTAAGGTATTGATCAATCGTTGTGCACATCGAGGTGTAAAACTCTTTCAACAGGACAAGGGTTCTATTGATAAAATAATGTGCCCGTACCATCAATGGACATACAATTTGGACGGCGAACTTTTGGGTATACCCTTCCAGCGGGGCGTTAAAGGAAAAGGTGGTATGCCAGATGATTTTTCTTTTAAAGAAAATGGCCTTGAAACCTTGAAAACCCATGTTCGGAATGGCTGTATATTCTCTACATTTTCTAATCTTACACCGGATTTTGAAATTTATCTTGGGAAACGAATGCTCAGCTATTACGACAGAATTTTTGATGGTAAAATGCTCCGCCTCCTTGGGTACTCTCGTCAACGAATTAAAGGTAATTGGAAGCTAATTCTAGAAAATATTAAAGATACTCACCATGCGAGCTTGTTACATGTATTTTTTGTTACCTTCGGATTGTTCCGCGTGGACAATGAATCAAAAGTTGAAATGGATGATACGGGTCTCCATACCGCCCTAAGTTCTATTCGTGGAAAACAAGAAATTAACGAAGGCACCGCTCAGATGCGTTCATTTAAGCCTGAAATGGAACTCGCCGATCCTCGTTTACTCGATACGAAACACGAATTTCCTGGAAACCAAACAGTGGTAATGCACACGATATGGCCTAATCTGATTTTACAACAGCAATCAAATACGTTGGCCACTCGGCAAATAGTTTCAGGTGGACCGGATACATTTGAACTACATTGGACTTTTTTTGGATACCAAAATGATGACGAAGACATGACCGCCCGGCGTCTTCGGCAAGCCAATTTGATGGGTCCAGCTGGGCTTGTCTCTATTGACGATGGAGAAATAATTGCCCGTACTCAGGCAGGCATTGTCCCAAGTCCCGATACAGAAGGGATTGTTGAACTAGGTGGCCGCGACACAGAAAACGAGGACCATATGGTAACAGAAGTAGCCTTACGCGCTTTTTATAAAGGCTACCGTAAAGTGATGGGTTTATGAGTTTAAACCCAGATCTACGAAGTGAGATAGAAATTTTTCTGGCATCTTATACAGAGCTTATCGATGATAACAATCTAGAGCTATGGCCACAATTTTTTGCAAAAAAGTGCCTTTACAAAATTGTTGCAAAGGAAAATTTTGATGCTGGTCTACCACTCGCTCTTTTATTATGTGATTCCCAAGGTATGCTGCTTGATCGGCGAGACGCATTTTCAAAATTAAATGTCTTTGCCCCTCGTACTTGGCGCCATGTGACCAATATTCTTCACATTAAGAAACAAAATAAAGAAATACTGTCTCGATCCAACTTCGCAATTTTTGAAACCTTGGTAGGTCAGGATACACACGTTTTATGCACAGGGGAGTATCGAGATAAGATTGTTCGCGAAAATGGCGCTTTAAAATTTCAAGAACGAATTTGCATTTATGACACCACTATAATTCCAAACTCCATCGTAAGGCCAATTTAACTTGCACTTGACCAACCTGGTTGTTGTTGTTAGTTCGCAATACAACCACATTTTGTCCCTAATTTTCATTTTCGGGTAATTTAGAGAACAAACGTTATGACCAAAGACATCAATTTGGAAGGACTGTGCATTCTTGAAGGACGTGTTTCCATAATCACTGGCCCCGCAAAAGGCATGGGCGCTGCTATTACACTTGCATTGGCTAATGCCGGATCGGATCTGGTGTTAGTAGGAAGAGATTTGGAGCCCATCAAAATCGTTGCCCAAAAGGTAAGAAAATTGGGCAGAAAAGCAAAAGTCGTAAAATGTGATATAACCTCTGACTTCGATGTCAGCGCCATGTGCAAGAAAGCCCTGGAATTCTATGGTCAGATAGACATTTTAGTAAATATAGCTGGTGGTACAGGTCCACTTGGAATGGCCTCTTGGGAAACAACGCCCAAAGATTTCGATCAAATTATCGATCTTAACCTGAAAGGTTGTTTTCTTACCATGCGGGAAGTTTTGCCAACCATGATAGCACAGCGATATGGAAAGATTGTTAACGTTGGAGG
>JAYZBC010000092.1:0-17697 GCA_036339375.1 Pseudomonadota bacterium | reverse complement strand
TTTTACCCATCGATGCGGCGCGTGGGCAAATAAAACAGGGTATTTTTGCCTCGCCAGGCGTTCGGCTCCACGGTGTTCCAACTGAGTACAGCCAGCGAAAAACAACGGAAGAAGATGCCCCGCAAATCTTGGCTGGTCTTCAAGAAGATGGAGCTGACGCAGCATTTCTTTTCCCGCTTTGACCCGTTTGCCACCAGACCGTGAGCCTGGTTGCACGTTTTCTTGAAAAAAATGACATCCCCACAGTTATTGTTGGGTCAGCTCTCGACGTTGTTGAACATTGCGGGGTACCCCGGTTTCTTTTCACGGATTTTCCTTTGGGCAATCCCTGCGGTAGACCCTGGGATAAAGAAATGCAAAGGAAAATTGTACTAATGGCTTTACATTTGCTTGAGACGTCAGTAGCCCCACGGACCACTATAAAAGCACCTTTCAAATGGGGTGGGGATTCTGGCTGGCGCCTTAAATATAACTACATAGGTCCCGGTGATGAGGAGCGTTTATTTTTAATGGGTGAAAAGCGCCGCAAACAAAGAGTTCATTTAAAAACAGGCGAAAAATGAGACATAAGATAAATTTTTTAATTCTTCCTCCATGAATTTGGTATGATCATACGCCCCGAATACTTCTCCAAATTGTTTCTGGGGTAAGTGGCATGTCAATGTGCGTTACTCCTAAAGGCTTGAGTGCGTTAATTACGGCGTTCATTACCGCTGGCAAACCTCCGACATTTCCTGCTTCTCCAGCTCCCTTGACCCCAAGAGGATTTGTCTTTGTCGGGACAGGATTAGACTGAACTTCCATAAAACTCATATCATCGGCTCTGGGCATGGTGTAATCCATGAAAGATCCCGTGATTAGTTGTCCACTGTCTTCCTCGTAACAAATTTTCTCCATTAACGATTGCCCTAATCCCTGGGCAATACCACCCTGGATTTGACCCTGTAGTAAGAGCGGGTTCATAACTGTACCAACATCATCGACGACATTATAATTTAAAATATTCACCACACCTGTTTCAGGGTCAATTTCCACTTCACAGACATGACACCCATTGGGGTAGTTCATGATGGGCGCGGTATAGGTTGCTTGTTCGTTTAAGCCGGGTTCTACGCCTTTTGGAACTCCAGCTGGTGTTACAGACGCCCTTGCTATTGAAGAAAAATCAATTGTTTTATCTGTTCCCGTAACAGAAAAAGTACCCTCAAAAAACTCTATGTCCTCTACAGCTGTTTCCAACTGGTGTGCTGCAATTCTTTTAGCCTTTTCAATAATTTTTTCAGTGGCCATTAACACCGAAGCCCCCCCTAGGGTCGCGGAACGGGATCCTCCCGCACCATGACCAAAGGCCACTTTATCTGTGTCACCCCAAATGTAGTTTACGTTTTCCATCTCCAATCCAAGTTTATCGCAAACAATTTGTTTGAAAACGGTTTCATGACCCTGACCCTGCGTGCAAGAACCGGCGAGAATTGTAAGGCTTCCCGAACGATCCACTCTAATTTCAGCAGCTTCGATACCCGGAGCGGCGGCACGTTCAATTGTGTTTGAGACACCAATACCCCTTAAAAGGCTGCGTTTAATCGACCCTGCTTTTCTGTTTTCAAAACCAAAAAAATCAGCCATTTCAAGCGCCAAATCCATGTTTTTTTCAAATTCACCTGAATCATAAGTAAAGGTTAAACCTGTTTTAAAAGGCATGGAATCCGCAGGGATAGTATTTATTCGCCGAAGTTCAACTGGGTCCATTTTAAGTTTACTGGCGGCGATATCGATAATTCTTTCAATGATAAATGCTGCCTCTGGGCGACCGGCCCCGCGGTAAGGGGTCATTGTGTTTGTATTTGTAATCACTCCTGTAACAGACACAAAAATGGTAGGGGTCTTATATACACCCGCTATTGTTCCTAAATTATTAACAGCTGGATTTGGTGTGGCGGACCCAATGTAGGCCCCTAAATTTGCAATAGTATTCGCCCGTAACCCTAAAAATTTTCCTGAACTGTCTAGGGCTAATTCAGCCTCAGTGATATTGTCACGTCCTCCGTAATCAGAAAGAAATGCCTCACTTCGGTCGGCGAGCCATTTAACCGGAATACCTAATTTTCGTGAGGCAAGGAGACACAAAGGTCCCTCCGCATAAATTGGGGATTTCATACCGAAACTACCGCCAACATCCTGGGCAATGACCCGCACTTTATTTTCTGGAACTTTTAAAATCCGTTGTGCGAGAGTTGCACGATAGGGATGTACTCCTTGAAGCGTTGTGTAAAGACTATAAGTGTCTTCAGAGGGGTTGAAATGGGCTGTGCAGCCCCGAGGCTCCATGGTCGCGGCCATTACACGCGTTATAATAAACTTTTGACGAATAATATGGTCAGCTTCAGAGAATGCTGCCTCTGTGGCCTCCTTGTTTCCTACTTCGTGTAAAAAACACCTGTTGTCGGTGCAATCGTCGTAAATTTTAGGGGCTCCTGGTTTAATTGCTTCCTCGGCTGATGTTACGGATGGAAGGACTTCATAATCTACTTGGACAAGTTCTGCCGCGTCTTTAGCCTGGTTTTCGGTTTTAGCAATAATTAGTGCTACATAATCACCCACTCTTCTGACACGGTTGTCTGTGACGATGGGTTTCATTGGCGGTACAAACATCGGAGAACCGTCCGGTCGTTTACGCCCGGAAGCTACGGGTAAATCTCCCCAGCCAGATTCGACCCAGTCTTTACCGGTTAAAACCAACAAAACACCAGGAGCTGTTTCAGCGGCAGATGTTACAATTGATTTTATGTTGGCGTGGGCGAAGGGTGACCTGAGGATCCACGCGTGTGCCGTATTGGGCAATCGGACGTCGTCAACATACCGTCCCCCTCCTTTTAATAATCGTGGATCTTCTGAGCGCGGAATTGGTTGTCCGAGCGCGTACTTACCCATAAAAATTCTCCTTGGTGTATTATATTTATTACCAGTTTTAGCAAAAAATCAGAATTTGGCTGTTGTGCTATAACATTTTGGCTTTCACCTTGCTAATCTTAAGTATAAAATTTCATAAATTTGTAACCAACAAAAGGAGAAGGACATGGCGAAGCCGGACGTATTTGAGGAACATAGTTGGAAAGACGTCATACCGCCCGAAGACCTTGATACCTATAGTCCTTACGCGCGAGAAACTTATATTGGCAAAAACCCTGCTATGCTATGCATAGACCTTTATAATCTTGTGTATAAAGGTGGTCCGGGTAAACCGCATGAGCTTGACGCCCAATTTCCTAACAGCTGCGGAATGTACGCGCACAACGCTATTGAGCCCACTAAAAGGCTCTTTGCTGCGACACGGGCAGCTGATGTACCCATTTACTACGTTACAGCGCAGTTTAATCCTCACCGGGTCCACTCGACCCGACGGTCAAGAATACAAATGACTGCCCATGACTGCGAAATTCATGACGAATTTGCGCCACGACCCGAGGACGTTGTATTTAGAAAAGAACGTCCCAGTGCTTTCTTTGGTACGCCTCTAATAGCCCACTTGAACCAACGTCGTATAGACAGCCTAATTGTCTGTGGTGAAAGCACTTCAGGTTGTGTTCGTGCGAGTGTGCTTGAGGCACATATGTACGGATTACACGTAACAGTTGTTGAAGAATGCGTGTTTGATCGGGCAGAAATAATTCACAAAGTTAGCCTGTTTGACATGCATCACAAATACGCTGACGTGATGAAGCTTGATGAGGTTGAAGTGCATCTCAAGGGCGTAAATTCTCAAAAAGCGAAAGTAGCTTAACCCTTCGCCAAATAACGTACCGTTATTGAAGGTGCGTTATTTGGCCTACTCAGTCTTGGTGAATCTTTAAACCAAGATTTTTAAACACCCGTTAATTTCGCATTCTTTTTCTAAATTTCTGGATATCGCTTCAATGTGAGGGAGAATACTTTGGAAAATTGGGTGGATTTCTTCATAGTTTTTTTGAAAGCCAATTAAATGCGAGGTCTGGAATTGGCAAGAATGAGCCTTTAACATTTACTATGCGACTGGGGTTTGTGTTGAGATGAATTTGACAATTTCTATAACGCTCCATTAAGCCTTTAGGTTTAACAAATTCAAGAGCGAAGCCTTTATGGTATAGGGTGCATTCAGAAAGTTTTTCATGGCAAAAAATTTCAACGGAACGGGAAAGGAAATTCTTACGGTCTCTGAAATGTATAATGCTGATCAAGAGGCCATAAAAAGGGGTATTTCTTCCAGTGTATTGATGGAAAATGCCGGTGTTTCGGTTACCAATGCTATTTGCGAACGTTGGACTAAGAGACAAACCACAATCCTTTGTGGGCCAGGCAATAATGGTGGAGACGGGTTTGTTATCGCAAGGTTATTATTTCAAAAAGGTTGGTCTATTAAGGTATCTTTAGCAGGAAAAAGAGAAAGTTTAAAAGGAGATGCCGCCAAGAACGCTGAGAGGTGGCGGGGTGAAATTATACCTATTGATGATCTAGTTTTAGGCGATACAGCTTTAGTAGTTGATGCTTTATTTGGAGCTGGATTGGTACGAGAAATAGAAGGATCGGCCCTAAAGATAATAAAAGAAATTAATAAACGTGGTCTTCCTTGTGTCGCTGTTGATATCCCGAGCGGTGTAAACGGAGATACAGGGAGTGTTTTGGGGGCAGCTCCAAATTGTAGTTTAACAGTTACTTTCTTTAGAAGAAAACCGGGTCATCTTCTTTTTCCAGGAAGAGAAATTTGTGGAGAAACCATATCCACAGACATTGGAATACCTAAAAATGTTTTAAACAAAATTTCTCCTGTTACTGCGGAAAATCATCCGAAACTCTGGCTTTCTAGTTTTCCTTGGGCAAAATTTTCTGATCATAAATATAAACGAGGGCACGCTTTAATTGCGGGCGGTAAAACGATGACCGGTGCAGCTAGGTTAGCAGCGCGTTCCGCATATCGCATAGGGGCGGGCATGGTTTCCATCGCTGCTTCCCCGGTTGCCGTCCCGGTGTATGCAAATGACGATCCGTGTTTAGTCATTTGCTCAATTTGTGAAATTCCTGATTTTATTAAATTGCTAAAAGACGAACGAAAAAATGCTGTCCTGATTGGACCCGGTAGCGGTGTTAGCCAGGAAACAAAAGAAATGGCTCTCCTGTCAGTTCTTGAAGAAAAATACACTGTCCTTGATGCTGATGCACTTACGGTTTTTGAAGGTGATACCCTCACTCTTTTTAGTAAAGCAAAAGTTGGACTACTTGTTTTGACACCCCATGAGGGAGAGTTTGCCCGATTATTTAATTTTACGGGTGATAAGTTGACAAAATGTCGCCTGGCAGCGGCCGCTTCCAATTCTGTCGTTGTTTTAAAGGGGGCAGATACTGTCATCGCTTCCCCTGATGGGAGAGCAGTTATAAATTTTAATAGTCCTGCAACTCTAGCCACTGCAGGTTCTGGTGATGTTTTAGCAGGTTTAATTGTTGGCCTAATCGCACAAGGGCTCTCTACATTTTTAGCAGCTTCTGCGGCTTGTTGGATCCATGGTGCAGCAGCAAAAAAATTTGGGCCTGGCCTAATTGCGAGTGATTTACCTGAATTGGTCCCAAAAGTTCTCAGTGACCTAAATTTATTAAGAAACAGTTAGTATTTATATCCTGCATAACTATGTTATAAGGCAGATAAATAGCAAATTTGTTGGGCGGAAACGTTTCCGCGGGCGTGGTGGAATTGGTAGACACGCCAGATTTAGGATCTGGTGGCGTAAGCCGTGGGGGTTCAAGTCCCTCCGTCCGCACCAATTATGGAGTAAGTCTGAGTTGAGACTAAATAAATTAAACAACAAAAGAGTGAATATATAAAAAATGCCAATGCAAGTAACAGAAACATCTATTGAAGGATTAAAACGGCAATTTACTTTTGTAATTCCTGCTAATGACGTCGAGGCTGAACTTACTAAGAGATTGGATGAAATTGGTAAGACAGTAAGCATTCCAGGTTTTAGAATTGGTAAAGTTCCCTTTTCCTTACTTAAAAAAAGGTATGGCGAAGCGGTTCGTGGTGAAGTCCTGGAAAAAACGATTCAAGAAAGTTGGCAAAAGACTTTAACTGAAAAGGGGCTACGACCAGCTGTTCAGCCAAAGGTAGAAATTACTACTTTTGAAGAAGGTAACGACCTTGAATATAAACTTGATTTAGAATTAATGCCTGAAATTGAGCCAATTGATTTTTCTACACTAGAGTTAGAAAAAAAAGTTGTTTTGGTTGCTGAAGAAGAAGTAGAAAAAGCGATCCAACGTTTGGCAGAAAGCCGGAAAAATTTTAAACAGATTGAAAAACCACGTGAGTGTAAAACAGGGGATCAAGTGTTGATAGACTTCGTGGGGACAGTGGATGGTGAGGAATTTGCCGGGGGATCAATGACAGGTTTTGAACTTGAGCTGGGGGCTCAGAGTTTTTTGCCCGGTTTTGAAGAACAGCTCATCGGTATGAAAAATGATGAAAATAAAAAAATCAACATTTCTTTGCCCAAAGATCATCCTAATGAAAAACTTGCTGGGAAACAGGTTGAATTTGATTTGACCCTTAAAGAAATCCGAGAAGCAAAACCTGCGAAAGTTGACGATAAATTGGCAGAAGAAAGTGGGTTAAAAAATCTTGATACTTTAAAAAATACGGTTAGGGAAGAGCTTGGTCGGGAGTATGGTCAATTATCACGATCGCATCTTAAACGTTCTTTGCTTGATGTTTTATCACTTAAACACGATTTTGAGGTGCCAGAAGGTATTTTGGAACCGGAGTTTGAAACAATTTGGAAACAGGTAGAGGAAGTAAAAAAGCGGGACGAGCTCGATGAAAGTGATAAAAGCAAAAGTGAGGAAGAACTTAAGGAACAATACCGGGACATTGCCCGGAGACGCGTGAGGCTAGGTTTATTAATTGCTGAAGTAGGGCGCATAAACAATATAATAGTCAGCCAAGATGATCTGAATAAAGCTATGCATACTGAAGCAGCGCGATTGCCCGGACAGGAAGCACGGGTTCTTGAATATTTCCAAAAAAACCCTGAGGCTTTGCAGCAACTTCATGGGCCAATTTTTGAAGATAAAGTCGTAGATTTTATATTTGAAATGGCTAATGTGACCGAGGTTGAGACGACTCTTGAACAATTATCACAAGTTCCAGACGACAGTGATGGAAGAGTGGAAAAGGGTGATGCTAGCAAAACAAAAACTAAAGCCAAAACTAAAGCCAAAACTAAAGCCAAAACTAAAGCCAAACGTTTGAGTGCTTCTCGTTCAAAAGGAAAAGAAAAGAAGTGAATATTATGGAAAAAAATACCACAGACCCTATTCGCATGAATGCGCTTGTACCTATGGTTGTTGAACAAACCAATAGAGGAGAGCGGGCTTATGACATTTATTCACGGCTTTTAAAAGAAAGAATCATCTTTTTAACTGGCCCGGTTGATGACATGGTTTCAAGTTTGATTTGCGCACAGTTATTATATTTGGAGTCTGAAAATCCCTCTAAAGATATTTCATTTTATATAAATTCACCGGGAGGGACTGTTACTTCAGGTTTGGCAATTTATGACACGATTAAATATGTTCGGCCAGATATTTCAACGGTTTGTTTCGGACAAGCTGCGTCAATGGGCTCTTTATTATTAGCAGCGGGTGCAAAGGGAAAACGTTTTGGGTTACCGCATTCAAGAATAATGATCCATCAACCATCTGGAGGATTTCAGGGCCAAGCTGCTGATATAGATATACAAGCGCGGGAAATTCTTTCATTAAGGGCTAGACTAAACGAAATTTACGCAGAACACACAGGCCAAGCGTTGGAGGTAATTGAGAAAAGAATGGATCGAGATAGTTTTCTTTCTCCAAAGGAAGCAATGGAGTTTGGTTTGATAGATGGAGTTGTTGAGTCTCGGGCTGATGTTGTATCTTCAGGCAGTAGTAAATAGAGAAAAGACTTGAATTGGAGATGGTAGGGTTATTTTTTAAATTTAGTTAAAATTATAATATTAGAAGTTAAAGGGGTCATTTTTCCTAACATTTATGTTAATAGACGTTAGAAAATTGCTAGGCTACACTTAAGATTGTAAAAACAAGTTTTGGTGTATCGATGACTAAGTCTGGAAATGGTGATTCAAAGAACGTATTGTACTGTTCGTTCTGTGGAAAAAGCCAGCATGAAGTCCGAAAGTTAATTGCGGGTCCAACTGTGTTTATCTGTGATGAATGCGTTGAGCTCTGCATGGATATTATTTGTGAAGAACAAAAATCCACGGTCACAAAATCAGAAGATGGTGTTCCAACACCTTTAGATATCTGTTCATTTTTAGATGATTATATAATTGGTCAGACACACGCTAAACGCGTTTTGTCGGTCGCTGTTCACAATCATTACAAGCGATTATCACATAGTAATAATAAAAATAACGATGTAGAATTAGCAAAGTCTAACATTTTACTTATTGGCCCCACTGGTTGCGGAAAAACCTTGTTGGCTCAAACATTAGCACGTGTACTAGATGTGCCATTTACTATGGCTGATGCAACAACTCTTACAGAGGCTGGTTATGTCGGAGAAGATGTTGAAAATATAATTTTGAAACTTCTTCAATCAGCTGATTACAATGTAGAACGTGCGCAGCGTGGTATTGTTTATATAGATGAAGTGGATAAAATTTCTCGGAAATCTGATAATCCTTCCATTACACGAGATGTTTCTGGTGAAGGAGTTCAGCAAGCTCTTCTAAAAATTATGGAAGGCACGATAGCTAGCGTTCCTCCCCAGGGTGGTAGAAAACACCCACAACAAGAATTTTTGCAAATAGATACCACAAATATCCTATTTATTTGTGGGGGGGCATTTTCTGGTTTAGAAAAAATAATTACAGCACGAGGTCAAGGTAGCTCCATTGGTATCGGTGCCGACGTGCATGGTCCTGATGAAAGGAAGACTGGAGAAATTTTAAGGTCAATAGAGCCCGAAGATTTGTTAAAATTTGGGCTTATACCCGAATTTGTTGGTCGATTGCCAGTGATAGCTACGTTGGAAGAACTAGAAGAGGATGTTTTAGTTGAAATTTTAGTCAAACCAAAAAATGCTTTGGTTAAACAGTATAGTACGCTATTTAAAATGGAAGATGTAACTCTTACCTTCGTGGATGATTCTTTGAGTGCAATTGCAAAAAGGGCGATAGCACGAAAAACGGGTGCGAGAGGGCTCCGTTCAATACTTGAAAGTATTTTATTGGATACGATGTTTGAGTTACCCGGATTTGAGGGTGTAGTGGAGGTGGTGATCAATGGAGATGTTGTCGAAGAACGGGCAAAACCGTTGTATATTTATTCTGATCGTCGAGAAGATATAGGATCAAGTGCCTAGACATGGGCTAGGGTTGATTTAGTTTTTTTAAGTACCATTTAATAGTGATATTTTTCGTTAAATTGTAGAGTAAGAAATTTTATGTCTGATTCTCCCCAAAATACAATTCTACCTATATTACCTCTTCGCGATATCGTTGTTTTTCCTCATATGATTGTCCCATTGTTTGTGGGTCGGGAAAAATCGGTGTCAGCGCTAGAGGACGTTATGAAAGATGATAAGCAAATTTTGCTTGTTACACAAAAAAATGCCGGGGACGATGATCCGAAACCTGAAGACATTTATAAAATAGGTACTATTGGAACAGTTCTTCAGTTGCTAAAGCTTCCTGATGGTACAGTTAAGGTACTTGTTGAAGGTAGTCAGCGCGCCTTTATCACAGGTTTTACCGAAAAGACTGAGTTTTTTGAGGCATACACTCAAATAATGGATGATACCAAAGAAGACGCAGGAGAACATGAAGCTCTTTCTCGGTCTGTAATCACACAGTTTGAGCAATATATCAAGCACAACAAAAAAATACCTCCCGAGGTGTCAGTATCTCTGAATCAAATAGAAAATGCAGGAAAACTGGCAGACACTGTTGCCTCTCATTTGGCTGTAAAAATTTCTGAAAAACAAGAATTGTTAGAAATAGAAACAGTTACAAAGCGCCTAGAACGAACGTTCGCGTTAATGGAAACCGAAATTGGTGTCTTACAAGTCGAAAAGAAGATTCGAAACCGTGTAAAACGGCAGATGGAAAAAACACAGCGTGAGTACTACTTGAATGAACAAATGAAAGCTATTCAAAAAGAGTTAGGTGAAGGTGAGGATGGCCGAGATGAGGCTTCTGAATTAGAAGAGTTAATAAAGAAAACCAAACTTTCCAAGGAGGCAAGAGAAAAGGCAACAAGTGAACTTAAAAAATTACGCTCTATGAGCCCAATGTCTGCTGAAGCCACCGTTGTCAGGAACTATTTGGATTGGATTCTTGGTATACCATGGAAAGACCGAAGCCGAATCAAACGCGATATCGGGCTTGCGGAAAAAGTTCTGAATACTGATCACTATGGTTTAGAAAAAGTAAAGGAGCGGATTCTCGAATATCTTGCTGTTCAACAAAGGGTGGGGAAAATCAAGGGACCAATACTTTGTTTGGTGGGCCCCCCAGGAGTGGGGAAAACTTCTCTGGGAAAATCTATAGCGTCTGCTACAGGTCGAAATTTTGTCAGAGTTTCCTTAGGAGGCGTAAGGGATGAAGCAGAAATTCGGGGACATAGACGTACCTATATTGGTTCTATGCCAGGGAAAATCATTCAAGGAATGAAAAAGGCAAAAAAATCTAATCCTTTATTTTTGTTGGATGAAGTAGATAAACTTGGGGCAGATTGGCGAGGTGACCCCTCTTCTGCGCTTTTAGAGGTGCTGGATCCAGAACAGAATAATACCTTTAACGACCATTACTTAGAAATCGATTATGATCTTTCTGATGTTCTGTTTATTACTACAGCGAATACCTTGCGTATTCCCCCACCTTTAATGGATAGAATGGAAATAATTCGGATTTCTGGGTATACGGAAGATGAAAAATTAGAAATTGCGAAGCGACACTTAATTCCAAAACAAATTAAAACCCATGGACTCAAGAAAGACGAATGGACAATTTCGGATGAGGCTTTGCGTGATCTTATTAGATATTACACACGCGAAGCGGGAGTCCGAAATTTAGAACGTGAAATAGCAAATCTTTCTAGGAAAGCTGTTAAACACGTCCTAACCAAAAAGGCGAAAGGTGTTAAACTTACGCGTCGTAGTCTTGAGAAATTTGCAGGTGTAAGAAGGTATCGTTTTGGAATGGTTGAAGAAGAAGATCTGGTTGGAGTAACAACAGGGTTAGCCTGGACAGAGGTTGGAGGCGAATTATTGTCCGTTGAAGCGGTGGTTATGCCTGGTAAGGGAAATGTTGCACATACCGGAACTCTCGGTGATGTGATGAAAGAATCAGTTCAGGCGGCACGGTCTTATGTGCGTTCTAGGTCAGTTGAGTTTGGAATTATCCCCACTGTTTTTGAAAAGAAAGACATCCATGTGCATGTACCTGAAGGCGCAACACCAAAGGATGGTCCGTCAGCTGGGGTTGCAATGTGTACATCGATGGTGTCAGCACTTAGTGGCTTTGAGGTTCGTAAAGATATAGCAATGACTGGAGAAATTACTTTGCGAGGGCGTGTCCTTCCAATTGGTGGGCTAAAAGAAAAGTTACTAGCTGCTCTCCGAGGAGGTATGAAGACCGTATTAATTCCTCAAGATAATGAAAAAGACTTGGCTGAAATACCGGATAATATAAAAAGAGGTTTAGAAATACTTCCAGTATCCACCGTTGATGAAGTTTTGAGTAAAGCATTGGTAAAAGAATTAGTACCAATTGAATGGTCGGAAGTGGATCCAGCGACTACATCCGATTCAGGAGAAAAGGATGTTACCGGGATAGTGACTCACTAATTAAATTTACTAGAACATAGTATTTTACCTAAGTGATTCGCATAAACCCTCGAAAAATAGCCAAAATAAGGGAATTTCTGTACTTTCTTTGATTGACTGGAAGGAAAATCAACGCCTAGACTCTGCGTTGCCGTGTTTGATCAAAAAATTGCGGTGTATAGGTCTTTTACAAGGCCAATTCGTTTTCCTTTTAATTAGAGGGGACCTACAGTGAACAAGAATGATCTCGTTGCTAATGTCGCGTCCAGTGCAGGGCTTTCAAAATCCGATGCAGCAAAAGCAGTTGATGCTGTTTTTGGTTCAATCTCATCTTCTTTAAGTGGTGGGAATGAAGTTCGTTTAGTAGGGTTTGGTACTTTCAGTGTAACACGTCGTCGTGCTACCGAAGGTCGAAATCCTCGAACGGGTGACAAAATTCAAATACCTGCCTCGAACCAACCTAAATTCAGGGCTGGTAAGGCGCTTAAAGAATCTGTTAACTGACGTAACAAGAAATAACAAAACCGGCCGCCGTTAGACGGCCGGTTTTTTACTTTAAGATTTTAAGTTGTTTCTTTATGAAAATAACTACACTTGGGACTAGTTAGTAATTTGGGCGGTTAGCTCAGTTGGGAGAGCGCCACGTTTACACCGTGGATGTCGGCGGTTCGAGCCCGTCACCGCCCACCAGTTCATTTGCATCATAAAAATAAATAAAAGGTTTTGACCTATAACTAGTGATAAAATGCTGTTTGGAGATGTTTAATGGGTACAATAGACATCAGTAATGCAAAACGTCCTGTCCGTGTCCGTGTCGGAGGGGTTGATAAAAAACGTATGGCCGAATTTCGCAAACGTTTTCCTCCGGCTGCAAAAAGACACCTTTACATTAGAGATGAAATTCTATTTCCAAACAGAGAGCCAAAACCCAACCCTCAAAAATCGGATTTTGAAAAAAACCAAAAAATTACGGAAGATCTTAAAAAATTGGTTTTAGAAATGGGCGCTCAAGATGTTGGTGTTGCAGCTTTTGATTCTAGATTTACTTTCAAACAAGTTGAAGAATTTAATCATCGGACTGTAATTGTTTTTTCTTTAGGTATGGAATACGACTTTATGGCTGACATTGGCCCCCGATCTCAAGGTGAGGTCCATCAGGTTTATTACAAACTTGACGATATGGGTATGAGATTAGCGCATCATATTTGTGCATATGGGTACACTGCGCGTATGCAACCAAATGCAGGAGATTTTCCACTTCCTGCTTATGGGTGGTTAGCGGGTTTGGGAGAACTAGGAAAACATGGTTCCTTAATTTCTCCAAAATTGGGTTCGTCGTTTAGGTTGTGTGCTGTTTCCACCGATATGCCTCTTGTGCCTGATGGACCAAAGGATCACGGTATTGATGAAGTGTGCATGAATTGTGGGATGTGTGAGAGGTTTTGCCCGGGACAGGCGATTAAATCGGAAAAGACAACTGTTGCAGGAATAGAAAGGTGGATTGTTGAACGTGAAACATGTGAACCCTATTTCCATAAACTTTACGGTTGTAAAATTTGCCTGATGGTTTGTCCGCTGAATAGTAAAGGTGTTTATAGCGAAGCTTTTAAAGGTTTGTCGAAAGACATAGTCAGAGCGAAAGATGCTGAGGGCATGATTTCGATGATTGAGGAACGAACAGATTTGCATTATGAAGATTTCTCAGTCGAAAAGAATTTTGAAGAGGATTCGTAGAAACGTTTAATTTTGAGTGAATTTGATATTGCTTTTTGAGTTAAGTTTTAATTTGGATGGTTTGATTGAATGGCACAGGATCTTTTGTCTTTCCTAGAAAGAATTAAGAAAGAGCGTACAGAGGAATTTGTAGTTGTCGATGATGAGATTGATCCTGTACATGCTATCTCGGCAACCGTTGTCAAATTGGAACAAGTCGCAAAAAAACGTCCTGTTTTACTTTTTAATAATGTTAAGGGGACGTCCTTCAAGGTATTAACCAACCTTCATGCCAATCGACAACGCCTTGGTATGGCAGTAGGCGCTTCTCCTCGTGAAATTCAAAAAAAATTTCTTGAAGCGATGGAAAAACCGATACCACCTCGAGAAGTTAATACTGGAAAGTGTAAGGAAATCATTATCAAGGGTGATCAAATTGATATGAATAAACTGCCTCAAATTGTTCACCATGAAGAGGATGGAGGTCCCTACATTACAGCAGCTATCTCATTTGCAAAGGATCCAGAAACTGGGACATATAATTGTGCTTACAACAGGTTAATGATTACAGGCAAAAACACAACTTCAATACATCTCACACTCGGGAAACATCTTTGGGAATTTCACAAGATCGCTGAAGGTAAAGGTAAACCATTAGAAGTTGCTTTTGCTATTGGTGTACATCCAGCTATTGCATTGGGGGCCCTTGCCATTGGATCCATTGATGAGGATGAGACCCATATCATGGGTGGTTTGTTTTCTGAACCACTTGAATTAGTCCGGTGTGAAACAAGTGATCTTTTGGTTCCTGCGCATGCAGAAATGATCATAGAAGCAGAAATTTTGCCTGCTGGGAAGGTCAGTGAGGGGCCCTTTGGTGAATTTACAGGGTATAGCCTTGGTACTCGTGAACGTGAAATCGTAAATATTAAAGCCATCACTCACCGAGATGGGGCATATTTTTATGATATGTGTGTTGGTCACCTGGACCATATGTTGTTGTCAACAATTCCAATGGAAGCCAACCTTTTTAGAGCAGTTAGGGCGATGGTACCGTCAGTGAAAACTGTTCGCGTACCCAGTCCTTTTACTTGTTATGTTGAAATTGAACAAAGGTTAAAGGGTCAAGCTAAAAATGCTATTTTGGCTGTCCTTGGTGCTGACCTTTATATAAAAAGGGTCGTTGTAGTAGACCATGATGTCGATGTGTATGATGAACGACAGGTCAATTGGGCCATAGCGACGCGGTGTCAGCCAGATCAAGATTTAGTTATCATAAAAAATGCAAGAGGCTCTGACCTTGACCCGTCAACGGCTGGTGACGATGGATTTACGTCAAAATGGGGAGTAGATGCTACAGCAAAACCTCTCCTTGAAAGTTTTACCCCAAGGCATAAATTTCCCAAAGAAACATGGGACGCAATTGATACAGAGTCTATTCTTAACTGAAAAATGAATTCAAATATTGCTACTAGGTTCGAGGATGCTGCGAAGGCTAATCCAAAAAAGGTAGTGCTTGTCGGACCTAAAAATTCATTCACTTGGGAAGAATTAGACTTAAGGGCAGGCGGGGTCGCACTTGTCTTGGGCGAAGCTGGAATAGGCCCTGGGGAACGTGTTGCAGTCTTGTTTGACGACCCCGTAAACACTATTGTCGGAGTTATAGGGTGTCTTAAGAAGGGTTGTACGGTAACGCCGCTACACCCTCGGTCTACTGCAAGAGAGCGGGCAAGGATTTTGGAGGTGTTAAAACCTGCTTATTTTTTGGAGAATTTGACGGATGCGGTTGAGATGTATCAACCCGCGGTGGTTAATTTTAACGACCCGGCGATCATTCTTTTTACATCAGGAAGCACTGGAATACCAAAAGGTGTCGTTCTTTCCCACCAGGCGGTTAGCGTGGGATTAGATATGTGGATTAGGTCTGCTTTAAACCTGGCTAAAGAAGATATTATGATTTCGGTTTTACCGCCGGCTCATTCCTATGGTTTATTTGGTACTATCTTGGCTCCTTTATTAACTGGAGCCCGAAGCATTATTCTCCCGCGTTTTGACGTTGCTCTTGTGCTACAAGCTATAGAGAGCAATCAAGCAACAATTTTTTCTGGTGTTGCGACTATGTTTCGACGAATTTTGGAATCTGGTGAACTGCAACAATCTACACTTGCCAGCTTACGTTACGCCACAAGCGGTGCTGCACCCTGTCCGTGGGACCTTGCTCAAAAATGGTATAAATCAACTGGTGTGCGTATTGTTCGGGGTTACGGGATGAGTGAATTATTTAGGCCCATTTGTTACTCCCCGGATGATCATGTTGAACTTCCCGAGGCAATTGGACGTGCGGCAGAGGGTGTTGAACTAAAAATCATGGATGAAAAAGGAAATAAATGTAATTTGGGAGAGGAAGGGGAACTTTGGATCAAAAGCGATTCCTGCATGACGAAATATGTTGATAACCCTGAGGAGACTGCTTTGGTTCTCCAAGAGGGATGGTTCAAAACAGGTGATTTAGCGAAAATAAATGATAATGGATGGGTAACAATTTTAGGGCGAAAAAAAGACGTAATTTTGAGAGGGGGTTATACGATCGCTGCTGGTGAGGTAGAAGCAGTCCTTACTTCCCACCCTCACGTCGAAGAAGCAGCCGTTATAGCGATGCCTAACAATGATCTCGGTGAAGAAATTGGTGCGTATGTTGTTTTGCAGGAGGGAACTAAAACAAATGCCCAGACTCTTATAGAATTTTGTAAACAAAAAATGGCGGCTAACAAGTATCCCCGAATTGTAAAATTTATAAAAGAATTACCCAAGGGTCCCACTGGTAAGGTTGAAAAGGGTGCCCTATCTCTCAATTCAAAAGCTTAATTGAGTTTAAAGAGCACTGAAAATTTTGAGGTTATCAAAATGTTTCGGTTATTTGTTTTGATAAAACTTAAAATGTCAGTTTCATATTTCTCTATTATGCCGTCTTCGGCGCCCAAAAACCATTCTAATTCACCCCAGGGCCTCGTCATATTCACCTCTTTTAAAGGGCCAGAATGAAAAAATGGCCTGCTTCCTCATAAAACTCCATTCACAAAAATCTTTAAACTGAAGTCTCATGCTCAAGCATGGGCTAGGAAAATAGAAATAAAAATAGAGAAAGGTTTGCTTATGACAGGTCCGAGGAGACGTTATGGCAGGTTCTAGAGCGGAATCTAGCTGAAGTAACTCCCAAAAAGAGGGGACAGAAGGTAGAGAAATACAGGAAAAAAAACTCAAACAATTTCCTATTTTCAAAATTAAAATTAATTATTTAAAACAAATTGATATATTCCAATATAGAGAAAGAAGGTTAAGAGAAGTATCAGGTGAAACAGTTAAAAAAGACTTAGTGTTGCTAGGTCATGGCTTTGAGACCGCCATCAAAGAATAGAACATACCGCTAAATGGCAGTCCTGTTCGTTCAATAACCAAACCAAAAGACAGAAGGCTAAAGGGCAATGAAGAAGAACAGCTTCTAATTTCTTGTAGCCAAAGCAAGAACGCTTATCTCAGACTTTTGGTCATCTTGCCCACCAAAACCGCTATGAGGCGAGGTGAAATTCTAGGTTTAGAGAGGCAGCATTTAAATGTAGATCGCAGGATAGCCTATCTACCCATAACCAAGGATGGAGATAGTCGTACTATACCTCTGCCCACTAGAGCTATTGGTATATACAACCAGCTACCTGTTCATATTTCGGGAAAGGTATTCCCTCTATCAGAGACAGCATTAAGGGGCTTATGGACTAGAAGCTGTAGGAGGGTAGAAATTAAAGACCTTCACTTCCATTATCTACGTCATGAAGCCACCAGCAGGTTCTTTGAGAAAGGGCTAAACGTCATGGAGGTAGGTATATTACAGGACTTAAGGATGCTTCAACGGTACACCCATCTGAGAGCAGAGGGATTACCTGTAAAGTTAGGATAATAAATCATTATTTCCATCTCATTACTGGAACGTTTTTGATTGAACACTGGTCTTAAATTATGACTCCTCAAAATTCACAATTTATGTAAACCTTTTGGTATGAAACTAGTTTTTACCTTCTGTCTGGCTTTTGCCGTCCTTGTTGGGAATGCAGGGATCAGTTTTGCCCTGCCTAAAT
>JAYZBC010000091.1:0-7087 GCA_036339375.1 Pseudomonadota bacterium | reverse complement strand
ATCATAAAAGAAATAGAAGATATAATTCGAACAAATTCCCGTGTTCCTGAGATGGTAGTCGGAGACTTAAGGGGACAAGTAGGGGCAACACGGATAGGTGCTGAACGCCTTAAAATACTTTGTAATGAGTATGGTGTGGATTTGATTACTCAATCAATGGAAAGTTTAATAGAACGTACTAAGAAACGAGTAATCAAAAAGATTTCCGGCTGGAAGGATGGTGAAAGCGAAGCTGAAGGTTTTTTAGATAATGATGGCTGCGATTTAGAAAAGCCTGTCAAAATTCATGTAAAAATTACCAAAAAGGGTACACAATTAACGATAGATTTTTCCGGGTCAAATGCCCAAACGTCTGGCCCAGTTAATACCCCAGGACAAACCTGCAGAGCAGTTTCTCTTCTTGGGGTTTTAGCTTCACTCGATCCAACAATTCCTGTAAATGCCGGCTCCTTTAGTGCGATTGATTTTGTTCTTCCGGAGGGCAAGGTTGTAAATCCTGTCTATCCTGCGACAGTAAATCACTATTTTCCAACTTCACATCTAGCTTATGCCGTTGTTGTAGCAGCACTTGGAAAACTAAACCCTGAACGAGCAGTTGCTCCTCCAGGATTGGGAAACGGAGCCATGGCAATTGGTTATAAAACTGGAAGAAATGGTAAACCTGCAGTTCAATACGAAATAATGGTAACTGCTCTTGGGGGTACATCCAAAAATGATGGTACTTCTATGGTTCTTGGAATGTGCCATTTTACACCTTCTACGCCGATTGAAATTATTGAAACAGAATATCCTATTCGAATACCAAAATTTGACATTTGGCTGAATTCTGCAGGACCCGGTAAACAAAGAGGAGGAATTGGGTTTATTCGTGAGTATGAAATGTTGGATGATGTATCCTTAACGGTGAGAACTGCAAATCATCAAATTCCAGGTTGGGGTCTCGCTGGAGGACAAGCGCCACCGGTTTGCCGAACTACTATTATTTCCAAAAATTCAAACTCAATGGATTTACCAGCTCTTGACAGTAGACAGCTTAAAAAAGGTTCAAGGATTTCTTTGCAACAAACTGGGGGCAGTGGATACGGAAACCCAAAAGGAAGAGCTTCTGAACTCGTTGTTGAAGATGTTCGAAATGGTTATGTGAGTATTGCTGCTGCCGAAGAAAAATATGGTGTGGTAATACGCAAAGGACATTTAGATGAAAAGGCTACTAAATCAAAAAGAAAAAATCCAATTTAAAAAATTCAAATGTCTTTATTACCCAAAAGCAATAAAACCAAACCCCTTCTTTCTGTTGAAAATTTAAATACCTTTTTTTTTACAACGCGAGGGGTAGTTAAAGCTGTAAACAACGTATCTTTTACTCTGAAAGCCGGAGAGACTTTGGGTGTATTAGGAGAATCCGGGTCTGGGAAGAGTGTAATGGCACTTTCCATTCTGAGGTTGGTCCAAGGGCCCGCTGGTAAAATTGTTGGCGGAAAAATTTTCCTTGATGGACGTGACCTATTAAAGATTTCAGAAGGTCAAATGCGGGAATATAGGGGAAAAATTATTTCAATGATTCTCCAAGATCCCCTTACCTCCCTTAATCCAGTTTTTACTATTGGCAAACAGGTTGCTGAATCGGTTCGAATTCATCGGTTTGGAGAGGGTTCTATCAGAGATCAAATTTTTGATTTACTCAAACGGGTGGGTATTTCTGACCCAGAAACTCGTATGAATGCTTATCCCCACCAATTTAGCGGCGGCATGCGTCAACGTGTTGTAGGCGCTATTGCAGTCGCCAGTAATCCAAAATTACTTATTGCCGACGAGCCAACAACGTCACTAGACGTAACAATTCAAGCGCAATATTTAAGATTACTTAAAAACCTGCAACGCCAATCTAATTTAGGGATACTGTTTATCACTCATGATTTGGGCGTTGCGGCTAAAATTTGTGATAGGGTAGCAGTCATGTATTGTGGCCAAATACTTGAAGAGGCAAATGTAGAGGATTTATTTGATAAACCAGCTCACCCCTATACACGGGGTTTGATTAATTCTCTTCCTCAACTCCATACCCGCGTTGAACACCTAAACTCAATTCCCGGGCAACCTCCTACTCCAGCTAATCTTCCACCGGGCTGTCCGTTTGAACCTCGTTGTTCGGAGGCCAAAACGATTTGCAAAAGTAAAATTCCTCCCGAAGTAAAACTTTCTCATAATCATCGTGTCTCTTGCTGGCTCCATAGTGAAGATGACTGAAAATACAATAATTGAAACTGTGGATTTGGAAAAACACTTTACCATTTCGAGTGGGCTTCTCTTTTCACGCTCCCGTGGTTCAGTAAAAGCTGTAGACGGCATAAATATTAAAATTGAAGAAGGCGAAACAGTCGGTCTCATCGGAGAATCTGGTTGCGGAAAAACAACTATGGCCAGGTTAATATTACGCCTCGAAAAGCCGACAAATGGTGAGATTCAATTTTTTGGAAAATCTATTAAAAATTTTTCTCGTTCCGAAAACAAATCATATTGCAGAAAAGTCCAAGCGGTTTTTCAGGATCCCCAAAGTTCTTTAAATCCAAGGATGCGCGTGGGAGATATTATTGCAGAACCGATTGTTGTTGCCGGAAATTTAACAAAGGATAAAACTTCAAAACGGGTAAAGGAGGTTTTAGAGGCTGTCGAATTGGATCCTAATACTTCAAATCTTTACCCTCATGAATTTAGCGGAGGACAAAGGCAACGAATTGCAATAGCTCGTTCTTTAGCTAATGAAGCACAATTGATAATCTTAGATGAACCAGTGGCCTCTCTAGATGCATCCATAAGAAGTCAAATCATTAATTTATTAAAATCACTTCAAAACCGTCTAAACCTGAGCTATTTAATGATCTCCCACGATCTGGCAGCTTCAAGACATCTTTGCGATAAAATTGCTGTTATGTATTTGGGACAAGTCGTTGAGTTTGCACCATGTGATTCTTTATTTGATAATCCACAACATCCATATACTAAGGCCCTTTTATCAGCAGCCTTACCTGCTCACCCAAAAGCCAGAGATGATGAAATTTTATTGACAGGTGAAATTCCAAGCCCTACTTCCCCTCCTTCGGGGTGTCGTTTTCATACAAGATGCCCTTCTGTTATGGACCATTGTTCCAAGGAGAGTCCAAAACTTGATGAAATTAAATCTAATCACCTAACTGCCTGTCATTTATTTAAAAAAGACAATTAAATTTGTATTAGATTTTACCGTAAATTTCTCATTTTTGGATCAAGATAGTCTCTCAGCCAGTCTCCCAACATATTAACAGATAAAACCACAGCAACGAGCGCAATGCCGGGATACAAAGAAAGCCAAATTGCGCTATCGATATACGATCTGCCGTCAGCCATCATCGCTCCCCAAGATGGGGTAGGCGGTGGAATACCCGCCCCAAGAAAACTTAAAGAAGATTCAACTATAATAACCCAACCAATTTGCAGAGTGGATAAAATAACTAATGGATTAAGCACATTCGGCAGGATATGACGCACCATAATTCGAAAAGGAGAAGCTCCAACCACCCGGGCAAGCGCCACAAATTCTCTTTCTTTCCAAGTTAAAACCTCACCACGCACTAGCCGGGCAAATCGTGCCCACATTACAATTCCGAGAACAATGATTAAATTAGTAAAACTTGGGCCTAGAGTTACAGCAAACAAGAGTGCAATGAGAATAATGGGTAAGGACAACATCGCATCTGTTAAACGCATGATAACACTATCAGTCAATTTTCCGAAATAACCGGATATGAGTCCTAGTACAGTACCGATAAATGCTGCAATGCAAACCGCTACTAATCCAGCCGTTAAAGAAATTCTTGCACCAAAAATTACTCTACTCAATATATCTCGACCAATGCGGTCGGTACCTAATAAATGATCAAGGGAACCATTTCCTTCCCAAAATGGTGGTAACAAACGATTAGTTAAATTAATTTTAGTAGGTGAATAGGGGGCTACCCATTCAGCAAAAAGGGCTAAAATTATAAAAGTTGTAAGAATAGAAATAGCTAAAATGGGTATTTTTTTAACCGATTTCACCACATTTCTTTTGGTTTCAGTTTCTGTCGGGGCAATAGGGGTTTCACGTTTTGATTTAGGCGCCATAGCGTATCCTTGGATCCAGATACGCATAAACGATATCTACCACAAGGTTACTAAGGAGGGTTATAAGAGAAACCAAAAGTACCACTCCCTGAATCACCGGATAATCCCGCCACTGAACCGCTTCGTAAGCTAATCGTCCGATACCTGGCCACGCAAAAACTGTTTCTACGACAACCGTTCCTGAAATTAGTATGCCAAAATAAAATCCAACAAAGGTCACAACCGGTATTAGGGCATTCTTTAATGCATGTTTCCAAACTACTGATTTTTCTTGAATGCCTTTGATGCGCGCAAATTTTATATATTCACTGTCCAGAACAGCAATCATGGAATCACGGAGTAATCTAACTACTCCTGCCAGCATGAAGCCGAATAAACCAAGAGTTAGGGTTGGCAGTATTAAATTTAAAAAACCACCTTTTCTTCCCGCAGGCAACCAACCAAAATAGATTGAAAAAATATAAATTAAAATGATACCTGCCCAAAATGTGGGTATGGACTGCCCAAAAAGGGCAATTCCCCTTGCCGCAGCGTCCCAAAAACTCCTTCGATTTGTAGCGGCAAAAATACCCAGTGGTAGTGCAATTATAAGCGCCAGCAGCATGGAAGCACCTACTAATTGGAGACTATTAGGAAGACGCTCCATTAGGAGATCAATTACGGGCTTTTGGGTTCGAATAGAAGTTCCGAGATCTCCCCGAATAAGGTCTTCAAGAAATAAAGCATATTGAACAAAAATTGAACGATGTAGGCCTAGCTCACGGCTCATCTCCGATCTCATTTCCGCAGAGGCTTCAATTGGCAAAATCATATCAATGGGATTGCCAGTCATCCTAACCAGAACAAAGGCAAGCCCGCTGACTAGTAATAAAGTCAGCAAGCTTTGCCCTAGGCGACCAAAAATAAAACGCCACATTGTTTAATTATTACCCGTGTGTTGTTCCCTGATATGTTTTTACTCTAAACAGGGTGAAAAATTCTTGTATCTATTTACGGGTAGCGGTTACCAGACTGGGTGTGACGAAACCTCGATGAGGTATAACTCTCATACTACCTACCTGGTTCCCATAAGCCCAAAGAATTCCTGCCACGTCTGCAATTGGCACGCTTCTGTAATCCTTATACAAAATACGAAAGGCCTTTTCGGTTTTTGCAGCAATTTCTTTTACATTGCTTGCCTTCTGCGTCTCGCTATAAAGGTCGTCAACGTTTTCAGCAAGTTGAATTATTTTCCGCTTTTTAGTCCACCATATACCAAGCGCAGACGCACCATTAAGTCGACCGGTGGTGGTAAATATACTGGCTTGGCCAACTATTTTTGGGGACTGAGGTTGTTTAATATAAAGCGGTCGAAAAGCACCAATATCTGTAGGAACAATTTCTGTTTTAACACCAATTGCTTCCCAGTATCCGGCAACGATTTCACAAACTTGTTTGTGCATAGTGAAACCGCCAACTGGTAACGAATAAAGTTTAATTTTAAATCCATTAGAATATCCAGCTTTCCGAAGAAGTTTTCGAGCCTGGGAAGGATCATAAGGATATGCTTTTAGCCCTTTCGGATAACCTATAGATAATTCAGAAATCGGGAAAACTGCCGCTGGCTTTCCGGCCCCCCTGAACAAAGCTTTAACCATTTCATCACGATTAATGGCTAAATTGAGGGCCTTTCTAACTTCTAGTTTCCCTGTTGGCCCAGCATTTTTGTAATAGGTTCCGTATAAATGGAGGCGAAGCGAAGTTGCTTGAGGGTCCCGGGCAAATTTAAAACCGGCTTTTGCCAGTTTCTCTGAATCATCAGGAGACACTTCCGCAATATCAACTTGACCTGTCTTAAGCATAGCAACTCTTGTGGCAGCCTCAGGAACAAGAAGAATTTCCATTCTTTCAAATTGGGGTTTATATCTCCAATGGTTTTTGTTTGCCGCAAAGGCCACCATGTTCCCGACTTTGTGTTCTAAAAATTTAAAAGCACCCGTCCCAACTGGTTTTCTAGCAAATTTTTTCCAACCAACTTTTTCGATATAGGTTTTTGGTAAAACAATTCCTTCTATACCAGGTTGATTGGAAATATCGTGAGCAAAAGTGGGCCATGCACTTTTCATTATAATTTTTACTGAATGAGAACTTAGGACTTTTACAGCTTTAATTTTTTTTCGGAACTGCCGAGTACGTGACGCTTTAGCTCCTTTCCTCGTGAATCCATTTAGTAAAGTAAATTTTACGTCATTGGCGGTCATTTCTGTTCCGTCATGAAATTTTACACCTTGACGGAGGGTAATAGTCCAAACCTTTGAATTCTCAGAAGAACTCCAACCAGTAGCTAAACCAGCCTTTAGGTTTCCATTGATGTCAACACTCGTTAACCAATCCCAAAGAGGGCCAGCAAATCCAAGACCGGTAGAAATAGAAGTAACCGTCGGGTCAAAAGTTTCTGCTCCAAAGGTTTGAACGGCATAACGCAAAGTTTTTGATTTTGCACTTACAGATCCAAACACATTCACTAAAAGAAGAATCGAAAAAACACAGCTAATTACAAACAAATTGCCTTTTAAATTTAATTGTTTATTCATGAAATTACCTCCCTGTTGAAGCTAGCGCGGTTTAGAAATTTATTTATGCTCCATCTCGTAAATATTTTTTATAACTCAACCGACTTTTTACTGGATTATCTTTTTATGTAAGTGAGTACGACCAATAAAATTTAAGTTGTCAAGTGAACCATGGAAGCATGCGAATTTGTTTTAAAATTTTTGATTAAATGAAATATAATGTATGATGACACTTTATGTTTTTTTCAATTTTGCGGAGAACGAAAAAATGCCGGATATTAGCCCATCCAAAATTCAAAAAATCCGCCTTCGAGAACATTTTGATACAAGTGATTTATTAGCCCATGCGGCTAAACAAGCCGAGGAAAGAGAGCTAAATAAACTTCTAGTGATAG
>JAYZBC010000090.1:0-40191 GCA_036339375.1 Pseudomonadota bacterium | reverse complement strand
TTATTTCTTTTCTTCTGATAAAGTTGTATTGGCCAGATAATGCATTCGTTTAATTTCACGGCGACTGCGACAAATTGAATCAAGAATTATGCCAATGGCTAGACTGATAAAGGCGAGAATCATAATACCTGTTGCAAGGATTGCCGTTGGAAACCTAGGAACTAAACCTGTTTCTACGAATGTAACAAATAAAGGGTGTCCAAGCAGTATAGAAATAATAGAAAAAATTAAAAAAATGACTCCAAAAAACTTAAAAGGTTGCACCTCTTTAAAAAGAAAGATTATGGCAAACAAGATTCGCAAACCATCTCTCCACGTATTTAGTTTGCTCTTCGATCCTTTCGCTCGAGCCGAATATTTTGTGGAAAATTCGGAAACCGGCATACTCAGATCAAGTGCATGAATTGTCATTTCTGTTTCTATTTCAAAACCTCTAGACAAAGCTGGAAAGGATTTTACAAACCGACGTGAAAAAACCCTGAAGCCAGACAAAATGTCTGTGAATTTTTTGCCAAACAACCAACCAACTATTGTAGTTAACGCTTTGTTTCCAAATTTGTGTCCTGGTCTAAAAGTGGAATATTCTCCAATTGGGATCCTAGCACCAACAACCATGTCCAAGGCCTCTTTACGCATAAGTTCGATCATTTTGGGAGCTGCTTGCACTTGATAAGTTCCATCTCCGTCAACTAATAGATAAATTTCTGCCTCAATATCACCAAACATTCGCCGAACGACGTTTCCTTTTCCCAAAGATTTTTCATGTTTTACAATAGCGCCCGCTTCTAATGATAGCTGTACAGTGTTATCTGTAGAACCATTGTCGTACACGTAGATTTTGGATCCAGGTAATTCTTCTTGAAAAGATTTTATAACCTCAAGAATTTTGTGAGCTTCGTTTAGACATGGGATAAGGACTGCTATACGTTCAAACATTTTTTAAGCCTTGCTTAGGTTCTACCTGCTTAGTGGGCTTTTCTTTTTAACTTTATGTTAAGGGTGAGGCCAACTTCTAGCTATTATCCACCTATTTCCAGCCTTTTCAAAAAGATATGACGTTTTTCCTTTTAGGACCAAGTCAAATTTCTGAGCTAAAACGTTGGGTGCTTCATAAATCCAAAAGTGAGAAACATCTCCATACCCGAGTCTTGAATGTAAAACTTGGTAATGTGGTTTACTAGCGGCAGTCAGTTCACCCGCAATTTGTGCCGAACCGTGCATGACATATCGCATTACCATCAGAAACTGACCATCACTGTTAAAATCCACTATTAGCAAACGGTCCTTTGGTGACAATTTTGTTGCTATCTCTTTAGCCAATGTTCGGGCATAAAGATATCTTGGGTGAAGGTCAAAACGAAGTTTTTTGACCAAAATAACAGGTGAAATGACAACTATCACAATGAGCAAAATAGGTATAAATTTAGGAAGGTTTGCTCCAAAAAAACGATTCCATAAGAACGCAATACAATAGGCAGAAAAAACAAGGCATACACCTCCTAAATGTGTATTGTATCTCCAAAATGATGCTGCCCGTATAGCTTCATCTTCTGTGAAGGCAGCAATGTAGCAAAGAAACAGAAAAGCGTTATAGGTTATAAAAATTATAGCTGTAATTAAAGCTAATCGACTGAAAGGTGTGTGGTTCTTCCAGAAAGTGGAAACAGCGATAATGACTGCTAACGTCATTATCCCAAAATAACCACCTTTTTTTGAAGCTATTAATAGCATTCTCTGGAAAATTTCTCCTGCCCTATCAATTAACCAAAATTCTGGAGCTCGAAAAGAGAATTCTCCATGATCAATATTATAAAAAATATAAATTCTCCAAGCTAAATAAACCAACACAGGGAGTGTGAGTAGTCGTGGTAGCGTTTTGACTACTTGATGCAGAGATACCTTGCTATCCCTAAAAGTAGCAACGAAAATTGCAAACAAAAGCAACAAAAAGAATACCAAATTAACTTGTTTTAGAGAGAGGGCTACTGTAGCCGCGAGACTTGCCTGCCATGCGAAGGAATTCGCTCTCACCGTATCTTTCAATGCCAATGCATTGATCATCATCCAAATCATAATTGTGCAAATTCCAATAGCTATCGTTGTTGGGGCATCCGCATAGGAACTGAAAACTAATCTTGTAACGTAAGTAGGATTAAGAGCGGTAACGACTAAAGCTGCAAAAGCAGAAAACTTCCAACCAGAAGAATATTTTTGGCTAAAAAGGGGTTCTTCAATACCATCATTAGATTGCTTGCTAGTAAAAACAGTAGAAGTGATACGCGTAATCAGTAATCCAAAGCTCATAAAAAGGAATAGATTAAAGATTGCCGCTACATTTTCGACCATAAATCCCGCAATCTTACTAGCGAGATAAATAATTATTGGAATTCCGTAAGGGTATGCTGGAAAGACAGAAGGGCTTTTAGGTAAACTGCGATTCGGAAATTCGTCATGTTCGATGAGAAATCGTGCATTAGGTAACCAACTAGTTAGCTCGTCCCACTGAGTAGGGGTCATTGCTGAAACGAGGATTAAAAGAGGGAAACTAAGGACGAATAATCGCCAAAAAATGATAGGGCCCGGCTTTGTCCCGCGGCGCCAAAGCAAAAAAAAGGCGCCAATTGTGGCTCCCCCAAGGAGGATTACAATGTACGTAAATTTAAACCCGCTGAATGTGCCAAGTAATGTAAAGATTGCAATACAAATAGCCCACCCATAGAGAATATCCCCTTCCGGCCAACGTTTTTTCCCGCCTGCCACAGCGCCAATTGTCGAAAGCGAAACTACAACTAAAAATATCGAAAAAAGGCTAGCTGCCTGATTGAAGGAGAGGTTATAGGTGTCAAAAAAAGTATCCATCATAAGCAATATCGGAGAATGGTTACAAATTCATTAATTTCTTTTGTAAGCATATAAAGTTATCAACTAAGTTTCCTGAAACATAGCAAACGGTCTTTTTTTTAGTATTTTCCTTGTTACAGTTAGCCAAAGAGCAATAGGCTCTTTTTGAAAAGTAAATTTTGGAGAGATTAACATGCGTTTAACCTTTGCTGCCCCAGACTTTATGCGGAGTGGTGTTCTTGTGTCATTCGTTGCTGCTGAAAACAAGTTATCAAAAACTACTGCAAATTTGAACCAGCTAACAAAGGGTGCAGTTAAACGGGCAATACAAAATAGTCGTTTTAACGGTAATTTTGGTCAAACGCTCACTCTTTTGAGCCCTCCTGTACTCAAGGCTGGAAGGCTCCTCTTAGTGGGAATTGGCAAAGGTCAGAAATTGGACTTATTATCAGCCCAACAGCTCGGCGGCACCATCTACAATTCTGTTTCAATGTCCGGAAATAAATCCGCTGGAGTTTTCATAGAACCTTTTAGAGGTAGTAAATTAAATTCCTCTGATATGGCTGCAAATATTGCATACGGTTGTTATTTGCGCAGTTACAGATTTGATAAATACAGAACTCGGGAAAAGGCGGAAGATAAACCTTCTGTGACAAATGTTACCTTATTGTTAGAAGATTTTGTGCATGGTCAGAGAAAATTTGCACCGATGCGTAAAGTGGCTGAAGGCGTTTTTCTTACGCGCAATTTAGTATCAGAGCCAGCAAATATCATTTACCCAATTAGTTTTGCCAGGCGTGTACGTTCTTTGACAAAACTTGGTGTAAAAATCAGGGTTCTTGATGAAAAGAAAATGCAAGCCCTAGGTATGGGTGCGTTGCTGGGAGTGGCACAAGGCAGTGCTAATTCACCAAGGATAATGGCGCTGCAGTGGAATGGTTTGCCTAAAAGTACAATGCAACGCCCGATCGCTTTTGTTGGCAAAGGTGTGACCTTTGATACAGGGGGAATTTCTATTAAACCCTCTGGCGGTATGGAAGACATGAAATGGGATATGGCAGGTGCCGGGGTTGTTGCTGGTTTGTTGTATGCTTTAGCAGCAAGAAAAGCAAAAGTTAACGCCGTCGGTGTGGTTGGATTGGTTGAAAATATGCCATCAAGTAAAGCCCAACGCCCAGGTGATGTGGTAAAAACAATGTCTGGCCAAACGATAGAAGTGATAAATACGGATGCAGAAGGACGTTTGGTTTTAGCTGATGCAATGTGGTGGTGTCAAAAAAACTTTAAACCTCATACAATGATTGATCTTGCCACCCTTACAGGAGCAATAATCGTTTCTTTAGGGCATCATTATGCAGGAATGTTTACAAATAACGATCAACTGGGGAATTTCCTTACCACTGCTGGAGAGAAAACCAATGAACGTGTGTGGCGAATGCCTTTAGCAGATGAATATGACAAACAAGTGGCTTCAAAGATTGCTGACATGAAGAATGTTGGTGGCCGGGATGCAGGGAGTATAACTGCGGCCCAAATTCTTAAAAGATTTGTCTTACCTGATGTTGCCTGGGCTCATCTTGATATTGCAGGTGTTTCTTGGTCAAATACTGACTCCAAAATTGTTCCTAAAGGTGGAACGGCATTTGGTGTCAGGTTGTTAAATGAATTAGTGAAAAGAAATTACGAATTAAAATAATTAATTTTTCAATGACTGATATTGGTTTTTACCATCTTACAAGGACCCCCTTGGAAAATGCTTTACCACAATTACTTGAAAAGGCTTTGGAATCGGGCAAAAAAGTAGTGGTTAGAGGAGGAACAGAAGAACGTATAAACTTTCTAAATTTAGCAATATGGACTAGCGATCCAACGTCATTTTTGCCGCATGGGAGTGAAAAAGAGGGAATGGCCGAAAAGCAACCCATATGGTTAACATCTGGACAAGACAATCCTAATAAAGCAGAAATTCTAATTTCAACCGACGGGGTGAAATCAGAGGATTTTCGCGCTTTCGAAAGGTGCTTAGAAATTTTTGACGGAAGAGATGAGGAGGCTGTGGTTTTGGCTAGGACACGTTGGAATTTCTTTAAAGAAGCGGGTTGTACGTTAACATATTGGCGGCAAAATGAGGACGGCCGTTGGGAAAAAATGAACGATTTATAAAATATTTACTGGTGTCGAATTTCTGGCGTCTTTGGTTCCCCTGAAAAATTATTCAAACAAACAGTTGCTGCATTAGATTTCTGAGTATATAAGGCCGCCGCCAAATAAAAATGTGAGAAATACCTTATGGCTATAGAACGGACCTTATCAATTATTAAGCCTGATGCAACGCGTCGCAACCTATCTGGTAAAATTAATGCACGGCTGGAGGAAGCGGGCCTTAGAGTGATTGCACAAAAACGACTAAAGCTTACCAGGGAACAAGCAGAAAATTTTTATTCTGTTCATTCAGAACGGACGTTCTTTGACGGGCTCTGCGACTTTATGTGTTCAGGCCCAATTTTAGTTCAGGTCCTTGAAGGGGAAAATGCTGTAAACAAAAATCGCGAGGTTATGGGAGCGACAAATCCAGCTAATGCGGACGATGGAACCATTCGAAAAGATTTTGGAGAATCTATCGAGGCTAACTCGGTTCACGGGTCTGACTCGCTGGTAAACGCAGAGATGGAAATTGGTTTCTTCTTTGCTGATGTAGAAATTTTAGCCTAATGCAAAATTCACGTTCTTAAAATTTTTGACTAACCTTTATGGACTAAAATTAATTTTTTTCGCCTTCGGATGGATTTAGTATTTCTTTTCTAGGAAAAGAAGCTCCTTCAATAATTACTTTATCGTCAAGTATTTTTGCTTTGCCATTTGCTATCATTCCTAATGCTAAAGGATAGCAGCGATGTTCTGCGGCGAGGACTCTTTTGGATAAAGTTTTTAAATTGTCATCCGGAAAAATAGGAACCACCGCCTGTGCTATGATTGGACCGGAATCCATTCTTGGGCGGACATAATGTACTGTGCACCCTGTAAATTTTACTCCATCTTTTAGGGCCCTTTGATGGGTGTTTAGCCCTTTGTATGAAGGGAGCAAAGATGGGTGGATATTAATTAACCTATTGCGCCATTGATTTACAAAGTTTTTTGTAAGTAGCCTCATGAAGCCAGCAAGGCAAATCATCTCAATTTTTTTTTCATTGAGCTTGCCCGTAATTTCATTTTCGAAGCTTTCTCGATTTGAAAACTTTTTATGATCTATTACGATAGTTGGAATTCCAAAATTTTTAGCACTTTTAAGGCCTGGAGCAGTGGAAACATTAGCAACGACTAATGTAATTTTGGCTGCGATTTTTCCTTCGCAACACTGATTGATTAATGCTTGCATGTTTGTTCCCTCACCGGAAATCAGAATAGCGGTTTTTAAGAGGCCCATACAGTTTCCCAATTGTCTAAGTCAATTTGACTTTCGCTTGTAGTTGTTTCTACAATTCCAATACGAAAAACACCTTCGCCAGCCTCAGAAAAGGTTTTAACTGTTTCTGCTTCATTATTAGGATTTGTAAAGACCACCATGCCAATTCCACAATTGAAAGTGCGCGCCATTTCGTTGGCAGTAACATTCCCAGATTTTGAAAGCCATTTAAACACATCCGGAATTACCCAGTTTTCAGCATTAAGTTTCACTCCTAAATTTTTAGGCAAAACCCTTGGGATATTTTCAATAAGGCCTCCACCTGTGATGTGAGCGAGACCATTAATTAAGCCGGCCTTATGAGCCGCTAAACAAGATTTAACATATATCCGTGTTGGTATTAGTAGATTTTCGCCCAAACTTCCCTTGCTGAATGGGGCTTTTTCGGTGTAGTCCAATGATAATTCATTTACAATTTTACGTACTAAAGAAAAGCCATTTGAGTGGAGACCATTCGAAGAAAGCCCCAACAAAATATCACCTTCTTCGATGGTTGATCCAGTTAATAAACGGTCGCGTTCCACCGCACCAACAGAAAAACCAGAGAGATCATATTCTTCATTTTTATACATGCTAGGCATTTCTGCTGTTTCACCGCCGATAAGAGCACAACCCGCTTGCTGACACCCTTTCACTATTCCTGTCATAACATTTTGGGCCAATTCTGGATTTAGCTTAGAAGTTGCAAAATAATCTAAAAAAAATAATGGTTCCGCACCTTGAACAACTATATCATTGACACACATAGCAACTAAATCGATCCCAATGTTGCTGTGTTGGTTTGTCTCAACAGCAATACGAAGCTTTGTTCCAACTCCGTCGGTTGATGCTACGAGAATTGGATCTTTAAAACCGGCGGCTGCAGGGTCAAATAAACCTCCAAATCCCCCTATTTCGGCTTCAGCACCAGGCCGACGAGTTGAACGCAAAAGGGGACGTATTTTGTCAATAAATTTTGTAGCCGAATCAATATCTACTCCGGAATCTTTGTAACTTGTATTGATATTTTCTTCCTCTCATAAGATAAAGGGGGTAGCCTCATTACATGTTTACTAAAGCTTGTTTAAATCTGAAGATACTTGATCTTAAACGGTTTGTAATGCCTTCTACGTCGAATTTTCGCTTGTTTGGATATTTGGTTTTATTATCGCCCCTTCTTTGGAACCCCTTTCCTTCTTTTGGCGTACAATATTCGGTCTATTCAGTAAAAGGAATTTTATTGGACGAAACGGCGGAATCTGCATCTGCGGCACGTGACATTGCCTTGGAGAAAGGACAATTTCTGGCATATAAACGTTTGATAGATAAACTCGTTCCTATACAAGAAAAAGCTAAATTGAATTATTTAGCTTTTTCTGACTTAGTTGAACTTGTCTCTGCAATGGAAATAGATAAAGAAAAAACATCGCCTATTCGATATTTGGCCAGTTTAAAGGTCCAATTTAACCCCACTCTTGTAAGACGCCATTTACGGAAATTCCGAGTGAGGTTTGCAGAGACTGTAAGAAAACCGCTTGTTATATTGCCCGTTTACAGAGCACAAGCAACTCTGCAATTATGGGATAAAGCAAATTTATGGATTAAAGCCTGGCGTATACTTTCCAAGAACGACAGTTTGGTGAGTTTAATTGTACCTAACGGTACAAATGCTGATATTGCACAAATTAGTCCTGAACAGGCTATTGCTGGGAATCTTGAAAGATTAAACGCTATTGCCAAAAGGTACAGAACAACCAATGTTTTGCTGGCAATAGCGGAGCTAAAAAAAACCAGAAATAAAATAATTATAAAAGTGACAATTAAAGACACAGACCTTCGAATAATCAAAAATACTTCAATTCTTATTTTTCATGGAACGCTAAAAGAAAATATACAAGAAGTTTTGGTTAGAGCAGCTCGGGCTAGCAGAAAAAATATAGAAGAAACCTGGAAACAAAAAAATATTCTCAAATTTGGCGAGAAAAGGGAATTGTTAGTAAGATTTGCCCACGGTGGTCTTTCTCAAATTAATAAAGTTACTAAAAAACTCCAATTTGTAGCTGCCATTGAGCGGTTAGATTTGCTGAGCTTGTCATTGGAAGAGGTATTATTTCGTGTACAATATTTTGGTGATGAAGCCCAACTGGAATTAGCCCTTTCGCAACATGATTTAGAATTAAAAAAAGGGATTAAATTTTGGAGGTTAAAACAAAGTACAAATTTAGCGGAAAGAAATGATTAAATTTTTATGCTAATTAAAAAATTTAGGGCTAATTAAAGGTAAACATGAATGTTCCCAATTTAATTTCCTTAATCCGTTTATTAGCGGTACCCTTTATGATTTATTTGATCTTAAACGGGTTTTATTTTTCAGCATTTTGGTTATTTGTAGCCGCTGGAATTTCTGACGGTATAGATGGATTTATTGCTAAACGTTTGGAGCAAGTCACACCTCTTGGGGCTTATTTAGATCCTTTAGCCGATAAAGCCTTACTGGTGGCAGTCTACATTAGTTTAGGGAAGATGGATTGTTTGCCCAGCTGGTTGGTAATTTTGGTGGTTTTCCGTGATGTGATTATTATTGGAGGTGTAGTGTTACTGCATTTACTTACCGATGGAGTGAAAATGCAACCAATTTTTGTGAGCAAAATTAATACATTGATACAAATAATTTTGGTGATTGCCGTCCTTTTTCAACTAGCCTTTAATTTTTCTAATTTGGAACAAATAATAACTGCTTTAATTTTTCTAGTCACTGTAACCACTATCTTTTCTGGTGGTGTGTATATTATTAACTGGGGTAAAAAAGTGGATAGAAAAAATGGCGCAAATGAATTGTGATGTTTGAAACACGAACAAAATATTGGATAGCCGCGTTTGCCGTTTTATTTGCTATTTTATGGTTGCTTAATGAAATCTTATTTCCGTTTATTGCGGGTATTGCATTAGCCTATTTACTCGACCCAATAGCAGATTTACTAGAACGGTGGAAATTGCCTCGTTGGCTTGCTGCTGGCGTTTTAACTTTTATAATGGTTTTAACTGTGAGTGCATCTGTTCTTCTTTTAATTCCACTTTTACAATCTCAGGCGTCCGAAATTGCACTTAAAGCGCCCAAATATTTTGGTATTATCCAAGGGCACACACAAGAGCTATTTTTGATATTACAAACGCACTTTTCTGACTCTAATGTTGGAGCCTTAAAAGATAAATTCGAAAATTTAGATCAATCTAAATTATTCGACTGGGTTGGGAGCTTTTTAAAGGGTATTTGGGGTGGTGGATTAGCGCTTCTCCATCTTTTCTCTCTGGTGATAATTACGCCAATCGTTTTGTTCTACCTTCTCCGAGATTGGGATTTAATAGTAAAAACTGTAGATAGTTGGCTGCCGCGTCACCATCAAAACATAATACAAAAACAGGTTATAGAGATTGATGAGGTGTTATCAGCGTTCGTACGTGGGCAGTTTTTGGTGTGTGTGTTACTAGGGTTATTTTATGCGACTGGTCTTACTATTCTAGGCTTAGATTTTGGCTTCGTGGTTGGATTTTTCACCGGTTTACTCTCGTTTATACCATATTTTGGAATGCTGATTGGTTTAATTGTTGCAACTTCAATTGCCATAGCACAGTTTGCTGAATGGCAAATAGTTGGGATCGTTGTGGGTATTTTTGTTTTTGGCCAATTTGTTGAAGGGAATTTTGTCACGCCTAAGTTGGTTGGTGAAAAAATTAAACTCCATCCAGTTTGGGTAATTTTGTCTCTACTAGCTGGGGGCTCTTTATTTGGATTTACAGGGATATTATTGGCAATCCCAGCAGCAGCTGTCATTGGAGTTTTTGGACGATTTGGCATATCACATTACAAAAATACTCTTGCCTTTAGGGAGGCAAAAAATCCATCAGACGAGAAAGAAGAAATTTAAAAATGATTTCTGGCCCAGACCAACTCGTTTTAGAATTTGAACACCGGACGGCCTTGGGTAGAGAAGATTTTTTAGTTGCTGATTGCAATGAAGAAGCTATCGCTTTAATCGATAAGTGGCCGAATTGGTCTGGACCAGCGGTAGTACTTTGTGGAGAACGTGGTTCCGGTAAGACACATTTAGGGGCAGTATGGTGTAAGCAAAGTAACGCTGTAAAATTGGATATTTGTAAACTTAATGCGGCAAAAGAATTTATTGAAAATGGTTTCCAACATTTTCTTATAGAAGAAGCGGATAAGATTTTCGACGAAAAAACTTTTCTATTTCTATACAACCAAATTGTGGATTTGGGTGGGACCCTTTTACTAACCGCTGGCAAGCCTCCGGCTAGTTGGCAATTTTATACATTGGATCTTGCTTCCCGTCTTAAAATTGCCCCAGTTATAAATATTGGGAAACCAGATGATAATTTTATTGCGGCGGTTTTAGTTAAAATGTTTATGGATAGGCAGCTTAAAATTGGGCCGGATGTTATTAGATACTTGCTACCAAGAATGGAAAGAAGTCTTTGGAATGCGAGTTTTTTAGTTAATGCGCTTGACGCGGCCGCTCTCTCTCAGCAGAGAATGGTTACTGTTCCACTTGTCAGGAGTATTTTAAAAAATGAAGATTACCAAGATTAAAATTCATTTGACATTTTTAGCTTTAAAATTTTAATGGACTGTCCTTTTGTTGTTAAAGCGAGTTGGCCACGTTTCAGGGCAATAGCGTCTATGCCAAAAACCTGACGACGCCAACCTCTGAGTGCGGGAACATTTGCTTCATCATTGATTGCAATTTCATCAATGTCTTTGGCTGAGGCTATCAGTTTTTGGGCCACTCCATGAGTTTCAGATTTTAATTTTAGTAATACTTTTAATAAGTCAGAAGTAGCGCCAGTTTTTGGTTTTGTGTTGCTTGGTTTTTTGACCACTGGACACTGGTCATAGGGAGTGTCGATTCCGTTTTGTACAGCTTCCAGAATTTCTCTTCCAGCATTACCTATAAATTGGTTGCTATTAACGCCTCTTAGCCCATTCAGGTCACTAATTCTAGTTGGTTTTTGCAGGGCTATTTCGGTGACTATCATGTCTTTTAATATCCAATTTCTTGGTTTATTTTTCCTTTGTGCTTCTTTTTCACGCCAGGCTGCTACCTCACGAAGAATTGCCAGGAAGCGTGGATTTGGATTCCTAAATTTTAAACGCTTCCAAATATTCCTGGGATCAGGCTTGTATGATTCTATAGAGTTTAAAGTATCCATTTCCTCTTTTAACCAGTTTATCCGGCCATTTTCTTTTAAAGTTGTCATTAGTTTGTCATAAACAACTCGGAGATGGGTGACATCTGCCCGTGCGTAGGAAATTTGTTTCTCCGAAAGTGGACGTTTTTTCCAATTTGAAAATCTCATGGCTTTATTAACAGATTTTTGTGTAAGTTTGTTTACAAGAGTTTCATACCCAACAGAATCACCAAAGCCACAGACCATCGCAGAAATTTGAGTGTCAAATATCGGCGAAGGTAGGTTTCCCATTAGATGATAAAATATTTCTAAGTCCTGCCGTGCCGCATGAAAGACCTTCAACAAATTGGAATTTTCCATAAGTGAGAAAACAGGAGCAAGGTCAAGATCCTTTGCTAAAGGATCAATTATGGCTGTTTCCTTTGGGGCACCTAATTGGATTAAGCAGAGTTCTGGCCAGAATGTCTTCTCTCTTATAAATTCAGTGTCAACTGTAATGAAATCAGAGAGGTTGACCCGTTCACAGAATTGTTCCAACAAATTGTTTTCAGTTATTACGTCCATTTTTGATGCTATACACAATTTGACCAAGATTTGAAAGATTTTGATGCAAATTGAATCTATAATTTCTTGACAAAATAGGTCATTCTGTGGCCTTTGCGCCGATTGTTTAAATTTTACCTTTTTGGGGAATTGAAATGCATCAATATCGCACTCACAATTGCGGCGAATTACGTAAGAGTAATATAGGCGAAGTAGCTCGTTTATCAGGTTGGATTCATCGTAAACGCGATCACGGCAATTTGTTGTTTGTAGATTTAAGGGATCATTTCGGGCTTACCCAGTGCGTTATAGATATTTCAAATTCTTTATTTTTAGAAATTGAAACTCTAAAAGTTGAAACTGTAGTGTGCTTGACTGGAAAAATTGTAGGACGTGATTTGGATACAATTAACCCTAAAATACCAACCGGTGAAATAGAAATTGGTATCTCAGAAATTGAAATTCTCGGACCTTCTGATCCCTTGCCGTTACAAGTTAATTCTGAAGAAGATTATGGAGAGGAGGTGCGTCTTCGCTATCGCTTTCTCGATCTGCGCCGTGAACGTATGCACAAAAATATTGTGTTGCGTTCTAATGTAATTGGCAGCATTAGGCGCCGAATGTTAGACCAAGAATTTATTGAATTTCAAACACCCATTCTCACCTCAGCCTCTCCCGAAGGTGCTAGAGATTATTTGGTTCCCAGCAGAATACAACCAGGACATTTTTACGCTCTTCCTCAAGCCCCTCAGCAGTTCAAACAGTTAATCATGATTTCAGGATTTGATCGCTATTTTCAAATTGCCCCTTGTTTTCGTGATGAAGATGCAAGGGCTGATAGGTCTCCCGGCGAATTTTATCAACTGGATGTGGAAATGTCCTTTGTTACTCAAGAAGATGTATTCGATGCTCTTGAGCCCGTATTGCAGGGAGTTTTTGAAGAATTTGGAGGTCAGAAATTAGTTAATTCAGCACCATTTCCACGTATTCCTTACGGAGAATCTATGCTGCGATATGGAAGTGACAAACCTGACCTACGGATTCCAATAAAAATGTCTGACGTTACAAAAATTTGGGAGGGAACTGAGTTTAAAATTTTTTCCTCATCAATATCAAAGGGGGCTGTCGTAAGAGCAATTCCAGCTCCTAATGCAGCAAAAATGCCTCGAAGCTTTTTCGATAAGCTTAACGATTGGGCGCGTGAAAAAGGTGCTGGCGGCCTTGGCTATATAATTTTTAATGAAAGTGAGGCCAAGGGGCCCATTGCTAAATTTTTAAACGAAGAAAGAGTTTCATCACTACGAGACACTGCAAATATTGAGGAAGGGGATGCAGTCTTTTTCGTTTGTGATGAAGTGGAAAAAGCAACCCGTTTTTCTGGAATTGCCAGAAATAAAATTGGGCATGATTTAGGGATATTGGACAAAAACAAATTTGAATTTTGCTGGATTGTGGATTACCCAATGTATGAACGTGACGAAAAAACTGGTGAAATTCAATTCAGTCATAACCCATTTTCAATGCCCCAAGGAGGCCTCAAAGCTCTTACAAATTATGATCCTTTGGACATTCTGGCTTACCAATACGATATCGTTTGTAATGGCGTAGAACTTTCTAGCGGTGCAATTCGAAATCACCGTCCTGAGATTATGTACAAAGCTTTTGAGATTGCCGGTTATAGCCGTAAAGAAGTGGAAGCACGTTTTGGTGGAATGTTGAACGCTTTAAAATATGGAGCCCCACCTCACGGCGGCTCGGCACCCGGAATTGATCGTATAGTTATGCTTTTGGCCGGTGAACAAAATATTCGCGAAGTAACTATGTTTCCGATGACACAACAGGCTCAAGATTTGTTAATGGAAGCTCCAGCGGAAGTAGACAAAGAAAGGTTGGAGGAATTACACATCCAGGTTGTGATGCCACCAATTGACCCAAAATAGTTCAAAATTTTCCATACATCCCATAGATTTGTTTGGTTTATCCGATATCGGTTAGAGCTTTGTTTCACGTGAGCTAGTCTTATTTAATTTTAGCTTCCTTGAAAATTACATGTTTTCTAACTACAGGGTCGTATTTTCGAACTTCCATTTTGTCCGTTAAAGTTCGAGGGTTTTTACGAGCAATGTAGTAATAGCCTGTATCAGCACTACTAACTAATTTCAATTGAATAGAATTGGCCTTTGCCATGATTTTTACCTCCGTTACCAACACTTTTTCGCTAAATTAGGGGCCAAAAGAAAATTGTCAAGTTTCCAAAAAAATAAAATGACTAACTTAAATTGTTTTTTGCAAAAGTTGAATAAAAACTTCTGATTTAAGCCTTATTGTAATTTATTTTTCCGATTTTTTGCCTTTCCCTTTGCGGCACGTTCCTTAAGCAGTTGAACAGCTAAGCCAAGATTAATTGATTTTTCATCCTCAGAATTTGGAAGGGAAGCGTTTAACCGGCCATGTTTGACGTACGGACCGTAGCGTCCCTTGCGTAAGGTGATCGGTTTGCCATCTTCTGGATGAAGCCCTAACTCACGCAACGTACTAGCGGAAGTTCGAGAATTGTTCGGTTTTTCATTTAGGATGGTTAACGCCCGGTTTAATCCGATTGAAAGTACATCTTCTTCCTTTCCAAGCGAAGTATATGCTCTGCCAACTTTCAGATAGGGTCCGTATCTCCCAACTCCGGCTTGGATAGTTTCTCCGCTTTCCGGATGCAAGCCTATATCCCGAGGTAATGAGAGGAGGGCAATCGCTATTGGTAGGGTTACTTCTGAGGGTTGAATATTTCTTATTAAAGTAACTCGTTTTGGTTTTATTTTACCTTCGGGTCCACCTAGTTGAATATAAAAACCGAAGGGCCCCTTACACAATAAAACATCTTTTTTAGTTTCCGGATCTTGGCCAAGATGTTTAGGTAGGGACATTCCTTCAATTGTTTCATCTTCTTCACTTTCAACGGAAAGGGGTCTGGTAAATTTGCAATCAGGATAGTTGCTACAACCAATAAAAGGCCCACTCTTGCCTAACCGCAACCCTAGGCGTCCAGTCTTGCAGGTAGGACAAATACGGGAATTTTTGTCATCCTTGTTAGACGGAAAACAAAGCGAATCAAGGTCTTGATCCAAAGTGTCAATTACATCCGAAATCCTCAAATTTTCGGTATTTTTGATTGCTGAATAAAAGTCTTCCCAAAATTCCCTTAGGACGTGTTTCCAATTGGCATTGCCATTGGCGACATTATCGAGCCGATCTTCGAGTTCGGCAGTGAAATTATATTGAATATATTGTTCAAAATACCCAGCCAGAAATGCGGTTACTACGCGCCCTCTGTCTTCTGGTGTGAAGCGCCGTTTCTCAAGACGTACATAGTTACGGTCTTGCAAAACTGAAATAATGAAGGCATAAGTCGATGGCCTTCCTATTCCCAGCTGCTCTAATTTGCGTACAAGGCTAGCTTCAGTGTAGCGAGGTGGCGGCTTGGTAAAATGTTGTTCTTTAAAAATTGACTGGGTAGTCAGGGAATTGCCTTTTTCAACGTTTGGTAAGATTTTTTTTGAAACATCATCTTCCTCGCTAGGATCGTCATCATCCTCTTGATAAAGAGTTCGAAACCCATCAAATTTGATGACAGAACCCGTCGCACGAACGATAGTTTTTTGCGAAACGTCGGCGGCATCTATAGTAACCTGTTCAAGCGCTGCCCGTTGCATAGAACTGGCGATAGCCCGTTTCCATATTAATTGGTATAGTTTTTGGCCATCACTGTCCAAATATCCTGATACGTGATTTGGTTCTCGGGCGAAATCAGTTGGTCGGATTGCTTCGTGGGCTTCTTGGGCATTTTTTGTTTGGGTCCGGTAAACATTTGGTTTTTCGGGCACATATTTTGGACCAAATTTTTTGTGGATAAGGGTCCTACTATTTTTGATGGCTTCTTCCGCCATCTGAACACTGTCTGTTCGCATATATGTAATTAACCCAACAGTTTCGCCCCCAATATCTATCCCTTCGTATAGACGTTGCGCAATGCGCATCGTCCGAGACGCAGAAAAGCCCAGCTTCCGAGAAGCTTCTTGTTGCAAAGTTGAGGTCGTAAAAGGTGGTTTTGGATTTTGAGAAATTGATTTGCGTTCTACTGAAACAACCCGAAAATTGCCTTCTTCCACAAATTTTTCAGCGTTAACTGCATCCTTTTCGCTGGCCAAGGAAAATCGGTCTAATTTTTCTCCGTTGAGCTGGATTAGCCTCGATGTGATAGACGCACCTTCCGGTGTATTGAAGTTAATTTTTATGGACCAATATTCCTGCGCAGTAAATTTTTCAATTTCTGTTTCACGTTCACTTATTATTCTGAGTGCAACAGACTGCACTCGTCCCGCTGACTGACTTCCGGGTACTTTCCTTCTCAAAATACCTGACAATTTAAATCCAAAAAGGCGGTCTAAAGCTCTTCGGGCTAAATATGCTTCAATCAAACCAGAATCAAGATTTCGGGGTTGGTTTAAGGCCTGTAAGACGGCTTCCTGAGTAACTTCGTGGAATACGATGCGTTGGACATTGACCCCGGTTAATGCTTTTCGGTTTTCCAAAACTTCCCGAACATGCCAAGAAATGGCTTCACCCTCACGGTCCGGGTCGGTTGCTAAGTAAAGGTGTTTGGCACCCCGAGTAGCTTTAACAATTTCTTTTAAATGTTTTTCCGAATTATGGTCAACCTCCCATGTCATATCAAAATCGTGATCGGGATCGACTGATTTATCACCCCCTGGCAGGTCGCGAACATGACCATAGCTTGCCAAAACAGTATAATTTTTGCCGAGATATTTGTTAATTGTTTTTGCTTTAGCAGGTGATTCTACTATTACGACGTCCATGGCTTAAAACTTTTTATTTAATTTGTTCAAAATTACCAACCTTGCATATGGTTTCGTTTCAAAATCCGCAAGCTTAATTTTTTGACTGAACCAGGTTTCGAATAAAAAATCAAAAGTAAATTACTATATTATTCCAAAAGGGTGTTAAAAAGGGAAAAAGTGAGAATAAAAATACCGTAATATTTGGTTAATGATCCACAATTAAACTGCTCTATTTCAATCCGCAATTTTTGAAAATTTGCTCTTTATACAAATTTTGGATTTAGGCAAAAAATTTTGCGTCTACACAATTTTAATCATTTAGCCCGATTAACTTTATATCCCAAAATTTAGTAACTATCGGTTTTCATTTTCTTGGGCTAAGTTTCACGGGGAAGTAATTAGCTTATTTTTTTCCAATTTTTGGTTCTTGGCCCTGCAAGAGGCGGCGTATATTGGCTTGATGTCGAAACCAAATTAAAACTGTTAACAAGCTGAAAAATTCCACTAATTGGGGACTTGCAACGGCCCAAGCAACGAAAGGCAAAGTTAAAGAAGCTAACAAAGCGGCTAAAGATGAATAACGTAGTGCAGTAGCAGTCAATACCCAAATAGTGAAAACAATTAGCGCTGTTTCCCAAGAAAGTGTTAATACAATTCCTAACGCCGTTGCAACGCCTTTACCGCCCCTAAATTTAATCCATATCGAAAACATATGGCCTAGAATTGCCCCTAAGCCAGCAAGGATACTTAAATCTAATCCGAAAAAGGATCCTAAAAAAACTGCTGTCATGCCCTTAAAGATGTCAGCTAAAAGAGTAGCGGCAGCTATTCCTTTACGTCCTGTTCGAAGAACATTCGTTGCCCCTATATTTCCAGATCCAATATTTTGAAGATTTCCTCCCCCGGACCATTTAGTGAATACTACACCACATGGGATGGACCCTAACGCATATCCACCGACTAAAGCCGTTAAAAGGTATGGCCAGGAAAATTCCCAGCTAATGGGATATATCAATTAAAATCACTTTCTTTAAAGGATATTAGGGAACAAAACCTTAACCACATAAAGTAACAATTGCCAATATTTCAACAAAATTAAGAATGTCATTTGTATTTTTAATAATTTAGTTAATGTAACTAAAAAAAAAACTACACATTAGTATTTTGGTCGTTTAATATGATTCTTGAAAAAAAAGCCCACGTTTAAGTGAGGCAAAATTAAAAAAGTTTCTTGGTTCTTGTGGCCAAGAAAATGGGGGAAATTAGAATGAATTTTGATCCGAGCGTTCGGGAAATGACCAACGTGGCTGCGGTTGCGGGTGAGGTTACACTTTTTCGCGCGGTGATTGCCCGCGCTTTTCATGATGCACTAAACTATCGTGGGCTAACCGGGGACTCTGCCAACAGTGAGGCGCGTGAGGCACGAGTTTTGCGTGAAGAGGCCCGGGAATGGTTGTTGTCAGATAACGTAGATTTTAGGAGAGTTTGTCAATGGGCGTTACTAGAGCCCGAAGCTGTCCGTGACTCTGCAAGACGTGCAGTTAATAATTGTGATGCTAGTGACGGAAGGCTAACCGCTTAATAATTTTTCGTTAACCCAATGGAAAAGAGTTGTATTAACTCCTTTCCCCTTCTTCCATAAAATCAACTCTTAAAATTTAAAACGGGGTGGTTTTACTTGTCTTTTTCAGAGAATTTCTGTCACTCAGCGGCTTGCCGGTCAGTATTAGGAAGGATCTTATCTTCCTCTGTTCGCTTATTCATTGAAAATTTACTTTCAACAGTTGTGTAATCTTTATAGCCCAAGCGTGCGATGACCTTCATTTTTAGGGTGTCGACTTGGCCGTCTTTTGTAATGTATTCGTCATCAATATGAATACCTATGACACGTCCAAAGACTACGTGATGGACCGATTCGGGCGCATTTCCCGGCAACACCACTGTCTGATGATAAAGACATTCAAAATGGGCCGGTGATTCAGCTACACGCGGGGGAGTTACCCGTTTAGATGGAATTGGTGTGAGCCCAACATCAGAAAGTTCATCAATATCAGGATCGGTAATCCAGCTGGTGTCGTTCATTTTGTCTTTGGTATTCCACGTACTTAGATTGAAAACAAACTCCCCAGTTGTTTCGGCATTAATAACGCTATCCTTTTTTGTTCCATCCTCTCGTGAACCACCAGAAAACATCACAAACGGTGGGTTATAGGAAAGTGCATTGAAATAACTAAAAGGAGCGAGATTTCCTATCCCATTTTTGCTGACAGTCGATATCCATCCAATTGGGCGTGGAACAGTAAGTGCTTTAATGGGGTTGTAGGGTAAACCATGGTCATTTTTTTCTGCATCGTAATACATGTCAGGTCCAATTTTTATGTTCTTGTTTATTTTGCTTACAGGTTAATTCGCACAGGTCTAACTTAAATTTATGGAAAAACCAATGAAAGTATCACTGGCAACGTCAGCATGGCGATAACTGTCTGGGCAGAAATTATTGCCGCCATAAGGGTCCCGTCGCCTCCCATTTGCCGAGCGAGCACGTATGATGCTGGTGAAGTCGGTGCGCCAGCGAAAAGAATGATAATGGCTAGGGGTAACCCGTAAATACCAAATAAAATGGAGAGCCCATATGCTATTGCGGGCATGCAAAAAAGTTTAAGTAAAACTGAGATGCTTAGAGGGAATAAGTCTGATCGTTTAACAACAAGTCCAGCCCCAACACAAAGTAGAGCAATTGGTAAAGTGGCTCGGTCTAAAATTTCCAGCAGATCTATAATTGGGTTTGGGATAGGTATCCCCAAAGTATTTATAAACCAACCAATTCCACAAGCTAAAATGATTGGATTACGGACTACTTCTAAAAGAATCCTATTTACAGTTGGTTTTTGAGCATCTCCATAAAATGCCATGAAGGTTACTATTATAGTATTTAAAAAAGGCATCATTATGGCTATGAAAAATGCGCATAATGCAATGCTTGGTGAACCATACAATGCGTCGGCAACTGCAAAACAAATATATGCGTTGATCCTTGTGCCACCTTGGAGAACAGAGGTAAAGGCGGCATTATCGGTTCTGAGAATGGGTTTAATAATTAAGATGATGAGGGTCATGCTTGCCCCAAGAGAAAAAATAGTTAATGCCATAGGACCGGTTGGTAGGGTAGAAAGATCCGTGTTGGTGAGGTTACGAATTATGAGAGCTGGCAAAAGAACGTAATAGGCAAGTCTTTCTGCTGGCACCCAAAAATTATTGCCTGGAAAACCACTTTGTTTACAAAGAAAGCCAATCAGAATTAGAAAAAATATGGGTAAAATATTTCCAGCGATAATGAGCATAGAGAACTTCTTTTTATTAGCAAAATAATAACACCAAAATAACACAAATTTTAAGTTGAACTTTTTTGAGGTGTTTGAATTTCTATATAATTTAAAGCTGTTTCTCTATAGTTTCTTTTCTTATCTTTAGGAATCGTAACTTTTAATTTGGATATTAATATGGGTGAAGATCTCTTCCGCGTAACATTTCTAGGTACTGGGGCTCCACCGCCTACACTTCAAAGGTTTGGTCCTAGTACGTTGGTTGAAGTGGGAACAGAAAAATTTATTTTTGATGCTGGACGAGGAGCAATGCAGAGACTGCACCAGTTAAAACTCCCTTTCTCTGAAATTACAGGGATTTTCCTAACACACCACCACTCGGATCATTTGGTCGGTTTCACAGATCTTTGGCTCACAGGATGGATCGGACGTGTTTGGGGAAGCCGGAAAAAACCTCTTAGGGTTTGGGGTCCGTCTGGGACTGATGAGATGGTTAAGCACTTACCTCTAGCTTTTGCTACCGATATTAGAGTTCGGAGCAAATCGTATCCTCCGGAGGGGGTAAAACTAATTTCAACGGAAATTTCAGAGGGTGTGATCTTTGATCAAAATGGAGTAACGGTAACCTCCTTTTTCGTGGATCATGGCGGCGAGCATTTAATAGCGTTGGGATTTCGTGTCGACTTTAATGGTCATTCAGTTTGTATTTCAGGAGATACCACGTTTAACGAAAATGTGATCAAGTTTGGAAAAAATAGCGATGTTTTAATTCATGAAGTTGTGTACGGGGAGGGTTTAGGTGAGGAAAGAAAAAATTTTAACAGAATAACAAAAAATCACACATTACCTGATAGGGCAGGCGAAGTGTTTGCCCAAGCTAGGCCCAAGCTTGCGGTTTACACACATATCCTTTTGTTAGGAAAGGCTTCTTCCGATGAACTTATTCCTGCAACCAGAGAGACATACGACGGTCCTTTAGTGGTGGCAGAGGATTTGATGCAAATCAATATTGGAAAGAAAATATGGGTAGACCAATTTAAACCGTAAATGTTAAAAAATCGTCTACATTAACTTTCAGCACGTTCGGCAAAATAATTCCAAGCGCGTTCCATTGCGAGTTCCCCAATCAAGGTTATTGGGGTTTTTTCAATTTCTTCATCACTAAGAAATTTTACATTTCCAAGAGGAATCGCCTGAAGTTGAATTTTGGCATTTACTTGAGTGTAAATGGCGGTAAGTACGGTTTCTTTGATGCTGGCGCCAGTTATGGCGCATCCGTGGCCACGCATTAGAACCACGCGGGCATTACCCATCTTTTCGGCAAGGTCTCGGCCTTGCTCCATATTGGTTACTAACAATGAGGTGGAGCCAAAGTGGTCTTCAATATCCCAGACAGGAACATGTTTTCCAATCACACCTGTGACATGCATAAGAGGCCGCAAGGGTGTTTGGGTGATTGAGAATGGAATTACTTCGTCCGAATGGTTGTGGACAACTGAATTTACGTCGGCACGAGCCTCTAAAATTGCGCCATGTATATGGCGCTCGGCATAGGGCTTTCGGTCATCAACCGTTACCGCCTCTCCTGTCAGTTTAAATTCCATAATATCGTTTATGGTCACTAGCCCTGGGCTCAGCGAACGGGCGATCAGATAATGGTCTGGTTTTTCGGGATGGCGAACACTTACATGCCCAAATGCATCCACAACGCCTTGATGAGCTAAGATATGGTTTGCAATTACTAGTTCTTTTAGTGTTTCACTTAATTCACTCATCAGGTCCCCTTTTCCCCGTTTTATAGTCCCTTTTAAAGAAAATTTTATAAGGTCTATTTGAATTTAGACTCGAATTTCTTTGTTTCTCACCATTCCGTTTTTAATAAAATTGATACCTTTTAAACAAAAAATCATTGATGGCTAAAGTTTTCAATCCAAAACCCCCACTTTTGGTTGGTCAATCGTATTTTTCAAAAAATCCAGGGCCCCCTGCAAAATATAGGCAGCAGCCATTTTATCTACGTTTTTAGCTCGTTTTTCCCTGGATAAATCCGCTTCTAACATTGTACGCGTCACAGCTTTTGTTGATAATCGTTCATCCCAAAATGCCATTTCCATATCAAAATGTGCTTCCAGATTTCGTGCAAATTGGCGTACGGATTGGCAGCGTGGACCTTCAGTTCCATTCATATTAATGGGTAATCCGATGATTAGAGCTGAAACATCAAATTTGACACATATGTCTAATAAATTTAGGGCTGTATCCGAGAATTTGTTAAGTTGGAGGGTTTGCATTGGCGTCGCAATCGTGCGTGTCGCATCAGAAAGCGCAAGGCCGACGCTTTTTTCTCCAACATCTAATCCTAGGAGCGGCGTCTTGAGACGCAAATGCTCGTTTAGCTCTATTAGGTTGCGAAGTGTCATGACGAATGTTACTTTCTGCATACTCCTATTAACGAGTTTTAGTGAGAAAGCTAGTGCTTTCAATTGAAAAAACTCTTTAAACGTGAAATCCCTTAACTAATTGTTTTGAGATAAATTTGCCATGTCGGTTGATAAATCCACAGTGGTTCGCATAGCGCAACTAGCCAAAATTAAAGTACCCGAGGAAGATCTAAAAACGCTTGCGGAAGAGCTGTCTAGGATCATTGAATGGGTAGACCAGTTAAACGAAGTTAATACAGACGGTGTTGAGCCAATGGCATCTACAGTTGGGCAAACGGAATTATCCCAACGTGAAGATGTTGTGTCAGATGGTGGGTGTGCGGAAGACGTGTTGCTGAATTCTCCTGAAACTAAAAATGGCTATTTTGTTGTCCCTAAGGTTATTGAGTAATGGTTAAGTTAACCGAACTGACTATTGAAAAAGCTAGTGAGGGTCTAGCATCTAAAGAGTTTTCTGCAAAAGAACTGACAGAAGCCCATATTGTAGCCATTGAAGACGGGCGTGATTTAAACGCATTTGTAATTGAGACCCCGGAACGTGCTCTTCAGGACGCAGATGCTTCGGATAGTCGCCGGGCGAAGGGTGAAGTGGGCCCTTTAGAAGGCATTCCGGTGGCTGTCAAAGATTTGTTCTGTACTGAAGGGATACAGACGACGGCATGTTCCCGCATTCTTAACGGTTTTGTTCCGCCCTACGAATCCACTGTAACCAGTAAGATGCGAGAAGCCGGCATGGTGATGCTTGGAAAAACCAATTTAGATGAGTTCGCAATGGGTTCCTCTAACGAAACCAGTTTCTATGGTCCGGTAAAAAACCCCTGGCAACCAAATCAAGGTGTCGCCCCGTTGGTACCGGGCGGGTCTTCCGGTGGGTCTGCTTCGGCCGTTGCTGCGCGCCTTTGTTTAGGGGCCATAGGAACGGATACGGGTGGTTCTATACGGCAACCAGCCTCATTTTGTGGTGTAGTTGGTATGAAGCCCACCTACGGCCGTTGCTCACGCTGGGGTATTATAGCATTTGCTTCCTCTCTGGATCAGGCGGGACCTATCACCAGGACAGTGAGAGATGCTTCTACTTTGCTTCAAGTCATGATGGGTTTTGACCCCAAAGATTCTACTTCTTCAGACTTATTTGTGCCAAACATTCAACGTGAATTGGGACAAGAAATAAGGGGAATGACAATAGGGATCCCGAAAGAATATAGGTTGGAGGGTACTGCTCCTGATGTTCTTTCGCTTTGGGATAAAGGAGTGAAATGGGTAGAGGATGCGGGTGCGAAAGCAATTGAAATAAGTTTACCGCGGACCAAATATGCGCTGCCAACATATTACATCATAGCCCCAGCTGAAGCGTCGTCAAATTTAGCAAGGTATGACGGAATGCGCTACGGCCTCAGGTTAGAGGGTGACACACCCTTAGATGTTTATGAGAAGACACGAGGCGAAGGTTTTGGGTCAGAAGTTCGGCGCCGCATTCTCATAGGTACTTATGTTTTGTCTTCAGGGTACTACGACGATTATTATGTTAAAGCCCAGAAAGTAAGAAAATTAATTGCAGATGAATTTGCAGATGCATTTCAAAGTGTGGATGCTATTTTAACACCAACAGTCCCGAGTGCCGCGTTTCCTCATGGGGCAAAAAGTGACGACCTCATCGCTATGTATCGTAATGACGTGCTTACAGTGCCAGCGAGCCTTGCTGGTTTGCCAAGTATTTCTGTTCCTGCTGGGCTTTGTTCGAAGGGGTTGCCGCTTGGCCTCCAGATAATCACAAAGGCTTTTGACGAAGCTACATTGTTTAAGGTTGCTCACAGCATAGAAGCTTCTGCCAAATTTACTTCAAAGCCAACTTAAAGAGGAACATTTTCTAATGCGCTTTCACTTTTGGTATGTCCTCATCCATATAGGCCTCGGATTGATTGGTTATGAATATTTTACGTTTACAAATTCTGGAGGTTTTTTTGCGTTTTGTGCTGCTGCGTTGGTTCAGGCTTACGCTGTATTTGAAATACACAGGGAGGCCCAACCCCGATTTGAAGGGTCTTTAGGGACCGCCGACAGTATGATGGGGCGTGAAAAGATGAAGCAGGATTATAGGAAACGGTTAACAAGAGTTTGGTTTACAAGATCGTGCATTTATGCGCTGTTGACACTGTTTGCTGCAATGGCAGTGCAAAGAGGCACTGGATGAAAGAAACCAAAAATTTAATTGTAGGGCAGAAAAAGGCTTGGGAAGTTGTAATTGGATTGGAAGTTCATGCTCAGGTAATTACAAATTCTAAACTTTTTTCAGGGGCATCTACCGCTTTCGGTGCAGAACCAAATAATCAAGTGTCGTTGATTGATGCCGCTATGCCGGGAATGCTTCCTGTCATAAATAAAAAAGCGATTGAACAGGCGGTTCGGACAGGGCTAGGAATCAACGCTCAAATTAATTTGTTTTCTGTATTTGACCGAAAAAATTACTTTTATCCTGATCTTCCACAAGGCTATCAAATTTCTCAATTTGATAAACCCATTGTTGGTAAAGGACAAATTGTTTTGGATTTGGACGACGGTGAAACCCGTATTGTGGGTATTACACGAATACATCTCGAACAAGACGCAGGAAAAAGTATACATGACATCGAACCAAAAAGTACCTGTGTGGATTTGAACCGTTCCGGTGTTGCGCTTATGGAGATTGTTTCCGAACCCGATTTACGGTCGGCAAACGAGGTGGTTGCTTATCTCACAAAGCTCCGAGGAATTTTACGCTATCTAGGAACGTGTGATGGGAACATGGAACAAGGGAGTATGCGTTGTGATGCTAACGTATCTGTTCGTGTACCCGATGATCCGCTCGCGACGCGTTGTGAGATTAAAAATGTCAATTCCATTCGTTTTGCAGCTCAAGCCATTGATTATGAGGCGAGGCGCCAAATTGACCTTCTCGAAGACGGTAAAATTGTAAAACAAGAAACACGATTGTTTGACGCAAATAAGGGGATAACGCGGCCAATGCGATCCAAAGAGGAAGCGCATGACTACCGTTATTTTCCTGATCCAGATTTGCTGCCTCTTACAATTTCTGAGGAATTTGTGGAAGAAATTCGATCGACTTTGCCGGAACTTCCGGATCAAAAAAAACAAAGATTTATTTCTGATCTCGGTCTTTCGGAATATGATGCTGGTGTCCTTGTAGTTGAACGGAATGTGGCAGAATTTTTTGAAAAAGCTGCGCAGGGACAGGATGCAAAATTAGTTGCAAACTGGGTGACAAGCGATTTGTTTGGATATTTGAACAAAAATGATCTTGATATTGCAAACGCTCCTATCACAGCAACCCAACTTGGTGATTTGGTAGGGCTTATTTCAGAAGGCATCATTTCAGGGAGAATAGCTAAAGACGTTTTTGCTATTATGGTTGAAAGTGGAAAAGACGCCGCGTTAATAGTAGATGAAAAAGGGCTTAAACAAGTTTCAGATTTTAGTGAGCTAGAAGATATCATAAAAGAAGTCCTTGAAAGGGGGAGCAAGCAAGTAGAACAATTTAGATCTGGAAACGAAAAAGTTCTTGGTTGGTTTGTGGGGCAGGTGATGCAGGCCACCAAAGGTCGTGCAAATCCACAAACGGTAAACAAAATTCTTCGAAAAAGGCTTGCCGAATAGATTGTTTCACTTAAAGTTTAATATTAAGCAGGATTGTTAAGTATAAACCGAATTTTTAAGATCGTTTGTTTTCGTTTTATTTGGAATTTACATAAATAATAAGGGAGAAAGTCAAAATGAGGATTTTTAAATTAATTTTGGTTTGTGTTGGCCTTGTATTTTTAGCTGGTACAGCGAACGCGGGAACGCTTAACGATGTTAAAAAGCGTGGTCATCTTCAATGTGGAATTAATACCGGATTAGCCGGATTCGCCTATACAGATGACAAAGGAAATTGGCGAGGGTTCGATGTAGCTTATTGCCGTGCACTTGCTGCTGCGGTTCTTGGAAACCCTGATAAGGTGAAATATGTGAATCTAACGGGTAAAACTAGATTTCCTGCACTTGCTTCCGGTGAAATTGATGTTTTATCGCGTAATACAACCTGGACATTTTCCCGTGACGTAGATCTCGGATTTACCTTTCTCGGAGTAAGTTACTATGACGGACAAGGTTTTATTGGTCGAAAATCACTTGGAATCAAAAGTGCGAAAGAGCTAAATGGGGCCTCAATTTGTATTCAAACGGGTACAACAACGGAGCTTAATTTGGCGGATTTTTTCCGTTCAAATAAGATGAAATATGAGCCCGTACCTATTGAAACAAATTCGGAAGCACGGAAAGGGTATTTATCAGAGCGTTGCGACGTGTACACCACAGACGCATCTGGTCTTGCTGCGACGAAAAGTACTTTTAAAGACGCCAACAAACACATGGTCTTTCCGGAAATTATCTCTAAGGAACCCCTTGGACCGGTTGTTAGGCAAGGTGATGATCAGTGGGCAGATATTGGGAGATGGGTCCTCAATGCTCTAATCGTTGCAGAAGAGTTGGGAGTGACTAAGGCCAATGTTGCAGCGAAAGTGAAGGGTTCAAAGAACCCGGAAGTAAAGCGGATGCTCGGCACTGAAGGTTCTATGGGTAAAATGCTCGGACTCGATGCCAGTTGGGCGGTGCGGGCTATTGCTTCTGAAGGAAATTATGCTGAGATTTTTGAAAAGTATGTTGGGGCTAAAACACCGTTGGGTTTGTCCCGCGGACTTAATGCCCTCTACAAGGATGGCGGAATTCTCTACGCTCCGCCAATTCGTTAAATACCCAAGGAAACATTCCCCCCGGTGCAGAAAAGCATCAGGGGGGGGTGTCTCTGTGGTTTTCTAGAGGTTCTATTTTGGAGCAAACCGGAGAGCCTAAAAAAAAGACAGAGTTGAAAATTGTTAGACTTTGGACTAACGAACGCTGGCGTGGGGTGATCTTTCAATGTGCGTTAATTTTTGGGGTAGCCCTATTTATTGGTTTTATTGTTTCGAACACAGTCAAAAATTTGGAAAGTGCAGGATTGGCCTCTGGGTATGGATTCTTAGTTGACACTGCTTCTTTCGATATAAATCAACGTCTAATCGATTATTCGTCTACTTCCACCTATGGCAAGGCTATTGTAATTGGTGGGTTAAATACAATTTTGGTAGCGATCTTGGGTGTCATTGCCGCGACGATTATTGGTTTTATGGCGGGCATCTTGCGTTTATCCAACAATTTTTTAATAAGCCGTCTTGTCACCGTTTACGTGGAATTTATTAGAAATGTCCCTGTTCTTCTCCAAATCATTTTTTGGTGGGTTGTTTTGCTCGCTCTGCCGAAGGTCCGTGAAAGCTTTTCGATTGGAGACTCAATTTTTCTTAATAATCGTGGCGTAAGGCTGCCATCACCAGTATTTGAAGACGGTTCAGCCATAGTACTAGTGGCTCTGGTAACTGGAATTCTGGCAACATATTGTATCAAATGGTGGTCCAGAATAAGACAGGAGAAAACGGGTAAGATTTTCCCGGTCGGTATTGTAGCAGTAACTCTTATCCTATTGTTGCCTTTTATAGTATATTTGATTATTGGTCAGCCAATTGAATTTAACTCCCCAACCCGAGGCCGCTTTAACCTAAGGGGTGGTTTTAATGTCACACCCGAATTGGTTGCCCTTTGGCTCGCCCTTTCTACCTATACAGCTGCATTCATCTCCGAGATCGTTCGCTCTGGTATTTTGTCGGTTTCTCAAGGTCAGAAAGAAGCTGCTCGAGCTTTGGGTTTGAGGCCCAATGTGACGATGCGGAAAATTGTTTTTCCTCAGGCTCTTCGGGTGATCATTCCTCCATTAACCAGCCAATATCTCAATTTAACCAAAAATTCCTCACTTGCGGTCGCCATTGGCTATCAGGATATTGTCTCTATAGGGGATACGGTATTAAACCAAAGTGGTCAGGCCTTGGAAGTGATTTCTATTTTTATGGTTTTTTATCTGACGCTGAGCTTAATGACATCCGCTTTCATGAACTGGTACAATAAAAAAATTGAATTGGTTGAAAGGTGACGATGAACATGCCTAATACCAATCTAAACCCAAAGAACAAACCGAGGCCTCCTCCAGCTAACACGGTCGGTATTATCGGATGGATGCGCCAAAATTTATTTGGCGGTTATATTAATACTTTTTTGACGCTGCTTTCCATTTATGTGCTATGGATTGTTCTACCGCCGTTATTAGATTGGGCAATCTTTAGTGCGGATTTTAAAGGGAATGTAGGGAAGGACTGCACGACTGATGGTGCATGTTGGGCGTGGCTCGACCAACGCATAAATCAATTTTTATATGGTTTCTATCCAGCAAGTGCATATTGGCGTGTAAATCTCTCAATAATTTTAATTGTACCTGCTTTAGCATATGTCTTGTTTGATAATTTGCCCTATGGCAAATATGGTCGATGGTTTTCCGTATTATATCCAGTAATCGCGGCATTTTTACTCTTAGGCGGTTTCGGTCTTGAAGGCGTTACCACAGATAAATTTGGTGGTTTTATGCTCAATCTGGTTGCAGGACTTTCTGGCATTGTTTTGTCGCTTCCAATTGGGATTCTTTTAGCCCTAGGGCGCCGTTCAAAGCTGCCGGCAGTTCGCATACTTTCAGTAACATTTATAGAGTTTATCCGCGGTGTGCCTCTTATTACATTGCTTTTTGTAGCGATTATAATTGTTCAGTTATTTCTTCCCCCCGAGGTATCCTTAGACCAACTGGTGCGAGTAATGATCATGATAACACTATTTGCATCAGCCTATATGGCAGAAGTCATCAGAGGGGGTTTGCAAGCAATTCCAAACGGGCAGTATGAAGCCGCCCAGGCGATGGGGCTTGGGTACTGGCAATCCATGCGTCTAATCATCCTTCCTCAAGCATTAAAAATCTCTATTCCTGGAATTGTAAATACATTTATAGGCCTTTTCAAAGACACAACTTTGGTTATCATTATTGGTCTTTTTGACATTCTTGGACAGGCCCGTGTCTTGCAAACTAATCCTGATTGGATGGGGAAGGTGGATCATGAAAGTTTCTTGTTGGCGGCGATATTTTTCTTTGTTATCTGTTTTTCCATGTCTCGTTATTCCATAAACTTGGAAAAGCGACTTGATCCCAACAATGATTAGAATTTGGAGCCATGTCGAAATCTAACGAAATAAAATCGGAAGATAATCCGGCTGTTATTGAAATTACTTCCTTAAATAAATGGTTTGGAAGTTTTCATGTGTTGCGGGACATAAATTTAACTGTTTTGCAGGGTGAAAAGATTGTTGTATGTGGACCCTCCGGAAGTGGTAAGTCCACGTTAATCCGATGCATAAACAGACTTGAAGAACATCAGGAAGGTAGAATTATAGTTAATGGCACTGAGTTGACCCATGATCTAAAAAATATTGACGCTGTACGTCGTGAAGTGGGGATGGTTTTTCAGTCATTCAATCTCTTTCCCCATCTGACTGTTTTAGAAAATTGTACACTTGCCTTAACTTGGGTGCGCAAAATGCCGAAGGCGGCTGCTGAGACATTGGCAATGGAATATTTAAAAAGGGTAAAAATTCCGGAACAAGTTCAAAAATTTCCAGGGCAATTATCGGGGGGCCAACAACAAAGAGTGGCAATTGCCCGCGCACTTTGTATGCAACCAAAAATTATGCTTTTTGATGAACCGACTTCTGCCCTGGATCCAGAAATGATTAAAGAGGTTCTAGATACGATGATAGAACTCGCGGAGACAGGTATGACCATGCTCGTTGTTACTCACGAAATGGGGTTTGCCAATCGCGTTGCTGATAAAGTTATATTCATGGATGAGGGTGAGATTATAGAACAAAACCCACCCCAAGAATTTTTTAATAACCCGCAGAATGAAAGAACTAAGTTGTTTTTAAGCCAAATTCTTTCGCAATAGGCATTTTACAGGCGTGAAATAAAAATCAACGTTTCTTCACTACGTCTTTCAGTTCATTAAGAACGCGCTTTGCTGTTTTTTTTGCAAATTTTTGGGGGTCTTGGCTGGGATTGGTTTCTTTAACGATTTTCTTAATATCAGCTTGGGTTTTTTTTATACGAGGTTTTACTTCTTCCCAAGCCTTAATAGCGCGTGGCTTTAACTCTTCATGAAAAGTTTCTTTCGCTTTCTTTTGTACCCGCGGGTCACTTGCGAATTTTCTTGCTGTATGAATAAGAAATTTTTGAAAAAATGTCACAGTAATCTGCCAAAATGATTTTCCAAAGCCAAGGTTTATAATAATTTTCCAGAAAATGGAAAATAAAAAAAACGTCAGGTTGATCGACAATAACATAAAACGTTATTGATTAGGAGTATTCATTTGGAAAGGATTTTTGTTCTGGTCGGAACTACTATCAATGCATGTAAGTAGAGTTATCCAAAATAAGCCGAATTTTTGATTAAAAAATATTTTGCAAATTTTTTATGTTAACGCTTTGTTTTCTCCTTTTTCCTATTGCCAAATTTAAAAAATATTTCACTGGATAACTAATTGTTTTTGAGCCCCTGCATGTAGGGAATTGGTTGCAGGGTTGTGTCGGTTCCCGTTAAAGTTCTTTTCCTGTGTAAGGAGGACCCATGAAAATAGTCCAGGCATCAGAAAATAGGTGGCGTGGCAATCAACTGCGTCATCGTAAGGGTAAAATATTGATCAAACGTCTTATAGAGGGCGAACCCTCCAGCCCCGAAAACTATGGTTTGCACATGGGACGCGAGAGTGCAGAATTTTTTTCACCGCGGCATCGCCATCCGTGGGATCAAATCCGTTATTGTATTTCAGGTAGCGTTCCTATTGCTCCTGGAAAGACGCTTGATCGGGGAGAGGTTGGCTATTTCCCTGAAGGCCTTCATTATGGGCCGCAAGAAGGACCTGAACGTAAAGTAATGGTGTTACAATTTGGTGGTGCAAGCGGAAAAGGGTATCTCAATCGCGACGAAGTTAACCGAGCATATGATGAACTTGGCGAATTTGGGATGTTTAAAAATGGCGTTTTCCAGCGTACTCGCGGTAACGGTAAAAGGAACCTGGACGGTTACGCGGCGATTTGGCAGCACCTGACAGGGATGCCTTTGAATTTTCCATCCCCCCGCTATAGCGAACCGGTGATTATGAAACCTTTTAATTTTTCTTGGCGGAATGGTACTGTGCGGGGTATTCGGCAGAAGGATTTAGGGCGGTTTTCAGACCGTCTTACGGAAGTAACCATATTCCAGTTGACGCCTGGTAGAAGTAGCTTGCCCGCAGGGATTAATCACCTCCGAATTATCTTTGTTATAAAAGGTAGTGGCAGGTGTAGGCGTAAAACCTACAAGCGGCACACCGCTATCGAGTTGGCGTCAGGGGAACCCGCTTCTTTTGCAGTTGATGTACAAACGGAACTGCTTTGTATAACAATACCTGCCATTTCGACTACAATTCTATAGGCCATGAAAACTTAAAAAACTCCTTTTCAGGCTGTAATAGGCAAAGTTCCAGGCTTGGCGTCGATTAGGATTATCCCAAGACGGCAAGTTTCTTTTCCCCTATTCCACCAGGAATGGTTAGTCCCTTGCTGAACTAAGACATCACCTTTGTTCAAATGCACCTCAGCGCTGTTGTCAAGTTCCATATCAATCTCACCTTTTAAACAAAATATTATGTCTAAGGTATCAGTACGGTGCATTCGACCTGGCATGGCGGCGGGATAATCGTTAATGGTAAAACGCGCACCATTTTTAGGGGGTTGTGTCCCTATTAGCCGGCTCCCAAAATCTTCTCCTTTCCAAATTTCTGCGGGACACTCATCTGAAGACCAAATGAGCGTTGCGACCATTCCCCGGCCAGACCATTTGTGATTAGAGGCAAAGCCATCTTCTCCAACGATAGCTTTTCCGGAATTATTGTGGGTTGTGACGATCCGTCGTATCGGTGGGCTCGGTGGAGCCCCCATATTTTCGTGGGGTGAAGACGGCGCTGGAGAAGTTTGACCGAGCCCTGCCTTTTTCTTTGCATCCATAAGGACAAAACCTAAACGAGCGGTTTCGGTTCCCCGGTTGATCCACGAGTGATTAGTGCCCTGCTGGACCATGACGTCACCCTCTTTCATGTGTACTAATTCGTCTTCATCCAACTCCATGTCGATCTCTCCGCTAAGACAAATAACATAGTCGACAGTGTCCGTACGGTGCATCATCCCTGGACCACCAGGGAGAAAGTCGATCACGCAAATTCGTGTTCCCCGTGAAACTGGTTGTCGGTCCACAACACGTGCCCCAAAATCTTCGCTAGACCAAATTTCGGCGGGCATCTGGTCAGCGTACCAAATAAGGGTTGAAACATTCATCCCATCGGAAGGCCACTTATGGTTGGTAGCTGGTCCATCCATTGTAACGACGGCATTTTGTGCTTCGTCATGTCCTGTGACAATTCTACGAATGGGTGGATTTGGTAAAGATTGGTTCGTCATTTATTTCCCTGTTTTTAACACTATGTTTATGTCTTATTTTTTCTAAAACTTGACTGCATAAATACTAGGTCTAAGTAATTTTTTATACAGGTAAAGGATTTTGGCCCCCGTCAGGAATATCGACCTGGAAGGCAATGAGGACTATCGCCACCATCGTGTAAAATCCAATTATCGTAACAAGTTCAAGCGTCATCTGTTCACCAAGAATTGTTTTGGATTTTGCGTACGTTTGTTCGTCCAACTCTTTTTCTTCCGTTATCATCTTAGTTATTGCATAAACAATTTTGTCTTCATCCGTTTTGAGGCTCGGTTTTTTACCCACTTTGATTGCCTCAGCTATTTCTGCATCCAGGCCTAATTTCCCCCAGGTCGCAATATGTGCGTGCCATTCATATTGTGCGCTGTAAGCACGCGCAATTGTAAGTACTGCTAGTTCAACAAGATTTTGTGGGACTGATGTTTGGTGACGCAGGTAACTTCCGAAAGCATTCGCCTTGTCAGCTAATTCTGGTGTACGAAGCCAGAGAGCGAACGGCCCCTTTGCCGCTCCTCCACCCCTTGTCCCTGCAATTTCGTCGTTGATTCGTTTTTGAACTGATGTCATCTGGTCCATTGGGATTGGTTCTATACGGGCCATCATAAATTTCCTTTCATCAATTTATAAGCTTAGTGTCGACCCAAATTCCTTTTAGTTCTATAGTTTAACTAAAATTTGGAATATAATTATATTTGAAATGTCCAGCTTTTAGAGTGTTGGAATAGACTAAGGATTGTTCGACATGGATATTCGTCCGCTGTCTCAGTCACTCGGAGCCGAGGTTTCAGGTATTGACGTGGCGACTCTCGATCAAAAAGAATTTGAGTTTTTTCGAGAACAGTTTCATCAAAATATCGTTCTGGTTGTTAAAAGCCAAGAACTGTCACCAGCCTCACAAACAACATTTGCTCAGCGTTTTGGAGAAATTCAGTATCATATTTCCCCTGAATATCTGATGAAAAATCATCCGGAAGTTATGATTTTGTCTAATGAAACCAGAAATGGGAAATACGTGGGGCTACCCGATGGAGGAAGCGAGTGGCATTCTGATCATTCCTATGTGGAACAACCCACAGGCTATACGATGCTTCATGCGATAAAGGTACCCAAAGATGGTGGTGATACTGAGTGGATCAATATGATTAAAGCCTATGAGACTTTAAGTGGGAAAATGAAGGACAGGTTAAAAGGACTTGTGGGTATTCACAGTTTTAACCGATTAAAAAACCGACGCCTCGCAGCGAAGGTACTCCATGGAGATGATAAAGATTATTACGAAAAACGTTCGCCCCCAGATTCTCACCACCCCATAGTTCGTACCCACCCTTATACGGGGAAAAAGGCCTTGTATGTTTCTCCACGGTTTACAATAAGCATTAAGGGTATGGAGAATGAAGAAGCTCAATCACTCCTGGATCAACTTTTTGGACATTGTCAAAACAGAGATTTCGTTTATCGGCATCGTTGGACTGTAGGAGACCTGCTTATGTGGGACAACCGTTCAACCATTCATTTAGCAACTGGAGGTGTGCCAGAGGGGCAAGCACGGAGAATGCATCGAACCACGGTGTTAGGAGAAATCCCCTATTAACACCTATCTTCTAATGTTTTTGGCGAGTTAAAAAATTATGATCTGAACCTGCTTCGGTTGCCTTTTAGTTCTTAAACGAAGGTGATCTGGCGACCCATATGCTGAGCAACAGAATCCCTAATAAACCGGCACCCCCAATTATATAGAAGCTATTTCCTAAACCGAAGAGTTCCGCTAGCCCTCCCATTATTGGGGGAATTATCATGCCTCCAAACCGGTTGAAAGTAATACGAAGTGCTGTAACGCGCGCCTGCAAATTCAGGCCAACGTTTCGAGCCATAATGGTCATCATTAAAGGAAGGTTAAGACCTTGCGCTGCTCCGCGGAGGCATATGGCCATCATAAGCAAAATATAAATGTCACCAAGTGCGGGCGTAATAGCTATGCCAAAGATTGAAAGAACAATCATTACTATTAAGGACCAGTGGGTTGTAAAACGCCTTGTCAGCCCCCCCATCCCAAGAGCTGCTATGGCGGATGCCGCATTTGCCCCCCCTATAAGCCAACCGATCAACTGACCCGACAGTCCAATTTCATCTCTTAACCAAACAACGTAGAAAGAACTCTGCACGCCTGAACCCGTTTGCCTCATTACGGTGATCATAATCACTAGGGCAATAGCAGGAATTAACAATAACCGGAGTGTAGCTCCGTAATCGCTTGTAACAGTTTTATTCCTATAACCCTCTGAGGCTATTGTTCCTACATTTTTTTCTAATTTATGGGGGGTAAATCTTGGTAAAAAGATTGCTGCCAATAATCCACCAAGGATCCATAGGGAAAGAAAACAGAAAGCGCCCCACATTCCATAATAGTCCCAAAAAATTCCCACTGCGGGAGGCCCCACAAAACCACCAATACGGGCAACAAACGTCATTCGGCCGGCGTAAACGGGATGTCCTTTCATCAATTGTCCGACCAGAGCTTGACTCCCAATCCAAGTCACCGCTTCCGAATACCCTGAAATCATTTGGACCAATATCAATCCAGCAACTAGGCCTAAACCAGGGTTTAAAATTTGTGTTTCAGGAAAGTTCCCCAGGTCACCTATAAAAAGCGGATAAATTAGAGCCGCTATGACACCAATAAAACCAAAGCAAATCACAATTTTCCTGGTTCCATAGCGGTCCATCAGGGCACCCCCATAAATTGACATGCTAACCGTTAAAAATTGACGAGCCGCGATTATTAAGCCGATAAGGAAAAGTAGCTGGTCACTAAATATACCGGCGAGCATCAGGGCAACAATCATTGTTGCCATTGTCTGAGTGGTGCCGTTAAAGAAGCCAGTACCATAAACAGCGGTTTGAACCCTTAGGGAATATGTTTCACTAGGATTTTCAGTCATTGTCTTGAAAGATTATAAAACTATCCCTTTCTAACGGCTGACGATTTTACCATCCAAAGAGTAGTTAACAACAAACCACCGAGCCCTAAGCCTCCGATTACGTAAAAACTTGCTTCCAAGCCAACCCATTGCGCGATGGCACCCATTAAGAGTGGAATAATTGCAGACGCTAAACGATTGGTAGTAATACGCAAGGCGACGACTTTACCTTGATCGTTGGCCGAAACGGCTTGCATCCCTATCGACATCATCAGGGGCATATTCCAGCCCTGGGTCAAGCCACGCAAACAAATAACCCCTAACAAAATAAAGTAAATTTTTCCTACACCGGGCACGTTTATATAAGCACTTCCAAAGAGGGGTGTACCGGCCATGACCGCCACCGACAGTCCGACAGTAAGTATCAGCAGCCAATGAGCCTTAATCCACCGTGTTACCCACCCTACAGAGAGTGATGACGAAGCGGACAATATATGACTACACCCAATCATAAATCCTATATCGGCGGCTGTAATTCCAAGCTGGTTAAGCCATATCGGATAAAATGAGAGTTGTATTCCGGACCCGGTTTGTCTTGCCAGTGTCACTACTGTAACAAGCATGACCGAGCCAATCCCAAGCAATCGAAAGGTAGAGACATAGTCTGAATATTTTGGGATAATTGTACGAAGACTTACTTTTGTTTTTTTGTCATTTAAACTATTCGTTTTCATAACGGGAACTAACCAACCAGCAAACCAGCCAGAAGCTATCCACAATGCCATAAAATAAAATCCAAAAGTGGGCCCATAACTGTGCCATGCTATACCTGAAAACCATGGCCCAAAAAAACCACCCAACCTTAAAGCGAAACTCAATCTGCCAGCATACGTAGCGTGTCCTTTGAGGGTCTGGCCAACTAAAGTTTGGCTCCCAACCCAACCCAGAGATTCCGACAATCCATTCAACATTTGTAAAACTATAATCATCGTTAAAAATGGGAAAAAGGGAAAAGCTAACATGGAAATTACACCAATCGCTCCAGCTACTAACATGATGCGGCGCGCGCCGAATCGATCCATAAGGGCTCCACCTGGGATTGATAGTAAAACCGGTAGTACCTGTCTGGAGGCGACTACAACGCCGATCAGAAACGGTTCTTTTACGATGATTGCAGCCCATAAAGGCATTAAAATTCCAGTCAAGAAGTACACGTTACCGTTAAAAAATCCACTGGCGTAGATGGGTAGTTGTAGCCTCCATGGGTAGTGCGTCGGCACAGTTGGTGCAGATAAATTGTTCATTTTATAGGAAACATTTTGATCCTGATAAGCTCTTTAGCATGCGGTGTTCTGTTCGAATCCGCAAATGGGGGTAGACCTGAAGTACGAACAAGACTATTTGGTGATTAAAATAAGTTTCTAAGGGTAACACTATGATAGACCTATACACTTGGCCCACACCAAACGGACACAAGGTTCACATTATGTTGGAAGAAATTGCATACGATTACAACGTGCATCCAGTCAACATCGGTGAGGGTGAACAGTTTGAACAGGAATTTTTAAAAATAAGCCCAAATAATAAAATGCCGGCAATGGTAGATCAAGATGGGCCTGAGGGTAAGCCAATCTCAATTTTCGAATCCGGGGCAATGCTCATATATTTGGGTAGAAAGTCTGCACAATTGTTACCTGACGAGGCATTAGAACCCGCTGCTTTCTTTGATACCCTGCAGTGGCTGATGTTTCAGATGGGTGGGGTTGGTCCTATGCTGGGACAGTCTCACCATTTTAATGATTACGCCCGTCAACGTATGCCTGTAGATAAAATCCAATACGGAATTGACCGATACGTTAACGAGGCCAACCGGCTTTATGGTGTCTTAGATCGCCGTCTAGAGGACAGAGATTTTGTGGCAGCGGATCGATATACAATTGCAGATATCGCTATTTTTCCTTGGGTCAGGTTTCCAGAGCGACAAGGTGTTACGGAGGATGAATATCCTAACATGAAGCGTTGGCGTGACACGATTTGGGCCCGTCCAAATGTCGAAAAGGCACTAAAAGTCCTTGCTGACCAAGGAAGACGAGGCGCCCACACCGACAAACAATGGGAAATAATGTATGGTAAGACCCAGAGAAACCAGGGTCAGAGCGGTGGCTAATTATAAATGATAGACCTTTATACTTGTGATACGCCAAACGGTAAAAAGGTGTCTATTGCCCTTGAGGAATGTGGTTTTGTTTATAACATCCACAAGGTTGATATAAGAAAGGGTGAGCAACACCAACCCGCGTACCGTAAAATAAACCCTAACCAAAAAATTCCTGCTATTGTTGATCAAAAAGGACCAGGTGAAAAAAGTATCAGGGTCTTTGAAACCGGTGCTATTCTCCAATATTTGGCAGGAAAGTCGGGACGATTTTTCGGAAATGAAGAAGTCACCAAACTAGAATGCTTGCAGTGGTTAACGTTTATTATAACCGGTTTGGCGCCAAATTTTGTTCAACTTTATCATTTTAATCATCAAGCGCCGGGCTGGGCAGAAAAGACAGCCGTTGAATATGGGCAGAAACGTTATGCTCAAGAAATGCAGCGACTGGTAGGTGTATTGGATTTCAGGCTGCGTGAATTTGAATTTTTAGGAAAAACCTACACAATTGCAGATATGGCGGCCTATCCCTGGATTGAGCGTCATGAGGCCTTTGGTTTAAATCTCGACGACTTTGTTGGAGTCAAAAACTGGTTTAATAGGCTTTCAAAGAGGTCTGCAATTGTTCGGGGTATGGGTGTACCGAGCTAGCTTGGTCCACAAACAAAAATTAAATAAGGAAAATTAAATTAATGTACGACATTTATAACTGGCCAACCTCTAACGGTCGAAAAGTTAACATTATGGTCGAGGAGTTGGAGGTAGATTACAAAATTCATCCGATCGCTTTGGGTAATGGTGAGCAATTTACACCTGAATTCACTGCATTAAACCCAAATCAAAAAATACCCGTTGTGATTGATCAGGATGGTCCGGGTGGGAAGCCTTTTACCCTATTTGAATCGGGGGCAATCCTAATGTATATGGGTGAAAAACATGGAAACTTGTTTCCCCAAGCGTTGAATAAGCGTTACGAGGTAATGCAGTGGCTTATGTTTCAAATGGGTGGAATAGGGCCTAATTTTGGACAAGCCCATCATTTCAGGCGTGCGGCACCCGAGAGGGTTCCTTACGGTATCGAACGTTACACTAATGAAACAAGGCGACTTTGGGGGGTGTTGGATGATCGTCTTAATGAACAAGAATGGATAGCTGCGGGAGAATTTACGATTGCAGATATTGCTGTTTTCCCCTGGATTATGCGATACGAATGGCAGGGGATTAGTTTTGATGAATTTCCTAACGTAAGCCGCTGGTTTAAAGCACTGGAAGAACGACCAGGCGTCCAGCGTGGTTTGGATGCGCAAAAACCGGGCTAACAGTTTAAAAGGAAAAATTTGAACTCAACAACCACGCGGACGTTGACATTATCTATAGCTGTGCCCTAGAAAAGCCCCGCATACAGCGTGTAACAACACCACTCCACGGCGGAGGGGTGGCCGAGTGGCTGAAGGCGCTGGTTTGCTAAATCAGTATACGGGTGACCGTATCGAGGGTTCGAATCCCTCTCCCTCCGCCAATTTCGATTGGTTCCCAAGGCTACTCACTCCTATATGACCTCTGTTCCCATAACCGCTCCCCAATAGAGCGGGCACTTCGGTTATAAATCTCTATCCAAGGTCAAAGCGGTAAAACGCTCTAATGCATACCCCACCCCGGGGATACCCCCCGATTTCTCAATTGGGACTCCGGATATCTCCTATATAATACCAATCCAGACAAACAAATCTCTTTTTGCGTCATGCTGAATTCAGAACTGGTTTCAGCAGAAACTAACCAAATTTGCGTAGTCTGCTACCGCCACCCCCGAACAGGAATACACTCAAACGATGGATAGGTTTTCATTTCCTTTTATCTGCCGTTCCTCAGATCCAATTTTCGCCGTACAAATAAGCTCTTTAGAAGTTCATGCCGCCCAAGGAGATTGATCTGGCCGGTCGCTTT
>JAYZBC010000089.1:0-40347 GCA_036339375.1 Pseudomonadota bacterium | reverse complement strand
GACGAACACTCAAAATTTGTTATTGCAGTTGCCAAACAACACATGAAATCTAAAGATGATTACGACACCATAATGCATGGTGCCCGAACTACGTGGGCCATAAATAAAACATGGTTAAGGCTGATGACTGTTGAAATGCAGTCTATGCCCAACCGTTAATTTATAATAAAAGACGAATTAACAAGGGAGAAAAGTAGATGTTTGAAAGTAACAAAAAATTCCTATCGGTATTAACAATCACCATGTTTTCCGCCTTCATCGGGATAAACAGCGCTATAGCTGCAGGTGAAGAGACGCCTTTTTTTCATCACATTGTTGCAAAATTTTATAAAGGAAAAACCGTGACTGTTATCGTAGGATCTGGTGCGGGTGGAGGATTTGGTCTAAATGGGCGGCTAGTTTCCAATCATATTGGAAAGCATGTTCCAGGCAAACCTACTGTAGTAGTGCAATTTATGCGTGGGGGCGGGGGCACTAAAGCTGCTAACTACGTTTACAACGTATCACCAAAAGACGGTAGTGTTATCAGTATGCCTATCTCATCAATTGTAGAAAACCAACTCTTGCGGCCAAAGAAAATTAGATTTGACGCTACGAAATTCCAATGGTTAGGATCCATTACCAGCCTCGCCAGTGTCCTTTCGGTCTGGCACACATCACCCGTTAAATCTCTTAGCGAGGCCAAACGGAATACAATAATAATGGGCGCTACAAGTCCAAATTCAAGTTGGTATCGGATGATTAAACTCATGAACCCTCTGCTCGGTACAAAATTTAAGTTTGTAACCGGTTATAAGGGATCCAAGGGTGTAGATATGGCCATGGAGCGCGGTGAAGTCCATGGCCGGTCGTTAGCATGGGCAAGCGTTAAGGCTAAGCGCGGGCATTGGCTGAAGGAAGGCAAACTTATTCACTTCGCTCAGATCGGGCCGTATAAACTTGCAGATTTGCCAAACGTCCCCCGATTTATTGATCTCGCAAAAACTGAAAAGGCAAAAACAATGGTAAGGTTTCTGCATATGACGGGTATGATAGGGCGAGCCCTACACACACCCCCGAATGTGCCTAAGGATCGCGTTGCAGCTCTACGAGCGGCTTTTGACGGAACCATGAAGGATGCCGGTTTTGTAGGTGATTACGCCAAACGAAAACTTCCTCTAGGACCAACAAGCGGAAAAAAATTGCAGGCTTTTATCGGTAAAGTGGCAGCAACACCAAATTCAACAATAAATGAACTAAAAGCAGCCCTTAAGGGTAAATAAAATCAATCTCTGGTTTTTGTCGGGGCTTAATATTTCAGCCCCGACTTTTTTAATTCGACGCCATTGGTATCATAACATTCTCACGGTATGCGGTCCGGTCGCACAGTCTTTTATACCAGTCTCTTAAGTATAAAAATTTAGGTCTATCCGCATCAATTGAAAACCAACGCCAAGCATAGCAACCGATTGGAATGTCCCCCATAGTCAAGGTATTACCGGCCACAAATTTATGAGTAGCAAGATGTCCATCTAGCATCGCCCAATAGCGACTTACTTCAGCAATTTGTTTATTAACAATATTAGGATCCTGATCTTCGGGTCTCGTTCGAAACATTGTAATAATCAAGGGACGCATTACCGCGCCCACAGTCGCACTTTGCCACTCCATCCAACGATCGGCTTCTGCTCTCTGGTTTATTTCACTGGGATAAAGTGTTTCTACACCGTACTTTGCAGCTAAATACCTAACTATAGAGTTTGACTCCCAGAGCACAAACCCATCGTCGTCGATAGTCGGAACTCTTCCGTTGGGGTTCATGGAAAGGTATTCTGTGGAATTTGTAACACCGTGCACACCTCCGGCATCAATCCTTTGGCATTCTAAGTTGAGTTCCGCAACACACCACATTACTTTTTGAAGGTTGAAAGAATCTCGGCGTCCCCAAATTTTTAGCATTAGTAAATTTCTCCTTTTATGCGTATCTCTGCAGAAAATCCTAATCTAATATTGTCCTGAAATTTAGGTAATCCATAGGAAAAAAATATGGCAAAGAAAAAATCCGCAGGAACCTCACAAAAATCACGGGTTTATCCTGACCTACGAGACCATATCCGTACCCTGGAAAAAAAAAATTTGCTTAGGGTTGTGGATTTACCAATTAACAAAGATACAGAACTTTTTCCACTCGTACGATGGCAAGTAAGGGGGGGCGTCCCGGATGAGGAACGTAAAGCGTGGCTCTTTACGAACGTCACAGATTCTAAAGGAAAAAAATACAATATGCCCGTCTTGATTGGCGCATGGGGAGGAAACAAGGAAATTTACAGCATTGGCCTAGGGTGTCCCCTTGAAAATTCTAATGACCTTTGGGAAAATGCATTATCAAACCCTATACCCCCAAGAGAAATATTTGACGGATCCTGCCAGGAAATTATTATAGAGGGCACCGAATTAGACCAGCCCGGCAATGCTCTCGATGCTTTACCAGTACCAATTTCAACGCCGGGGTGGGATAATGCCCCCTTTTTGAGCGGCACTGGTTTCATAACGAAGGACCCGGATACAGGGCTCCAAAATTTTGGTACTTACCGTGGTCAAATTAAAGCCCCACGAAGATTCGGTTTAAATACATCAACAGAATTACGGGCCGGGGGGTACGGCCATTGGCTTAAATACAAAGAGCGAGGCGAAAAAATGCCTTGCGCATATGTCGTTGGGGGACCACCTGTCCTTGCCTATGCCGCCGTTTGGAAAGCTCCAGAAGAGTTTGACGAAATTGGCCTCGCCGGGGGTCTTCTTGGTTCCCCCATTGATGTTGTCAAAGCAAGGACAGTTGATTTACTTGTTCCCGCAGATGCAGAAATCATTATCGAGGGATACGTTGACACGGAGTATCTAGAACCGGAGGGACCCTACGCAGAAGCCCACGGCCATGTAAATACACAAGAATTTAACTGCTTTGTTGAGGTAACGGCAATTACACACAGAAAAAATCCCATCCTTATTACATATTTGAGTCAACTACACCCCAACGAATTTACTGGAATACGGTGTCTGGTACACGAATTTGGTTACATTCGACATCTCCGTGATCACCTCGGAATCAAGGGAGTTAAAAATGTTACTTGCCACCAGCCATTAACAGGTAGCCGCAAGTTCATCTTTGTAACATTTGAAAGGAGTGTCCCCAAAACTGAAATATGGCGTGCACTTTATGGTATACAGTCGCAGCAACGCGGGTCCGGAAAATTTGTAATTGCTATTAGTGAGGACATTGATCCAAAAAATTTAGATTCTGTATTTTGGGCACTTGCATTTCGATCCAGCCCTCATCTGGATATGGAGGTAATTAAGCATAAAGATCCCGGCCACGGCCCAAGTGAGGCTATAACCGGCGGCGAAGATTCCGCTTTACTCATTGATGCCACTCAAAAGAAAGACTACCCGCCGGTTGCATTACCAAAACTTGAATACATGGAGCGGGCGCGTCAGATTTGGGAAGAAAAATTGGGGTTGCCCCAACTCAAGCCAGAAGCCCCCTGGCATGGTTATTCGTTAGGGTTTTGGCCAGAACAATTGGAACAGGAAGCACTTCGTGCGGTGGAAAGTAATTATTGGGAAAACGGCATCCGCGCAGCGCAGCGTCGCCGAAATGATATACCAATGAATACAGAGGTATGGGAAATTGAAAACGCTTTAAGTAAAAAAACTTGAACGAGCGTTACAGGCCGTCAACGAATTTTGTCCATTTCCATAGCCATTAACCCCAGCCATGTTTTGTAAATTGAGAGTCCTTTAGAGGCTCCGCTCATAACCAACTTTTGTTCCTCTTTGCTGGTCAAATATGTCTCCGCTGCCTCAAACAAGAGGTTTGCGTGAACGATGTCTACTTCCATATGTTCCTTATTTGAGGGCTGTTTATTGAGTGGAATACTAAGTTCGCGTTGCATTTTTTTCCCAAATCTATTGGCAATACCCCCACCACGAATTATCCCATCCGAATTGGCAATTTCCAACATACAAGAAGAAGCGAGTGCCTCCAGCCAATTAGCATGCTCAGCGATGTAGGACCAAGCACTGGTACATATGAGAGTGGGCTCTCCAGCCGGTTTTTTAAAATCTTTAGGTTTCATACCAACAGCTTCGCCCTCTTTCATACCCAACACCCAATGATTTTCAACACCCCTATTTTTGTCCCCCTGAAGTTCTTCCATCTCATGTGCCCAAATAAGCTGCTTGATATCAAAAGGGGCACGTGCCTGGACTAAAGCCCAACACTGTCTTCGGTTTAAGTGAAAATGTGAACGCTCAAAAATATAATAAGCCGCACGCTTACGGGTTAAACGGTTTGACAAAAAATGTTTGTATTCCGGTGACTTGAACACATCATTGCCCATCACAGATAAATCACGGAACAGACGCTTCACCCAGGGATTCTTTTTTTTCATACTTATCTCCTAATTTTTTATTCCTGAGGGAAGTAAGATCGAAAAGACATGTAATTACACGGTATCACGCCGAAAACTACCCTACAATGCTCCCTGATTAACTACCAGCAACAAGACTTCCCCTTTCAAAAATGTAATGACAAATTAGCAAAAAAGCATTGAAGTAATTAACGAGAGAAATAAAGAAAACGTAAAGACGAACTTAATTTCGAGTGGAAAGATTTCACCAACTCTCCGACCTTACAGTAAGTCTTTTGGTTTATTTTTAATTTAAAGGAATTGTATAACCAAAACTTAGTATTTCGGTCCCGGGGTTTTTGTTACTAATTCCTGCATTTGAAAGGTGATAAACCATTACACCAATCCGCGAGTGGTCCCTAAAACGATAAGAAAATTCGATTGCTGACCGAAATTCAATTGTGGATCCAAGATTTTTTCCGTCACCATCCGTATACGCACCAAAAGCAAAGGAGGGCGTAAAAAATAAATTTGAATCAAGAGAAATATCATAAGCTAAACCAGAATAACCGTAAATTGCTCCATCACTGCTCCCCATCAGCCCGAGTAAGGGGGACATCTTTTCAAAAAACCTCCGGCCTTTCCATTCTAAACGTAACTCCACAGCCCCTTCATTATCGTTTATATCAAAATATCCTGTGGCTGCTGTCAAAAAACTCGGACTCTCTGGTTTAGGCTTGTTTGAATTTTCCCTAACTTCTCTTTGTAATATTCCTGTTTTTCTCGAGGCAACAGTAAGCTTATTGAATTGTTTTTTGTTAGTTTGAATTTTTTTTGGAAAAGGTAATAAAGGGTTTCTGGTTGACACGGTAAGGCTCTCCGCTGTCGTTACAAAAGGGTGTGACTTTTCCATAATTACCGCTAAATCATGGCCAGTAATACCGCCCGCGACTGGACTAACATAAAGAAATACTACCAAACAACTAAGGGTTCCTAACGATTTTCGATCAAATTTTTCCTTACACACAGCCATTATATTTATTTTTCTTTTCAAATCCAAAATGTAAAGAGAATAGAATAAATAGCAAATTAAATTAAAACTTTTCTCGTTTCAAACGTTCTGTAGCACCCACCAACCCCGCACGGATACCGGGCTCCATTGCAGAATGTCCGGCATCAGGAACTATTACATATTCAGCTTCAGGCCAAGCTTTTTGTAATTTATTTGTTGTCACCATAGGACAAACCATATCATACCGACCTTGGACAATAACCCCTGGCAAGTGACGAATTTTTTCTATTTGATCAAGAAGTTCATCATCTTCTAGAAAAAGATTATTAATAAAATAATGTGCCTCAATCCTGGAAAGCGCGTACGCCAACTCATCACTACTAAAAGCTGAAACCGTTTCCGGGCTGGGCATCAGAGTTGAACAAGCCCCTTCATAAGCACTCCAAGCGCGCGCTGCAGGTACATAAATTTTTTTATCATTACTAAAAAGCCGTTTGTGATAACTCGTCAGTATATCTTTACGCTCCTCTTCAGAAAGTTGTTCCACTAACCGTCCCCAATTTTCTGGGTATACCTTACGCATCCCATATAAAAACCAATTCAGTTCACCCTGACTCCCCAAAAAAATTCCGCGCAAAATAAAACCCAGACACCGCTCCGGAAATTTCTCCCCATACGCTAAAGCCAAGGTACTTCCCCAAGAGCCCCCAAATACGATCCAACGTTCTACACCCAAATGAAGCCGAAGCCGTTCAATATCATCAACTAGATCCTGTGTCGTGTTATTAGTGGTTTCCCCACGTGGCTCGGACCTCCCGGCCCCACGTTGATCAAAAATTATAATTTTATAAACTGCTGGATCAAAAAAACGTCGATGAACAGGGGTAGCACCAGCACCTGGGCCCCCATGTAAAAACAACACAGGCAAACCCATAGGATTTCCTGATTGTTCCCAATACATCACGTGAATGTCGTCCAGCTTAAGGTGGCCTTCTTCAAATGTATTTATGGGTGGAAAAAGTTGTTCACTAGGCATTAATTACGGCTCTAAAATTTATGGACACGCATTTTACAATATGAAGACAACAAAAATTCTTGTATTTGGCGTTACCCTATAAAGGAGCCCAATGATATTGGGAATACTTAGAGATACTAAACATTCAAAATTTCAATAATTTTTTCAACTCTGTAATACAGATAAAATAAAAATTTTAGCAACGCAAAGGGCAACAGATCGATTTAAAAATTTAAAACTTATTATTTTCAAAAATGCCAAACAAGGTTGTATTCGATATCGGAATTTTTGACACTCAGAATTACGATTTCACTTCAAAGTTCCAAAATTTAACACTTTTTAAATACCCTAATTTCGTCCTCTCCAAAGGTCCTAATAGCGCGTCAATAAATTTTACCTTTATGCCAAATTCCACAGACGGACCTATGAATGTTTACATCAAAAAAATGGCGGCAGATTTTTATTTTAAAAACGCGGAAGCCAAGAATTTACAACCTTTTCACTTAAATTTTATAAAGGCGCAAGAAATGGTTTTAAATGACAATTTAACAATGGAGCCTTTCCGCATTTAAAATGGGCTACTTGGCAATGTTGAAATATCGCGTGGTCAGTTAGTAAAATTTATTTTTTATTAAGCATTTGAAGTATTTTAGATACAATTTTGTAGGAATATAGATAAATCTCAGGTTTTTCACTTTCTCGGGGACCTGCTACATTTAAAACAGACACTCTATACGTTAACAACCATTCCATAATTTGCACATAATTTGCGCGGGTTGGGTAAACAACAAGCAATGGTTTGTTTTGGTGTCTAGTTTCCGTTACTGCCAACAACGTACCACCGATGAAAGGGCAGGGTGATATTATCAATGTAGCATCTGCCAGACTAATATTGCGGCGGGTGCGTACAGCATACATTCTAGAATAAGTCTCTTTTAATTGATATTTACTAGAAATTTTACCATCTTCGGCTAATCGTCCTTTGGGACACCAACCCCCATGAGGTATTCCCAGATTTATGGCAGCGTCCAATGCCCCCCGATCAACACCGGTTTGCCCTCCGGAAATTACGGTGATTTTTTTCATAACGGAAAAATCTTTTACCTAACTTTTGGGACTTTCTTTTTTCACTAAACAAATCAGAAAATATTTTTATCTTTCATCAGACGTTCTGATGAAAAATTGGGCGCAATTGAGAATTATTTAAGTATTCAAATTAGGATGAGAAATTATGCGGCTTTTAGAAGTAGCGTCTCTAACCTTTCGGTTGCAGCTTCCGGCTCAATTTTTTCTACCAAAGCCAGTTCTAAAGCCAATCGGTTCAAAGCTGCTTCATACATTTGGCGTTCGCTGTAAGACTGATCTGGCTGTTCAGGTGGACGATGTAGATCACGCACGACCTGCGCTATTGCAATAGGATCCCCGCTGTTAATTTTCGCTTCGTATTCCTGTGCTCTACGGCTCCACATCGTCCGTTTTGAACGGGGACGTCCACGCAAAGTTCCAATAGCGGTCTGCATTTTTTCCCGAGTACTTATTTTCCGAAGCCCTGATTCCTCTGCTTTTCCTATCGGTACACGAAGGGTCATTTTTTCTGCTGCAAAATTAATTACATAAAGTCTTAATTCGAACCCAGCCACCTCTTCAGTAACCACATCCACCACACTCCCAACCCCGTGAGTGGGGTAAACAACGAAATCTTTAACTGAAAAGGGAAGTTTTTTTGAATTCTTTTTAGGTTTACTCACCATTTTCCTATCTCTTTTGCGTTCTTTTGCTGGCTATTTGTACTTTCGACGTGCCACAGAAGCGCAAATTGTTTTTGCGTAAAGAAAAATTTTATCGGAATCAATACCTTCCGAAATTTTCGACTTGAATAGCTATGTCGTAAGCAAATTGGAGCGATCTACGGTACCAACTCTACCGGTTATGGTAACACAAAACTTTCCAAAAGGACAGCGTTTCTTACCCAACACTTTGTCATTTAAATTTTTAGCGAAGTAAGGTCTGATACTATAAACTCAGTTCCCGGTACCCGGATTTGGACTGAAGTGATTTTCAAACTTGTCACCTACCTCCCTCCAATCATCTGCATCAGCCGGCACTTTACCCTTTCGGGTAATATTAGGCCATTCTTCGGAGTACTTTGTATTTAAATCGAGAAATTTTTGGGCCTCTGCCTCTGTATCAGGTTGAATAGCTTCAACCGGACACTCTGGTTCGCAGACACCACAATCGATGCATTCATCAGGATGGATGACTAGCATATTTTCACCTTCGTAAAAGCAGTCCACCGGACACACCTCTACACAATCCATTAATTTGCATTTGATACACTGTTCATTGACAACATAGGTCATTCTTGGCTCCGAAAAAGTAGAGAAAAAGTTTTTACAACTCCAATTCAAACAATTAGCTCAAGGTCTCTACTATTTTACATCAATTTATGCAACGCAATTCTGAAGCTAAAATCGAAAGGTAGTTCTGAAATGCAAAATTTAATTAAGCATTTTAATGTTTTAATCATTAGCCAATGAACGTTTCCTAGCAAGAGTTCTATCCCGATCACTTACAGAAATCAGATCACCAATCCGGCGCATTAGTTGATCTTCATAAGCATCCATTTTTCCATCTGCATAGACAATTTGCCAAAGTGATTCTACAAATTCAACGCGTTCTTCGTAAGAAAATGTTTTCTTGATACGGGTGGTTATCGGGAATAATTGGGTAGAATTTTCCACCTCCTTCTCCGCACGGTTCAATAGCTCTTCAGCCTTTTCCTTGGGAAGCGAAAAAATGGATTGGATTATCTTCAAAATTTTTGAATGTTCTTCCATATCAAAATTGTTATCAACCATAGCTACTTCGACAAATAATGATGTCACTGCCAAGTGATTTTGTTCAAACTCACTATCTTTATCCGTTTCAATTTTTTTCTCAATTCCTAAAAATGCTTTCAGTCCCTTCATTACCAAACTTCCTTTTTTCTATCTTTTCGGTCCCAACGGACAACTGGTAAGGGTCTCGAACCGTTAAATTTGGGTATCGATATCCCGTCTGACATATCCTCATATAAACTTTGAGCTTCCTGAGCAGGTCCCCGACGGGTCCCCAGCGCTACAATGCGCACGACACGTATTTGACGGGCCTGGGGAAATGTAAGGACACTTCCTATCCGCAGGTTGAAGTGTGCTTTTTTTACCGACACTCCATCTATTCGTATTTTCCCTGAAAAACAAACACGGCTTGCAAGGGCACGCGAACGAAAAAATCGCGCCTGCCAAAGCCACTTATCTAGCCGAATGGTTTCTTTTTCAGGCATTAAAATTTAACGTCTGATAAGCGAGCAAAAGGGGAATTTGGATCACCTACTTTTCCTTTTCTGACTGTGTTTTTCTTGGTCACATTAGCGTATCTTCTGTTTTTTTTGAAAATCCTATATTTTTTCTTATTCTTTCGTCTAAAGGTATTACCTCCGTCATCCGATTTGTAACCCAAATTCCCAAGCAATTCCTTTGTTTCCCTGTCCTCTATTCCCAACAACCCTGATAAATTTTTGGGAAAATCAAATTGACCACTTTTAGCTAAACCTCTTAACGACAATGAGAGTCGATCGAGGATATCCACGCGAACCAACCTATTTCCTACAGGAACAAAACCGATTGCATTAAAAAATTCATTTTCTTCGGATGGAAATGGGAAAACCGTTTTCACACCGGGTTCAGGCAATAAAGGAGAGGCTCGTCCGTTCCAAATCGACCAAAGCAAAGCTCTAATTTTTATAATTTTCGACTTAAAAAGAGAGACCACAAAAACACTTTGGAAACCAATCCGCACTTGGGATGATCGTAGAATTCTTCTATCATTGGTTGTAAGTGCGCGTATTTGTGACTGTGCAAGGGCCCGTGGTACGGACCCAAGGCCTTCACAAAGTTGAAACCAAATTCCTTTTGCCGCTCCCGACATTTGTTTTTTTTCCAGTAAAAACAGCGGATTAAAGATTTTATTGATCGTTTGTTCGTACCACCCGGAAAGTCTTTCATGGACCCGTTCCCGGAGATCTACATTCAATACATTGCTATCATCAATTTTAATTTTTGGAGATAGGCTGGTGTTTCCTTTAATAAGCCTTCCTATTTGATTGTTGTTCCAAATAATTTTTCCATCATCATTAAGGGCTAATTTAGTATTTTCAGTTTTTTCTATTTCTTCCACGCGTCTTTTAATTTCCTGCTGTAAAACTTTATGTGCTGCATTCGTCATTAAACGACGATCTTCCATTGAAGCGGACAAATCTGGAATAAATTTAAGGCCAGTTAATTTGCCTAAGTATGTGCCTTCAACGAAAACAGAATTATCTTCATCAATTTCTGCGTTAAGTTGGCCCGGTTTTCTCGATCGAACCAAAACCAGGTTCCGCCGATCAACGAATCGTTTAGTTAGCCGGTCATGCAGGGCATCTGAAAGACTGTCTTCAATGGCGCGTGCTCGTTGCTGCCAATGCTGAGCATCGTCAAGCCAGTCAGAGCGGTGGCTTATATAGGTCCAAGTGCGTGTATGAGCTATTCTAGCCATAAGTGTATCTATATCGCCATCAACTCTTTCAAGGTGTACCAATTGTTTTGCTACCCAATCCGTCGGTAAAAGATTTTCAGATGAAGCCAGATAACGATAAATCCTAGCCAAAAGCCTAACGTGGGCATCTAACATGGTTTTTCGATAATCCGGAATTTGACAAACATCCCATAAAACCCGTACTAAATCAGGATTAGCTACTAATCTTAAAATTTCTGGATCCGACGAAAGTTGGCGCAACACGGCACGATCCTCCGTTTCCCGTACTTTTCGTAAAACTGGGAATGGTGGTGCCAAATCGAGGCTTTTCAAGAGGGATTTTACACTTTTAAATTTTAGATTTTTATTTCTCCACCAAATTCTAGAAATTCGTTGAAAAAGATGGTTTTCAATCGCTTCAATTGTTTCTGGTGCAAGCTTACCTGTCTCACTCAAAGTACCAAACGAACCATCATTCAAATGGCGACCAGCACGGCCTGCAATTTGTCCGATTTCATCCATTCTTAGAGCCCGCAGTCGAATCCCATCAAATTTTTTCAGAGAGGAAAATGCCACATGGTCAATATCCATGTTAAGACCCATTCCAATTGCGTCTGTTGCAACCAAATAATCAACCTCACCAGATTGATACATTTCGACTTGTGCATTGCGAGTCCGGGGGCTGAGTGCTCCGAGCACTACAGCTGTGCCACCAGAATTACTTCGAATTTTTTCTGCCAGAGAATAAACATCGTTAGCAGAAAACGCCACAACAGCACTTCTTTTTGAAATTCGGTTAAGTTTTTTTGGCCCGGTATAGCTTAATTTTGAAAATCGTGGTCGCTCTGTAAACTTAATTTTTGGAATTAGTAATTTCATAACAGATTTAATGGACAATGCTCCCAAAAACATTGTTTCGAGTCTGCCACGCGCATTCAATAAACGATCCGTAAAAACATGCCCTCTCTCTGGATCAGCACAAAGTTGAATTTCATCAATTGCCATAAAATCAACTAACCGAGAGATTGGCATCGATTCTACGGTACAAATAAAATAACAGGGTGACTTGGGTATAATTTTTTCTTCCCCGGTTATAAGTGCTACCTTTGTGTTGCCAACTAATTTCACCACACGATCATAATTTTCTCGGGCCAAAAGCCGTAAAGGAAAGCCTATCATACCTGATTGGTGCCCAAGCATCCGGTCTATAGCAAGGTATGTTTTGCCAGTATTGGTAGGGCCTAAAATGGCCATTATGCGTGGATTTTGATCCTTGAAAGACATGATCAGAAGTTTGCTTTCCTAAAAAAAGTACACAAGAACCTAAATTTTTTCAATTACAGTGTAAATTAGATAATTTCTTACTCTTGCACTCTCGGCTTCCACAACACATATTCTTGAAAACTTAGAACAAAAATTCTGTAGGGGATTGTTTAGTATGACGAAAGAAACACTAAACTTCGAAACTGAAGTTGGTAAGATTTTGCAAATAGTGGCTAATTCGCTTTACAGTGACAAGCAAGTTTTCCTTCGTGAACTCATCTCCAATGCGTCTGATGCTTGCGACAAATTAAGATATTTAGCCATCACCGACCCTTCGTTAACAAAAGATGATTCAGAATTTCATTTAGAGATTTCAGTCAACAAAAAAACAAAAAACATTACGATTGACGATAATGGAATAGGGATGAATCGTGAAGCGCTGATCGAGGATCTCGGGACTATAGCCCGATCCGGATCTTCGGCTTTCATTGAAGCATTAAACGAAGAAAAAAACAAAGACGTCGCTTTAATAGGCCAATTTGGGGTGGGTTTTTATTCTTGTTTCATGGTAGCAGACAATGTTCAGGTGACGAGTAAAAAAGCCGGGGAAGATCAAGCTTGGTGTTGGACATCGGACGGGAAAGGTCAGTTTACTATTGCAGAAGCCAAAAAACAAAATAGAGGCACATCTATTGTATTAAAGCTTAAAAAAGACGCTTCAGAGTTCTTAGAACTAGCGCGTCTTCGGCAAGTTATATCAAAGTATTCAGATCACATTTCACTCCCTATACAGTTAGAAGAAGACGGTAAAATGGAGACCATAAATCAAGCTTCAGCTTTATGGACCCGTCAGAAAAAGGACATAAAGGAAGACCAATACAAAGAATTTTATCACCACGTAAGCCATGCATTTGATGAGCCGTGGTTGACTTTACATTGGCGTGCTGAAGGGCGTGTTGAATATACCGGTTTGTTGTTTATACCTTCAAACCGTCCTTTTGATATATTTTCTCCAGAACGTAAGCATAGTGTAAAACTATATGTTAAACGTGTGTTTATTACGGATGACTGCGAAGGATTGGCGCCATCTTGGCTTCGCTTTGTTAAAGGTCTCATTGATTCCGAAGATCTTCCATTAAATGTAAGCCGGGAAATGCTGCAACAAAGCCCAACCCTAACTCGCATTCGTTCTGCCCTCGTAAAACGGGTATTAGGAGAACTGAAAAAAAAGGCTGATAAAAAACCCGAAGATTATGCGACTTTTTGGGAAAATTTCGGAGCCGTTTTAAAAGAGGGTATTTATGAAGATCATGAAAATAGGGATACACTTTTAAAACTAGCACGCTTCAATTCGACAGCTGGGGAAGAGCTTGTTAGCCTAGAAACATACTCCAAACGTATGAAAGAAAGCCAAGAAGCTATCTACTATATTTCTGGGGAAGAGCTAGATACTCTGGCAAAAAGTCCACAACTCGAAGGTTTTAAAGCCCAAAATATAGAAGTACTTTTGATGACGGACCCAGTAGACGAATTCTGGCTTCCAGCTATTGGCGATTTTGAAGGAAAACCGTTGCGCTCAGCAACCCGCGCTGGGACGGAGCTAAACAAAATAAAGACAAAAGAAAAGGGTAAAAAGAAAGATACCGACGTACCAGATGACAAAAAAGAAAATACACCAGGGATGGATGCACTCATTGCCATGATAAAATTGGAACTAGGCGAAGAAGTGAAAGACGTCCGTCTTTCCGAACGCTTGACCGACAGCCCCGTTTGCTTAACCGCAGAGGAAGGTGATATTGACATCCGACTTGAGCGTTTGTTACGTCAACATAACAAATTAGAGCAAAAGGTAACACGTATCCTTGAAGTAAATCCCAAGCATCCCTTCATTACAGCTCTGGCGGGAATTTCTGGCAAAGATGGTTCCGGAACAAAGTTAACAGAGGCCGCATGGCTGTTGTTAGATCAAGCTCGTATTCTGGAAGGTGAGACACTTCCAGACCCTCCATCCTTTATCCGTCGTATGTCTGATCTAATGGCGGCAGGAATTACAGAATCCTAAGAGATCAAAATAGAGGTTTTAGTAACAAGTGCGATCAAAACACCTTACCTCGACTTAGTGGAAGACTTTTAAAAGGCCAGGGTTTTTCAATTGCCAAGTAAGAGCAAGCGAGTATTGGAAAAACACCCGCAACTCAAAAGGTGTTATGTAAAGTTGAAAAAGAGCAATTAAGCAGCCTCGCTTAGCATATTGCGCAAAACATATTGTAAAATGCCACCGTGACGGTAGTATTCTGCCTCATCCAAGGTATCAATTCGGCATTTGACTGCAATTTCATTCTTCTCCCCGTTTTGTCGGTTAATTATACACTTCACATCCATTGCAGGCTTAATTCCACCCTTAAGTCCAACAATATCGATCGTTTCAGTACCATCGAAGCCAAGACTCTCACGAGTTTGTCCGTTTTTGAATTCAAGCGGCAATATACCCATCCCGATAAGGTTTGATCTGTGAATCCTTTCAAAATTTTCAACTAGGGCCGCTTTGATGCCAAGTAAATTTGGGCCTTTAGCCGCCCAGTCTCGCGAAGAACCCATCCCATAATCTTTACCTCCTAAAACCACTAACGGAACACCTTCTTCTCGGTATTTTACTGATGCTTCATAAATTGGCATTTTTTGCCCGTCTGGCATATGTTTTGTAACCCCCCCCTCTATTCCAGCAACTAGCTCATTTTTAATTCGAATATTAGCGAAAGTGCCCCGCATCATTACCTCATGATTCCCGCGACGTGATCCATAAGAATTGAACTCTTCCGGCCGAATTTGCCGTTCGAGTAGATAGTCTCCCGCAGGGCTAATTTTCGCTATACCACCTGCTGGCGAGATGTGATCGGTAGTAACAGAGTCTCCAACCATTAGTAGTGCCCTTGCGCCAGTAATATCCTTTAAATCATTTGGCTTGCGCTCCATTCCTTCAAAAAACGTTGGAAATTTGACGTAAGTTGAATTTTCTTGCCAACTATATGTCTGCCCGTCCGGCACAGACATAGACCGCCATTCCGCAGGTCCCTCTTGAATATTTCCATAACGTTTGCGGAACATTTCCGGTGTAATTGCTTTTGCAATTGTGTCTTTTATTTCCTTATTCGTTGGCCAAATATCTTTCAAAAAAACGTCATTGCCTTCTGTATCAAATCCTAGAGTGTCCTCTGCCAAATTAATTTGGAGAGTTCCAGCCAAGGCAAAAGCTACACAAAGGGGTGGGGAGGCTAAATAGTTCGCTTTGACTTGTTGGTGCACACGGCCTTCAAAATTACGGTTACCGGAAAGCACTGCTCCCACGACTAGGTTACCCTCATCAATAGCGTCCGATATTGGCTCCAAAAGAGGGCCTGAATTACCAATGCAGGTAGTGCACCCATACCCAACGAGATTAAAGCCGAGCCCATCAAGATCTGCCTGCAAACCAGCGGCCTCTAAATAATCGGTAACAACCTGACTTCCAGGAGCGAAAGATGTCTTTACCCAAGGCTTTACTTTAAGACCTTTGGCTGCTGCTTTCCGTGCTAATAAACCGGCCGCAATGAGAACAGATGGGTTAGACGTATTCGTGCAGCTGGTAATGGCAGCAATTGCTACATGTCCATCTTCCATAAAAAATTCAGATCCCCGAACTGGTACTCTCTTCTTACTTTCTTCCCAGCTAGGTAACTCCTCTTCAAAGTTTGCAGACAAACGAGATAAAGGCACCCGGTCCTGTGGACGGCGCGGTCCTGCCAATGACGGTTCAACCGTAGAAATATCTAGTTCTAGTGTATCTGTAAAAATTGGTTCAGGGTTAGAAGAATTTCTCCACAGCCCTTGTACTTTCGCATATTCTTCTACCAAGCGAATTCTATCTGGGTCACGGCCGGAAAATTCAAGAAATCGAATTGTTTCTTCATCTATCGGAAAAAAACCACAGGTTGCCCCGTATTCTGGGGCCATATTCCCAATAGTAGCCCGATCGGGCAAACTGAGGTGTTCCAAACCAGGGCCATAAAATTCTACAAATTTTGCAACTACTCCTTTCTTTCGAAGCATTTGGGTCACTGTTAGAACGAGATCGGTTGCCGTTGTCCCCTCTTTGAGTGCGCCTGTGAGTTTAAACCCTATCACTTCCGGAAGCAGCATTGAAATCGGCTGGCCAAGCATTACCGCTTCGGCCTCGATGCCTCCAACACCCCAACCAAGAGCAGCCAAACCATTAACCATCGTCGTATGGCTATCTGTCCCTACCAGCGTGTCAGGATAAGCATATGTTGTTCCTTCTACCTCATTAATCCAAACCACCTGTGACAGATATTCCAAATTAACCTGATGACAAATACCAGTGCCTGGCGGCACCACTCGAAAATTCTGAAACGCTGTTGACCCCCAGCGTAGAAACTCATACCGCTCCTTGTTTCGTTCAAATTCCATTTTAACGTTAGAATTAAAGGCATCAGCAGTACCAAAAGAATCTACCATCACAGAATGGTCTATAACCAAATCAACTGCTGAAAGCGGGTTTATTTTTTCCGGATCTCCGCCCATTTCAATCATCGCATCACGCATGGCTGCTAAATCAACCACGGCAGGCACTCCCGTAAAGTCCTGGAGCAAAACACGAGCCGGACGGTAAGCTATTTCAATGCCCTGGCCTGTTGACCCATCCCATTTAGCAGCTGCTTTAATATGATCTACCGTTACACTACGACCATCCTCATGCCGCAATAAATTTTCTATAAGCACCTTTAAAGAAAAGGGTAATTGAGACAAATGTCCAATGCCCTTCTCTTCTGCTGCTTTTAAGCTAAAATAATCGTAGTTTCTGCCATTAACGTTTAGTGTCCGTCTTACACCTAACGAATCGTCTCCAAAAACAGTCACAGTATAACCCTTTTTTTATTTTGATGCGGCCAGAAAGTAGTCCGAAAAATACAAGTACCTGAAAGATAAATAAATTTAATCATAACAAAAAAACTCAAATCAATCCCTTATATTAAACAAAATTTTGCGAATGGCCGGCAAGGGACAGTGAAGTATTTATTTACATTTCATGTTTTAACCAATTACATGACTATGGACTAGAGACGTCTCACACAAAAACTATTTGGACGCATAAAATTAAAGTTTTTATTGTTGGAGAAAAATTTCTTAGCTCCCCAATGGAGGAACAAGTTTAAAATGAAGTTTTTTGGCACTAAATTAACTTGTCAAAAAGGTGAAAAATTGGTTTTTGAGAATTTAAATTTTTCTGTCGAAACAGGAAATACCCTTGTTTTAACCGGAAAAAATGGTTCTGGAAAAACCAGCCTCCTCCGAATCATGGCAGGCCTAGCCTCTCCCTCAAAAGGACTTTTAAGCTGGAACGATGGGTCAGTAAAACAAGAACCGGAAAGGCACAAAATGCGTTTGAATTTTGTGGGTCATCTCAACGCTATTAAATCTTTTTTATCCGTTCAGGAAAATCTCATTTTTTGGGCGCAAATACGAGGTATAAACATCACCGATGTCCACTCGGTACTTGAAAAATTTGAACTGCATCATCTAGCCTCCATTCCCAGCCAATTTTTATCCTCTGGGCAAAACCGAAAATTAGCTCTCGCCCGCTTACTCTTGTACAACACGCCCCTTTGGTTACTCGATGAACCTACAGTTGCTTTAGATCAGGAATCAATCATCAACCTTGAAAAAATCATTTCCGTACATTGTCAAAATGGAGGAATGGCGGTGATTGCGACAAATATTAATTTAAATTTTCCGGGTTCCAAACAACTCAACCTACATGATTTTTCACCCGGCAATCAAATGGCTAAACCATTTGTTCAATGAAGAATTTTTTCTTATTGATAAAACGCGAAATAAAACTTGCCTTTCGCCAAATAGGCGATAGTGGTCTTGTAGTCACTTTTTTCTTATTAGCCACAATTTTTTTTCCTATTGGGTTAGGCCCTGAACCCGTTTTACTTTCGGAAATTGGGCCAGGAATAATTTGGGTGACAGCATTATTAGCCGCGATTATTTCCTTCGAACGTTTATTCTCCTCAGATTATGATGATGGCACTCTGGAGCAATTAGCACTCAGTGACACACCAATCGGCCTAATCTCTCTTACTAAGGCTTTAGCCCATTGGGTAACTACTGGATTTCCTATTACTATCACGGCCCCTATAGTGAGCATTCTTTATCAAATGCCTGAAAAAGGATACCTTGTATTGATCACTACACTAGCGTTGGGGACTCCCACTATAAGCCTGATAGGTGTAGTAGGTGCCGCACTAACCCTGGGAGCCCAAAGAGGTAGAGTGTTACTAGCCCTTTTGGTATTACCTTTGATGTTGCCAATTTTAATTTTAGGCACATCAGCAACAGACGCTGCTATTGCAGGAACCCCTTGGGTATCTAACCTGCTGCTCATGGGAGCGTTATTTTTAGGTACGTTGGTGATCACACCTTTAGCAACAACAGCAGCTCTCCGCTTAGCGTTAGAATAATGGTAACAACTCATACTCTTTTTTGGTGGTTTTTTTTAAATGACAGTCGCGCGCCCAGTTTTTTATTTTTGTGAGCTTGAAAAAGTGGGTTTGAGCAGAAATATAAGAAGTGAATAACCAATGTTGCAACAATTTGCCAACCCAGCAAGGTTTAATAGTTTAGTTGCTAACCTAATTCCCTGGTTCGCTTGGCTTGCCGGTATTTCGATTTTTGTTGGTTTATATTTTGCCTTACTAGAATCCCCTCCCGATTACCAGCAGGGTGATACTGTAAGGATTATGTATATCCATGTTCCTTCCGCTTGGATGGCATTATTCGTTTATGCGCTTATAGCGGGTGCCAGCGCAACTGGCCTTATTTTTAAACACCCGTTAGCGTTTTTAGTGGCACGGGCGGCCGCTCCAATTGGGGCCTCCTTCACCTTTATTTGTCTAGTGACGGGTTCTTTATGGGGCAAACCCATTTGGGGCGTCTGGTGGGTGTGGGATGCAAGGTTAACATCCGTTCTCATTTTGTTTTTCCTTTACATAGGTTTTATTGCTCTTACCAGAGCTTTTGAAAACCCGGTTCGGGGCGAAATATCTGCGGCAATTTTATCTTTAGTAGGAATCATAAACTTACCCATAATCAAGTTCTCTGTAGATTGGTGGAATACTCTTCATCAACCTTCAAGCGTTGTGAAACTTGCCGGCCCGGCAATACACAGTTCTATGCTTTTGCCACTTTTTATTATGGCATTTGGGTTCTTTTTTTATTTCTGTGTAGTCCTTTTATTGCGCATGAAGACCCTAATGATACTGAGGAGGACTCGAGGAATAATTATTGCTCAACTTCATCAAGATCAAAAATAGATTGGTCAGAAAATGAATTTTATATATGAGTTTTTTTCTATGGGTGGTTTTTCAGTTTTTGTTTGGCCAGCCTACATGGTCGCTTTTTTAGTATTAGTCGTCTTTTTAATTGCCAGTATTCGACAACACCGTTTAAGCGAAAAAAAATTTTTAAAGGCTAAGAAAAATCTTCCTGAACCTGGCTCTAAGGGATCGGCCCCACTACCATGACCCGGAAACAACGAAGGCTGAGTTTTTTGGTTTTGATTCTGACCACTTTGAGTTTAGCCACTGCCCTTGTGCTAATAGCTCTAGAAGACAAAATTATATTTTTCTATAGCCCCTCCGATATCTCTAAAAGAAATGTACCCCCTGATCGCTTGTTCCGTATTGGCGGTCTGGTAAAAAAGAATAGTATCCAGAGAAGTGGTGATGGTATTACCACACACTTTTCTCTCACAGATCTTTCAAAGACAGTTAGCGTAAAATATCGGGGTATTCTCCCTGATTTATTTCGTGAGGAGCAGGGCATTGTCGCAAAGGGAAAATTAAATGAAGAGGGAGTTTTTCTTGCGGAAGAAATTTTGGCTAAACATGATGAAAAGTATATGCCTCCCGAGGTAGCTGACTCTTTAAGGAAAACAGGTCTGTGGAAAGGACCTCAAACCCAATGATAGCTGAAATTGGTCTTTTTTCTTTGATACTTGCACTAGTAATTGCCCTAATTCAGGGCACTTTACCTCTCATAGGAGCGGCTCGAGGTTTTGTGCAATTAATTTTACTTGCCAGACCGGCAGCACGTTGCCAATTTTTGTTTGTTTTGACCGCTTTTGTTTGTTTGCTATACGCATACATCACTTCCGACTTTTCCATCGTTAACGTGGCACAGAACTCACACACCCTAAAACCGATGATATATAAAATTGCGGGAGTTTGGGGAAACCATGAAGGTTCTATGGTTCTGTGGGCAACAATATTATCGCTTTTCGGCCTTGCGGTAGCAGAATTTGGTAACGGACTACCACCGACTCTGCGTGCCCGAGTTCTAGCCATCCAAGGTTTAATTGGATTTGCATTTTTGGCGTTTATTATTTTTACTTCTAACCCGTTTTTAAGGCTTGCTCCGCCTCCATTAGAGGGAGCTGGATTAAATCCAATCCTCCAAGACCCTGGGCTCGCCTTCCATCCACCATTCCTATATTTGGGGTACGTGGGATTTTCAGTAGCGTTTTCATTTGCAGTTGCCGCATTAATAGAAGGACGTGTGGATCCCGCGTGGGCCCGATGGGTTAGACCTTGGACACTGGCTGCCTGGTGTTTTCTCACAATCGGAATTGCACTCGGTAGTTGGTGGGCGTATTACGAGTTAGGCTGGGGTGGTTGGTGGTTTTGGGACCCAGTTGAAAATGCTTCCTTCATACCTTGGCTTATTGGAACTGCATTGCTGCACTCCGCAATTGTGGTGGAAAAACGGGATGCGCTACAAAGTTGGACGATTCTATTGGCCCTGCTCACATTTTCAATGTCTTTACTCGGAACCTTTTTAGTGCGTTCTGGTGTTTTAACATCAGTCCACACATTTGCAAGTGACCCGGACAGAGGTATTTTTCTTTTGGTTTTGCTCATTTTTGTGACTGGAGGTTCGCTCATCCTTTATGCAATTCGGGCCCCTAATCTCCCAAGTGGTGGGCTCTTTTCACCTATTTCTCGGGAGGGTGCTCTAGTTTTTAATAACCTTCTCCTAACCACCGCCGCTACTGTAGTTATTTTGGGTACTTTATATCCACTGATTTTAGACGCTTTAGGTGGTGGCAAGGTATCAGTTGGGCCTCCATTTTATGAAGTAACCTTTATTCCTTTGATGTTTCCAGTGCTAATTGCTTGCGTCGTGGGTGCTATGTTGAGCTGGAAACGAGCGGATCTTAAAGGTGTTTTAGGTCGGCTAAAACTGGCCTTATTTATTACAATAATTGTCACTGTAACCACCGCATACCTTGCTGGGTATGGGAAATATTTTCTTGCTTCCTGTGGTATTGGATTAGCAACTTGGCTCTTTTTAGGCAGTTTGATTGGATTGATAGAACGTGTAGCTATTTTTCAGCAACCGTTGAAACAAACGGTTCTTCGTATAAAAAATCTACCTGGATCGTTTTGGGGTATGACAATTGCTCACGGAGCACTGGGTATCTTAGTAGCCGGAATGACAGCATCTTCTGCATGGAGAATTGAAAAAACTAAGGTAATTTCAGAAGGTGACACCCTGAAAATTTTCAAATATCAACTAAAGTTTAGTGGTGTGGAAACTGTAAAAGGACCTAATTATACCGGCTCAAAAGGACTCTTCATTGTCACTCGAAACGGAAAACAAGTATCAGTCTTGGGGCCTGAAAAAAGAAATTATCCCGCTCAACAAGCCGGGACAACAGAGGCGGGAATTCTGACAACCTTTGAAGGTGATCTTTATGTTGTTTTAGGAAATCAAATGGAAGGCATTAATCCCCCTAAATGGACCGTTCGCCTTTACTTTAACCCTCTAGTAGTTTGGATTTGGGTGGGTGCGATTTTGATAGCATGCGGTGGATTGGTGTCGCTTATAGACCGCCGACATCGAATCGGCCCCCCTCGATTAGCAAAGAAAAGAATAAAATCCACTCTATCAAAACCCACAAATGCTAAAAATGCTCTTTCAAATTAGATTTTGGTTTTTAATCCCTGTTTCACTCTTTATTGCTGTAGTACTTCTTTTCGCTATTTATTTAAATCAGCTGAAGGGTGGAAAAACTATAGGTGCTTTGCCTTCAGCGCTCATTAATCAACCTGTTCCTGAGTTTTTTCTCCCTTCTATCGATGGAAAGGGATTAGGATTTACTAATCATGCGTTAAAAGGACAAATTGCCCTTGTAAATATTTGGGCATCATGGTGTCCACCATGCCGAGCGGAACACCCCCATTTGATGCGCCTGGCAAATCAAGGCATTCAAATTTACGGGATTAACTTTAAAGATAAACCAAGCGCGGCAAGCGCATTTTTAAAGGAACTTGGAAATCCCTATAAGCAAAATGGTGCAGACCGTAGCGGGCGCGTTTCAATCGACTGGGGTGTGTATGGATATCCAGAAACTTTTATTATTGATACAAAAAGTCGAATTCGCTACCGCCATGTAGGACCAATCTTGGAACAGGATTTAGAACAAAAAATACTGCCCACAATTAAGGCGTTAAACCCTTGAAAAAACGGCGCTTCACAATTCTTTTTTTGTTGGCTCAATTTTTATTCATGCCTTCATTTGTGGTTATGTCCGGAAATACTATGCCAAAAGCCAAACTTGAAGAGAGAGCCCGTGAACTGGGCCGAGAATTACGGTGTCCTGTCTGCCAAAATCAATCGATAGAAGATTCGGATGCTGACTTAGCACGTGATCTCCGTTTGATCATTCGGCAAAAATTAAGGAGAGGTGAGACTAAAAAGGAAATTGTCGCCTTTGTCGTAGCCCGATACGGTGAATTTGTATTACTTGAACCCCCAGTTAATTCTAGAACAATACTTTTATGGATAACGCCTATTTTCATATTTTTGTTGGGCGCAGTTTTTATATTGTTTTGGTTTCGTCGCCGTGGAGTAACCAATCATCCAATACTCTCGGAAGATGAAAAACGTCGTCTTTCTTCGATTTCCAACAACAAGCCGTAAATTGAGGTAAAAGAAATGCTGTGGATAATTACCTTAATTATGACCACCTTTGCGATGGTTTCCATACTTCGCCCTTTTTTTCTCAGCTCAAAAACGATTCCAAGGCGTGCTGAATATGATATGCAAATTTACCAGGACCAATTGCAAGAACTGAAACATGACGCAGGTAACGGCCTTATTACGAGCGAAGAAGAACGTTCGGCCCAGATGGAAGTAGCCCGCCGAATATTAAAAGCGGATGGAGATTTAAATTTACCGCAAAACTCACCAATTACTGTAATTAACCCAAGGCTTGTCCTGTTTGTAGGATTGTTAATACCTATTGTAACCCTTGGGATTTATTTTTTGATTGGCTCACCTAATTTGGTTAGCCCATTTCCTTCACAGATTGACTCAAATTTAGCCCAAAAAAATACCAAACCTAAGATGAATTTGTTAATCTTAGAGCTAAAAAAGAGATTAGAATCCAGGCCTAACGATACTGAGGGATGGTTGCTGTATGCTCGATCTCTTTCTAGCTTGGGAGAACTCTCTAAAGCGACGAATGCATACAGAAAAGTGCTTGCCTTGGACCCTAAAAATATTCAATTTTGGGCCGAGCTATTTGAACTTCAGTTTTCAAAATCGGGGGGTGTAATTACAAAGGGAGCAAAACATACCCTGAAAAATATTCTTTTACTTAACCCGGCTGACCCGCTTGGCCGTTTCTATAGTGGGCTTGCCGCGGAACAAGCCGGAAAATTCAAAAAAGCCCTAAAAATTTGGCTAACTTTGGAAAAGGAATCTAATTCGGATGCACCCTGGACTCATTTGCTTTCCAAACGGATAAATACAATTGTTGAAAAACATAACCTGTCACGGAAAATTTTTAACCCTAAGAGGGTTAAAGACAGTCAAAATCCATAGAAATTAATTTCTAAATTATTTTAAAGTTGATGTTTTTTATCGTAATTTTTCAAAATTTTTCGGTTCAACGAATAAAATTGATTGCCTTGGGTGGCCGAAATTAAGCCCGTTTCCTTTTGCCATTTCTCAAAAGTGTCCCGGGTAAAGCAGCATGAGGTGATAGTAAATCCCTGGTCGAGTCTCTTAACATAATTCCATTGACAATAACTGCTTCAATCCCGTGGGCGTCAGCCACCAGTCTTTCTTCTCCAGCGGGTAAGTCTGAAGTACGACGTAATTTACCCGCACCAACTGTTTTAGGGTCAAAAAGCACTACATCTGCGGGTGCACCCTCAAACAACCTGCCCCGGTCCTCGAGCCCAAAAACATCTGCAGGCAAGGAGGTAAGTTTTCGAATGGCTTCCTCTAAAGGGAGGGCTTCCTTGTCACGGACCCAGTGTCCCAGGAGATGTGTAGAAAAACAGGCATCGCATAATTGGCTTGCATGTGCACCAGCATCGGACAATCCTAAAAGTGTATAAGGGTTTTTGAGAAGCTCTCGGATACCTTTTTCCAAATTATTTGCCAACGGAATACGAAACCTAGCGACAAAATCAGATTCGATTGATAAATCCAGAGCCGCAGCAACAGGATCAACACCTCGTTCAGCAGCAATATCATCAAGCCGCCTTTCTTCTAGAGATGGATTTAAGGGAAAGTCGCTCACAACGACATCATTCCACGCATCCCGCAAGCGAACGACTGGACCAGCATCACTACCTTGTGAACTCATTTCTTTAGCCAATTCGGAACGAAATAAGAGGTCTGAATAAATTTTTTTCCTATCATCCCGGTTAAGCCCCCCGAACTGTTCAAAAAGCTTTAAACGCTCCATCGGAAAGGGTTCAGAAAAATCAAATTCCATAGTGAGTTCTCGACAGGACATTTGAGGATAAATAGGCTTTCCACCCTGAATCAACTCATTTGTTTTTGCCAGATATTCATTGTGCAAATTCGGGTGAGTTTTTCTCGTTAATAGGGAAGACCAATTCACATTATTCCCAGTCGCCTCAGCAAGTGCAGTATAATGATCAAACCGTATTTCCCCACCCGCGGAGATCTGAATAATCCCTTGTCCCATTTCACCCATCACTTTTGCAAGGGCATGAATTTCATTAAAATTGGCGAGTCGGCTTGGAACAGGCCTCCCTTCATACCCAACATGATTGGGGGATTCTGAAGTGGCAAGCCCAATAGCTCCGACGTCGATTGCCTCTCTCAACAGAATTTTCATTTGATCAATTTCGTCTTCCCGAGCCTCCCGTGACATCGCATCCTCGCCCATAACGTAAACCCTCAGTGGCGAGTGACCGAGGTAGCAAGCGACATTAACGGCAGTTCCCTGATTTTCGATGGTGTCTAAATATTCAGCAAAGGTTTCAAAAGGCCATTCACCGAGCCCTGCGTGAAGAGCCTTCCTACTCATTCCTTCTACTTTTTCCAGCGTACCAATGATGAGGTCCTGATGCTCCGCACGGGTGGGGGCAATTCCGAAGCCACAATTGCCGATCAAGACAGTTGTAATCCCATGCCATGGGGAAATTGTTAGCATTTTATCCCAAATAATTTGAGCGTCGTAATGGGTATGGATATCGATAAATCCGGGTGAAACAACTTTTCCTGCACCCTTTATAACTTCTTTTGCTTGATCAGGGGCATCGCCTAAAGCGGTAATCACACCCTTAGAAATACCTAAATTCCCGCGAAACCCCGGCGCACCTGTTCCATCCACAATGAATACATCATCAATCCTAATGTCATAAGTCACTAAAATTCCCCCCAAACAAATAAAACAAAATTTTTATGGTGTTTGATCTGAAAATCAATAGGGCCTTCTTATCAAAAATCAAAAAATGATTTTACCAAACTTGTTAAAAAAATGATTTTTCCAATATGTTTCGTTCTCATTAAAAAGGAAGTCTCTAACGATGTAAGTTATCGTTTTTCTGTAATTAATCATTCTCCTTTTTAACCTATTTTTCTTAATACAATAATCTGCAATATCAAGTGGGGTGCTTCCCTCAATTTTCGCCATATTATATTTGATAGAATTTTTTAAAAATTCCACTTCCAGATTTCTGTTCAATGTATTCCACTTTATCGCATCACTAATATGCTTTTGTTTGGCTGCGGTTTGCGTACCCATATTTTTTATTTTGTCTATTACACCATTGTAAAATTTTTGTTTATTCACCATCCGTTTTTTCAGGTACACTACCCATAATTTACCGCGTTTTATGTCACCTAATTTTTCATTGTTCGAAATACAATGTGAGACCTCGTACGAAAAAGTTGGTTTAAAACCTATCCAAGCCCCTTTTGGAGAATGAAAAACTAAAAAAACAAAAATTAGAGAGCCGCAAATCGAAGCGATAAAGAACCAAAATAAATATTTTTGCACTTTCAAAAACACAGGCTTTAAGAAACCTTTCTTTTAATCTTGCGGTAAGGTTAAGTGAATTTTACTTAAGCCTCGATTTGATAAAACTTCCTAGAACGAAAAACTATTTTCAGACATTATCATTTTTGATTGAGTTCACTTTAGTTTTATGAAATTTTTTTAAACAAAAATATTTTAAAAATTGAAAATAGCAGTAGTAAAAACTATGAGAAATAAGGAACCCCACCATCAAACAATAATCATAAAAAGGGAAGGGGTCAGCCTAGGTACATTGGGATTGATTATCGGTTTTGTTGGTATATTTGCGTTTAGTTTTTTATTAAGTCCTTTAGCCCTAATCCTCGGTGTCATTGCAATATTAAAAAAACAAATAATTTCCGGAATTTTTTCAATTCTTTTTGCTTTAGCTGGTATTGCGACTTCTGTGGTGCTTTGGGGTTTATTGGGGATGTCTGCGTTGTTAACCGATCAGATTTTCAATTTTAGTATTGAACGAGGAATAGGGGTATAAAACAATTAAACTCTATGAAAATTTCACTAGCAAAAGTAGAAACCTCACTATTCAGAGTGCAGTGAAAAAATTTCTAATACGCTAATTTCCTTTTCTTTGAGTGTTGAAAATCTCGTCAGGTATTGCTTTTAAATGCAAGCGGTAGAACCATTTTGGTAAACTAAATAAAATTCGAGGTTTGTTTCTTAATTTACTAATTGAAGTTTTCGCTTCACAAGAATGCTTTTAGAACCCGGAGCACTTCAGAAAATTTGCATTGGGTTTATAATTAGTCCGATGGCACTTTGACCCCATCTTTATGAATATGAACTTTTCCGTCACTGTACTTTTGGCGCACATCTTTACGAGTTTCATAATCAATAATTTTTATAGTTTTTTGTGAACCCGAACGATTCCCCATCATAATCATTGGCCCTGTGCCAGAATTTTCAAGCCTGTAAAAAGATCCACCATTAATCAAAGCCACCATTCCAGGATTTAAAACTGAGTGACCTCCATCGGGGAAATGCATGGTGCACTGCCCTTCTAAACAAATAAAGGTTTGATCTTCGTTGTGGCAATGGAGATCATCGTGATCCCCTGGATTAGGGTAGTAGTGCACCCAAGCGTGCATCTTTCGAGTATCAAAAATGGGGGTGCGTTTTTTTTCTGATTTGCCAATCTCTAAAGGGTTTATAATTTCAATTCCCATTTTGCCGTACCTTTATAATTCTAATGACCAAACCGTGTAAATTAATTGCGTTTTAATACTCTCTTCAAATGTATTGTTTAACATATACAAAACATTGTCCCAAATTTCATTCATTTTTTGTCTTTTTCTTCTACCAATCTGTACTCATTGGTTTTTACTACCAAATAACGCTAGCCCTTTTAATTCACAACAAATAATCAAGTTCGGGCTGGTTTATCTGCAAATGCCCCCTCACGACTCCTTTGAAAAAATTGGGCACGTGTCCGTTCCATCTTATCAAACAAATTGCCATCAAATTCCCCGACCGGTTCAGCTGCATGTTCCCAATAATTATAATTATCAAAACCACGAACTAGGGAAGCAGTAGGAAGGTCCCCTTTGCTGTTGTAACCAATACGTTTTACATCGGTTGCAATATAGTGAATTGAAAGCCCGATGCGACGTTGATCAGAATGATTAGGGTCTGAACCATGAACGATCGCTTCGTGATGAAGTGAAAACTCCCCCGCTTTCAAAACCATTGGAATTGTTTTCTCCAATTCCACATTCTTGATTGTTTGGCCACGGATAAGGAGATTGTCCGGATGTGGTTCGTTAACGAAGGTGAGATTTTTTTCTCCCCTGTGAGATCCCGGCATAATGCGGACACACCCTGATTCAAGGTTGCTTGGTGTAAATGCCAACCAAACTGTGCAGGTTTCAGAAGGGTCGAGACCATAATAGTAACTATCCTGATGCCAAGAGACAAAACGTGGGTCATGCGCGTTTTTTTGAAAAAATCCACCGCCCCAACACAAAAGGTTTGGTCCTAAAAGATCTTCAACTGCATCAAGAATTCGGGGATGCCTAATTAAATTATTCATCCATCTAAAGGGAAGGTATGCCTGAAAGACAAGTTTTTCCTGTGCCTCACACCTATACTCCTCCTCAAACTCTTCTAACCTGATTGTAGCATCAGCTGCATCTAGTTCCGAAATGGCTCGAACAGGAAATATGTAACCATTTTTGTTGTATTGTTCTACTTGCTGATCTGTAAGAAGTTTAGGCATTTATATAATCACTTTTTTAAATTAAGCCTAATTTACGCTGATCCAATTAATTTTTCTACCTTATCCCAACTTCGCCTACCATTTTTTTCAAGGGCCTGGGTAAGAGATTTGGGCACCCATGCCCGGAGACACGGCTTAAAACTTTTGCGTGATCGAATGCGATCAAACCATTCTGAAACATGCGGATATCGTTGCCAAAAAAGATCCATACTCAGCATAGAGAGGCGATTTACATAGGGTGATAAGGCTATATCTGCGAGACTATATGTTTCTCCTGCCAACCAACGTTTTTTGGAAAGAGCTTCATCCATATCGTTGAGAGTATTCTTGAATTCTACTACCGCTTGCCGTGCCGTTGGAGCTTCCATGCCAAGTTCAATCCATTCCCGTTTACGGCGCCGTTTCACTGGATCTCGCGTTTCATTGATAATCGCTTCGACCTGTTCCGGAGAATTATTGTCAAGTATCGTATGCCGGTGCGAAGCCGCATAGGTTAAAACACTTGTCATAGGATGTAAGCGTTCATCAACCCTTTTTGTCCAAATTCGCATTTGTGCTAGCTGAAACGGATCTTTCGGCTTAAGGGGTGGTTCAGGAAAAACGTCATCAAGATATTCGCAGTTCACCGTTGATTCAATTATTACTTTCGTGTCGTGAACCAGGGTGGGGACAACCGCGTTGGGGTTGAGTTTTAAATAGGCAGGATCAAATTGTTCCCCTTTTAACACATCAATATATTTGCTTTCCCATTTCAAATTTTTTTCAAATAGCACGATCCGTACCTTTGCTGCACAAACCGACGATCCTTGATGGTAGAGAGTTAACATGACGACCTCCCAAAAATAACAATACTCAAATTCACATTGCCCTTCATATACAATCCCAAAACCTTAAGCGGACGGACCCACCAACGGCAAGACAACGAGTGAATAGAAAAGGTATAACAGCGTCTAAAAAGGCGTTATTCTTTTTTTAAGTTCTCGGGATCATTTTGGTCTCATGAGTTTACACAAACCAAATAAACAAGCAGGAATTGATTTTAATGTTTCCTATTAACACTTGGTATTGCGTAGAACGGGCTTCAGAAATTTCCACTCAGCCTTTTGAACGAATTATTTGTAATGAGCCTATTGTTTTTTTCCAGACTGCCAAATCGGGCTCTATGGTTGCACTGGAAAACCGATGTCCCCACCGACAGGCTCCATTGTCAATGGGTAAGGTCGTTGGGGAAGAAATTATGTGTAGTTATCACGGTTGGGTAATTAACTCTGGTGGCAATTGTACATACGTCCCTCACCAGAAGAGTACTTCTAAGAACGCCAAAGTGAAAAGTTACCCATTCGTGGAAAAATGGGGGTTTACCTGGGTTTGGATTGGCAATCCTTTAAAGTCCGACATAAGCCTGATACCGGATATGCCTTGGCTAGTAGCAAAAGACCGTTCAGCAGTTCTTAGCCGGTTTTACGTTAAAGCCAACTATCAACTGATGGCAGATAATCTTCTTGATGTATCTCATTCCGATTTTCTTCACGCCTCGAGTTTTGGATCCCAGGCAGGCAAGAAAGGGGAAACGGAAGATATTCAACAGGAAATGGAAATAACTGCTGACAATATTGCAGTGCGATGTATCCGCACCCTGAGGGAGGTCCAATTGAGTCCAGTGGCGGCTGCTTGGGGAGGGTTTACCCGAGCTGTGACCCGGATCCACCGTCAGAAGTGGACTTCCCCAAATACCATTAATATTGAACTTATTATGGAAAATGAGGAAAACAAAATCACTATAAACCATGACCACATCATGACCCCGGAAACAGAAAAAACCTGTCACTATCTCTTTGGGTTTACCCGCGATTATAATTTAGAAAAAGGATATCCAACCGATAAAGACGTCCGTCGTGAACAAGAAACTATTATCGGTACAGAAGATATACCCATGGTCGAAGCGCAACAGCTCAATAAGACACGTTTCGACGACCCGCAGGATGTTCCCGGCCAAGCTGACAAGTTTCTCATTGCTGTCCACAAACGAATTGAGGAAATTACAGGTTAGGTTTCGCCTCCTAGTTATGTTTCACTATGGCCTATTCTGTTTTTTTTTAAGCTCAGATAAAATTTGTGTACCAATGACATTACAGGAAGGTTTTTGGCAAAGTTATCAAATAAGTCGAAGCGGTTCAGTTTTGTTATGCTTTACCAACTAAACACGGAGCACCTTTTTCCGCGATCATTAGGGCACTCCCGTTACAGCAATCCACAAAACAATGACATTTGTTGGCTGATTATTTCCTTGAAAACAGAAAACCAGCCCAAATTAGCAATAACAATAAAACTTTTATCAAACGCTATATTCAAAACGTATTTGATTAAAAACTTGGGCCTGGTTTTTTTACCAACAGACCCTCCGAAAAAAAATGGAAACCTAGTTCTTGAAGATAAATAAAGAAATTTCCTCAACACCGGGAGCCACAGTTTTTATTGCACTGGTCCTAATTGCATTTCTTGGACCCCTTTCAATTCATTTATTTATTCCCGTTTTGCCATTTATAAGGATGGCATTTTCAGTCAGTGAAAGTGAGGCACAACTAGCTTTCAGCCTAGCTATTTTAAGCATGGCGCTCGCTACTCCGGTTTATGGCACTTTATCAGATAGATTCGGGCGTCTGCCCGTGGTCATTGGGGGTATTGGGATGTTCACTCTTGGTTCGGTGGTGGCTACTTTTGCGCCCTCCATAATTATCCTGATTATTGGCCGTATCATCCAAGGGGCAGGGGCTGCATGCGGCTTGGTGTTATCACGCGCAATTGCAAGTGACGTATACGGACCCGATCGCCTTGGGAAGATGATTGCCTATTTAACTGCCGCCCTAGTACTCGGCCCGATGTTCGGCCCGCCGCTGGGTGGTTTATTAACAGATTTCTGGGGGTGGCAGTTCAATCTTATCGTCCCAGCTATTTTTGGTGTTATCGCGGTAATAGTTGCTGTGAATACAATCGGTGAGACCAAACCCCCTAATTTAAAACCGTCACTAAACATTTTTTGGGATTACAGGCTGTTGTTGTGCAATCGAAAGTTTTTGTTTCTAGCATTAAATCCGGCAATTGCTTCAGGCACTTTCTTTTCGTTGAATGCAGCAGCAGTCTATCTCATGGTTGAAACTCTGGGACGGCCGGCAACGGAATTTGGGCTCTATTTTATGTTTGGACCTGTGGGTTATATGGCAGGAAATTATTTAGCGGGCCTATGCAGTAACCGGTTCTCTCCTGCTTTGTTTATTATATTTGGCTCAATCGTTTCCTTGATTGGGTCTTTGACTTTGCCCTGGTTCATTGCAATATATGGGTTAATACCGTTATCTTTGTTTTTACCCTCTTTAATTCTCTCGTTCGGACAAGGTTTTTCCAATCCCTACGCACAAGCCGAGGCCATTGCAATTAATGAAACCCTTGCCGGCACAGCATCTGGTATTGTGGTTTTTTTATATCTTGTGATCGTGGCAGCAATGACACAACTTGTTGCACTGGCACCACCCGGTTCGGTAACTTTTCTAATTTATTTAATGATTTCTTCGGGAATTTTAGCCCTTGCACTTGGCGTTGCGGGAATTATTTGTCCCTCTGAACTGGAGAAAAATGATTCATGATGGGTATTGGATTGGCGATAAGGTTTGCCCATGTAACCGTCTGACAAGGGCTTTGGTTTGCGTCCATTAACGCAAATCCTTTCATCACTGTTTCCAATAAAATTTTCTAAAGGGTGATCCATCACGGAAAATTAGAATTTTTTAAAAGAAATTTCATTAAAGAAAAATTATCTCATTAGGATACAAAAATGGTGGAGCTGATGAGAATCGAACTCACGACCTCGTGATTGCGAACCACGCGCTCTCCCAACTGAGCTACAGCCCCATTAATTTATATGGTTTCGTCAATAACCTGCACCTTTGCTACTGTTTGAAATTATATCACATTGGCGGCTTGGTTGTTAGAATTCACCTATTTATGCAAAAACATTCAAAACACACAAAAGTAATTCCCTAATTTTCCATTATTTCAAAATTCCAAAAGGCTAAGAAACGGGTTTATCTCTTTTCTTAAAATCAAGCAAATGATTAATACCTAAAGCATCAGCCCGTCTAAATCTTGAACTGAAAGTTTTGTGCGGATAGGATGATTTAACCACCGCTTAACGCCGCAGAACTACTTGATACTGTCTCCGGGAACCTGAAAGTATGATTATTATCGACCCACTTTTTCGCATTACAATCATTGCAGTTGATTTGTACATCTGGATTGTAATTATTGGCGCCATTTTAAGTTGGTTGGTTGCCTTTAATATTATTAATTTATCTAGTCCTCTCGTGCGTAGTATTTTGGATTTCCTTTACCGTATTACCGAGCCGGCACTCCGACCAATCCGCCGCATCATTCCCAACTTTGGGGGCATAGATATTTCCCCGGTATTGCTGATTTTAGGTTTGGTATTTCTACAAATGGTTCTAAACAATATTCATCGCGCCTTGATAACTATATAACCGTAAAACGGAACTAATGTATGTCAAAGGCTCGCCTAATTGATGGAAAAAAACTTGCTGCAAAGCTACGCAAAACTGTTGGTACACAAACTCTAACGTTAAAAAAAGCGTACGGCTTGGTTCCCGGATTGGCAGCAGTGTTAGTGGGAGAAGACCCAGCGAGCCAAATATATATCAGAAATAAAGAAACACACGCGCGTGAAGTGGGAATGAATAACTTCAGCCGTAGACTTTCCAAAAATATTTCCGAGGCCAAATTGCTGAAAATTGTATCAGAGCTAAACGCTGATCCTGTTATCAATGGAATTTTAGTGCAACAGCCACTTTCAAAAAAAATTGATGCATTTACGGTGATAGAAAAAATGGACCCGGCCAAAGACGTTGACGGGTTTCATTCTTTTAACCTTAGTGCACTTTTCCGTGGGTCGGGGGGGCTTGTTCCCTGCACCCCCAAAGGTTGTATGATGTTGTTGGAGACCACTATAAGTGATTTGAACGGGGCCAACGCAGTTGTTCTTGGGCGTTCAAATATAGTTGGGAAACCCTTGGCCCAACTTCTTCTTGCAGCAAACACCACTGTGACAATTACACATTCACACACGCGCAACTTGCCCGAAATTTGCCGTAACGCTGACATCCTAATTGCCGCCATCGGTCAACCAAAATTGATAAAAGGCCATTGGATCAAGCCCGGAGCTGTAGTTCTTGATGTCGGCATCAATAGGATAAAAACAAAAGACGGCAAACAAACCCTTGTTGGTGATGTTGATTTTGATGAAGTGGTAGAGATTGCTGGCGCTATTACCCCCGTGCCTGGAGGGGTGGGGCCAATGACAATAGCATGTTTACTGGAAAATACATTAATTGCTTGCTGTCGACAAAACGGCGTACCAGTACCTGAAATTTAGTTTTCGTCATCAGAAGAGGAAATGTTTTTACGAGCACCTCCCCAGCCCGTATGGGTAATATCAAATATGGTTCCGTTGGGATCGGCAAATTTCATTTCATAGTAAACGTTATCACCTTCCATTTCGCCCATGAACCACTTGCCACCGTTTGCTTTAATTTTTTCTTGGCTTTCTTCAACATCATCAACCCAAAATCCGAAATGATGTGCTCCAACCCAGTCCTTGTTTTTATCTGTCCCCATAGGCCTATCATCTTTATAACGTAACAAGGCAACGTTAATTGTGCCATCCGACAGATAAACACCATCAGCCATTGGTGCTTTGACGGTAGTTATTCTTTCTAAACCAAAAACAGACATATAAAACTCTGCTGATTTTTCGGGATCAGGAACCGAAAGCGCAATATGACGCAGTTTTCCCTTTGCCATTAACAAAACCCTTGATTTTATAGCCTACAGCTAATCACAATCTCGTAACAAAACCGTAAAGTCAAATACACAACTCTTTTGGGTTAAGGTAGCAACACAAACACACCCTACTTAAGCAACGCCCCGACGCACAGTCACCAAAACAGCAAAAAAGATGATAGTAGCACCAAACCAGGTCCAAATATCAGAAAATTCATTAAACATCACCCAACCAAAAACCGCTGCTAATGGGAGACGCATAAAATCTACGGTACCCAGCAAACTAGCGTCAGCAATTTTAAGACCGCGCGCCAAGAAAATATGAGCCGTTGTTCCGAAGAGACCCACCGCAAAGATACCACCCCAGTGATACCATTCGGGCCATATCCAAACAGGATAGGCAAAATACAAAGCCGTCGGAGCCATCAAAAGGTTCATATAAAGAATTAGAACTGGGCCACTAACGTCTTGTGCGACATGTTTCGTAATAAGTTGTACGCCGGCGTTACAAAAGGCGGACAGCAATATTGCCAAAACCATAAGATTTAAAGGTAAAAACCCAGGACGAATAATAATCAGCATCCCTATGAAACCTAAAAATACGGCACACCATCTTCGAAAATCAACAGTTTCCCTCAGGATTAGAGATGCCCCGATGACAACAAAAAGGGGGTGCGTAAATTGAATAGCTACAACGTCAGAAATTGGTATACCGGTTAAGGCGAAAAACCAGCAGAAAATCCCCGCAACCGCCAAAAATGTTCTGTAAATCACAAAATTCCAAGGCTTGGGCAGAAAGATTTTGGGGTGAACGATTGCAGAGTGCACGAGCCACGGGAGTAACACAATCAATCCCATACAGCCCCTGAAAAAAACAAGCTGTGGGCCGGAGTACCCGTAAAAACTGAGATAACGAACGGCAGTTATCATGGCACAAATAGAAGCCGCTTGAGCCAACATCCACAAAAGACCCCTGGTCGGCGGTGCTAACGTGTGAGTATTCAAAAAATTATTTTCATCTATTAGTTTGACTTCTTTTCAATTCGATGTGCCCACCACGTATTGTACCAAGCAGCCAGAAATATCACACTCGCGCCAATGTAGGTCCAAAAATCAGAAACGTCGCCAAACAAAAAGTAGGCAGCAATGGCGGCAAAAACGAGGCGTAAAAAATCAATAGGTGCTAAAGCACTGGCGTCTGCGTAACGCATAGCCCTCAACAAACAAATGTGTGCTGTTGACCCACTTACGCCAAGTAAAAGGATCCAACCGACGTGATGCCACTCCGGCATAACCCAAAAAAATGGTAAAGCACACGCTACAACCGGTAAAATCATAAGGTTCATATAGAAAGCTGTTGCATTAGCCGACTCTGTCCCGGACATAAATTTTGTTATAGTATGGTTTGCGCCGTAGAATGCCCCTGAAAGAAGGACAAACACGTGGGCAAGTCCGACTACCTGAAAACCGGGGCGCAAAACAATCAACACACCCGTAAACCCTACTAATGTAGCAATCCAACGGGTCTTGTTAACATACTCACGCAGAAAAATAGCGGAAAAAATGATCATGAATAAGGGAAGCGTGAAATGGAGAGCAATGGCATCCCCGAGAGGCAAAGCAGCTATTGCAGAAAACCAGAGCACCATACCAACGCCCATAAAACATGACCGTATCGCGTGTTGCCCAATTTTATCTGTTTTCAGCACTTTAAAACCTGAGTGAACTATCCAAGGCAAAAACAAGATTACCCCGACTAAGCACCGCAAAAACAGAATTTCGGCAGGTGCCATGTCTGCGGAAAGCGCTCTAACACTGACGCTCAAACCCACGAAGGAGAGTGTCGTCAGTAACATCCAAAAGACACCAAGAAAAATAGAGGGCATAGTATTCCCTGGTATTACCCGTAGAAGAATTGGCGTGAAAAGGTTTTAAAAACAGTCAGACTCCAAATACTGTCACTTGTTAAAACGCTTCCGTGCTTCATGCAGCAATTTTAGACGGAGAGCATTCAATTTAATAAAACCCTCTGCGTCGTGCTGATTGTAAACAGAATCAGATTCGAAGGTGACATGTTCTTTTGAATATAAAGTGTTGGGAGATTTTCGGCCAGTGACTGTAGCAGAACCTTTATACAACTTTAACCTCACGGTACCGCTGACGTGTTTCTGACTTTCGTCGACTGCGCTTTGGATCATTTCTCTTTCAGGCGAAAACCAAAATCCGTTATATATGAGCTCAGCGTAACGGGGCATTAATTCATCTTTTAAATGTCCCGCCCCCCTGTCAATAGTAATACTCTCTATACCCCGATGTGCAGCTATCAAAATCGTACCGCCCGGTGTTTCATAAACCCCCCGGGATTTCATTCCTACATACCTATTTTCAACCAAGTCCAAGCGACCAATTCCATTTTTTCCCCCAAATTGATTGAGTTTTTTAAGAACCTCCGCGGGTGATAAAATTTCACCGTTTATAGCCACCGGATCACCCTCCAAAAATTCAATCTCAATGTATTGAGGTTGGTCGGGAGCCGCTTCGGGAGACACTGAACGCATAAACATTTTGTCATCCGCCTCCAGCCATGGGTTTTCAAGCGCCCGCCCTTCATAAGAAACGTGCAACAAATTAGCATCCATCGAATAAGGAGGTTCTTCGATTTTATCTCGCGGAATATCTATCTGGTGCGATTTTGCAAATTCTAGCAATTTTTGCCTGCCATCTAGGTTCCATTGTCGCCAAGGCACAATGACTTTAATTTGGGGATTAAGAGCGTAATATCCCAATTCAAAGCGGACTTGGTCGTTGCCTTTGCCGGTGGCACCATGGCTAACTGCATCAGCGCCGGTCTCTGCTGCTATTTCAATTTGCCGTTTTGCAATCAGGGGACGAGCAATAGCTGTCCCCAATAGGTATACACCTTCATAGAGCGCATTGGCCCTGAACATCGGAAAAACAAAATCACTAACGAATTCTTCTCGTAGGTCCTCGATGTAGATCTCTTTAATACCCGAGGCTTCTGCTTTGGCCAAAGTCTTTTGTAGGTCTTCCTCCTGCCCAAGATCCGCAGTAAAGGTTACAATTTCACAGTTATATTCTTCCTGTAACCAGCGTAAAATAACTGATGTGTCTAAACCACCAGAATAAGCCAGTACTAGTTTTTTAATTTCGTTTAGCTTGCTGGTACCCATCGTCCAACCCTTCAATAAGGGGTACAGGGAAAAAGTTGGCGCAGTATAAGGATTAACGAGTTCGTCACAAGAGGGAAAATTAAACTGATAGCGTTTTTTTCAAATGAATTCTTTGAGCTTTTTTTCTAATTTAACCGCGTTTACTAACAGATTTGGATTTAAGTTGGCCACAAGCTGCAAAAATATCGCGACCTCGAGGTGTCCGAACCGGAGAGGAATACCCAGCCTGATTTACAATTTCAGAAAACCGTGCAATGGCTTTGTCATCAGAACACTCGTAGGGAGCACCCGGCCAAGTATTAAACGGAATTAAATTGACTTTGGCAGGAATGCCGGAAATCAAACGTACTAATTCCTTTGCATCAGACTCTGAATCATTAATACCCTTGAGCATTACATATTCGAAAGTGATTCGCCTGGCGTTATTGGCACTCGGGTAAGCACGGCATGCGTTGAGTAATTCCTTTATTGGAAACCGTTTATTTAAAGGTACAATTTCATTCCTGAGGTCGTCGTGCACTGCGTGTAATGATACAGCCAAATTGACACCAAGTTCTTTTCCGCACCTTTCAATATTGGGCACGTAACCCGCCGTGGATAGAGTAATCCGACGTTTTGAAATTGAAATTCCTTCGTTATCCATAATAATTTCTAAGGCCCTAGCGACATTCTCATAGTTCAATAAAGGTTCGCCCATTCCCATCATGACGACGTTTGTTAGCAATCTCCCTTCTATCGAACTGGGCCATTCACCGTAAATATCTCTAGCCACTAATACCTGGCCAACTACATCTCCAGAACTAAGATTTCGAACCAGAGGCTGTGTGCCTGTATAACAAAATGTACAAGATAATGCGCATCCAACTTGTGAGGAAATACAAAGGGCCCCTCTGTCATCTTCCGGAATATATACGGTTTCAACCTCTCCACCGCCTTCAACACGTAAAAGCCACTTGTGTGTTTTGTCATTGGACAATTTATCATCCATGATCAGAGGGCGTTTTATGACACAATGTTTTGCCAATTCAACTCGAGCATCCTTTGCTAGAGTTGTCATTTCTTCAAACGACTTAACGCCGCGGTGGTAGATCCAGTGCCATATCTGGCGCCCACGGAAAGGCTTAAAACCCAAACGCTGAACCACCTTTTCCAGTTCTTTCCGAGTTAACCCAACCAAATTTATAAGGTTCTTTTCTCTACCTAAATTTTGAGCCAAGAAAGTAATCCTCTAAGTCACCATTTTTCATAGATCTTATACTTAGGAAGGGAGAGGTTTTACAATTATTTGTTTTTATTTAATTGGAATTGCGGCTCTTTGTTTTCCTAAACCTGGAGGTGCTGCCCCCGGAACGAATTTAAGCCACAACACAGCGATAAAAACTACTGCAATAAAAGGTAAAAGAATTTGACAGACCGTTACCCACCCAACGCTGTTTTGCAACATGCCCGCCGAAAAAGAGAAAGCAGCAACTGACTGAAAAACCAGCGCGTCATTTACTCCCTGCGTCTTTGCCTTTTCCTCGGGTTTGTACATTTTAGTAAGCAGCGCTGTAGAACCAACAAAAAGAAAATTCCATCCAACTCCCACGCAAATATTAGCAGCCAGAAAATTTGCCATTGTCCCTCCTAAATTTCCTATCACTGCGGCACTACTAGAAAGTAAAAGTCCCATGATAAGGACATTTAACAAACCAAAACGCCCGATCAGCCATCCGGTAAAGAAGGAAGGGGCAAACATTCCGACCATATGCCATTGCGCTACTGTAGCCGCCAGCTCAAAAGTATGCCCGTACTCCCTCACCATGGCCAACGGGGTGGCGGCCATCATTAAAACCATAACCCCCCAACCGATTACGGCGCAAAGGACGGCTACTATAAATCCTGGCTGTTTAGCTATTTCTAAAAGCGGACGCCCGGAAGTTTCATATTTTTGGTCTGTTTGAGCAGGAAATTTTACCAAAGAAACCACAAAAATCAGGATTATTGGGACAAAGACTAATACCATGAAGGTGCTAGCAAATTGGTAGGGTGGACTAGCTTCCCCTTGCCTTTCCGCCGCGCTGACCCCAGCCCCACAAATTATTTCCACTGCCTGTGCAAACGAGGGGTTTTCAAGCCAAATACCAGCTACATCATGAGTCCACTTTGAAATTTCCGGCCCAACAAACGCTGCCAAAACACCCCCACCAATTACGAGTGAAATCGCCCAACTCCTCCATTTTTCAGTCGCAACATCGGCTGCAGCGAAACGGTAAGTCTGTCCGGAAATTGTAAAAGCACCAAAAAACACAATAGCGATGAGATAAAGATAAAAGGAACCCTGAAAAATAGAAATGGCCGCTATCACCGCACCAGTTGCCCCCATTAAAGCGCCAAAAATAAATCCTGTTTTCCGTCCAAATCTTCTCATGAGAATTGCTAATGGAATAGAAAATGC
>JAYZBC010000088.1:0-19315 GCA_036339375.1 Pseudomonadota bacterium | reverse complement strand
TACAGATGGCAGCGTCCACCTGAACCACGGGGGAACGGAAATGGGCCAAGGGCTTTTTACAAAGGTTGCCCAAATTGTAGCAACAGTGTTTCAAATTGACATTAACCAGATAAAAATTTCATCAACTCGAACTGACAAAGTCCCCAACACCTCAGCAACGGCAGCCTCAGCAGGCTCTGACCTTAACGGCATGGCTGCTTACAATGCTGCCAACGAAATCAAAACCCGAATGTCAAAAGTAGCCGCAGAACATTTCGACGTAGAACCAAATTTTATAGAGTTTCGCCAGAACCGAGTTTATGCGAAAAACAAAAGCCTGAAATTTTCTGAGATAGCAGAAATGACGTGGGATCAAAGGGTCTCATTATCCGCCACCGGCTACTACAGAACCCCTGATATACATTGGGACAGTGAAAACATGCAGGGAAATCCTTTCTATTATTTCACTTATGGGGCCTGCATTTCCGAAGTTGTAATTGATACGCTAACCGGCGAGTCAAGAGTAATGTCAGCTGATATCCTTCAGGATTGCGGCGCTACTTTAAATCCGGATATTGATCTCGGACAAATTGAAGGGGGTTTTGTTCAAGGATTAGGATGGGTGACATCAGAGGAATTAGTTTGGAACAAGGAGGGGCATTTGCTAACCCATGGACCATCAACATACAAAATTCCTGGCAGCCGTGATATTCCAACTGAATTTAAGGTGCACATACTTGAAAACGCTCCGAACCGCATACCAACCATTTACAGATCCAAGGCGGTTGGTGAACCACCATTGATGTTGGCTATTTCTGTGTGGCTCGCTATTCGTAATGCAGTTTCCAGTTTAGGAAACCACCGAATATTACCAAAGTTAGACCTTCCCGCGACACCTGAAACCATCTTGACCGCGGTCGAAGAAATTAAGCACCAAACCAAACCCTAGCATGCCCGAACAAAATACCCGCCTCGAACTCGTAGATATTACCAAAACTTATCCAGGGGTAACCGCTAACTACCGGGTCAACATGAGCGTTATGAAAGGAGAAATTCATGCACTGCTTGGGGAAAATGGTGCCGGAAAATCAACCCTTGTGAAGTGCATTTATGGTGTCCAGAAAGCGGATTCCGGAAATTTATTTTGGGAAGGCCAAAAAATGCAAATCACCAGTCCTGCTCATGCGAGAAACCTGGGGATAGGCATGGTTTTTCAAAATTTTTCATTGTTTGATGCGATGACTGTGGGCGAAAACATCGCTCTTGGTATTTCAGCTGATCTTGTTGATGGAAACCTTGATAAACGCATCAGGAAAATTTCAACACTATATGGCCTCCCTTTGGATCCTAATCGATACGTCTATACCTTATCGGTGGGTGAACGCCAACGGATAGAAGTAGTCAGGTGCCTCCTTCAAGATCCACAACTTTTGATCATGGATGAACCCACTTCAGTTTTAACGCCCCAAGAGGTCGAAAAGCTTTTTGAAACGCTCAAAGATGTAGCCAATGAAGGTGTTTCAATTCTCTATATTTCTCACAAACTAGAGGAAATTAGAGCCCTTTGTCACACCGCTACAATCATGAGAATGGGAAAGGTTGTAACCAAATGTATTCCCAGAAATGAAACGACAAGGTCAATGGCTGAAATGATGATGGGGGAACATTTAGTGAGTCCTAAACGTGACAATAAAATTAAAGGAAAAGATCTTAAGCTTAAAACACTGAATCTTACCTCCAAAACCGAAACCCACCAGGGCACAAATTTGGAGAACATAAACATTCAAATTCATTCCGGGGAAATTTTAGGAATAGCTGGAATTGCGGGCAATGGGCAGCGCGAGTTAATGGAAGTATTGAGTGGTGAAAAACTTTGTGAGAAACCGGAAACAATTGAAATCAATGGCAATACAGCCGGCCACCTTGATTCGGTGGGACGAAGGTTGGCTGGAGTGGGGGTAATCCCAGAAGAAAGATTGGGGCATGGAGCAGTCCCTTACCTGTCCCTTTGGGAAAATGCGTTTTTATCAGCTGCAAAACGTATGCAGTTAAGCAAACAAGGGTTCATTAGAATTGGTTCTGCTATGGCCTTTGCCCAAAGTATCGTAGACCTTTTTCGGGTAAAGACACCCACTGTCAAGCATACAGCGAATAGTTTATCCGGTGGAAACCTTCAAAAGTTTATTGTTGGAAGAGAAATATTACAGGATCCGGAAGTCATCATTGCGATGCAACCCACTTGGGGTGTAGATGCGGGTTCCGCAGCCGCAATCCGACAATCTCTCATTGACCTCGCTTCAAATGGGACAGCAATACTCGCAATTTCCCAAGATCTTGATGAACTCTTTGAGATATCTGACCAGATTTCTGTGATTTGCGAAGGCCGTATATCTGAACCACAACCAGTGGAAGAGATCACCGTGGAAGAAATTGGGTTATTAATGGTAGGAGCTCGTTAAGGGGTTAAGCCATGCAAATCAGAATGGAACTTCGCCCTAACCCGTCACGCTTAATGGTTTACTTTTCCCCCATAATTGCAGTTTTGCTTACAATTTTGGCTGCGATGATTTTGTTCAAATTCTTGAATGTTGATCCCATCCAAGCAATTAAAACATTCTTTATTGAACCCGTTACAAGCCTTGAGGGTTTAGCTGAACTTTTTATCAAAGCAACACCCCTTATCTTGATTGGAATTGGTCTTTCTTTCGGTTTTCAGGCCGATATTTGGAACATAGGTGCTGAGGGACAACTTACCATTGGCGCACTAGCCGGAGGGGGACTGGCATTAGCTTTTTATAATACAGAAAGTGTACTGCTTTTGCCCGCTATGCTGCTCGCTGGAATTTTAGGTGGCATGGCCTGGGCTTCTATTCCCGCTTGGCTGAAAACAAAGTTCAATACTAACGAAATTTTGTCAAGCCTAATGATGACATATGTCGGTCTATTGGTGCTCAGCTATTTAATTCACGGTCCCTGGAAAGATCCAGAGGGACAAAATTTTCCAGAATCTCGCCTTTTCCAAGATTCTGCCCTCCTGCCTATTTTAATAGAGGGAACACGGTTGAACATTGGCTCCTTAATAGCCCTTTTGGTCGTCCTAGCAGCCTTGGTGATTACCACGCGACACATTGTAGGATTCCAAATCAAGGTGCTGGGTATGGCACCCCTTGCCGCTAAATTTGCTGGGTATAAAGAAAAAAAATTAATTTGGTTAACGCTCATGCTGTCCGGCGGTTGCGCAGGGCTGGCAGGAATTGTTGAAGTTTCAGGTACGATCGGACAAATTGTACCCACAATTTCGCCGGGCTACGGATTTACAGCGATCATCGTGGCATTTTTAGGTCGGCTACACCCCATCGGTATAGTTTTTGCTGGTTTACTGGTGGCATTAACTTACCTTGGAGGGGATTCAGCCCAAATCACCATGAACCTCCCAAACGCCGTTACTGGTGTTTTTCAGGGAATGTTACTATTTTTTTTGTTGGCCAGCGATGTACTCATTAAATATCACATCAGGTTTCAGGGTAGTAAGCGTGTGCCGAGGCCTGTAAATTGAGTGTAGAGTGGTTAATACCAATCTTTCTGACAATTGTTACCGCTGCAACGCCTTTGCTTTTTGCTGCCGTTGGAGAGGTAGTAGTCGAAAAGGCCGGTGTTCTTAATCTAGGGGTCGAGGGGATGATGGTTATGGGCGCCATTACGGCGTTCGCTGTCGCTGTATCAACTGACAGTTCCATCCTTGCTATTCTAGCAGGCGCTTTCGCTGGATTGTTAATGTCGCTAATTTTTGGTGTCCTGACCATTTACTTTCAAGCCAACCAGGTTGCAACCGGGCTGGCGCTTACAATTTTTGGGCTCGGTTTGAGTGCATTAATCGGACATGCCTACGTTGGGAAAACTTTCCGGGGACTACCTAAACTCTATCTTGAAGGCATATCTTCCGTCCCAATAATTGGACCATTATTTTTTAATTTTGACTCTTTGGTTTATCTTTCGATTCTCAGTGTAATCTGTGTAACATGGTTTCTGAATAGAACTCGTACTGGAATGTTGGTGCGGGCAGTTGGGGAAAACCATGATGCTGCCCACTCCATAGGTTATTCCGTTACCAGAATTCGTTTAGGCGCCATCCTTTTTGGAGGCACGATGGCTGGACTTGGTGGCACATATTTATCGGTCGTTTATACACCTTTTTGGGTAGAAAATATGACTGCGGGGCGTGGTTGGATTGCTTTAGCACTTGTTGTATTTGCTTCATGGAAACCTTGGCGAGCATTTTTTGGTGCTTATCTCTTTGGGGGTATCACCATCTTTCAACTTTATGCACAAGGCATGGGAGTTGAATTATCTTCACAATTCCTATCTATGCTACCCTACCTAGCAACTGTGATTGTTCTCGTGTTAATTTCACGAGACAAAGAAAAATCAAGGCTTAGTGCGCCAGCTTGTTTAGGAAGAAATTTTCATGCGTCAGGTTAAATAAAATTTTGTATAAATGAGGAGACTTTAATGCTGCTAAAATTAAAACTGTTCGGTGCAATTTTTGGAATTTTTTTGGCACTCGGATTTTTAACGTCGGCGCAAGCTCAGTTAAAAGTCGGTTTTGTATACATAGGACCAATCGGTGACCATGGGTGGACTTACCAACACAACCATGGGCGTCTCGCGATTGAAGAGGCACTAGGGGTAAAAACTACCTATGTCGAAAAAGTTCCGGAAAATGCAGATGCTCAAAGAGTTATTGCAAAACTTGTTTCAACGGGTCACGGACTCATTTTTACCACTTCTTTCGGATACATGAACCCCACACTTCGGGTCGCTAAAAGATTTCCAAAGGTAAGGTTTGAACACGCTACTGGATATAAGCGTTCCAAAAATGTCTCCACTTACTCAGCACGGTTTTATGAAGGTCGATACGTGGTCGGAAAAATTGTTGGCAACATGACAAAAACAAATGTCATTGGTTACGTTGCCTCTTTCCCAATACCTGAGGTTATTAGGGGTATTAATGCAACCTTTTTGGCAGCCCGTTCAGTCAATCCAAAGGTCAAAATCAAAGTCGTTTGGGTTTCTACATGGTTTGGCCCTGGGAAGGAATCAGATGCAGCCAAGACTTTAATTGACCAGGGTGCTGACATAATCATGCAACACACAGATTCGCCCGCACCAGTACAAACTGCGGAAAAACGTGGTGTTTTTGCAATAGGACAAGCTTCGGACATGCGTAGCTTTGGACCCAAGGCACATCTGACATCTATCGTTAATAATTGGGGACCTTACTATGTATCGCGGACCAAGGCCGTAGTGAATAAAACTTGGAAATCACGAAACACATGGCAAGGATTTAAGGAAGGCATGGTAAAGCTTGCACCTTACAATAAAATTTTACCTAAAAAAGTCATTGCCCTGGCCGAAAAAACTCGCAAAGGCATCATCGCGGGAACTATCCACCCGTTCGCAGGAGAAATCAAAGACCAAGATGGTAAGGTCCGTGTCCAAGCAGGTAAAAGGCCTAATGACGGAATGCTCGCCGGAATGAAATTTTATGTCCAGGGCATTAAAGGCAGTATACCAAAGTAATTTTTTTGTTTCAAAGAGCGGATGCGTAATTAGGTAGCATTCGCTTTTTTGCTTTTAAGCAAAAGTGAGGGAGAAAAATGCCTGAACGTCTCATCCTCACAGGCCAGATCCTAACTTTTGAGGGAAACCCAGCAAAGAAAAAGGAAGCTGCCGTCTTTCGAAAAGATGGTGCTGTTGCTATCGAAGACGGTAAAATTGTTTGGGTCGGCGAACGAAGTTTAATTCCCCACCACATTAATAATGGGGCAAGCAGACATGACTATGGCGTTAATCTTATCATGCCGGGGTTTGTAGATGCCCATACACACTACCCCCAAGCGGGTATCATAGCGTCTTTTGGTCCGGAACTTTTAGAATGGTTAAAAAAGTTTACGTTTCCTGAAGAAGCCCGGTTCTCGAATCTTGAATTTGCCAAAACCCGTGCAAAATTTTTCCTAGATCAATTAACTGCAAATGGTGTAACAACGGCCGCGGTATATTGTACGGTGCACCCAGAATCCGCCCAGGCTTTTTTTGAGGAATCAAATTTGCGCGGTCTTCGCATGATCGCCGGAAAAATTTTAATGGACCGAAATGCCCCTCAGAATTTAAGGGATACACCAGAAAAGGGGTATGAGGAATGCCTAGCTTTAATCCAAAAATGGCATAATAGGGGTCGATGCCTTTACGCGGTTACCCCAAGGTTTGCACCCACTAGCAGCCCAGCTCAACTCGAAGTTTGCAGTGCGTTAATGGAAAAATATTCAGATATTTACCTCCAGTCACATGTGTCAGAAAATATGGCTGAAATTAAGTGGGTGGCTGAACTTTTTCCAGAATCCCGTTCCTATTTAGATGTTTATGCTCGTTTCAACCTTCTTGGTCCTCGGTCGATGTTTGGTCATGCAATTCACATGGATGAAACAGATTTAGCTCAAGCTAAAGAAACTGAAACAAAATTCGTTCATTGTCCTACATCCAACTTGTTTATGAATAGCGGCTTGTTTCGTCTAGGGGATATGCGTAGGGCGGGCCTAAAAATTTTATTAGGGAGCGACGTTGGCGGGGGCACCTCCTTTTCTCCATTTATCACAATGAAGGCCGCATACGAAATAGCTCTAATGAACCATTATATTTTAACTCCGGAAGAAGCCTTTTGGATGTCTAGTTCTGGAGGTGCAGAAGCTTTGGGTCTTGGTAATCAAATTGGTTTCATTAAACCAGGTTTTGAGGCAGATTTTGCGGTAATTGACCTCCACTCAACTCCATTAATTAAACAACGGGTACTGCAGGCGGAATCCTTCAGTGATGTTCTTTTCACGCAAATGATTTTAGCCGACGACCGGGCAATCCGCGCAACCTATGCAAATGGTGTCCGCATTTTTAACTCTGAAAGGAGCTAAAATCTCTTTTTGTACAGGTTGATGATGGCCTGAAAGGAACGAAAAAAGAATTTTCCTCAAAAATTAAAAACTAACAAACAGCTGATAAGACCTTTATGATCCCTATCGTTGCAATCAAAAACAAAAAACTGGCGTGACTAAAATGGATAACAGTTCAATTTCAATATCGGTCGTAATTCCAACTCTCAACAGGTGCACTACCCTGCCCCGAGCCTTGGATTCTGTTCTGAAACAAACACTACTGCCTGATGAAGTAATTGTTGTCGATAATGGTTCCCAGGATGGCACTAACTCCATGCTCAAAACTAACTATCCCGCCGTTGTCATTATTTCAGCAACCAAACGCGGTGTGAGCGCAGCGCGCAATCGGGGTATTGCGATTGCGAAAGGAAATTGGATAGCATTTCTCGATTCCGATGACGCTTGGCACCCATCAAAACTAGAAAAACAGGTTAAGTTACACCGAAAACAATCAGGATATCGCCTTATTCACACCGATGAAATTTGGTATCGCTGTGGGCGCCGCATCAACCAAATGAAAAAACATAAAAAAAGCGGTGGCAACATTTTTAAAAACTGCCTTGCGTTGTGCTGTATTTCTCCGAGCAGTGTTCTTGTTAAGAAAAACTTGTTTCAAGAAGTTGGAAATTTTAATGAAGACCTGCCTGCCTGCGAGGATTATGACCTTTGGCTTCGGGTTACAATGCAAGAAGAGGTACTGTACATCGATGAGCCGTTGACCTTTAAACACGGTGGGCACCAAGACCAGCTATCTAATAAATACTGGGGAATGGATAGGTATCGGATAACAGCTCTTGAAGGGATTCTAAAACACAAACACATTAGGCACGATCAAAAGGTTGCGACACATGAAATGCTCGTTCAAAAACTTAAAATTCTTATCAATGGTGCCATAAAAAGAAACAACCAAGACATTATAAAGCTGTATTCATCAAAACTTGAAACATGGGGGAAATTTATGGCGTGCAAAAAACAATTTAACAGCTCCTGCCTCTAATGGGCGTGCAAGTAACCAACTGCTGGGTTGTGGCGTTGAAAACCGAAGCGGCAGTTATTAGAGAAAAATACAAAATGGCTTCAGCCGGCCAAGCTGGCCCCTACCCCGTATTTAAAGATGTAACGGAAAATAATTGGTTAACAATATCCGGAATTGGTAGAGTCCATGCCGCTGCGGCAACAATGTATCTCCATCACGTGAGCCAGGCAGAACCCTGGACTTTGTGGATTAATGTGGGAATTGCTGGAGCCAAAAGAGGTGATTATGGATCACTTTTTTTGGTCGATAAAATTACAGAAAGATCAACCGGCCACACTTTTTACCCGAGGCCTTTAATTTCATCACCGGTTGGGCGCTCTTCTCTGGTGACGGTTGACACACCCGAAACAAATTATCGAAGTGAGGATTTATTCGACATGGAAGCATCCGCCTTCTTTAACATAGCCTGCCGTTTATCATGCCAACAATTGGTTATAGTTTTCAAAATTGTTTCAGATGGACCCAATTTCGATATCAGAAAACTTTCGTCAGGGAAAATTTATCATCTTGTTTCTTCTAACGTCGATGATATTTCTAACATAATTTTCGAAATGGCACCCTTTATGGAAAAGGAACGCGAGCGCCTGACCGTGCCGATCGGGTATGATTCAATAACTCAAAATTGGAAATTCAGTCAAAGTCGACAGCATCAACTGAAGCATCTTCTTGGGCGCTGGCAAGCATTTTTTCCGGAAAAAAATCCAAGGTCTTATTTAGAGGGCTGCCCAGATGCTAAGACAGTGGTATATAAATTAACAACCAAGTTAGATGCTCACAAAATTGAATGGGGCAAGTCGTGATTGACACCATTTATTTTGAAGAAGAAGTCAGCAATTACCCGAGAACTCAATTTTTATTAGAACGTTTTGCAAAAGCGCGGCACATTCCCATCGAGCGCTATGGTGAATTATTTAATAAACGATCCCAAAATTTTCGTCTGCAAAAACTTAAGCCGGCTCTTATTTTAGCCAAAAAACACAAGAGACACGTACTTCCTACCCCTGAAGGTTTTGGAATTGGTGGTGTAAGAAATTTTTACTTTGCTCATATGAACAACTGTTTGTACGACTGTCGGTATTGTTTTTTACAGGGAATGTACTCTTCAGCGAACTACGTCTTATTTGTAAACTATGAAGATTTTGATAGGGCGCTAAGCAAATGCATTCAGCAACACCCCAACGATAGTATAACATTTTTCTCTGGATACGACTGCGACTCCCTAGCGATGGAAAACATTACAGGTTTTGCTGCACACTTGTTACCTGTTTTTAAAAACTTCAAATCAGCCTTACTCGAACTGCGCACGAAAAGTGTTCAGATTAAGCCCTTAGAATCTATAACACCTATAGATAATTGTGTAATAGCCTATAGTCTTATGCCCAAAATTATTTCCCAAGCACTGGATCACAAGGCACCATCAATCGATAGGCGCCTGGGAGCAATGGTAAGATTGGCAAAGCTGGGTTGGAAAATAGGCCTGCGTTTTGACCCACTCATTTACGGCATTAACTGGAAAATGCAATACAAAGAACTGTTTGATTTAATTTTTGCAACCATACCCACTGCTTCCATTCATTCCGTCAGCTATGGGCCACTCAGGTTCCCAAAAGCAATGTTTCGAAAAATCGTTAAATTTTATCCCGAGGAAAAACTTTTTGCGGGGGCTCTACCTGAAAAAGACGGGTTAGTAGCGTATAAACCGGAAATTGAAGAAGAGATGGCTGACTTTTGTCAGGAAATGTTTACCAATTTTATTTCAGACACTATTGTTTTCCAGTGTACTTCGGAAGTACAGGCAGAGGGCCGGGCCATCTTATGAAAGACAGGGTCATTTTAATTACGGGAAGTTCCAGTGGAATTGGCCGAGCAATAACAGAGATTTTTTTGAAAGATGGTGCAACTGTAATTGGAATTGCCCGGAGCCACGATAAATTTCAACCAAACACCAAAAGATATAAAACCTTTTCAGTTAATGTGTCTGACTTAAATGAGTTACTCGATTGTTTAAAAAAAATAATTTCCTCACACCCAAATTTAAATGGTCTGGTTAGTAATGCGGGGTACGGGCATTTTGAAAAATTGGAGAATTTTTCAGTAAGACAAATTGGGGATTATATCAGTACTAACCTAACCTCTCATTTAGTGGTTACACGCACGATTCTTCCGCATTTTAAGGCGCAGAAACGGGGGGATATTTTGTTTATTGGGTCTGAAGCGGCGTTAAACGGAGCCAAAAACGGTAGCCTTTACTGTGCGGCTAAATTTGGCGTTAGAGGTTTTTCTCAAGCCATCCGCGAGGAATGTGCCAGTACGAATGTACGAGTAAGCCTTATCAACCCTGGAATGGTACGAACCCCTTTTTTTGAAAACCTTAACTTTCGCCCCGGGGATAAACAAGAAAATGCAATTGAACCCAACGACGTGGCTATTATGGCCAGAAATATTTTTGCTGCCCGGGCAGGTACTGTTTTTGACGAGATTAACATGACACCCTTAAAGAGGGTAATCAAATTTGACTAAAATTTATAAACCAAAGCTAGATTGGGGCAGGAAAAACTTGAATCAGGAACGTATTCTTTAGATTGATTTAAAATTGTTTTCGAAAACTTGCTAGAGCAAGAAAATTTTTTCTTAAAATAAAGTAAATATTCGATTCGACGGCTACACAATTCAGTGCTAGCATTTTCTTGAAATAAGTATAGAGTTTTTAAGTGTTGCTTTTAAATACTAATTGAGATCATTTTAGGGAGGACTATGTGTTGATCAATTCGATGAAAATTTTTGTTTCAACGGCTGTAGTTGCTGCTTTCGCAGCAGTTGGAACCACAGTATCTGCGGAAAATTATTTTGCTGGTAAACAAGTGACGGTTCAGGTCCCATCTGGTTCTGGTGGTACCTATCATGTTTACTGCCAACTCGTGCAACGCAATATCAAAAAATATATTCCAGGTGACCCCAAGACTGTTATCCAGAATATGCCTGGTGGAGGCGGTGCAAAATCCGCTGCATACATGATGAATGTTGCCCCAAAAGATGGCACCTACATTGCAATGGTTGCTCCTGGCGTCATAACTACCCCTTTAATCCGAAAAGTAAGGTACGACGCACGAAAATTTAATTGGTTGGGTGCACCCGCGGCAAGGGCAGCCGGAGTCTTTTTCTGGCATACTAGCGGAATTAAAACCTTGAACGACATCAAAACAAAGGAAACAACTCTTGCGACCAGTGGTTTTGCGTCTTCCGGGTCAATATTTCCCCGTTTGGTAAATGCCACACTTGGCACCAAAATGAAATTAATTTACGGGTATAAAGGCGGCGGCCGAATGAACGTCTCAGTTGAAAAAGGTGAGACGATGGGTCGTAATAATTTCCTTTCAGGCTTCACAGGAGTTCGTCCCACCTGGCTCCCCAAGGGTTTGGTGAAACCTATTATTATGTATGGGCCGAAGTCCCCAAGCAAATTTGCAAAAGGTGTTCCTCGTTTAGACGACCTTCTCAAACCCGGTTCGATGGAAGCAAAAATGTACGAGGTTCTTGGTATGAACCTGAAAGTAGGGCAAGCATTTTATGTGCCACCTGGTACACCCAAAAAAGTGGTGAAAATTTTAAGGAAATCGTTTAGCGAAATGATGTATCATCCTAGCTTTATAGAAGATATTAAAAAGCGCAGGGTGGAGCATTCACCAGTCACACATAAACAAATCACTGCATTAATCAATGCTGGTTTTGATGCTGCGACACCGGAAATTGTCAAAGCAATAAAAAAGAGGGTTTATACAAGAAGGAAATAAATTCGAGTTTCGAAAATTTAAAAACAAAAAACTACTCAGTGAGCAACGGCCTCAAAACTTACGTTTTGGGGCCGTTTTTGTTAATATTTTTATCACTTCATTCTCAAATCCCACTAACCAAAACCATTTGCCTCACCAAGAAAACAAATAGGAGATAATTACCTTTGAAAATAGGTCTTTTCGATCATTTGGAACGATGCGTAGATCGTCCTTTAGCACAACAGTTCGATGAAAGACTTGAGTTTGTCACAGCTGCAGATCAAGCAGAGTTCTATTGCCTTCACGTGGCGGAACATCATTCCTCACCACTGAACATGGTTCCCGCACCCAGTATTTATTTGAGCGCCGTAGCACGAGCAACAAAAAACATCAGAATGGGGGCGCTCGTTTATTTATTAACGCTTTGCACACCTCTTCGTCTTGCTGAAGAAATTTGTATGTTAGATCACCTCAGCAAAGGGCGGCTTGAAGTAGGGGTTGGGCGAGGCGTATCACCATTTGAATTAAATTTTCATAAAATTGATCATGATGACTCTCGCAATATTTTTATTGATGCTTACCAATGCCTAACAGCCGCTTTAACCGGTGACGAATTCAGCTATTCCGGGAAATATTTTGATTACGCCAAGGTCCCAATGGCTTTGCGGCCACTTCAAAAGCCACATCCCCCATTCTGGTACGGATCTTCCAATAAAGTCGGAGCGACTTGGGCAGGCCAACAGGGAATACATTTTACCGCCAATGGCTCCACCTCTCACGCAAAGGAAAATATAGATGCCTATCGCCAAGCGTTGAAAGAACGCGGAGGGCCGAAACAAAGTAAAGAAGGATTTAAAGGGGGAGCGGTAATCGGCCAGTTACGGCATATTTATGTGGCGGAAACAGATGCGGAGGCAGAACGAATTGCAAAACCTGCTCTAGAACACCACGCCCGGAGCCTAAATTGGTTGCGTAAAAGATATGGCAACAATGACCTCACAAATCGAAACAATATCCATAGAGGGCAGACTTTTGAAAGTTGGCAAGAAATGGAAATGGTTGTCGCTGGAAGCCCCGCAACAGTAACGAATGAACTAATTCGACAAGTCAAATTTCTTGGGGTGAATTATTTACTAGCATATTTATTTTTCGGTTCTATGACCTTGAAAGAAGCTATGAACTCCTTTGCCCTATTTACAAAAGAAGTCGCACCCAAGTTACGAGACCTTTGAAGCAAACACCTAACAGAGTTAGGTTTACTTTTTGAAAACACAATTTTTGAGCAAACACCCCCAAAACTCAGTCAGAAACCCTGAAATGAAAATTTATAATGACCACTTGGTTTGGGGTACCTCCAACTTTTTCTCTTCCAAAACAATAGCGTCCACCCGTTCGTTAAAAAAACAAATTTGGTCTTTTATTTTTGTACTTTCCGGTAGTACCTCTTCATAACTCCAAGCAATATCGGGGCAAACCTTGGTGTCTATTGTTGCTGAGAAATAAGTTGCCTTTCCTTTATAGGGGCATACCGTTTCAGTTTCCGACTCCGACAAAACCCCTAATTTTACATCTTTTTTGGGGAAGTAATACCGCACAGGATGGTTCGTTTCAAAAGCAAAAACACAATTAGTGGAATTTGCAATAACCTTGCCTTCCAGGATAACCTCTACCAACCGATGGGATTTCACAAAATCAACGCGTTTCTTGGGATCACGGGCATGACCAAAAATTTCTTCATCTTCCTCCCACCAACTATCCATTTTATCCCAGTATAATGCGACGTAGTTTTTAATAATTTGCATTTCTGCATAAGGACTTTGGTAAGACCACATCATGTTCTCCTCTACGCGACTCCCAACACCCAAATTCCAATAAGAAGCATCACCCTTATAGCCGCAATGAGTCTTATGGTGGGAAGTGGTAAAAAAATCCATTCGAATATCATCCATCGGGAAATAGAGAACAGGAACATGGCCTCCTTCCCGCATCAAAAGAACCCTTTTTGAATCTACAATGGTTTCTCCGTTAAATTTTGCCCTTATTCGACGAAAACTCGGCTCAACCTCAAGGAGCTTGTCCGGATTTTTTGCAAAACCCGGTGCCATTTGGATTGTAGAACTGCCTATATCCATGTTTTAGCCTCCAATTCCTTAATTAAGGGGCCCATTTTATATCTAAATTTAAAAACGGCCCTTTTCAATTTCAACAAGTTTAAAATAACAAGGTTTTGAAATAAATACCTCTCTTCATCAAAAAAAGATCGTTAGTTAAATTGCAGCTAATTTTTAAAAATTTTGATATGAAGGACAAGCTGTTTTCTCGACGTTGATCTATCCATTTTTTCCATAACCGGGTACAAACGCTAATTGTTTCAAAACAAATCATTGAGAAAAAAATGTCTGATATTGATTTAACCCTAGCAATCAATCACTACGATCACGTGCAGGACATGGCTACGGGTGCAGTAAAAGCAGAAGGTATTAACCTTACGGTTATTAATCACGGTCCTGAAGAAATTTTTCATAGGTTTCTATTCAGCCAAGAATGGGAGGTTTCCGAAATTTCAATGGGTATGAGTACTTCCTGGATTTCGCGTGGAGATGCCCCGTTTGTTCTTATACCGGTGTTTCCCTCCCGGGTTTTTCGCCATTCCTCAATTTATATCCCAACTGATGGCCCTATCCAAAAAAGTGCCGACCTAAAGGGTAAAAGAATTGGCATTCCAGAGTGGGGACAAACTGCTGGAATTTATACCCGCGGGTGGATGGTGCATACTGCGGATGTCCCGTTGGAAAGTGTCAAGTGGTTTCAATCTGGAATTAACGACCCGGGGCGCAAAGAAGCCGCAACACTCAATCTTGGAGATGATATTGATCTAACTGTGATTACGGACAGGTCTTTATCTCAGATGATGCTAGACGGTGATTTGGATGCCGCGTTTTCGGCTCGGCCACCAAACGAATTTTTGGCGGGTGATCCAAGAATAATACAACTTTTTCCGAATTATAGAGAGGAAGAAGAAAACTATTTTAATGAAACCGGAATTTTTCCGATAATGCATACCATCGCCATCAGGCGAGATATTTTTGAGAAGAATCCCTGGATAGCCCAGAATCTTTTGACTGCTTTTGAAGAAGCAAAAACTCGTAGCTTAAAACGTATTTCAAATTTCACGGTCTCTCAGTTGCCGATAGCTTGGGCGTACTACGATGGGCCGGAGATGAATAAAAAACTTTTCGGAGATAATTTTTGGCCCTACGGAATTGAACAAAACCGAAAAACGCTCGAAGCATTTTTGCAATTTGGTTACGAACAGGGAACATTACATAAAAAAATTAGTGTGGAAGATTTGTTTCCGGAAGAAGTACTCCACCACTTTAAATTTTAAGTTTCTAACTGTTCGTTGGGCAAAACTGAGGTTTGCATTTAAACCATCTACGATAGGGGTCAAAAAGTAAGGCTAATTTACTGATTTGGTTACCACCCGTTAATTTTACTTATTTATTTTTGTTTACTCAAAAAGTCTCTTTACAACTTTTGGGCGAACTTATCGTTTCCCTGACATCTAAAACTAACTTTTTAGGAGAAATTAAGGATGCTAATTATCAACAACGAAATCGTTTCAAAAGTACTAAATATGAAAGACTGCATCCGAGTTCAAGAAGAAGCGTTTAAAAAAATTCCAAAGGGAGGCGCCATACATCGCCCGCGAATAGATATGTACATGCCTTGTGACCGTGAAGATGGATATTTTCGCTGGGGTACTATGGAAGGAGCAAATGACGGATTTTTCGCTATACGTATGAAGTCAGATGTCATTTATTGGCCGGAAAACGAAAGTGGTAACTGGACAGAAGAAAAATTTTGTCGTGAACCGGGAACCTATTGCGGGATGGTTCTATTAATAAGTACTCGAAATGCTGAACCCTTAGCCTTTATCAATGATGGGCATATACAGCACATGAGGGTCGGTGGGGGCGCAGGAATAGGGGTCAAATACCTTTCAAGGGAGGATTCCAACACCGTTGGAATGCTGGGTTCGGGAGGTATGGCACGAACCTTTTTAGAAGCTTTTTGTTGCGTACGTGAAATTACGAAATGCAAGGTTTACAGCCCAACGAAAGAACACCGAAATGAATATGCAAGGGAAATGTCGGAGAAACTGAACATTGAGGTTTACGCTGTATCTTCGCCGGAAGAAGCGGTGAAAGGTTGTGACATATTGTCGACTTGTACGGATTCCATGGTCCCTGTTTATGATCCAGACTGGATAGAACCCGGCATGCATATCACTAATTTGGGTCGTCGAGAGATTAGTGACAAAGTGATGGATAAATTTGACGTTGTAATTAGGCAAGGAACTGCGGGACTGCAAATGAAACAAACGGAAAGATTTCAAGCTGAACGGGGCTTGAGTCCAGCCGCTTTTATTGGAGGAACCGTTGAAGAGATGGCTAGGATTCCCTCTAAGAACCCCAACCCCGGGTTTGGTGGTGATGACCCAGAATTTAATGACCGGGGAAAAGGAGGCGACAAACCCGACTTTGCCGAATTAATAACCAATCCATCAAAGGGAAGAAATAATGGCGACCAGGTCACGTTTTATAGAAACGTGGGAAATCAAGGACTTCAATTTTCTTCAGTAGGTGGCTACGTTTATACCGTTTGTAAAAAACAGGGTTTAGGAAAAGAAATTCCGACTGAATGGTTTTTACAAGATATCCGGGATTAATTTTGAAAATTGGTGGCTTAATCGTCTCGATAAATGCGTTCCATCCTTTCATGCCTTTCTTGCGCCTCTAGGCTTAGCGTAGCTATTGGCCGTGCTTCCAGTCTCCTCAAACCTATGGGTTCACCAGTTTCCTCGCAATATCCGTATTCCCCGTCCTTTATCCTTTCCAAGGCTTCATCAATTTTTTGGATGAGCTTCCGTTCTCGATCCCTTGTACGCAATTCGATTGCACGGTCTGTTTCAGCAGATGCTCTATCCGCTAGGTCGGGTGACTGTAAAGAGTCTTCTTGAAGGTTCTGCAGCGTTTGACTGGTATCATGAAGAAGTTCATTACGCCAACGCTGCAAACGCTGCCGAAAATATTCACGCTGCTTTGCATTCATAAACGGCTCTTTATCAGATGGTCTATAATTTTTAGGCAGTCTTGTGGGCATCTTCCACCTTGTTATTTTCAATTGGGCGCGGAGTATATGAATGGATATGGCGCACTGCAAGGGGCTTAGTTTTTAATTTTTATTCCCAAATATTAGAGAATTTATAACGGCATAGTCTCGATTTTATACATTTTAATAATTTTAAGATATAATTTTGTTTCCTTTAAAACGTAGGGTGGGTTACCTTTAGAAGGTAAAAGTCAAAAACATAACAAAATATACAGTCTTAAATCTCTATGACTTTCGAATTTACTCCCGGCATCTATGTCCTTCATCCAGACGAACCGTCTTGGGGCGTGGGACAGGTCCAAACCGCAATTGGCAACAGAGTCACAGTTAATTTCGAACACCAAGGAAAAAAGTTAATAAATGTTGACGTCATTTCGTTGATAATAACAGACCCCAAATAATTCATTTATACCTGTTCAAAATGAGTTAAATTGGCACTAATAAAATGAACAAGACACGCGCTAGAAATGCTAGATAAACACAAAGTAAAAAGACACTCACATCCTGGTCGTGGGGGGCGTGCAATTTTACACCCAAAGGGACGCCAACTTGACACGGAAGCCCAAGATGAGATCAGGCTCATACTCGGTGATATCCCACGAGCAAGAGATATGTTGATAGAGTTTTTGCATCTCATTCAAGACAAGTTTGGTTGTTTATCAGCGGATCACCTTGTGGCCTTAGCCGATGAAATGAAATTATCACTTGCAGAAATTTACGAAGTTGCCACTTTCTACGCGCATTTTGATGTTATTACTGAAACAGAAGACAAACCACCGCCCATTACGGTTAGAGTTTGTGACAGCGTGACCTGCCAAATGCTGGGTGCAGAAAAATTAATTGCTGCATTAATTAACCAAAAAGAAAAAAATTACCGGGTTCTACGTGCGCCTTGCATGGGGGCATGTGATAAAGGGCCGGCGATTTCGATTGGGCCTTGCCAAATTGCCCCCGCCTCACCAGAACAAGCACTTAATGCTGCAAACGGAAAAACAATTTTCCCAAAAACTCCAAAGTATCAGAATTTTGAAACGTACTCTTCTGATGACGGATACGAATTGTTAAAGAGTTGCCTGAGCGGTGCTTTTACCCCAGAAAAGATAATCAGTGTTTTGAAAGATTCAAACCTAAAAGGACTGGGCGGGGCGGGTTTCCCTGCCGGTCAAAAATGGGAGTTCGTAAGATCAGAACCTCAACCCCGCATGATGGCGGTAAACGCTGATGAGGGAGAACCAGGAACTTTTAAGGATCGTTGGTTTTTGGAGCGCGAGCCCCACAGAATACTGGAAGGCTTGTTGGTGGCCGCATGGGCTGTGGAAGCAGAAAAGATTTATTTTTATTTAAGAGATGAATATCCTCAAATTCGGGAATTATTGTTAAAGGAATTAGCCAAAATTGAGAACGCCGGTATAGTCAAAAAAGGCCGTATCCAACTCCGACGCGGCGCCGGAGCCTATATTTGTGGTGAAGAATCTGCGATGCTTGAATCTATCGAAGGTAAGCGAGGATTGCCACGGCACAAACCTCCGTTTCCTGCCCAAGTGGGTTTATTTGGTTACCCAACCCTCATCCACAACGTAGAAACGCTATATTGGATCAGAGATTTAGTGCAAAAGGGGGCTTCCTGGTTTACTGCACAAGGCCGAAACGGATCAAAAGGGCTGAGAACATTTTCAGTTTCGGGCAGGGTAAAAAATCCAGGTGTTAAAATTGCTCAAGCAGGTATTACCATCCGGGAACTAATCAATGAATATTGTGGTGGCATGGAAGATGGGCACATTTTTAAGGGATATTTACCGGGTGGTGCTTCTGGAGGGATCTTACCCGCACGCATGGATGAAGAACCCTTGGATTTTGGAACCTTAGAAAAACATGGGTGTTTTATCGGTTCCGCAGCTGTAATTGTGTTCTCGGACAGGGACTCCACTGCAGACATTGCAATCAATCTTTTAAAATTTTTTGAAGATGAAAGCTGTGGACAATGCACCCCGTGCCGAAACGGGTGCGAAAAAGCTGTCAAACTTCTGGAAAAACCTGACTGGGATATTCCTCTTATGGAAGAATTATCCGCTACTATGAGGGATGCTTCAATCTGCGGGCTTGGGCAAGCAGCACCAAACGGTTTAGTCTCCGTGTTTAAATATTTTCCAGAAGATGTAAGATCGGTAAAATGAAAACTTTTTGTATCAAATAAAAGCGTAAACGCGTGTACAAAACTAGAAATCAGTGGGGTGTTTGATTTTGGACAAGATTGAATTCACGCTTGACGACAAATTAGTGACTGCTAATCCCGACGAAACAATTTGGCAGGTGGCTGCACGCATAGGTATAGAGATTCCGCACCTATGTTATACACCCGAGCCAGGGTATAG
>JAYZBC010000087.1:0-12359 GCA_036339375.1 Pseudomonadota bacterium | reverse complement strand
AGACTTCCTTTGCCATTCCCAGGACTTTGCCAAAGAAGGCGAGTGATGTCTTCCCCATCCTGTACAAGGGTCAGGGGCCCAATAGGCGAGGAAAAAGAAAGTTGGAACATGTATGTTATAGGGCCTCGTTAAAGAAAATTTTTCAATTCAATTGGGTTGGTAATGGGGAGGGAGCAGGTGTTCCCAATACAAACGTATGCAGTTGTAGAGGCATTCTTTTGTTGTTTTCCAAATGCCGGATGGTTTTCGGGTAATATTATATCTGGATCTATCAAGGAAATTACGCGGTTGGGTAAATTTGTAGAAAAAAGAATTTTTAAAAACTCTCTGCATTTTGTTTCCGCCCTATCGCCTATGATTACAATTTGCACCGCGCACTGAAGAAATTCTGCAGAGTTTAATAGTGTGGCAAGGGGGAAAAAGTTTTCTGCTAATTCCCCTGAAAATGCGGAGATTGTTTCTTCTGCTTTCATTCGATAATCAATTTTTCCAGTCATAAAAAAGAGCCGGGCCAAATTGCCGACCATTACCCCGTTTCCGGAGGGGGTGGCGTGATCAGCACATGATTTAGTTCTAATTATTAAAGCTTCAGTGTCTCCTGCTGTAAAGAAATACCCGCCATCTTTTTGATCCCAATAATATTTGTCTAAAGTTTGAATCCATTCCTCTGAAATTTTCAGGTAGTCTTGTTTTCCTGTCAGTTCAAAGAGCAATAGAGCTGCCCGGATCATGTTGGCATAGTCATCTAGATTTGCAGCATGTTTCGTTTTGCCATTACGATAAGCATGAAATAACCGGCCATCTTGGTGCATCGTTCTTAGAATAAAGTTAAATGCTTGACACGATGCGGTAACCCAACTGCGCTCATCAAAAGCAACACCCGCGTGCGCAAGGGCGAAAATCATTAACCCGTTCCAGTCGGCAAGAACCTTATCATCCCACCCTGGCCGCACTCTTGTGTTCCGACTTTGTAATAACTTAACACGACAATTGGCGAGGGTGCTTTCTTCCATTTCTGTAAAATTTCGAGGAGCGGTATTTCGATTTAGTATTGTTTTCCCCTCCCAATTTCCCGAGACGGTAACATTATAAGCTTCCGCGAACAGGCGAGTGTCTTTAACAAGAATTTTGGCTACCTCGGCATGGCCCCAAACATAAAATCTTCCCTCTTCGCCCTCGCTGTCCGCATCGAGTGTTGCTGCGAAGCCCCCGCCATCCACAATCATCTCATTTAATAGCCATGAAACAGTTTCCCGAGCACGTGCCGCAAACAATGGGCTTTTTGTCTCTTGCCAAGCCCACGTTATGAGCTCAAGGATTTGAGCATTGTCGTACAGCATTTTTTCAAAATGAGGGACTAGCCATTTAGCGTCTGTGGAATACCGAGCGAAACCTCCGGCTAGGTGGTCATAAATACCGCCCTGACACATTTTTTCCAAAGAAATAAGGACAGTGTCCCGCAGAACTTGATCATCGTTACGTTTGTATGTGCGCCAGAGCAGCTCGAGTATTGTTGGGTTCGGAAATTTGGGTGCTGTACCAATGCCCCCGTTCACGTTATCAAATTCTTGTGCTAGTTGCAGGGCTGCTTTTTCGATTGCTTTCAGAGAAATTTCTGCGCCGCTCTTTGATTTTTCTAAATTTGTAAGAGCAGTACGCAGACCTTCTACGTTTTTTTTAACCTCGCTTTGTTTTTTGATCCAATAGTTGTGAATTGTTTCCAAAATTTGTGGAAAACCAGAACGGCCATAGCGAGCTTCCGGTGGAAAATAGGTACCCCCCCAAAATGGCTCACCATTGGGTGTTAGGAACATCGTTAAAGGCCAGCCCCCTTGCTGTCCTAAAAGTTGAAGGGCGCTTTGATATATCGTGTCCAAGTCTGGTCGTTCTTCTCGATCTACCTTAATATTTATAAATAGCTTGTTCATAAGTGCTGCAGTTTCCTCATTTTCAAAACTTTCATGCGCCATCACGTGACACCAATGACAAGCAGCGTACCCAATTGATAATAAAATAGGCCGGTTTTTCAACTTGGCTTCCTCTAATGCAGCAGAACTCCAAGCCTGCCAATCCACAGGATTGTTGGCGTGTTGTAGGAGGTATGGACTAGTTTCGTTTTTGAGGCGGTTAGCGCGCATCTCCAGGCACTTAAATTTTTTAATAATGAAAGGAAACCTAGAGAAGGTATTGAATATTTGCAATTGCGCTAATTAAATGCCCGAAATTTTTCTTGTATTAAGGGCCTAGTTAGGTGATTTTTAGTAATGATTAATCAGACCATTTTCGCACCTGCAACTGCCACGGGAAGAGCGGGTATTACAGTTATTAGGGTGTCGGGTTCGAGGGCAGGAGAAGTTTTGATGGCTTGTACCCAAAAGCCGTTACCTCCTCCTCGGGAAGCTCAGTATAGTGGTTTTTTTGAATTAGATACTGGGGAGACAATAGATAAGGGATTGGCACTTTGGTTTCCGGGTCCTAAAAGCTTTACCGGGGAAGATGTAGTAGAATTTCATATTCATGGTGGTCGTGCGACCACAGAAGCCATTTGCAATGTAATAAATCAAATTGAACATTGTCGATTTGCTGACCCTGGAGAATTTACGCGTCGAGCGTTTTATAATGAAAAACTGGATTTAACGGAAGTAGAGGGCCTTGCCGATTTAGTTGATGCAGAAACGGAAGCACAAAGAAAACAAGCATTTCGTCAGTTTAATGGCGATTTAAGCGCCTTATTTGAAAAATGGAGAAGTCAGCTTATTCGGGCTATGGCCTTATTGGAGGCCTCTATAGATTTCTCGGAAGAAGACATTCCCGAAAACTTATTTTCAAGAATAAAACACAATATATTGTGTTTAGAAAAAGAAATAACACAATATATAGATGATAAAAGGCACGGCGAGCGTTTGCGAGAAGGGTTTTTTATTGTCATTGCCGGTTCTCCAAATGTTGGAAAATCCAGTTTGTTAAATGCATTAGCCCAAAGAGACGTTGCAATTGTTTCTGAGGTCGCGGGAACGACTAGAGACGTAGTAGAGGTCAGAATGGATATAGGGGGGGTCCCGGTAACCATCGCTGACACGGCAGGGTTGCGTGATGTTTTGGATGAAATCGAAGCAGAGGGGGTTAGAAGAGCGCGCAAACGTGCAAAGGAAGCCGATTTACGCTTGTTAATGTTTGACGCCACACAATTAAAACCCGATAAGCCGACGATGGAAATGATAGATCAAAACGCAATTGTGGTGTTCAACAAAATTGATCTACTCAAGGAAAACTCTTCGATGGCTGTCGAAATAACTCCGAATCCTATCTTAATTTCGGCGCTAAAGGGCCAAAACATTAAAGGGGTGTTAGAAATTGTTTCAGAAAAGATACAAAAAATGTCATCAAAAGCGGGTCTTCCACCAATTACACGGGCCCGTCACCGTTACGCGCTTCAGGATTGTGTAAGAGGTCTTAAAAGGGCGTATGATGCCAAAGAACCAGAACTTATAGCGGAAGATATTCGAATAGCAGCGGGTTGTTTAGGCAGGATTACAGGGAAAGTTGATGTTGAAGATTTGTTGGATGTTATTTTCAATGAATTTTGTATTGGCAAGTAAAATCTTTATAGCCAAAATGTGTGAATTTTATATAAACAAAACCTCTCTTTGACAAAAATGCCTAAGAACTTTAGAACCCCCTTATGAAAAAATACGATGTCATCGTTGTCGGCGGGGGTCATGCGGGGTGTGAAGCTGCATCTGCATCCGCACGGTTGGGGGCAAAAACCCTATTGCTGACCCATAAAATCGAAACCATTGGTGAAATGTCTTGTAACCCAGCAATCGGGGGTCTTGCTAAAGGCCATTTAGTCCGAGAGATTGACGCTCTTGATGGTTTAATGGGCCAAGCAATCGATCAGGCCGGGATTCAGTTTAGAATTCTTAACCGTAGTAAAGGCCCTGCTGTGCAGGGCCCCCGGGCGCAAGCGGATCGGCGGCTATATAGGTCGGCGATCCAAAAGCTATTAAATGCACAAGAAAATTTAACTATTGAAGCTAAATCCGTTCAGGGCCTAGTGTTTAACGGGAATGACGTTCTAAAGGGAGTTTACGATGAGAAGGGCCAACATTTTCTCTGCAAGTGTGTTGTATTAACGGCGGGTACTTTTCTGCGTGGCATGATTCATGTTGGACATGAAAAGATTCCGGCGGGGCGAGTAGGCGAAGCCCCCAGTTTGGGTTTTTCAAAAATGTTAGAATCAAGGGGCTTTATTTCAGGACGTCTTAAAACGGGAACCCCCCCGAGACTGGATCGGCGAACTATTGAATTCGGAGGGCTCGAAGTCCAAGAAGGAGATAAGCCCCCAAAACCGTTTTCCTTTTTGACAAAGGCCATTAAAACACAACAAATTGCATGTCACATTACTTCAACTATACCCGCAAGCCACGAAATCATTCGTTCAAATTTGTCCCATAGTCCCATGTATACAGGGCAAATAGATGGACTGGGGCCACGTTATTGCCCGTCTATAGAAGACAAAGTAGTTAGGTTTGCAAAAAAAGAACAGCACCAAATTTTTTTAGAACCTGAGGGTATCGACGATCATGTAATTTATCCTAATGGAATTTCGACAAGTCTTCCTAGGGAGGTTCAGGCTGCCTTCATTAAAACGATTCCCGGTTTGGCCCATGCGAAAATTATTCGGCCCGGCTATGCAATTGAGTATGATTTTTTTGACCCGCGTGAATTGGCTCCCACCCTTGAAACGAGGCGAGTTAAGGGGCTTTTTTTTGCGGGCCAAATTAACGGGACTACTGGCTACGAGGAAGCCGCTGCGCAGGGTTTGATGGCAGGCTTGAACGCTGCGTCATCTAGTGGAGGCGGCTCTGATTTTATTTTAGATCGTGCTGATGGGTATATAGGCGTTTTAATTGATGACCTTGTAACACGGGGAACCATAGAACCCTATCGAATGTTCACATCAAGAGCAGAGTACCGACTTCTTTTGAGAGCAGATAATGCCGATCTTCGGATAACTCCAAAGGGTATAGGTATGGGGTGTATAGGGCCCGTTCGGGCCAAAAAGTTTTTGGCAAAAGAAAAGGCTTTGTTTAAAGCGAGAAACTATCTCCAAAGTTTAAAGGCTTCACCAAATCAGGTAAAGAAGGCTGGGATGGAAATCACACAAAACGGCATTTCTCGCACAGCAATGCAGCTTTTGTCTTATCCAAATATAAATCTTCTGGGCCTGCAAAGCCTTTGGCCAAATTTGGCGAAAATCCGGTCTGACGTTTCGGAGCAATTAGAAATTGAAGCCCATTACGCAAGTTATCTGATTCGCCAGAACGCAGATATTGAGGCCTTTCGGCGCGATGAATTGATTGAAATTCCGTGGGACCTGGATTTTGATCATATTGGAGGCCTTTCGAATGAGGTGAAAGAAAAATTAAAAACAACGAAACCCCATAGTTTGGGAGCTGCTTCACGTATTTCCGGTGTTACACCAGCTGCTTTAATTGCTTTAATGCGCCATGTAAAACGGAAAAATCGAGTGGTTTAGACAAAGCGGCTTAGTTTTATGGATGCTGAAGAGTTCCGCCAGATTTCAAATGTTTCACGTGAAACATTTGAAAAATTAGTCCTTTACTCGGAGCTTCTGGTAAAATGGCAATCAAAGATAAATTTAGTAGGGAAGAACACTGTAAGTGATTTGTGGAGTCGGCATATGCTTGATTCAATACAAATTATTAAGCGGATACCCAAAGAAGCGAATATTATAACGGATTTTGGTAGTGGAGCGGGTTTTCCTGGCTTGGCTTTAGCCATTGTATGCGAGAAGACAGTCCATCTCATAGAGGCTTCAAAGAAAAAGTCCGCATTTCTCCGCGAGGCCGCACGTATTACCCAGGCTCCTGTGGTTCTCCACGAGGGGAGAGTTGAGGAGCAGGAGGCCTGGCCAAGCGATGTCATAACCGCTAGGGCGGTTGCCCCCCTATCGCGCTTGATTGTTTATGCCAAGCCTTTCGTTAAAAAAAACACCATTTGTTTGTTTTTGAAAGGCGCCCGTGTTGAAGAAGAATTGACCGAAGCAAAAAAAACATGGAAAATGAAAGTCAAACGACATCAAAGTATCACACACCCAAAGGGAGTTATTCTTTTCATTAAGGACATCGCGTATGACCCTAGTTTTAGGTAAGTTGAAGTAGAGGCTCAGGGGAATGCCTCAAATCAACAGCTCTCGGATTTGTAAAGTTTTTGCTATTGCAAACCAAAAAGGCGGTGTAGGAAAAACTACTACGGCTATTAATTTGTCAACAGCCTTGGCTGCTGTAGGGAAACGAGTCCTCCTTTTCGACATTGATCCGCAGGGAAACGCCTCCACAAGCGTTGGCATTAATCGGGATACTAATAAATGTGGAAGTTATGAGGTTTTGATAAACGGCGCCCCAATTTCTGAAGCACTTATTAATTCGGAAATACCAAATATGAAGGTCATAGCTTCTACCATAGACCTTTCTGGCGCGGAGGTAGAGCTTGTTGGAATGAAGAGGCGGGAATACCGTCTTAATGAAGCATTTTCCGGGATCACTGACGAATTTGACTATGTTCTTATCGATTGTCCACCAACTCTTGGTTTATTAACCCTTAACGCATTAGTTTTGGCAAATTCGGTATTAATACCCCTACAATGCGAGTATTTAGCGCTAGAAGGGTTAAGCCAACTTGTCGGCACCATTCATCGGGTGCAAAACGGTTTCAATCCCCACTTAGAAATTCAAGGGATAGTTCTTACAATGTTTGATTCAAGAAATAAATTAAGCACATTAGTTGCAAACGACGTTAGGGAACACTTTGGCAATCTGGTTTATAATACAGTAATTCCGCGAAATGTTAAGGTATCAGAAGCGCCGTCTCACGGAATGCCAGCCCTAATTTATGATTTCCGGTGCCCAGGGTCCCAAGCATATATACATCTAGCCGGTGAAATTCTGCGTCAGGAAAAGGAGCCAGACTCATGATGAATGAAAAACCGAAAAATCGGCAATTGGGAAGGGGGCTGTCAGCGCTATTAGGAAAAGATACGGTAAAAATACCTAATTCAAAAGCAGAAACGGAGGAGAGATTCGGGGGAAAGGGAATGATGAAAGTGCCAGTTGAGTTTTTATCGCCTAACCCGTATCAGCCGCGGCAAGTTTTCGATCAAGAGGAAATAAAATCCCTAGCCAATTCGATTGGGAAAAACGGTATGCTGCAACCTATTCTTGTGCGTGTTCACAAATGGGATGCCAACAGGTACGAGATAATTGCGGGCGAAAGGCGTTGGCGGGCAGCACAAAAGGCGCAATTGCATGAAGTGCCGATTGTGGTCCATGATCTGAGTGATGAGGAAACCCTCGAAGCCGCGTTGATTGAAAATATTCAACGTGAAGATTTAAATCCTTTAGAGGAGGCGGAAGGTTATAATCGTCTTTTGAAAGATTTTGGGCAAACGCAGGAAAAGCTTTCTGAAATTATTGGAAAAAGCCGAAGCCATATTGCAAATACGCTGAGATTGTTAGGGCTGCCTAGGGAAATTAAAAGTCTCCTTTCTAAGGGGGAGCTTACTGCAGGGCATGCTCGAGCTCTGATTGGCGCTGAAAATATTAACGAATTAGCGAGAACTATTATCAGAAAAAACTTAAACGTTCGACAGGTAGAAACGCTCGTTAAAGGAGGGACTTATAAATCTAACCTACAAAACCGTAGGGAGAACGCAAAAGATCCAAATACCAGAGAGCTAGAACGCGGGTTGACGGAAAAATTAGGGCTTAAGGTTGAATTGCAATCAAAGGGAGAAGGCGGAAAATTAGCAGTTCATTATAAAACGCTTGAACAGTTGGATGAAATAATACGTCGCCTAAGTAACTAATTTTTAATAAGCGTTTTATTTATTTTTTAATAATTTTGCGGTAGCGCTTATTCGCAAGAGCTCTTGCGAGCAAATTGTTTCGGAAACTAGTCCGATTGTTTTGCATTGTATTTCGGCTTTGGTGAGGGCGTTAAGGGTTTTGTGGATTTGTTCCACGGGCCAGATTTGCAACTGTGCGCGGAAATTGTCCACCTGTTTGAAAAAAACTGGGGGTTGAATAGCATTTAAAGCGGATTGAATTGATTGACCCTCCATGATTAAGCGTGCAGCCAACAGGAGCCTTTGAAAGTGACGAGAAGTGGTACGAATGATATTGATTGGAGAAAGGCCTTCTTGAGAGACCCGGTCTATTAGGTGCCCTGCTCTTACCAGGTCACCTAACCCCACTGTAAATGCTATGTCCTCCAAAGCCATGTGAGTATTGTCCCCAATGCAAGCTTCTGCCGCCTGGAGGGAGACTTTCCGTGTGTCAAGAGAATATAAAATTAACTTTTCTAGTTCAGACCGGCTTGTCATTCGGTCGTTACCTAAATTGTTAATTAAATAGGTTAGGGCGTCGGGAGTTACGGTTATGCTCTCTGCTGAAAACGTCTCTTGGATTATAGTTTTTAATGTGCGGTTTTGGTCCATATAACAAGGAACAGCTGCACCGATTTCTGCATTCTCAAAAATTTTTCGGAGGTTAGACCGAGGTCCTAAATTGGAGGATTCTACTATTATGAGGGCATCTCCAACGGGGGTTTTAAAAAATTCTGCAAAAATTGAAGCTATAAAATCCTCGGCTTCTCTAATTTGAACAACCCGACGTTCCCCGGTAAGGGATATTGTTGCCGCTTCATCAAAAAGCTTTCCAGGATCATTTTTTAAGTTGTCTGCGGCAAAGTCAGCCAGTCTAAAGGCGACATCCTGATCTTTTATTACCGCCTGTTTTAATTTTTCGGCTCGCTCTCGTACCAAGCCATTATCTGGGCCATAAAGTAAGATAACTTGTGCTTTAGATGGTGGGTCAGCTATAAATGCTTCTACTTTTCCGGCGGCAACCTTCATTTTTTTGGCGACAAATTTAAGTTTCGTCGATGCAAAATTTGGTGGTATTTTGCAGAAATCCTAAGTTGTATTTGTTTTGCGAGAGTGCGGAGAACTCTGTCGCGCGCATTATTTTCTGCGCTCATAGCAGCGAATTCTGAAGTTAAAATATTGTAGCTGTTTGTCGAGTTAACTCTTCCACTTATGATTGTTTTATTTGTAAGTTTTTGTTTTAAAGAGTAATCCGCTGTAACTGTTAATTTAGCCCGAGTGGCGGTCGCGTCTTTACGAATACCTAAATTAACTGTGCCCTCGGTTATGCTGACCGAAAGAATGTATTTTGGATTAGCCTTGAGAAAAACTGACGGAAACCTTTCCAATAAAAAGCTCCTAAGTTTTTGCCCACTACGGTTGGGAATTTTGGAAATCTGAATCGAGGCAAGCCATTTGGCATCTGTCCCCTCTGCTTCATAATGTAGCGGCTGGAAGCCGCACCCAAGGGTGTACAGGGAAATAATAACCTGAAGAAAAATGATGTGGAGCGCGTGACGCATTTGGAAAAAGTGTATCATTTATTTGGTTTAATTGTGGACAATATTAATAACTCGGTTAGGAACAAAAATAATTCTGTTGATTGTTTTGTTTTTTAGAAGTGGCATAATGCTTGGGTTGGCCAACGCTACCTTTTTTGCCACTTCTTCTTTAGTGTCTCGGGGTAGGTCAATCGTTGTTCGGAGTTTGCCCTTAATTTGAACAGCTACCGTGACGGTGTTCTCATGCAGAAGTTCCTCGTCTGGTTCTGGCCAAGGGGTGCTTGCTAAAAATTTTGTATGCCCAAGATGTTTCCACAATTCTTCTGCTAAATGAGGCATCATCGGCCCAATCAGTAAAACGATTGTTTCAAAGCCCTCGCGGCGGACATAATTTACCTCGTAGCCATTGCCCTTTAACCCTTCTATTGAGTTGACCAACTCATAAATTCTTGCCACAGCCCGATTGAAATGAAAGTTTTCTAAATCAACAGTAACGCCTTCTATGGCCCGGTGTATTTTTTGTCGGGTTTCGGTAAGGCTCTCTTTTAGGAGTGTTGGTTTTTTATTATTTTCAGCGTAGAAAGGGTTGTCTAAAATCATTCTCCAAACTCTATTTACAAACCTCCAGGCGCCAGCAATGCCGGCTTCCGTCCATTCAAGATCTCTTTCCGGCGGACTATCTGATAGCATAAACCATCGAGCGGTGTCCGCGCCGTAGGTCTCAATAATATCTTCAGGGTCGACGACATTTTTCTTGGATTTACTCATTTTTTCAGACCGCCCCGCATTGATAGGCTCTTTGGTGGAAATTTTTAAATAGCCCCCCTTTTCATTAGTTTCCACTTCCTTAGGTGAAACCCATTCCCCACTTTGGGTTCTGAAAGTTTCGTGACACACCATGCCTTGCGTAAAGAGTCCAGCAAATGGTTCCTTTAGGCCAATATATCCACACTGTCTCATTGCCCTGGTAAAGTAGCGCGAATAGAGAAGGTGTAAAATTGCATGTTCTATGCCACCAATATATTGATCCACGGGCATCCAGTAATTAACTGCTTTTTGATCTATAGGAACCTCAGCGCGTGGGCAACAAAATCTCAGAAAATACCACGAAGATTCAACGAAGGTGTCTAGAGTATCAGTTTCGCGTTCGGCTGGAGAGCCACAGGATGGGCAATTTGTTTTTTTCCAAGTGGGATGCCGCAGTAAAGGGTTTCCGGCTTCATTAAAGGTAACTTCTTCTGGTAAGAGAACAGGTAATTCTGTCTCGGGGACGGGGATTGTTCCGCAGACGGCGCAATTGATTACTGGTATTGGGCATCCCCAATACCTTTGTCTGGACACTCCCCAGTCACGCAGGCGGTAATTTATCTCGCGCTTTCCTTTGCCTAGGTGTTCCAGCCGGTTTGCTATTGCTTCCTTTGCGGGCCCAACCCCTAGACCGTTGATAAAATCAGAGTTGGCGTGTATGCCCTCGCCCGTGTAGGCTTCAGCACGGATAGTGAATGTTTCTGCTGAAGACTCCTTAGGTATCACAACTGGAATAACGTCGAGGCTATATTTTCTGGCAAAGTCCAAATCGCGTTGATCATGAGCTGGGCACCCATAAATTGCGCCTGTTCCATAATCCATAAGGACAAAATTAGCCACGAATACTGGGAGGACTTTACCATTAATTAGTGGGTGTCGTGCGCGGAGTCCCGTGTTTATTCCCTTTTTATCCGCTTGTTCGAGAGCCGTTTCGCTTGTGCCCATCGCGTGACATTCATCTATAAAACGCCTTATTTTTGTGTTTTTTAATGCAATTTTTCCTGCCAATGGATGATCAGGGGAAATGGCACAAAACGTTGCTCCAAATATGGTGTCATGCCTGGTTGTAAAAATTTCCAGGCTGTCGTCGAGCCCTTCCAAATCAAATAAAACACTCAACCCCTCTGAACGGCCTATCCAATTTTCTTGCATCAAACGGACTTTGTTTGGCCACCGTTCTAAGGTTTTTAAGTCTTCAAGCAATTCATCAGCAAAGCGGGTAATTCGAAAAAACCATTGATTAAGTTCTCGACGTTCAACCGGTGCTCCAGATCGCCAGCCGCGCCCATCAATAACTTGTTCGTTGGCTAACACCGTATTGTCAACCGGGTCCCAATTCACCTGACTTTTTTTTCTGTAGACTAGGCCCTCTGACATGAAGTCGAGAAACATTTTTTGTTCGTGCCGATAATATTCTGGGTGACAAGTGGCTATTTCACGTGACCAATCTAGAGCGAGACCCATACTTTTCAGTTGTTGCTTCATGGCGGTTATATTTTCATAAGTCCATGTCGCGGGGTGGGTTTGTTGTTCGATGGCAGCATTTTCGGCTGGCATCCCAAAAGCATCCCACCCCATTGGATGTAAAACGTTTAACCCCCGTGCCTTTTTATACCGGGCAACCACGTCACCCATTGTGTAATTCCGGACATGCCCCATGTGAATGCGCCCCGAGGGGTATGGGAACATTTCTAAGATATAATATTTTGGTTTGTCAGGAGTTTCAGCTGCCACAAAACTCGCATGCTGCTCCCAGAGGGCTTGCCATTTTGCCTCATTTTTCTTGGCATTATACTTGGTATTTTTATCGACAGGCGAAACGTGTTTTTTATTCATTGAGACCCAGCTAGAAATTTTGGGGCACAGTGTTTGGTGATACTTCGGGCACACCAAAGACGAAAAAATAATGTAAGCGTTTTTGAAAGGATTGTCCTCACTAGTTCATGCCCCTGCAAACAAGAATTTGATTACCTTTTTTCACCAATACGAAGAGATCGAGCTCTTGTTAAAATTTGATTTTCTATTTTTAACCCAGTTTTTTTGGAAACATTGGCGGAAGACCAAGGACTTAATTTTTTTCGCTCCTCTTTGAAAACAGAAAC
>JAYZBC010000086.1:0-71988 GCA_036339375.1 Pseudomonadota bacterium | reverse complement strand
CCGGGTGCTGTAGACAGCCATGTGCATTTTCGTGAACCCGGATACGAATATAAGGAAGATTGGGAAACGGGAACTGCAGCCGCTGTCTGTGGCGGCACGACCACAGTATTTGAAATGCCAAACACGAATCCGCCAACTGGGACCATAAGTGCGTTGCAACTCAAACAAAAAAAAGCCTCTGAACAGGCATACGTTGATTACGGTATATACGGATTACTAGATGAGAAAAATATCGATGTTCTCGAAGATTTAATCGAAAATGGTGTTAGTGGTTTTAAATGCTTTATGGGCAATACGTTTGGGGATTTACCTGCTCCCTCAGATGGGGCCATGCTTGAAGGTTTTGAAATTCTAGCCAAGCATGGCTATCGGTGTACAGTCCATGCAGAAAATGCATCAATAATGGCACGCCGTCAGGACCGTATGGAAAAAGCTGGCCGAACTGATCCTTTGGCCCATCTTGCCGCACGTCCTGAGATTTGTGCTGTGGAAGCAGTCGGACGTGCGGTAGCTTTTGCAGAATGGACAGGCGCCCGGCTTCATATTGCTCATAAAAGCTCTAAAGATGCGTTATATATTTTGAAAGATGCTAAAAAACGCGGTGTTGATGTAACAGTCGAAACTTGTCCACATTATTTATTGATGACCACTGATGATATGAAAAATCTTGGTGGCTTATTACGGGTCAATCCGCCTATACGGGAACCAGGGCATGGTGATTCATTATGGGAGGCTCTAAGTGATGGTACAATAGATATGATTGCTACAGATCACGCCCCACACCAACCCGAAGAGAAAAGTCATGAAAATATTTGGGAATGCGATTGTGGATTTCCTGGCGTTGAAACACAAATGCCAGTAATGCTGACCCAAGTAAATGCTGGACGCCTAACAATAAACCAATATGTTCAGTGGTCAGCTAAAGCCCCTGCCCTTGCTTGGGATTGTTACCCTACAAAGGGTGTTCTTCAACCAGGCTCTGACGCCGATTTAGTTATTGCAGATCTCAGTAAGGGACATGTGATCGATAAATCCAGGCTTCACTCAAAGAGTAAGGTTACGGCGTGGCACGGTTTTGAAACAACAGCAACCGTTGACTGGACGCTGGTTAGAGGCAGGGTCATAGTAAAAGAAGGGGAATTGGTAGGAGAAAAAGGTTGGGGACGTCCTGTCAAGCAACAGATAAAAGAACCTGCACCAAAAAACACGGAGAAAACCATGGAGGCTATTACTCAACCACGTAGTTTTTAGTTCGCAAAACCCAATATTCTTTTTATTACAGATTTCTGAATTAGTGCAGCCATTTTTAATTCTTCGAGTGGTACGAATTCATTGGTTTTGTGTCCGTCTTTCGCATGGCCGGGTCCGAATGTCATCAATACAATATCGTCTTCAACAAAATAACGGGCATCACTTGCCCCTATAGCAACAACATCTCTGACACCAGCCCCTGTAATTTCGTAAATGGAATCTTGAAAGGTCTTAATAAAGTCTGACTTAGAAGAGGAAGAAAAACCCCGTGTACCCGTGTTAAGGCTAACATCCCAACTTCCTGCGGGCTCCCCTGACTCAGCAACAATGGATTTAATTTCTGCTAAAGCATCATCAATTTTTTCCTCCGGTAACAAACGCCGGTCGATTTCCATACGACAACGATCGGGAACCGCATTTGTATTAGTTCCACCTTCTATAATGCCAATATTCAATGTCGACTGTAAATTACCTCTTCTTCTTTCTCGAAGTATTGGTAAAAGGCTTGAATAAAGTTTGTTGATAATACGTACCATACGATTGATAGCATTATCGCCCATTTCGGGTTCTCCGGCATGAGCACTCATTCCTTTTGTCAATACTTCGATCCATATCACACCGCGTTCTTCGAAAATTGCTTGAAGCTGAGTTTGAGCACCACAAATCAAAAGGTCAGGCTTAACTAAACCTGATTGACGCAAATGGGCTAGGCCGTTCGACCCCAAATTTTCTTCATCACCAACGAAGGTAAAAAGAATTTCTCCTTTTTCAGGTCCACCATTTCTCGCTATTTCTTCTGCCAACCAAATTTGGACTGCGGCGGATCCCTTACAATTTCCAGCGCCAACGCCGTAAACCCGTCCATCAACCAGCGTTGCTTCGAATGGGTTAGTTTTCCAAGCAGACAGGTCTGTGATTGCAATCGTATCAACATGTGAATTGAATACAATTGATGGGCGACCCTTTCCCTTTCTCGCAACTACATTATTAATTGATGGTGTTTTACAAATAATTTCTGTTTCATAACCAGACTTTCTTAAACGTTTAGCAATGTAATCAGATATAGCGACGGTATTCCCTGGCGGATAGGTTGAAGGAATCGAAACTAGGTTAAATAAAATGTCTAAAATTTCGTCAGTAGGCGACATAGATGAGTTTCCAGCTTTTTAGTATCACGCCATTCTCAGATAAGGGTTTCCCCGGCCTTTATTCAAAAAGAAAATAAATTTTCACACATTGTGCACCTTTTTTCAAAACAATGTCATTGAATTCAACAAAAACTAAAAATATTTGAAGAAAATCAAAAAGATTGGGTATTACCGTTTGTATATCATATCACCCTATGTATATAAGGAGGCTGTATTTAGGGTTAACAGGCGTAAATCTTTTTTCTGAAATAGGTTTTTTTTTAAAATATGGGGGACAAATTTTGATGATAAAAAAAATGCTTATCGCGAGTGTTGCACTTTGCATAGTAGCAGGAAGTTTAGCAGCCAGTGCAAAAACAAAAATTCGTCTAACACTGGACTGGGTTCCACAGTCAACACATGGACCATCTTTCATCGCCCAATATGAAGGTTATTTCAAGGCCGAGGGTCTGGATGTGAAGATCGATGCTGGAAAAGGCTCAGCCGATGCAGTGAGAAAACTCGTTGCTGGTACACATGATTTGGGTTGGGCTGATATTAACGCCATCATCCAGTATAACTCAAAAAATCCAAATAAGGCTATTAAAACGGTAATGATGTTGTATGAACAACCTCCGTTTTCAATTTGCGTTTTGGCAAAATCATCCATCAAAAACCCAAAACAACTAGTTGGGAAAACTTTAGGGGCCCCAGTTTTTGATGCGAGTTACAAACTATTTCCAGCTTTTGCTCAAGCCATTGGGATTGATCATAACTCCGTTAAAAGACTAAACATGGATCCACGGCTTCGGGAGCCTATGCTTTTGCGAGGAGAAGTTGACGCTATCTCGGGTCATATTTTTTCTACCGTCCTTGCTGTAAAGGCAGCAGGGTATAAAGAAGAAGATATCAGATGTTTTCTCTATGGCGATAACGGCATGGAATCTTATGCCAACGGCATAGCGGTTTCACCCGCTTTTCTGAAAAAACACCCGGATGCGGTTCGGGGCTTTATTCGGGCTACCTACAAAGCAGCTCGCGATACAGTTCTAAGACCAAAACTTGCGATTTCGGCGGTAAAAAAGTTTCAACCTTTAGTTAAAGATGCCGTTGAAGCAGACCGTCTACGCCTTGGTGTGAGTTGCTGCATTTTAACACCAAATGTAAAAAAACACGGTTATGGCGACGTAAACATGAAAAGGTTGCAACGTTCCATTGAACAAGCAGCCTTAGCGTACAAGCTCAAAAAAATTCCTAAAGCTGAGGACATGTTTGATCGATCATATTTGCCGCCTAAGTCAAAGCGTTTTATCCATAAATAGTCTTTGACCACAAAGAAAAGGTGCGGGACGCCCAAAATGCGTCCCGCTCAAATTTTATGAGTTTTATTGATATTGAAGAGATAGACCTAATCTATCGAAACAGTGACGGTGACGAAGCTGGAGATGGAACTTTAGCCCTTTCACAAACGTCACTTAAGATGGAAAGGGGCGAGTTCATAGCCATTGTTGGCCCTAGCGGATGTGGTAAATCCACTTTATTGAAAGTTGTCGCTGGTCTAATTCAAGCTAACAAGGGTAAAGTTATCGTCGCCGGGGAAGAAGTCACGAAACCTCTCAAAATTGTTGGAATGGCCTTTCAAAATGCCACTCTTTTACCTTGGCGTTCCACACGCGAAAACGTCCTATTACCCTTAGAAATAGTTGAACCCCATCGTCAAAAATTTCGTACTGACAAAAAAAAATACGAGGAATTGGCTAACGAACTGTTGGACACTGTCGGCCTCACCGGGTTTGGCGACCGGGCACCCTGGCAACTTTCTGGGGGTATGCAACAACGTGCACAACTATGTCGGGCTTTGGTTCACAAACCAGACCTGTTGTTACTCGATGAGCCATTTGGGGCTTTAGATGCTTTCACTCGCGAGGAGTTATGGGATGTATTGCAAAAACTGTATATGGAACGACAATGTACGGTCATCCTTGTAACTCACGACTTGCGTGAGGCCGTTTATTTATCTGATACCGTTTATGTAATGAGTGCTCGGCCTGGGCGAATAATACTGGACCGAAAATCAGAATTGCCACGACCAAGAAACTTGGATGCTCTTTATGGAGCAGAAGTCGTCAAACTTGTGAGGGATTTAAGACACAATATCAACGTAGCGCGTTCGGATGAATAGAAATAAAAATGAATATTTGGAAAAGCAAATTATTTGAGCAAGCGTCACCCTGGATTGTAACCGTTTTACTTATTATCCTATGGGAAGCCTTTGTTCGCATATTCGATATTTCGCGGATTGAAATGCCTTCAGCTTCGGAGTCTTTTTACGCTATTTACCAATACCGCGTGCCGCTTTGGCAAAATTCTATGACTACGCTCTTTGCCACTTTAATGGGTTTCGGTATTGCCGTAGTTTTTGGCGTTGCTATGGGCATTGCAATAGGTCTCTGGCGTCCGGTTTATGCTGCACTCTATCCGCTAATGGTCGCCTTCAATTCTATTCCCAAAGTAGCGATCGTCCCTATTATGATGCTGTGGTTTGGTATTGGCCTGACTACCGCTACACTTACAGCCTTTATCCTTTGTTTTTTCCCCATAGTAGTCAACATGGCTGTGGCTCTTGCGACAATTGAACCAGAGCTTAAGGACGTACTCAGAGCTCTGGGTGCTCGTGAACGCGATATTGTTTTGAAAATAGGTATACCGCGCTCATTACCCTATCTATTCGCAGCGTTGAAAATTTCTATTACCCTTGCGTTTGTAGGTGCAGTAATTTCTGAGACTGTTGCTGGGGGAAACGGAATTGGAAATCTCATGCTGGTTGCCAGCTCAAATTTTGACACACCCTTAATGTTTGCAGGATTAATTGTCATAGCAGCAATGGCTATTGGCATGTACGCTATTTTTGCGGCTATGGATAAACATTTTACGGGGTGGGCAACACGGAGCATGGATTACCCAACCGCTGGTGGATAAATACTAAGGGTGCACGGTCTCCGTAAACAAATCTGTTGGGAGTTCTTGACCTAACCCAAGTTCTTTTGCCTTCGTGTACACAACATACCCCGTTGCAGCGAACTGGTAACCCATTCCAAGGTTATTCAAAAAACAGGAGCACTGCTTATCATTAATTCGACCCTCCCGTTCGCCGTTGATAATTTGCGGTAGAGAAGGCAAGGCCGCATGCCATTCGTCATGCTCCATTCCATAGCTTCCAACCTTATCCTCACCTACTAGAACACCGTGGGTATAAATCATTTCTGCGTTATCGTCATGATCCAAAAGTGCAAATAGATCGATGTCTGACCATGCTTTTCTTTCAACTTCCGTCGCTCCTGGACGAACAGTCCCGATATGCATGCCAGGTTGCAACCACTCGTGAAGGAACACCGGCATAACAGCGTTTGTTGCGCAAGCTATAATTTGTGCACCTTTGCATGCTTGTTCTCCGCTGGTATAAGGCTTTACCTCTTTTTCTATTAGTTCAGACATTTCGTTTGCAAAGGCTTCTCGTTTTGATTTAGTGGGACTGTAGACACGAATATCTTTTAAATTTCTAACAGAATTATGTGCCATCACTTGCGCGCCCGCCTGCCATCCAGACCCCAGAATTGCAAAGGTATCTGCTTCTTTTTGTGACATATATTTAGCTGCAATTCCGTTAGTAGCACCTACCCGCATCCGTTGCATCACGCCGTCCGGACAAATCATCAACGGTTCCCCGTTATGAGTACTAAACAACAAAACAAGACCGACATATCGATTATTAGGAGCCGCAGGCACCTTAACTCTGCGCATTTCGTTCCCAGTTGTGGGAAATGTAAGAATATCAGAATTTAATCGGACCGCTCCAACACCGAGTTTAGGCAAAACACCGTCCATTGATTTCAATGCATAGAGACCATCTTCTCTTAGTGTTGTTGGTGTCACTATATCAGAACGGCGGCGGTTTCCTCCTCTTCCTTCCACAAGTTCAATATAGGCTTCCTCCAGCACCGGAATAAGATCATCCATGTGGAGAACCTGTTCAATTTCTTCGTTTGATAAAATCAAAGTCATAATTGTCGTTTTCCTTAGATCTAACCTTCAGATGTTAATCGTGGTCTTGTCAGTGATTGCCAACAAAAGACTAAAATTAAGAAGCTCAAACTAAATCCAGAAAGGGAGAGCCCTGGCGCTATACCTATCAGCCGGTCCTTCCCTCAGCAAGGCTGACTGGTTTTTTGTTTAATATATGCTAGTAGTAAAATAAAAATTCTTATAAACCACTTTATAAATTAAAGGTGGTATTTAATTTGTTTCGGAGACTCAATGAGTTTTGAAGCACTAGCGATTGTCTTAATTGCAATTTCAGTGGGATCCTATTTCAAGGGAGCCATTGGTCTGGGATTGCCGACCATTGGTATTCCAACCCTTGCCGCATTTCTTGGAGTTGAACATTCAATTGTTGTATTGACAATTCCGGTTGCGGCAAGTAACGCGTGGATTTGTTGGCGGTATCGAAATTTGTCGTCTGAAGTCCCACACCTCAAAGTAGCACTTATTGCTGGCGGATTGGGTACGGCACTCGGTACCTTTATTTTAGCCTCCCTGACAGACAATGCCTTGTTATGGCTTTTGATTGTATGGCTCGGTCTCTATTTACTCATACTTTTCTTCAAACCAGATTTCCAGCTTAAAGGTAAATTAGCACGCCGAGCGTCTCCTGTTTTGGCGGTAATGGGGGGCCTGAGCCAAGGCGCTACTGGAATTTCTGGACCTATAGTTGCAACATGGATTCATTCCTATCGACTACACAGTCAAACTTATGTTTTTGCTGTTTCAATCATGTTTCTTGTTATTTCTGGAACGCACGTTTTTGCTGTGGGTGGTCTGGGTTTGTACACCGAAGAAAGAATTATTCAGGGCTTGTGGGCCCTTATACCTACTATGTTGTTTACCCAGTTAGGTATTTGGACAACGCCATATATAAGTCCAAAGTGGTTTAACCGTTTGGTTATAGCGATAGTCGTCGTCATGTGGGGAAAGCTTATCTGGCAGGCCAATTTTGGATAACGAAAAAACTTTTTATAATTGTTAAATCTTTTATCTTAAGTAACTGGAAAAACCACCCCCGTTCCACCAAGCCCACAATAGCCACCAGGATTTTTTGCTAAATATTGCTGATGATAATCTTCTGCATAAAAAAACTCCACATCCTCTACAATTTCTGAAGTGATAACGCCATAACCCGCCTGTGCCAGTGATTGACCAAACTGTTCTTTCGAAGCAATAGCAAACGCCTGCTGTTCACCAGACAACATATAAATACCTGAACGGTATTGAGTCCCGACATCATTTCCTTGTCGCATACCTTGTGTTGGATCATGCCCTTCCCAGAAAATCTTCAACAAGCTTGAAAAATTCACCACCTTAGGATCAAACACCACAAAAACGGCCTCCGTATGTCCAGTCATTCCAGAGCAGACTTCTTCATAGGTTGGATTTTTTGTATGACCCGCAATATAACCCACAGCCGTTGTGTAAACGCCTGCTGTTTCCCAAAACAAACGCTCTGCACCCCAAAAACAACCTAGAGCAAAAACAATTTGCTTTAGGTTTTTCGGAAATGGTGGTTTTAGTGGGTTCCCATTAACAAAATGTTTTCCAGAAATTTGTAACGGAATATCTCGCCCGGGTAATGCCTTGTCGGCTGCCGGAATTTCTACTTTACCTGGTGAAAACCACATAACAAATTTCTCCAAAATTGATAAATGGGAGAATAACGCAATTTATAAGCTCCCGACTAGACTCTTTCGACCGCTCTAAGATAGTTTTAAGATAGTTAATTTTTACATTACCTAGGTGAGTTGCTATGGCAAGTAAAGGATTTCGAGAATTTCTGGACGACCTTGATTCCGTTGGAGAGCTCCGGAAAATCACCAAACCAGTGGATTGCCGTCAACTCTCAGCACTGGGAGAACAGGCACCAGAAGCAACTATCTTTGAAAATATTAAAGACTATCCCGGCTGGCGGGTAGCAACCGCTCTCGTATCAACCCGAAAGCGACTAGGAGTTGCTATGGGATGTGATGAAAAAAGGATTGCTTTTGAATTTGAGAAGAAATCGGCTCAGCCTATTGAACCCTTAATTGTTACTAAAGGGGCTTGCCAAGAAGTTATTTTGGAAGGTGATGAAGTTGATTTGACAACCATCCCACTTCCAATGATGCACCTTTTTGATGGTGGACCTTATATTTCCGGAACCTTTGCAATTTCAAAAGACCCGGAATTTGGGTTAAACGTTGGTTGTTATCGTTTAATGTATAGGAGCCCGCGGGAAACAGGTATCGACCTGGTTTCGCCTTCGGATATGCGTTTTTATTATCAGCGGGCCTTTGATCAGGGTAAGCCGTTGCCAATTGCTATTGCAATTGGCGTACACCCTCTGGACATGCTAGCTGCCTCCTATAAAGCACCGATAGATACCAACGAGTTAGCACTTGCTGGCGGTTTAAGGGGTGAGGCACTTAAAATGGTGAAATGCCAAACGGTGGATTTAGAGGTGCCAGCTGATGCAGAAATGATCCTGGAAGGAGAATTATTACCTATTGGCTGGACTGCTGATGAGGGTCCTTTTGGAGAATTTAGTCAAATATCAGGTGACGTAAAATGGAACCCAATTTTTAGAATAAAATGCATTACACATAGAAAAAACCCTATTTTTTATATGTTACAAATGCCATGGGAAAATGATTGGTTAGCCGCTCCAGTAACTGAGGCTGCTGGATTGCAAGCACTGAGAGTGGCCAGTGTTCAACCTGTAGATATCAAAGCACCAATTGGGGGATGTGGATTTTGGTCGCTCATCGCCTCCATTCGGAAACGTCCCGGCGAGGGAAAGAACGCAGTAGCAGCGCTTTTATCTGTGGCAGAAGTCAAGCATGTAATTGTAACGGATGATGACATAAATATTCACGATCCAGATGATTTAGATTGGGCCATAGCCTTTCGTGTCCAGGCCGATAGAGATGCAATAATTTTAGAGGGAGCCCGTGCAAAACATATAGACCCAAGCGTGATGTCATGGACATTAGGCAAAGGAGGGCTGCCCACAACCGCAAAATTAGGGATAGACGCTACAATACCGGAAGGGGTTCCTCCCATCCTTTACCGGAGAATTAAAAATTATGGGAGAGATAAATTCAAATTGGAGGACTTTGAATGAGCCCCCTCACCGAATCCCTTATAGAAATTTTAGAAACAAGCCCGCAACAATTTCATGACCTAGTTGATAAACATGCGACTGTTTCCTGGAAGGTTTTTCTTCGAGCTTGGGGAGAGTTAAGGGAATTAGACATACTAAAACGTGATGATGCTGGGGCATATTATATTAGTAAGGAATAGAACACCTCACACTTCTCAAAATTTTTTAGCTCCCCTGATTCACCAAAGAATTTGGTGTTTTGGCTTTTTCAAAACACAACTCAATAAAAATCTGTTATTCGTTTCCAAGCCATCTTTTTATCCAGTCCTGGTGTAGTTCTTCTTGAGTAAGCCTTTTCATTAGGCCAGCGGCAGGTAATGATCCTATCTTTGAAGGGGGAGTTCCTCCATACAAAGATTTTAAGGTTTCGTAGGTGGCTCTGATGGAGGCATGAAATGGGAGATGACCTTGAAGACAAATCCGGACTCCCAAAGATTCTAATAGTTCCCGATTACCCAACTTTTCTCCTCCGCCTCCAAGAAAAAGAGGTACAGAAATTACTTCAGATGCGGCAGTAAGTTGTTCTACATCTTTGACACCGCTCAAGAAAATAGCGTCCACTCCTGCATTTTCGTATGCAGAAATTCGTGCTACGGCATCCTCCACTCCAGTTACTGCCATGGCGCTAGTACGTCCCACAATCACCAGAGACGGATCCTGCCGACCGTCAAGAGCGGCAGCCATTTTCCCTACACCCTCTTCAATTGATATCAAATTAGTTTTTGCTGAAGTCTTGAATCCCGTTGGAAGGTCAGTATCTTCAATTGTAAGTGCTGCTACACCAGCTGTTTCCAACTCTTGGACAGTTCTCCGAACATTTAAAGCATTACCATAACCATGGTCCGCATCGACAAGAAGAGGAATTTTGCTTGAACGACAAATTCGATAAGTTTGTTGGGAAAACTCTGAAAGTGTTAGTAATACCAAGTCGGGTGACCCCAGCACCACCATAGACGCAACCGAACCGGCAAACATTCCAACTTCGTAACCAACTTCCTCGGCTATTCTTGCTGAAATAGGATCAAAAACAGATCCGGGATTTATGCAACGATTACTTTCTATAATCCTCCGGAAACCCTTGCGACGGTCACTCCAATTCATTTTATCCTCCAAAAATTTTGTTAAATTTGAATTGTTTTGATAGACTCGATAGGCAATACACCTGAAAAATTTCTCATAATTCTTTTGTTCAACTAGTTTATTTGAAAAGATTGGAAATTAACGATGGCAAGATTTTTTGAACCAGATATGGGTAGCGACCCTTCCAATCCCTTCGCACGAGACGGAGATGGAAAACTAGTTAGACGTAGCTTCTGGCTTGATATGGGTGACAGATCCCTCGTTCTCATTATGACCCAAGGATTAGGAAAAACCCTTAACAACGAACAAAAGCGGCTTCATCTCCACGATATCAGCCGTAGCCACCTCATTGATCAAGTATGCACTGTGGAAATTCTCCCACCCGAAAAGTAAATGTTTAATCAGATTTAAGAACACCTACTAATTTAAAACGTTTTCTAGTCGCCTGGATGTCCCCGCTTCGGTGGTTCAGGCGTACCTTCAGCAGCAACTACGTTCTTCGTAGCCCCTCCCCAACCCAAGTGAGTTACATCAAAAATAATGCCGTTAGGATCGCGGAATTTCATCTCGTAGAAGGTCGTAGGCGCCTTTGTCTCGGGCCGTCCCATAAAATATTTTCCGCCCGCCTTTTCTATTCTTTCCTCAGCCTGTTCTACATCATCAACCCAAAAACCAAAATGATGGAGCCCAACAAAATCTTTGCCCCGTTCGTCTTCTCCCTCTACATAACCTGCCCAATGATCGCTTTTATATTTTAGGAGCGCTACTGTGATCACGCCATCTGATACATAACAACCCTTTGCGAGTGGGGAGTCTGTTCTCCCTACTCTCTCCATGTCAAAAGCCTCACAATAAAAGTCTGCTGTTTTTTCAGGATCATCTACCGACATTGCCAAATGTCTTAGTTTAGCCATAATTTTCCTCCTGTGACAAAAAATTAAACATCATGCACCAATTATTTCTTTTTCTCTGGAAAGTATCTGGGATCAGACATAACTGCACCAAATCTCATTTGGCCATACGTAATGGCAGCTACATCCCATGCCATACTGTTTTGAGAGGTAGCAGCGTGCACATCTCTAACTGCCCTTTGGAAGGGACTTGAAAAATTTAAACCACGACCACCCGCTAATGGAAATAAACGTTCCACGGCTTGAACACATAGTTTACCGGCGAAAGAGTTGTTACGACGCCAACGAGCCCTTTGTTCAAGTGTTGGCGGTGCTTCGCTTTGTGCGACCTCCAAGCTATCACGAAAATCTTCCAACAAAAGGGCCCGTGCAGCTTCAATTTCTGCACCTGCTTCTGCGACCCGAGCTTGAACCGTGGCTTGTTCACGCAACACCACGCCCCCAACAGACTTTCGCGTTGAGATGTCTGCTTCCATAGCGTCAAGTGCTCCAAGAGCCACACCCAGGGCCGTGGAGGAAAACTGCTTTGTCCCGATCGCAAATAAAGGCAATTTATATAGAGGATTAGGGTTTACAGAACTTCCGGGTGTAGGACCACCCTGTACTTGTCCTGCGGAAATCGCCCGATGTTCCGGAATAAATACTTTTTTAAGAATGAAGGATCTACTCCCGGTACCCGCTAAACCGCTTGGAAACCAATCATCAACAATCTTGAATTCTGATTTTGGTACGAGTGCAAATTGATGTTGAGGTGGCCCTTCTTTCTGGGGCACAAAAAGCTGTACGTTGCTCCATTCGGCAAAATCTATACCACTCGAAAAACTCCACATACCGTCAGCAATCCATCCGCCATTTACTGTTTTAACTGTTGCACCCTTTCCAGGGAAGGAAGAGGCGATTAACGCATCAGGATTTTTTGCCCACACATCATCTTGAGCCTCTTGGTTTTTCATTCCGTTAATCCAAGTTTGGCCAATTAAATTGCTAAAAACCCAACAACTTGATCCACAACCACGACCAAGTTCTGAACAAATATCCATAAGAGTGCTGAACTCCATTTCGTACCCGCCATATCGAACGGGAAGAAATATTTTGTAGAACCCCGCATCAAGAAAAGCCTTTTGAGTCTTGTCGTGAAGCCGTCTCATTTTTTCAGCTTCTGCCGCCCGTTCTAGCAAAATCGGTACCATTTCCCGCGCACGATCAACCAGGTCCACCTTTGTTACAAGGTTACGTTCACCTCTATCTAACATTCATTTAGACTCTGTTTTCCATTTTTTATTCAAATTTTTTAGTTTTTACTTTATGTAAAATTGCATTCTTTCTCTTAAGCACAGAGTTTTTTAAAACTAAATTATAATTTGTCATAGGAATCTAAGTTGTTTTTCAAATCTCCTTCAAAAAGTATTTTCCGATTTAGGGGCCATACCCTTTTGACTGAGTTCCGAGATTGCAGCGGGAGTCTTTTTAAGACTATGGCTCCCCATACCTCTCAAAATGTTTGCTGCTTTTGTAAATTGAATTTCACTATACGCTACCACTTCTACTCTATTACCCCAAGGGTCTATGAAATTCAGACCTCGTTCAAGCAGATTGACACCCATTTTCTCTAAAGCCTTCTTTACCAACTTCCGATCATCCACAACCAAACCAAAATGGCGTGACACGTCCGGCTCTTGCGTTCGCCCCACCCTCAATTGAATAAATTGATCACCCAAATCGATGAATGCATTGTGTTCATTTCGACCACGTAATTTAAATTCAAAAATAGTGCTATAAAATTGGAGTGCTTCATCTAAATCATCAACTTCAAGAACTATGTGATTTATGCCAAGGGCTCTTGCTTTTTTTGTTGACATGGCGCTCTCCTTTTTTCTCAGAATACCTTTACGATATTGTTAAAACCGTTAGATTCAAACATTATATTCACTTTATTAGGAATTTATAGAAAAAAGGTAAATACAAAGTGGGCTAAACCCTGGAGAATTTGCCAATGTCAAATGTTTTAACCCAAGAACAAGTTGCACGTTTTCATCAGGATGGCTTTTTATTCCCTATAAACGTTTATACAAGGGAAGAGGCAGCCGTTTTCCATCAAAAATTTGTGGAAATGGAAAAACACCTGGGCTATGAACCACAGAAGAAATTCCGTATAAAAGCTCACCTCCCTTTTCCTTGGTTGTGTGACATTGTAAGGAACCCCGCTTTATTGGACGCAGTTGAAGATATAATTGGACCCAATATTTTGTGTTGGGGCACTGCCTTTTTTACCAAAAAAGCTAATGATCCACGTTTTGTATCTTGGCATACCGATAGCTTTTATTATGGCTTTAAACCGGCTGAAACACTGACAGCTTGGTTGGGTTTCAATGATTCAACTATTGAGTCGGGCTGTGTTCGTTACATACCTGGAACGCATAAAGGCCCCCCAGCCGTCCATGAAATTAAAATGCATAAAGATAATTTAGTTCAACAAGGACAAACAGTGGTCAATGTTCCTGAACAAAACGCCATTTGTGCTGAATTAAATGCCGGTCAGGTCGTTTTTCATCATGAAAGTGTTGTCCATGGTTCCCAACCCAATCGAGCAAATCATCCCCGCGTAGGGTTTTCCATTCACTATGTTGCTCCACATGTAAAAGAGACTCGTTTTGAGGGGGCCACCGCAATGTTATTACGGGGTGAAAATGTTGGAGATAATTGGGGTGAGGATCCAGAACCTAAGGAAAATTATGACAGCGAGTGTATTGATTATATGATACAAACCCGTGCAAAATTCACAAACACAACGGCCGACAAAATCGCTTTAGGGGGGCGCAGTTGACCCATGACAGAAACAGCCTATGCAGCAGTTTTGACTGAAATCAGAAAATTTGAAACACGGGAAGTTCCTATTCCAGAAATAGGCCCCGATGAAGGTCTTCTCCGCATGGAAGCCGCCGGGCTTTGTGGAACAGATTATGAACAATTTGATGGTCATTTTATCGGCACCACTCATGGCACTTTACCAATCACTCCGGGGCATGAAATTTTTGGATGGGTAGACCGTGTCGGTGCCAAGGCGGCAACCCGGTGGGGCGTGAAGGAAGGCGATCGGGTAATCGTTGAAACTTCTATACCTTGCGGTGAATGTTTAGCTTGCCATGATGGCCGACCCATTTTCTGCGATTCTAACATGGGTTACGGCCTACGAATGGGCTTTGATACCGCCCCCCACTTATGGGGAGGGTATGCATCCCATCTTTATTTGCACCCCAAAGCACGATTACACAAAATACCAAATGACATCCCTACAGATATTATGAGCCTTTACAACCCACTTTCTAATGCCGTGCGTTGGGCCTGGGCGCGTCCAAATTTACAGGAAGGTCAAACCATTGTTATAGAAGGACCGGGGCAGCGTGGACTTTTGAGCGTTGTTGTGGCTAAGGAAATGGGGGCAGGACAAATAATTGTAACGGGTATTGCTGCGGATGAGTACCGCCTTTCATTAGCCAAAGAGCTGGGTGCAGATGCTACTATAAATGTTGATGAAGAAGATCCTGTGGCACGGGTTAATGACCTAACGAATGGACGCAAAGCGGATATCATACTCGATGTGTCAATGGGGGCGACTGAACCCTTGATACAAGCGGTTGAAATGGTACGTAAAGGGGGAACGATTGTTGTTGCCGGAGTCAAAACACATAACGCTCTTAATAATTTTTACACCGATAAGTTGTTATTTAACGAAATCTCAATGCTTGGTGTCCTTTCATCAGATTGGGAAGATACGGCTCGTGCGGTGGATATTCTGTCTAGAAAATGGCAGGGCTTAAAAAAACTTTGTACGCATTCCTATAGTTTAAGTGAAGCTGAAAAAGCCGTTCGCCTTTTGGGACGTGAAATTCAAGATGGACCAGAGCCCGTGCATATTTACCTCGACACCACAACACCCCCTTAAAGGAAGATTTTATGGTTGATGTTCTCCCAATAAGACTTGCAGCAGGGTCCGGACCTACTTTTGGTGTGGATGATCTTTCTTGTGCCGCTGCCACTTATTTAAACTGTTGGAAGGAAGAGGGTCTTGATGTCTCATGGACCCCAGTACATGGGGGCGTTGCTGCCATGCAGGCCGTATTAGATAACCTTGTAGACGTTTCCTATGGGGGCCTTGGTCCAGTCCTTCGGTTTAGATCTGAAGGGAAACCCGTAAAGGTTATTGTATCAATGGCCCGAGGCCTCGCCCAAAACCTAGTTGTTCAAAAACATATAGAAAAGGTAGAGGATTTAGATGGTGTTTCGTGGGCTCTTGACGGGTTTGGTGCACTCAGCCACCACATGGCAAGACTTGTTGTCGCGTCGTTGCATATTTCCGAAGAAACAATAGATTGGCAGGCTGTAGGGCCACCACCAGAAAGAATTGAGCGCCTATTGGAGGGAACAATAGATGTCTCTTTAATAAGAGTGGAAGAAGCCATCTCTTTGGATAAAGACCCAAATAATTCTCTCCATAATCTACTCGGCTTTGCTCAACTAAAGGATCTCGTCCCTATCCAACCCCATGGTGTGTTGGGAACAACCGAAAGGTTTCAACAAGAACACCCAGAAGAATTGGCGCGGTTGACGCGCGGCATGATTAATGCGTCTCGCAGGCTCCACAATGATTTTTCAGATTTTAAAAAAGTCTACGATAATTTTGTCACTGTCCCTGTCAGTGATAATGAGGTGAAAAAGATTTGGCAACAAGAACATGACACAAACGGTTTCGCCATAAACGGAGAATTAACACCAAAACATTGGGAACAAGAAATAAACCTGTTTTTTCAATTAAACCCCGAACTCCAAAGGGTAACTGCCGAAGAGATTATCGTTAATCAGTTTGTTGAGAACGCGCTAGTAAAAATGGGAACTGTCCCCGGTCCAGATTCACCGTCCTGATTTTTTAAACAGGCGTGCGGAAAATAACCGTGCCCTAAAATTTCAGAACGCTTATGAAATAAAAATTTTGGAGAAAAAATTCTTGTGCCCTTAATCGCCTCTAAACCACAAAAAAAGTATCGAACATAGTGTAAACGGAAATTGTTTTCTCTTCCTTGACATTGAATAGATTGACGCTCCTACTGTTAAATTACGGTAGGTCTAAAATCGACCGTTTATAAATATGAAAAGAAAATAGGCTGTAAAGGGAGAAAAAGAATGAATATACGCAGGCTTAAAATCTTTACATCTGTTACAAAAACAGTTGCGATTTCAAGTGTGGTGTTGTTATCAATTTTGAGCACCGAGGTGCTAGCCGGAACTAAAATTACCGTGGGCCGTACGACGGGAGCAAGTGGATTTCATATCCCATCCTATGTTGCAATGGACAAAGGTTTTTTTAAGCGGGAAGGCCTGGATGCCAAGTATGTAGCCATGACCGGCAAGGGTCTTTTAACAGCGGGAATTGGCGGCGCTATTGACTTTGTTCCAATTCCAGGGGGCGGATCACAGGCCATTCTCAAAGGCGCGCCATTACGGTATGTGGTCGGTGAATCACTAATTTCCCAATGGGCAATTGTCGTTCACCCAAGCATAAAAACAGTTAAAGACCTCAAGGGTAAAACTATCGGTTATGGACGTCCTGGCAGTGCTGATTACGACGAGGGTGAAATCACTTTGGGTGAATTTTTCAATATGGAAGTTGGCCGCGATTACAAGGTTATCTCCTTTCAGGGAGAGCCGGAGCGCATAGCCGCCATGATTAATGGAAGCATCCACGGCGGTCTTTTATCCTTTCCAAACGCTGCCAAAGCAGCAATGAGTGGTTTTAAAATTCTAGTTAAAACAGGTGAATATTTACCCCGCGTTGGAGGCACGTTTTGGGTTACTAAAAAGTACCTAAAAAATAACCGTGCAACGGTAAAAAAATTCATCAAAGCCATTGCCAAAGCGGAACAGTATCTTGCTACAAACAAAAAGGGTTCCGTGGAAGTTATTCAGAAATATTTTGGTATTAAAGATAAGAAACAAGCTGGAGTTATATGGGACACTGTGCATGATCAATACGGCCCCGATATTCCTGCTGTACTCTTAGGTAAGCTGTTCAGTGGTCGCGTTAATAGGATGATCAGCAAGGGCCTTTGGGATAAGAAAACACCGGTTCCCAATCCTGAACAATTCGTTGAACGGAAACTATTAGACGAGGCATTGCGCGAAATTGGTTATTACCTACAAGCGCCACCGGTAGTTCAAGGCAAACTTAAATAAAATAATTTTTTCTGAATTAGATAAGGCGCGGGAAAACCCCGCGCCTTTTTCTATACCCCCAAGTTTTAATTTAAACTTAAAATGTTTTAACCTGCTGGGGACGCCAACGGCTCAGTTTGTTTTCAATAATTTTGACAATTGCCGTAAGGATTAGGGAAAGGGTCATAAACATAATAAGACCCACAAACACTACGTCGACATGGAACTTACCCGACGCGTCAACCATAATGACACCCATCCCCATGGTCGTCCCACCAAAAAATTCTGCAACAACGATCCCCAGAATGGCTCGTCCTATCGCAAGACGCAGCCCTGCAATGATAAAGGGTAGTGAGTTGGGCAGTATCACCAATTTGTTAATTTCCCACTCGTTGGCACCAAAAGATTTGACCACATTTATGAGGAGTTGATCGGCATTTTTTACTCCTGCGTAAGTATTAATAAGAAGTGGAAAAACAGCACCAATAAAAACAATCAGGGTCACTGTCCAATAGCCAATACCAACCCAAATCATAATTATAGGGAGAAAAACAAGACGAGGGGTTGCATTAATCGCCGTTACAAAAGGATCAAACATCGCATTCAAAATTTTTGACCTTCCTAAAATTATACCCAAAGGAAGAGCTACAATGATGGACAAGCCTAACCCGGATAAAAAGGCTTCCGTACTCGATGCCAGATGAGCAGTTAAAGGATTGCCGTCAAACATTTTTTCACTGCCATCCAGCATTGAGAACAACCGTTCAAAAACCGTTATCGGTGTCGTAAAAAATAAAGATATTCCCTTCGGCAAGGTAAACACATGGGGAATAGCCTCCCAAATGGCCAAAAACACAATTATGAAACCTCCTCCAAAAAGGTAGGGTTCATTTATTTCATAAAAGGTTTTCTTGGTAATTTCTCCAAGGTCTTCGTTTTGCTTTGTCCTCAAGCCACCGGCAGTAGGTTGTTTTTTATCCGCCATTTTTACATCCCTATTCGCCAGGGAAATGCGGTTCTTTCTGCCCAACGAATGCCTTCAGTAAGGGCTACCGCAATTACCATCATGGTAAAAATATAGCCGAACATGCGGTCTAAAACGTACATATCGCTGTACCACGCTATTCGGAAACCTATTCCTGCCGTTGCAGCATAAAATTCGCCAACAAGGATACCGACAAGGGCACGACCTATAGCGTAACGTGTTCCGGCAACGATATAGGGTAAGACACTCGGTACAATCACTTTGAGGTAAATGTGACTCTGTGAACCTCCAAGGGAACGAACAACATTTACTAGGAGTTGATCAACAGCTTTCACGCCCGCATAAGTATTGAAAATAAAAGGGAACACACACAAAAGAAAAATTAGGATCGCCTTCCCTGAAACCCCCACACCGAAAGCGATGATCATTAAAGGTGCAACTGCAACCAATGGGCTTGCATAAAAGGCAGTCATCAAAGGATCAAGAGAATACCCAACGCGTAGTCGCCAACCCATCATTGTCCCAATGAAAACACCAACTACCCCTGCAGAGACAAAACCAAACAAAAAAGGCTTGCCACTGATTAACACGTCGTTCAACACCCGTCCTTGAACGAGATCTTTCGCCCATCCATCAAAAATCAAACTGGGTTTACTCATTATAAATTTGTTAAGGGGCATAAACCAAGTGAAGATAGCTTCCCAAATTAGAAAAAAAGCTATTAATGTAAGCGACCCAATTACGAGGTTTTGCCTTTTGAACCAAAATTCTTGCCAGTTCATTTTTGCCTCGTTACCCAATAGCCTCGTCGTCACCACCGGCAGTGAGTTCATCTTTGAGCTCATTCCACAGTGCTAACTTCAAATCGTTGAATTCCTGTGTAACACGCATTTCATAATCGCGTGGTCTTGCCAAAGGTATATCGACAATTTTTTTTGCCTGGCCCGGTCTTTTGGTCATGACTATAACCCGGTCAGAGAGGTAAACGGCCTCCTCTATTTGGTGGGTAACAAATAGAACGGTCTTTTGTGCCTCATGCCAAATTCGTAGAAGTTCCGCTTGCATGATATCGCGGGTTTGCGCATCAAGCGCTGCAAACGGTTCATCCATTAACAGCACATCGGGGTCGGTGACAAGAGCACGCGCCAAACCTACCCTTTGTTTCATGCCACCAGAAAGTTCATGCGGATAATGCCCCTCAAAACCTGTCAGCCCGACCATTTGGATAAATTTTTCACAATCAGGACGACGTTTTTTTCCGGGAACCCCCTTGAGTTCAAGACCTAGCTCTACGTTGTTCAAGACCGTCCGCCAGGGGAGCAGTCCAAACTCTTGAAAAACCATCGCCCGGTCCTGCCCGGGACCTGTCACTCTATTACCACGAATGGCCATTTCGCCATCGGTTGCGGGTATGAGGCCTAACAAAACGTTTAAAAAGGTACTCTTTCCGCATCCGGAAGGACCTACAATTGATACAAACTCCCCCTCTTCCACCACAACATTTAACCCCTGTAATGCCGTAACAGGTGCACGGTTAGGTGGGGTAAAGGTGAGATCGACGTTCTTTGCCTCAATGTAAGCAACCATCTATGCTACTCCTGTAATTCCGATACTTGAACAAAGGATTTGGTTGTAGGGTAGTAAGACATTAAATTTGCCTTAAAATCTCATTTAACCCTAGCGGGGGTATAATTTAATAGCAAGGAAGCGTCTAATATATAATTGTTTATAATACGTTTTATTTAACAAATAATGTTAAATGAAATAAAAAATAAGGACGATCTATACAAATTTTTGGAGAAAAATTCGATGAATCTGGACAACGCTTCAGAGAGGGCTACAAAGTCTGCGAAAATTCGTAGTCTGCTTAAACACCCCGTTGTCGATGCGGATGGACATGCCATAGAATATGGACCGGTTTATTTTGATTTTTTAAAAAAGGTCGGGGGACCTAGAATCACCAAAGCTTTTCACGATTTACTGGAGGCTGGGGGCTGGTTCAGGATGACGCCCGATGCACGACGTCAAAACAGAGTGGCAAGGCCAAGTTCCTGGACCCTGCCCACACTTAACACTCTGGACCGAGCAACCGCGATGCTTCCAAATTTATTCCGACAAAGGATGGATGATTTTGGGCTGGATTTTTCCATTGTTTACTCAACATTGGCCTTACTCATCACGCGAATGGAGAATGAGGAACTTCGCAAAGCATCTTGCCGAGCTTTAAATATGATGTTTGCTGACATTTACAGGGATCAATCTGACCGCATGACGCCGGTAGCGGCTATCCCTGCCCACACCCCCGATGAGGCTATCGAAGAATTAAATTTTTCGATTAATGAACTCGGTTTGAAGACAGCTATGATTAATTCAAATGTACGGCGTCCTGTTGAAGCAGCAAAGGAGCAGGACCCAGATCTCGGACATCATGCAACCTGGATGGATACACTTTGCATGGAGAGTCCCTATGACTACGATCCCGTATGGGCGCGCTGTGTGGAACTCGGTGTCGCCGTTACGTCTCATGCTCCAAGCGTTGGTTGGGGAAGCCGAGTAGTAAGCTACCACTATATCCACAACCATGTTGGTAGTTTTGCCGCATCTGGAGAGGCTTTTGCCAAAGCACTGGTTTTATCCGGTGTTACCAAACGGTTTCCTACCCTCAATTTTGCTTTTCTGGAAGGTGGAGTTGCCTGGGCCTGTGAACTTTATGCCGGGCTTGTAGGGCATTGTGGTAAACGAAATTTTAAAAATATGGAAAAATATGACCCGCATAACCTCGATCCTGAAAAACTAGCTGATTTGTTTGCCGAATACGGACAAGGGTTGGTTACTGAACGTCCTGATCCCAATGACCCCAATTTCGTTCGTTGGCCAGGGGGTTGGCATCAACTCGATGACAATTTGATTGCCCATGAGCTGGATGCCCTGGGAATAGAAAAATCCGAAGACCTGCGTTCTCTTTTTGAACCGAATTTTTATTTTGGCTGTGAGGCTGATGACCCATTTGTATCGATGGGATTTGACAAACGGTTAAATCCCTTCGGGGCCAGACTAAAGGCTATGTTCAGTTCTGACATTGGGCACTGGGATGTTCCAGATATGACAGAAGTCCTAGCAGAGGCATACGAACTCATTGAAAAAGATTTATTAGATGAAGAATCTTTTCGAGATTTTGTTTTTGTTTACCCATCAATGCTTCACGCAAAAATGAACCCAAACTTTTTTAAGGGCACTGTCGTTGAGGGAGAGGTGGCAAACGAACTAAAAAACCAATCCAAGTAACTCAGAGTTTGATTACTCCCAATTTTTTTCCAAAAACTCCGCTTTTTCTTTAAAAGGATAGCAAACTCACCTTATCTTAAGGGCATTTTTGGATAAGTTTACATGTTTTATGAAGCGTTTACCCTAGAACCTTCTACAGATACGCGGTGTAAAACGCGTCGCTTACCATGATAATCGTTTAACGCATAATGCCATACAGTTCGGTTATCCCAGAATGCTACAGAGTTGTTTTCCCAATGAAACCGGCATGTATTTTCTGGGCTACTCCCCTGTTCAAAGAGGAACTGAAGCAAAGGCTTGCTTTCCTGCTCAGTCCAGCCATCAAAACGGACTGTATAAGTCGGGTTCACATATAAAATTTTTCGTCCTGTTTCCGGGTGTTTGGCCACTACAGGGTGTACAAATAGCTCTTCAACAGCATCAGCCATTTTTTCTAATTCTTTGGTGCTTACCTGGCGATCTACAGAAAGGTTATTGGATTGGAGGGCTTTTTTCTTTGCATGTACAGCTGACAACCCCTCTAATGTCTTTTTGATACCTTTAGAAAGCTTTTCATAGGCAGAAGACATATTCGCAAATAAGGTATCTCCCCCAAAGTCGGGCAATTCCCGAGCTATCAAAATGGATCCCAACGGGGGAATTTCCGCAAAAGTATGATCCGAGTGCCAATTACCGCCAATATTCCGTGTTTGTGTCGGCTCTTTACGGACCTCTCCAACCAAGGGATGACCGGGTACCTTTGCAATGGTTTTACTCACATGCAGTTTCCCAAACCTTTTTCCAAATTCGAGGTGTTGGTTAGGTGTGAGGTTCTGTTTTCGGAAAAAGATAACGCCCCATTCGCAGAGTGCTTTTCGAATGGTTCTATAAGCATGGTCTGTTATAGGTTCACCCAAATTCACACCAGTAATTTCAGCGCCAACAAAGTTGGAAATTGGATGAACATCAATTTTATTTTTTTTCAATGCCCCCTCCCGTAAGTAGTAGAGTTTGGCCCAACTGATTAAAAGATTCTAATTTAAACAATGAAACTTGACATTCCAAGGCAACTCGCTTGCACTTATAATTGTTAGCAGTAAGGTTTTTAGCGTTATCCGATCCCAATTTCCAATTCACCGAGGAAATTCATTTTGCAAATAGGATAACAAATTTGAAGGGTTATTTCTAACATTTGGTGAAACATTTATCTTGGAGTTTATAATTGCCGTATGATCTGATTATTCGCGGGGGTAAAATAGCAGATGGTACAGGGAACCCTTGTTATCAGGGTGACTTGGGCATTGCTCATGGTGTCATCACTGACATTGGGGATTTACGCGGTATACATTCTAAAGAGATCATAGATGCTGAAGACCTGATTGTGGCACCAGGTTTTATCGATGGACATACTCATATGGATGCACAGGTTTTTTGGGATCATCTGGGGACTAATTCTTGTTGGCACGGCGTAACTTCGGTAGTTATGGGAAATTGTGGATTTACCCTGGCACCATGTGCAGAAAAAGAAAAGAGTTTGGTTCTCCATAATCTAGAACGTGCAGAAGACATTTCACCTGAAGCAATGAATGCCGGAATCAATTGGTGTTGGGAACATTTTTCTGAATATTTCGACGCAGTCGATGCTCTTCCCAAAGGCTTAAATTATGCCGGCTTTATAGGACACTCGGCTATCCGCACGTACGCGATGGGTAAACGTGCTATGAATGAAAGCGCTACGAACGAAGACCTTTTAGTAATGCAAAGAGAACTCGATTTAGGTTTAAAGGCTGGTGCCATCGGGTTCTCAACATCCAGAACACAATCTCATCGCACTCCCGAAGGAAAACCCGTCGCAAGCCGACTAGCGAATTGGAAAGAGCTAAAATTTTTGGCTAGTACCATGAAAAATTCCGGAAATGGTGTCATGCAAATAGCCCGGGAGAACACGATTGACGACCCTGAATTAAGACAGATTGAATTTGAGGAAGTCAAGACACTAGCCCTAGAAATTGGTGTACCAGTAACCTTTGGCAACACTTGGTATCGACCTTCTCACCCAGATATTTGGCGGCAACAAATCCTGATGGTTGACGAAATTTCTGCCAAAGGCGGAAGGGTCATGATGCAAGGGACCGCCTCCTGGAATGGCTCCCTCCGCTCCTTCGAAACGATGACACCTTACGATGAAATTAATGTCTGGAGGGAATTCCGAAAGCTTCCGTTGAGTGTTCAAAAAAATGGTTTGCTAGATCCTGATATGAGATCAAATTTGGTCAAAGCCGTTCACGATCACAAGCATAACCCGGACCCTTCTCTTCCAAATGCATTACAACGTCCTGTCGATTGGGATTGGGTTTTCCCTTTAGAAAAAGCTTTACCACCCTACCGGTCTATAGGAGAAATCGCCCGGGAGAGAAATATTGAGGAAATTGAAGTCTTTTTAAACATGGCCCTAGAAAAAGATCTAAAGCAATTTTTTGTACAACCAAGCCACAATCAGGATCAAAATGCCGTGATAGAAATGATCCGGCACCCTAAAACAGCTGTAACCTTTTCCGATGCCGGCGCCCATGTGGCAACCACAATCAACCCCATTCACGGCCATTTACTTGGTCATTGGGTCCGAAACGAACAAGCGATTGAGCTGGAAATGGCCATTCGGAAAATCACCTTTGAAATAGCTAAATTCTGGGGCCTCCAAAATAGGGGACTTCTCAAAAAAGGAGCATACGCCGATATAACGATCTTTAACCCCAAGACCATTACGCCAGGAATGCCTGAATTGGTGCATGATTTGCCCGCAGGGGCCCCAAGAATAAAACAAAAAACAGATGGAATTATGGCAACTATCGTAAATGGAAAGCTCTTTATGAGCGATAATGAGCACACAGGAATTTTTCCGGGACGCTTACTACGGGGGACGCTTGCAAAGAGCAATCTATAATATGTAGTTAAAGGCGAGGCAATTATTAAAACCCCATTTCTTTTTGATCAAAGAGGTTTTTATAATCAGCGTTCTAACAATGTCCCCAAACCGGGAATTTTATCTGTTATGCCAATTAATCGCATTGCACACCAGAGGGCAGCTTGGTTGCTAGTCACGACGGGCTTACCCAGCTCCCTTTCTAATTCCTCTATTACGTCTATGCTTTGAATATTGGCACAACTTACAAAATAAACATCCGCTGAATCGTTTTGCATAGCGACAACATTTTCAAACCAATAACTTGGCGGTGTGGTGCAATAAACGTCGCTTCCTTCCAAACCCATTGCCCTATCACCAATTATTTCGAGTCCGGCCTCTTTCAAAAACAGCAACTTTTTATCATGCCCTTTCTGAGGCGTTTCCGAAACAAAGACAAGTTTTTTTGCCTTAAGTGCCCTAAAAGCATCCATTAATGAAGAAGCGGCGGAAGCCGCAGGTTGTCCAGTAATTTTTTCTATGGCTGATATGACTTCCCTTTCTTTCTCAACTCCGCCAGACATTGACGTTCCAGTACACTGCAAAATTGTCACATCACACTTTGAATCGCTTAGCAACTCTGCAGCCGAAAGGATTCGAGGCATCAGTTGGTCCAAGGGTGCACGGTGTCGATTTGTCATCCCTATCCGATTAAAGTGAGGCACAACACCTTCCGGACAAAACCTCTGCATTTGTGGTTCTACCATCCGGTTTGATGAGGGAATGATAAAGCCAAGACGGGCACGTGGAATCAGGGGCAAATGCATTTAGTTTTCTCTTATCAAATTTTCAATAACTCTCGAGTGTTGTCCTCATATATCGATTTTCTATCACTATCTGTACACCTTAGATTTTCTATCACACCAATGGTATCCCTAATATTATCTTCGCCTCCGGAAAGATCATAAGGACAATCGGTGGCGAAAAAGGAATGATCGGCACCAAAAAATTCTAACCCGGCCTGACTTTGTGCTTGAGCACCAAACATGGCCGTATCTGCAAAAAACATTTTAAAATATTCAAGCATAGGTTTTTTCAGCGTATCAGCGAAAGACCTACCATCCTTTGACAGCTTTGCATTTCGGACTTCCCACAAGGGCATTCTCCCTTCAGCATGAGGGATATAAGCTCCCCAATGATGAGAGATTACTTTCAGATCTTCGATAGTATCAAACATTCCAGAACATACCATTCGACACATAGCGGCGGTTGTTTCATAGGCCCAGCCAATCCCCCAAAACATTTCATACATTGACTGATCTTCTGACAAATAATCGGCATGGCTTACGGGCCTTGTTGGGTGGAGCCAAATACATTTTCCCCGCTCTGCAATTTTAGCAAAAATGTCCCGAAATTCTGGTTGATCTAGTGCTTTTTTATCAACGCTGGAATGAATTTGAAATCCAACTGCTCCATGTTCGTCAATCACACGGTCTACTTCTTTAATAGCTTCCTCAGTATTGTTCATAGGCAAAGCTGCAATAAACCATGGCATTCGATCAGAATATTCCCTGCAAATGCGAGCCATTCCATCATTAGCAACTCTAGCAAGTTCAGGAGTATCGTTTGGTCCAGCAATCACATCTAAAGGTGGCTGAGAAATAGAAATAATTTGCTGATAATCATCAAATTTTTCTATAACTTTCATGCGGGCATTCATATCATATAATTCTTCCATCGCCTTCCATCGTTTCACCGAATTTGCCGGCATTAATTTTTCTGCCGCTTCAAAAAATTCAGTGGGAAATACGTGGTTAAAAACATCAATTTTCATCAAATTTTCTCACAATTAAGTTTTTCTGAAAGTTTTGTTATTTTTTTATTAATAAAAATATTTTTAGGCCTTTTTAAGATAGATTTATATACCCTTATGCCCTTTAATGGTTTTTGATATCGAAAGAAAGAATTTATTTTCTCTAGAAGAAACTGTTAACATGTATTCAATTATTAATATTGAAGCAATAAACCTTTTCTAGATAAAACTTAATTTGTAATCAGTTAATCTGTACCGGCACAAAAATAATTAGGGAGATTTTACAATGAACAAAATATTTCGGGTTTTTAGTTTTAGTGCCCTCTGTGCGATTCCAGCATTGATTCTGTCCAATACAACGGCCTTTGCCGCTGACGGATATTACAAAGGTAAAACTTTAAAAGTTGTTGTTAGATCCGCTCCCGGAGGCGGGTATGATTTTTATGGTAGATTGATATCGCGACATATGCCGAAATATATCCCTGGAAAACCCGGAGTAATCGTTCAAAATATGCCTGGGGCTGGTGGGATAGTTGCGGCTAACTATATGGCTCAACGAGCCAAAAGGAATGGTACAGAAATAGCCATTCTCACTCGCGAGTTAGCTCTTGCACAGCGTGTTGGAGAGATTGGCGTTAAATATGACCTTCGCAAATTAAATGCGATTGGCAGTGCAGCATCTTCCACATTCTTAATGACGTTGCACAGAGACCACGCCGTTAAAACGTATGCCCAATTAAAGACTCACAACAAAACAGTTCGGTTTGCAGCAACGGGACCCGGAGCGGGCTCATACCAATATCCTTCCATTCTTAAAGCTGACGGGTTTCCTGTAAAAATAATTAGTGGAATCATCGGTGGTCAGGCCCGTTTTTTATCAATCGAACGAGGTGATACCCACGGTACAGCCAACAGTTACGAAAGTACAAGAAAAGCGATTGAAGAATTTAAATTAAACGTTTTTCTTTATAATGGTGCACCCCACCCTGCCCTAAAAGGTGTGCCGCACATAAGTACTCAGCTTTCAAAAAATGGTAAAGCCCTAGCTGCTTTGTTAGGTGCACCGTTGGCAGCTGGACGACCTTTCTATACGACCCCCGATGTACCGAATGACCGCCTAAAAATCCTGCGGAGTGCTTTTAAGGCAGCTCTTTCAGATCCGGATTTACTAAAAGAAGCCAAGCGCGCAAAACGAAACATCCGTTATACAAATCCTAAGGTCATGTCATCAATCGCCAATGAAGTTCTGAGTGCTTCGGATGATGTTATTAAAAGGTTTAAAGCTGGATCCAAAAAAACCTACGTTACCCACAAAGGTAAGGTCACAAAGACTAAAAAGAAAAACAAACGCATCTGGATTTCGTATAAAGGCAAAGAAGTTATGGCCAAGGTTTCTGGAAAGCGTACCAAAGTCACGGTTAACGGAAAAAAGGTTAAGCGAAAGAAAATTAAAGTTGGTATGACGTGCAGCATTAAATACCCCCATCCAGGTGCTGAGGCCAAGAAAATAGACTGTAAAAAGTAAATCAAATACGCTGCTTGTATAATAGGATACAAGCAGCGTATTGATCCGGAGATCCATTGATGTTGGATGCAGCATACACCGGCCTGATCGGTATTCTACAATGGAAAGCCTTAGCGCTCATGATGGTGGGGATTGTTATCAGCTCAACGCTTGTCGCTATGCCGGGCATCGGGAGCAAAACCGCAATAGCACTCCTTTTACCCATCGCCTTTGTTCTAAATAAATTTGAAGCGATTTGCCTCATTATGAGTGTTTGGGCTGTAAGCAATACAGCAAATTCGATTACGTCAATTCTGTTTAGTGTCCCCGGCGGAGGCGGATCCCAAGCAACAATTATGGACGGGTATCCCATGGCACAAAAAGGGGAAGCCGCCCGTGCATTGGCTGCTGCTTTCACTTCATCAGCTATAGGCGGTATAATAGGTGCGATTGTTTTATTTGCAGCAATACCAGTCCTTCGCCCTTTAGTTCTTCTTTTAGGACCCCCAGAATTTTTCATGTTGGTTATGGTGGGTATAGCCATGGTGGGTGCGTTAAGTGGAAAGGCCCCTGTAAAAGGAATTATTGCGGGTGGTATCGGATTAATGGTGTCCATGGTGGGGGTACACATTATAACGGGCATCCACCGTTTTACATTTGATACACTCTTTCTAACGGATGGCTTTAAATTGATTCCTGTGACAATCGGACTTTTTGCGATCCCCGAACTACTCTATATGGCTGTTAAGGGTACCGGAATTTCCGATTTACCCCTCGGAGATTTAAAAACTGGCCGAAAACAGGGAATTAAAGATGCCTTTATTCATTGGTGGCTAGTTGTACGAAGCAGCTTCATCGGGGTGTGGGTAGGTGTTATTCCTGGCCTTGGATCTGCGGTTGCAGACTGGTTTGCTTATGGCAGTGCAAAGCAGACATGCCCTGGTGCTCGAGAAACGTTTGGGACGGGAGATGTCAGGGGCGTCATTGCTGTTGATGCCGCTACAAATGCAAAAGAAGGAGGCTCCCTTATACCTACTCTGGCTTTTGGTATTCCGGGATCAAGTACCCTCGCATTAATTTTTGGTGGCCTAATCATTGTCGGTATCACTCCCGGGCGTGACATGCTAACAAAAGATTTACACCTCACCTTTTCTATGATTTGGCTGCTCATTATTGGTTCCGTTATAACATCTATTTTATGCCTAGCGTTTACACGGCAGCTCGCGATGGCAACAAAATTGCGTCCCTCACTAATGATACCTGTCATACTCGCGATGGCAGCAATTGGCAGTTTTGCGGCCTCCAGTCGCTTTGAAGACGTCATAGTCATGCTGATATTTGGGACTATTGGATATTTTATGCGCTCAGCCGGGTGGCCACGCCCACCCCTCCTTCTCGGACTGGTCCTTGGACCAATTGCGGAAAGATATATGTGGACTTCGGTTCAGCTCTTTGGTGGAGAATTTTTACTCCGGCCAGGAGTGCTAATCATTTTTGCGTTGTTAATCGCCTGTATTCTTTATCCTGTTTACCAAGATCGAAAATCCGCCGTCGGCACACAAGAAAGTGGGGCCTGAAATGGGTTTAAGAATGCAGCCCCGCACATTATTGACGCTCTTTTTTATACTCGTCTTTTTATATGTTCTCTACGAAGCCTCAAATATGCCCATACAGGGGAAACTTTATCCCTGGACTATCGGATTGATTGCTATGGCTTTGCTAATTTTCCAACTGGTTAAAGAGGTGTTGCCAACCAAGAGAGAGGAAACTGTCGAAACTGGGATGGATATTGATTTCACGGAAGAAGAAGGATCGAAAGAGGGTAAATTCCGGGCTTTAGAATTATTCGGTTGGATGTACGGTTTCGCGTTACTTTTATGGTTAATCGGATTTTATTTAGCCATACCCCTGATGGTATTAGCTTATATGCTCCGCTACAGAGAAAACTTAATAATGACAATTGCCCTGCCTCTTGCGACAGGCGTGTCAACCTGGTTTATTTTTGGTCACTTTCTCCACCTTCCATTTCCGCCCGGATTTCTGTTAGAACTTTTTGGCTTAGTATAGGTGTTCAGAGCCTCCAAAGATTTAGAACAATTTTTTTATTATTAACCTTAGGGAGTACTCATGTCTTCTGCTAAAGATGCTAATGGTGAAATTGACTTAAGCAAAAAGTTTCTTGTTGACCCCTACTTAAATTGGGCCAACAACGAAGGTATTCCCGTACATTTAGATTTTGGACACAACTTATTACAGTTGGAAACTGGAGATTGGGAGCGCTGGGATGCGCGAGGGTGTTTTGCCCACACCCATGGACGCGGTGATTTTATGGCAAATTATGTTTTAGAAGTGCCAAAGGGCAGTAAAACAGCACCAATTAAACATCTTTTTGAAGCATTTTTTTACGTGCTATCAGGTTCGGGATCAACAACGGTAAAATACCCAAATGGAGACAACCGTACTTTTGAATGGGGGGCCAAAGCCCTTTTTACAATCCCATTGAACTGCGAATATCAGATTTATAATGGGTCTGGCCAAGAGGTAGCAAAACTTTCATGTACTAATGATGCTCCGCTAACTATTAATTTATTCCACAACACTGATTTTGTATTTAACAACGATTTCACTTTTCCGGAACGTATTGGCGACAATAAACACTTCGAAGGTGAGGGCGATCATATTGCTGTCAATCGTGGAGATAATGTAGCGGAAGCCAATTTGTGGGAAACAAATTTTGTTAATGATCTAACAAATTTCAAACTCTATGCAATGGATGCAAGAGGAAAAGGCTCGTTAAACGTTTCCTTTATTTTAGCGGACAGTACCATGCATGCACATTCTTCAGAAATCCCAAGAGGACGATATAAAAAAGCGCACCGGCATGCCGCAGGGACCCACGTGCATGCTGTGAGTGGAACCGGGTACACTCTCCTTTGGTATGAAGGAGATGAAAGTTTCAAGGAATTTCCTTGGGAACACGGTTTTATGTACACCCCACCCTTTTGGATGTTCCACCAGCATTTCAATACTTGTGACAAACCCGCTCGATATTTAGCTTGTAGTATGGGAAGTCGGAGGTACCCCTTCATTGCCCTTCGCCGACGCAGTGCGGAAGGCGGAGGTGCCACCTCAATCCAACAAGGAGGACGACAAGTGGAATATGAGGATCAGGATCCCCGGATACACCGAAAATGGCTTGAAGCTATTGCTAAAAATGGTGTGAATTCGAACATGGGTGATGTTTTTAATGAGGAAAAAATAATGGCTTTACCACCCGAAGAATTGACTGGTAAAATAAAAACACCTCAATCCATTGGACCGGCCATTTAATAATTCTCCACTTTCAGACAGTTTTCTTTGACCCAAAAACAAATAGCGATCATCGGTGGCGGAATCGTTGGTATTTTAACAGCGCTAGACCTTCAAAAACGTAATTGCCAAGTCACCCTTCTCGATCCCAAAGAGCCTGGAAGTGAAACTTCTTATGGAAACTCAGGTGTCCTTTCAGAAGCTTCTGTTGTTATTTCCAATAATCCAAATTTAACAAAGCGGTTACCTCAATTAATCAAAGGAAAAAGTAATGCACTAACCGTCCGGTTTGGCTTTGTTATAAAAAATCTTCCTTGGATCATTCGATTTCTTTCACATTGTACCGATCAACACCTCGAACTCAGCAGCCAAGCATTAAGAAACCTTCAAAAAACTTCGTTGAAAATACACAAAGAACTCATCAAGGAAGCTGGAGCAAATAATTTATTGCGAGAAACCGGTTGGCTAAAAATTTTTCGGAGTGAAAAAAGTTTTGCAGCTTACAACATGGAATTAAATGTACTCAAACGAAGGGGTGTAAATTATATAGTTTTTAATTCAGAGGAGCTCCGGCAAATTGAACCAAGCTTGAAGCCTATTTTCTATAAAGGGGTCCTGCTACAGGACACATGTAGTGTATCAAGCCCGTTTGAGCTTTGTAAAAACTATGTGAGACTTTTCAAAATAGCTGGCGGTAAAGTTGTTCAAAATGCCGTTACAAAAATCAAACGTCCCAACCAATGGAATATCACCCTTAAAAATAACAAAAACCTTGAAGCCGATGAAGTAGTAATTGCTGCCGGCCCTTGGTCAGCAGAAATTGCCGGTTCCCTGGGTTATAGAATCCCAATGGCGTGGGAAAGAGGCTACCATTTGCATTTAGAACCGGGACCAGGGATTAACCGCCCAATTCACGACGTTGATGCCGGATATGTAATGTCGCCACAACTACAAGGGGTTCGCATTACATCCGGCGTAGAACTTGCTGATCGAGAGGCTCCAAAAAGCTTTTTACAGATTTTCAGGGCGGTAGCCTCAGCCAAAGAAGCGGTTAAGTTAGGAAAAACCATCGAAGACACACCATGGATGGGACGAAGACCAACTTTAATTGACAGCCTTCCCATGATTGGCAAGGCCCCTAAACACAATAACCTTTGGTTTAATTTTGGTCATCAACACAACGGCCTTTCTACATCAGCCGGAAGCGCCAAAATTTTGACCGCTCTTTTGCATCACGAAACTCCACCTATTGATCCAAATCCATTTCGCCCGACACGGTTCAGACTTTAATAAAACCCTTTCTTATAGGTTTTTCCCAGGACGGATTTAAAGAAAAAGAATAAAATTTTTGTAAACTGACTAAATCTTGCCGACTGGGTCTTTACAGTTCCTGTTGTAAACAGCATCTTAACGAAAATTAAATGAAGGTTAATTTCTGTCCAAGCCTTGGCAACAAAGACCTAACATAAAGAGGCCCCAATGATTGATTTAATGTCTGTAGCGCGCACTGAAGCTGATGGCGGCAATTTGTTTGGATTGTTATCAGAGTTTTTTGAACCCGCCGACTTTAGCCCCAGTGACTATCCAGACGCTGTAATATGGAAGGGCGGCCACCACGATGGGATCATTAATCCAGTTGCGCATTCATTAACAGATGCTTATGCCCTCCTCGGGACATTAGCCGCTATAGACATTCTAGGTCTCCCCTTTTATGCCATTCCTATGTGGGCCCAATATCGACATGACACTGAACTCGCCCCATTGGGTTGGTTCGGCAACATGCCATGTACATCGATCAAATGGTCAACGGCTGGAGATGCTTACGTAAATGACGGAAAAGGAGGCAAGGTAGTTGTTATGGGTAAATCTGCCAACGCCCCCTTGAGGACGCAAGCTGGTGTTTATTGCAACGTTCGGCCCTATGGTCCAATTACGGTCGTACGGTGCATGCCGTGCTTGCCTTATTCGCAAAACAAAACTGTTTTCGATGTAAATAACAAAACCGGCAATATCCATTCAGAGGTTAATACACCTGGAATTCAAATGGCTTACGCAAACCGTCTTTTTTTAAAAATGGTCCACGAAACCGGAAAGCTTGGGCGCGTGGCAATGAAGCCAACGCAAGCTATGGAAGACGGAATTAACGCAGGTCTCCATTCTTGGTTAATCCAAGGTACCAAGTTTTCAGTGGGCCGAAAATATGCGGTTGACCCGTACGAAGAGCATAAGGAAAACATTGATAAAATTATTGCTCTATTACCCACCAATTTTAAAGACGGAATGGAGAGTTGGGGTGGTCAAATCGAACAACATATTTCAGATACCAATTATGGCCTTTTGGTTTGGGACCTTTTAGAACAAAAAGAATGTATTGTACTCGCAACTGATTTAGACGGCGACCGTCTTACAGACCTCCTCGCCGATATTTCTGATCCCTTAAGAGCTTTTGGTAGCAAGCTCGCAAAGCATTTGGGGGTTGAAGCTGAAATGGGGACTGTATGGAATGACATGGGTTATTCCACTGGAAACGGCCGTGACATGACATCAGTCATGTACCGCATGGAAGGTCCCCCAATTCATGAACAAACACTAGGATCTGCTGACGCTATGTTGTTAAGGTTACTTGATGGCGATGAATCTATGGGGGGAACGAAACGCCCTTATGATCCCCGTATACACTTTGTTTTAATAAGAGATGCCTATTTAGATGCAAATCCTGATAACTCAGAGCTCCGTGTCTGGCTGGAAAACGCACTCAAGATTTTTGATGGTATTTACGGAGAAAATCGCCCAGGGTTTCTTGAAGGTTATAACTCCCTAAAGAAAGCCATAACTCCCTGGGGTTTTTAAATCCTCTTTCTTGACACAATTATCTCCTGTTTTACTGTTTTTAAGTTTGTAAATTCTATCACTAAAGCAATTAAAGACCCGTGTTCTAAAATCATCCAAACTACTTGTAAAACGGGGGGCAAATTTACAAATAAAATTTCACGTTTGGTTGCTTTATAATTTTTTGTCTAAGTTACTTTTCGAAAGCATCACTGCCCTTTTGTAAGCTCTTTTTCAATTTGTCCCCGTTTACTAATTACGTAACAACATACCAGAGACGTTACCGCCACTGCAGATAACATAGGCCAGCGGAATCCCCAATAACCCGCAATCCAACCAAGCAGCAATGCGCCAAATGCCGGACCAGATCTATTTATAAGACCCCAGAAGGACATAACGCGCCCGCGAAGTTCACCGCGAACAGAACTCTGCACCATAAATTGTCCAGAAATATTCATTCCGACTGTGGAAATACTCAGGAAAACTACACACAGAGCGCCAAACCAGAATGCCCCTGAGGAAAGAAAGAGAGTAACAAAAAATAAACCTGAGACGGCACAAACAAAATAGCACCGAAGCATTAATTTAATCGTTGAAAAATTTCCAATCAGGAGCGAACCAAACAATGCCCCCAACCCCATTGCTGAAATTAGAAAGGCGACGCCTTCCTTCGCATCAAAATGGAACATAGTCTCTGATAGGCCAGGTAATAATTCCATATAGGCACGTATGAACATTGCAGCAAAAATGGCATTCAGAAATATAAACTTAAGAGCCGGGTGATTGGTTATATAAAACAAACCTTGTTTCAAATAAAACACCATGGTTTGTCCGGCTTGCGCTTTTTTATCTACATTCACAAGTTTAATAAAAAAAAGACCGACTAGAAAAATCAAATAGGTAAATGCGTTGAATGCAAACGCAGCCCCAGTTCCCCATATGGCGAGGATAGGAGCCGCTGACGCAGGACCAATAAAACGAGACAGGTTAAATAATGCAGAATGAAGAGCAATGCCTGCGGACAGATCTTCTTTGGGAACAAGGTTTGGCACCATTGCCAGTCGAACCGGCTGCCAAAATCCCGCGGCCATTCCGTGCAACAAAGCAAAACCCAATAAAACCCAAATATCGACTGAACCCATTAAAGTGAAAACGGCGAGGGCTGCAGTGACTAACATAATGGCGAATTGAATAAATTTGGCTAACACAAGGCGGTCATACCGATCCGCTAGAGTCCCTGCTATGGGGGCTATTAAAATTCCAGGAGCTGCCTCGGATAAAGCAATGATACCGAGCCAGACACCAGAATGAGTTAATTCCCATGTAAAAACTTGCAGTCCCACCCGGTAAACCCAAACGCCAGCACCGGAAAAAAAACCCGCAATTTCCTCAATCGCGAAATAGCGATGGCGAAGAGCTCTGAGAGTACTTCTGGTTTTAAGAATTTCTACAGCAGAACGAAACATGAAGGCCTGCTTTTAAGTTCACCCTGTTAATTAATCAATACATAAAGAATTTTTGGCCTAAAAAGCTTTTATCGGTACTTAAAAATTTAACTTTAATCAGGAGATAACAGCCTAATTATATCTCAACCAATTATAAAAACTGGAAATTGTTTTGTACCCAGAGTTTAAAATTCTTTATCCCTGTTCAATAAAAAATTGAGATTAAGGCAAATAATTAGGAAATATGAAATCCGTTTGAACAACAGGAAAATGATCATTTTCGGAGAATTGTTGCGGTTTGTTAATTTGTTTGTTCTTTTATAAATTTAGCTACCATTGCAACAACTTTTTGTTCTAATCCAAAAAAAGTGTGATGCGTCATGGGACGACAAGGGTTTTGCCCAACTTGTTTACCGCCAGAGAAAAATTGCGCAATCGCTCTTTTTGAAGAAACAGCTTTTTTGACTATTTGCTTAGCGCCAAAGGGAGGTGTACCCGCACAATCGTCATTATTATGTGCAATAGCGAGAACTGGTATTGTTAGAGGTTGAAAAGGGAAATTTTGAACAGGTTTACGGTGCCCAGGCGGGTTAGTTGAGCTTGAAAGCAAAACGATTCCCTTAATTGTTTTTGTAGTTTTAACAACAACATTTGCAACCGACCTTGTACCAAGGCTTATACCCAAGAGCCAAATTGGTAAATCAACATGAGTTTCTAACCAACTAATTATTTTTTCGACATCCATTAGATGTTCCTGGGTTTCTCTATAATCTGGGTGCATTCCTCCGCGAAAATTTCTTTGATCATCAGGCGCTTGGAGTAAAACTACATTGAAACCTTGTTTTACAAAAAAATTTAGGGATTTAGTCATAAAACCGCTTCTTTGTTGCACTGGGAACGAAGGCATACCGGGACCCCCTTCAAACAATAAAAGAACAGCAGAGGCTTTAGGAGTTTTTGCAAAGAAAAACGGTAAATTTATATTTTCCCGCGTTTTTACCGTTACCAACACGGTATCATTCGCCTTCGCTCCCCAGCATAAAAGAAAAGGGGGAATTATTACCCAGATCAATATCAATCTAGGCAATATTTTTAGCAATTTTACAGGGTTAATCAACAAACCTAAAACTCATTTTTACTTCCAATTTTTTGCAAATCTAAGAAAAAGGTAAAAAGTTTAAGATAAGATCGGGTTTTAAAATCCAAACACAAACCGTTTTATAAAATGCACTCACATCATTCCCCAACAAATTTAAGGTTCACAAAAGTCTTCCGAGATAGTATACTAAAACTACCACATTTTTAATGAGGTATTTAAAATTTAAATTTATCAAAAACACCCTCATAAACTGGCCTTAGATGGAGTCTGGCTATGAGCTTTATCGAACTTCTTTGTAAGTTGGGGTTACATAAATTTACTGTTTTAAAAGTAGAATTCTCCTCAAAAGAATCTAAATTCGAGGAGGTGGTTTGTAGTCGTTGTGGCTTTCAAACCAAGCGTGAAAAATTTGATTACACTTATGATGGTGGATGGGGTTTTTAGCATGGTTTGAAAGCCTCGTTCTTGTTAACTCCATAACTATCTTAAAAAAACGTTCAAGAGCTGCTATTTAAGTAACAGGAAAAAACTGTATTTCTCCAATTGGCTCTGCGATAGAGACATACATTCTGATTTAATCTAGTTAGTTCTATTTTATCCAATCATCGGAACCTTCCGAATCTTTATCCCATAACGCAGAAACGCTGGGTCTTTGTATAGACTTTGCAATCTTTGGTCTTTTAATTTGTAACTGATGTTTAAATTTAGCTAGATCACCAACTTTTTTTCCTTCCGCTTGTGGAATTTTGATTTCTTTTAAAGCCAATTTTTGAACTATAAATTTTTGTGGTTTAGGTTCGAGGGAATTTTTTTTGGAGATTTCGGTATTCGTGAGGTTTGGATGCTTACTTGTTTTCATTTCTCCGTTTATTTTCGGTTTTGCCGAATTTTCGTTGACATCATCTGAAGAGTGAAGAACAGCCATGATCACAGCAGTGGCACCGACTATAGACATAAAACTCATAAAACTACCCTTTCATAAATTAATTAATCAGTAACCTCAAAATCGTTGAAGTCTTTGACAACGTAACGGCAAAATTGAGACAAAATGATGATTCTTTGTGTTCAAAATGTTTCGTAAAATGATACCATCAAGTTCAAAAAATGAGTGAGATTAGGCGTTTAAAATGGGTATCAAATTTTATTCAAGGAACAAAATGGTTTTAATTTTATTGTTTTTTTTATTATCTTTCTTTTGCCGCCCCACTTTGTCGGCGGATATACCTAAAACCGCCTATGATTTTACTTTCACAAACATTGATGGAAAAGTACTTCCATTAGCGGTATTCAAGGGGAAAACACTTTTAGTTGTAAATACCGCTTCACTTTGTGGATTTACAAAGCAATATTCGGACCTCCAAGCTTTATGGGAACGATTTAGAGACCTGGGGTTAGTTGTACTCGGCATCCCCTCTAACGATTTTGGAGGCCAAGAACCCGGTACAGAATCTGAAATTAAAACTTTCTGCAAAGTAAATTTTCAAATTGACTTTCCAATGACAAAAAAAACCAAAGTCACGGGTAAAAATGCACACCCCTTTTTCAAATGGGCAGCGAGAAAGGTAGGAACGATAGGACAACCGCGTTGGAATTTTCACAAATTTTTGATTGATCCTAACGGGAAACTAATCAATTGGTTTTCAACAATGACATCACCACAGTCAAAAAGAATGATACAAGCTATAAAATCGGACTTACCCCGTTCGTGATTTAAGCCATTATTTACTCCTTTCTTCTACTTGGCCCCTTGGGACAGGTTATGTTAGCGTTACCCCAAGCTTAGAAATTAAAAAATCTCCAAATTAAAAAAGCTCTAATGAGGGAGGATACTAAAAATGAAAACATTAAAATCAATTAGCTTAGCTACAGCTTTTATTCTTTTCGTTTCCGCCTACAACGGTGCACACGCAAAGATTAAAAACATTACCATTGGTTCGAATAAAGCAGGTTCAGTATTTTTCCTGTTAGCTAATGGTTTTTCAAAACACATCCAAAAAAACCTTGGGATTAGAACTAATGCCCAACCTCATGCAGGATCTTCTGTTTATTTACCACTAGTAAATAATGGTGAAGTAACGATAGGTGTTAACAATGCTTTGGATATTGGCTCTGCTGTTCGTGGAAAACCGCCTTTTCGAAAAAAACTTTCGAAACTTTCAGTACTCGCGAGAGTCTGGATTATCCCCTATGGCATGATGGTCAAAAATAGTTCAGGTATTAAATCCATTCAGGATGTTCGGGGTAAAAAATTTGTTACGGATGTAACTACGGTAGTCTCGTTGGGGCGCCTCAATAGGCTTTATTTAGCGTCTGCCGGAATGACCACAAAAGATGTGATTGCGGTAAAGTCGGGTGGAGTGGTAAAAAATGTTAATATGGTAGTAGAAGGCCGCGTGGATGCCTCACCAATTGGATTGGGTATGCCTCAGGTAAGGAAAGCCCATGCAACTGTTCCAGGGGGAATTCGTTTTATTGGGTTAGGACCAAAGGCTACAGATGAATTCATCATGAATTATGCGCCTGGAGCTTATGGGTATGTAGGGAAACCAGCGAAGAACCGTCCATACATAACCAAACCCATTCGCTGCTTGGCGTTTGATACCTATTTAGATGTCGGGCCAGCCGTATCCGATGACCTAGCTTATAAAATTACAAAATTACTTCATCGGGACTGGAAAAAAATTCAAAAGGATTACCCGCCAACCAGGGGTGTGAAGTCGATCGTGCCTGCCACAAACTCTGCAGTCTACCATCCAGGAGCGGTTAAATATTATAAGGAAGCAGGTATTTGGACAGCCGCGAATGCCAAACATCAAGCTAAAATAGCCAAAGAAACCAGATAAAGAATTGTAAAAATATTAAATTATTTCAATTAGCGCGTAGGATCAGTTGTGATAGACAAAATTTGCAGTCTGACCCTACGCGTTTTTCTTGCTTTAATTCCATTTATTGGGATTTTATGGATTTTTTCCGTACCAGATTATTTTCAATTGGGCCTGCTAACCGCACAGGTAATCGTAATTGTTTTTGCCCTAGCAAATGGCGCCATTTTCCTCAAATACCCCTATCAAAAAAAAGCCGGTATTTTTGAACTTTCCCTAGCATTTTGCTCTTTAATTGTATGGGTCTGGATGTCTTGGAATTTGGAGGAATGGTTACTACGCATGGCTGAACGGCCTGCGGAAATGTGGGTACCGGGCATCATCGCTCTGGTCCTCATGTTAGAAGGAATACGAAAAGCCACAGGAAAAGTTATAGCGGGCCTTGTCGCGACAATTTTATTGTATGGATATTTTGGGAATTATTTACCGGGCCCCCTTGAGGCTTCTGTTTTCCCCCCCACCAAAACTGTCGTCTATTTATATGCGGATCATAACGGCATTCCAGGGCTTGTGCTTCAAATCATCACAGAATTGGTTTTAGCTTTCATAATTTTTGGCAAAATGATGGAAGTCTCTGGAGCCATGGCATTCCTCAACGATCTTTCCCTTGGGATAATGGGTCATAGACGCGGGGGACCGGCCAAAGTGGCCGTTGTCGCCTCCAGCGCTTTTGGTTCAATTTCCGGATCCACCGTCGCCAATATTATGTCTACAGGTATTGTCACAATACCAATGATGAAAAAAACGGGTTTTCAGTCTAAATATGCTGCAGCAATTGAAGCAGTAGCCTCCAACGGAGGACAAATCGCGCCCCCTGTCATGGGAGCAACGGCGTTTATTATCGCTGAATTTCTTGAGGTGCCGTATGGTGACGTTGTAATCGCTGCTTTATTGCCGGCAATTATTTACTTTTATGTTTTATTTCTTCAAGTTGACGGTGTTGCTGCGAGGTTTGGACTGGAAGGAATTCCTAAAAACGAACTGCCCAAAATTGGAAAGGTATTGTTTTCCGGGTGGCCTTACCTGATCCCCTTGGCAGTAATGATTTATTTTTTGATTGGGTTGGGTTATCGAGCAGGTCTATCAGGGATGTATGCGTGTGGCATCCTTTTAGTTTTAATGATTTTGAAAAATCGACGATTTCCTAGCCGTCATGAGTGGTCAAGATTTTTTGTTGAGGGAGGGGAAAATCTACTCCCACTTTTGATGATTGGAGGAGGTGCTGGTGTCATCATTGGGTTGATGAACAGTACAGGTTTAGGGTTTCAGCTTTCACTCGCATTAACAACCATTGCTGAAAATGCGGGTGTTTTTGTAATGCTCTTAATGACAGCTTTTATCTGTATAATACTTGGGATGGGCATGCCCACGGCCGCCGTCTACGTTGTGCTGGTATCAATTGTAGCGCCTGCTTTAGTGGAAATGAAAATTCCTGAATTGTCTGCTCACATGTTTATTTTCTATTTCGGCCTTTTAAGTATGCTGACCCCACCGGTGGCGGTTGCCAGTATGGTAGCAGCGGAGATAGCAGAAAGCGATATGTGGCAAACAGGTTTGCTAGGCTTGCAGCTTGCAGTTGCCGCATTTCTAATGCCCTTTCTCTGGGCCTTTAATCCTGCAATGCTTTTGCAAGGGTCCTGGCTTTCAATTTTTCTGGTGGTCGCAACGATTTTACCGGCAGGCTTATTGATAGGCCAAATGTCACGCCTTGTTTCAAACGAATTAAAAGAAAAAATCATTGGTTTTGGTTTATTAGTGATCGCCATATTAATTGGTAGTGCAACAATATGGATAGGACCAGAAGATCTCCTTGTTCTAATACCGGTCTCCGTGGGTTTTATCATTTACTTTGGGGCGATAAAGGTTAAAAACACACCCTTAACAAAAGAACCTTATTCGGACTGAACACAGGGTGGTGACTGGCGCAACGGTGATAACGATGAGTCAAAAAAACAAACTACTCCTTCGGGAGAAGGGATGACACGAAAGAAAGCATGCGCAATTTTAGGCGTTTCCACTAATGCAAGTGAAGACGAAATTAAACGAGCTCATTACTCGCTAATTAAAAAAATACACCCCGATCAAGGAGAATCAAATTATCTGGCTTCAGAATTAAATCAACCTAGGGAGTTTTTGTTGGACAGATAAAAATTTAAGAAGCACAAAAATCACTTGAATTTTAGTTTAGCAATAAGGATTGCTGTAGCAAAAACTAAAGTTATCGAGTTAGCCAACACTAACGGGATGTCTTTTATAAAAATTCCATACACCAACCATAAAAGAATTCCACTCGTCAGAACCAAAAACATTGTTAAAGAGATGTCGGAGGTGGAGCGACTGGCCCATACTTTGATAACTTGGGGTAAAAATGCTGCAGTCGTCATTACGCCGGCAACAAGACCTATCCATTCATAATCGTCAGTCCACATTTCACTCAATTTCTTTCTCTGGATATCTGGTTCTTCATTAATAAATAATTACCAATTGATTGAAACAATTTTTAATAAAAAGAATAAAAGATTTAGGGAAACAGTAAATTGGGCCAATAGACCAATCAAATTTTCCGCCATAGAATGTTTGAAATATAATTTGTAAACAACTGAAGCAAATGCCCAAAAAAAAATTCGAACAAGTTTCGGTCCTGATAGTGGGGGGTGGTCCGGTTGGGCTTTCTCTTGCGATTGAACTGGGTTTGAGAGGAATTGATTGTATACTCATTGAGCAAAGAGGTGGACATCCCCAAGTCCCAAGAATGAGCCAGGTAAGTGGCCGCAACATGGAGTTCTGCCGCCGTTGGGGAATAGCAAAAAAAGTACGGGGAGCCGTTTGGTCAAGCACGCACCCCCTTGATTTTGTATACGCAACGAGCTTAACAGGGGAAGAATTAGCCCGTGTAAAAATTCCATCTTACCAAAAGAGGGGTAAGCCCGATTACTCCCCCGAAGGGACTTGCGCGTGCCCCCAAATTTACTTCGACCCCATTTTGGCAGAAAAAGCCAGTTCATTACGTAAAATTAAAATACGTTATAAAAATCAGCTCAAATCATTTGAACAAGATAATGAAAAAATTTCTGCTCATATTATTGACCTGAATTCAGGCAGTAACATTGTTATCAATGCCAAATTTATAGTCGGTTGTGATGGCAGTGGGGGAGCCGTTAGAACGGGGCTGAATATTCCATTAGATGGGTTAGGTACTATTGCCACAAGCGTAAATGTTTTTTTCAGGTCTTCCGAACTCGCCACGCTCCACGACAAAGGATGGGCTAGGTTTTATCGTTTAATTGACAAACAGAAATGTTGGGCAGAATTGATAGCCATAGATGGCAAAGAACTATGGCGTCTTACGGTTTTTAATGATCCGAAGCCTGACAAGACGGGACGTAGTTACCTAAAAAAAATGGCTGGTCAAAACTTTTCATACGAGGTCATTGATGTATCTCCATGGGAACGCCGAGATTATTTAGCTCAAAGATTCCAAAATAATAGAGCCTTTATCGCGGGGGATGCTGCCCAACAATGCTCCCCTACAGGAGGCCTGGGTATGCACACAGGAGTTTGTGAGGCCGTAAATCTTGCGTGGAAGATAGAAGCAACTCTTCAAGGCTGGGGTGGACCAAAACTACTTGATTCTTATGAGGAAGAATGCCAACCAATAGCTAACAAGAGTGTTGAACTTTCTACTAATTCTTTTAACGCTATTAATGCATTACCGGGTGATGAAGGTTTTCGCACAGCCATAAAGGTTGGAAAAGATATAACGCAAGGCCTAGCAGTACCTGATGAATTACGAACACAACTCTACTTTGACAATTCACCAATTTGTATTCCCGACGGGGATCAGACGAAACAAGAAGATATTGCGATAAGAAATTCATCTATTCAATTAGCGCGCCCGGGTGCAAGAGCACCACACGTATGGGTAAATGACGGAAAATCCACACTGGACCTTTTTGGAAGCCATTTCACATTTTTGTGTATTGGAAAACCGGAAAAAAATGGGAAACCCATGGAATTGGCTGCGACTAGGTACAAAGTCCCTTTTAAAGTTCTGGCTATCAATAACCGGAATATGAGCGCTTTGTATAAGAAAAATTTTGTCCTTGTGCGCCCGGACGGACACATTTCATGGCAAGGTAACTACCCACCAAAAGCACCCGAAAAAGTAATAAAACAAGTTGTGGGGGCATAAAACAACCACACTAGGATTAATTTGAATAGGCTTGTTAAGGAATATTTACTTGTGTAATGCTAGAAAATTATTTTGAAATTTTAGAGTGTTATCAGTTTTTTAAAAATCGCCATAGTAATTATACTAATAACAAGTATTTCTAGACAGGGTTTAAAATTTAACAAAAGTCAAAGGGAGTTTGTAAATGAAAAAAATCGCACTCATTATCCCATCAGCTATCGCCATTAGCGGTATGCTCTTAGTTGGCACTGCTAGTTTAGCTGCTGAAAAAACTTATACGCTGAAAGTGGCGAGCTTTACACCCAAAAAATCGGCTACCTCACGCTGGTTTGAAAAGGCTAAAAAAGACCTGGCCGCCAAAACGGGTGGGAAGCTGGTCCTTGAAATGTTTTATGGCTCCTCGATGGGACCAATGCCTAGGCATTATGATTTAGCACGTAAGGGTGTCGCCGATATGGCGTTCTTCCAGCATGGTGTTACCCGTGGGCGTTTTCCGCTAGTCGAGCTAACACATAGCCCCTATTTAGTACCCTCAGGAGCTGCCGGATCAATCATTGCGACCAAGATAGCTGCCGACTTGAAAGAAAAGTATTTGGCAAAGGAACATAAAGGTACGAAGCTTATCTGGATTGTCTATAACCGGCCATCTGGGGTCTATGATTCCCGCAAACCAATCACTAAACTCGAAGACCTGAAAGGCCGCCGCTACCGGGCACCAACTCCTACCGATGTTGCGGTCATGAAAGAGTTGGGTGCTTTACCGATCGGTATGCCAGCAACCCATATGGCCGCTTCTCTTCAAAAGGGGACAATTGATGGAGTTGTGACTGATCCGATGGGAATTTTTTCGTTCAAGCTTGGTTCACTGGTGAAGAACTACACTGATATGTTCAACTCGGTAATCAGCTTTGGTCTCGTCATGAATAACAAATCTTATGCCAAACTGCCCAAGAAATATCAGGATTTAATTGATCAACTGGGTACCAAAAAAAGTGCTGTCAAGATGGCCACTATGTCATGGTCTGATTTTCCGGTTTTCACAAAATATATGGGCAAACAAAAAATTAAGTCGGTCAAGATGAGTGCCGCAGCGGACAAGGAAATGCGTGCCATTGGCCAGAAAGTCATGTCAAAACGCATCGCAGCGATGGAAAAGAAGGGTCTACCAGCTAAAAAAGTATATGGTGAAATGAAAGCATTAGCCGCCAAATACACCAAATAGGCTAAACACTGTTTCCCAAGAATGATTAGCATCGTCACAGCGGCGGCAAGGTTCCTAACACGTGTCGCCGCTATTTTTCTGCTGGCCATGGTGGCTATCAATGTCATCGACGTTGGGCTGCGCGAAAGTATTAACGCACCAATCTTTGGCACCCATGAAATTGTAGTTTTCATGCTTGCCGCAGTGGCGTTTCTTGCCATCCCAGAAGTCTTTCTGCGGGATCAGCACATCACGATCGAGCTCATCGACCAGATTATCCCCGACCGTGCGGTTCACTGGCTACGCGCCTTCGGAACGCTTTTCGCATTGGTTTATGTTGGGTTACTTGCTTGGCACATGGTGGCACCAGCAATGGACTATATCGAATTCAACGAGATCACTATGGATCTACAAATTCCGTTGATTTGGCAGGCGAGTCTCATTCTAACCGGCATTGCCGTTGCGATGATTACCGCGCTGGTCCTACTGCTGCGTGATATTTCACGAGCACGATACAATACCGAAAACGGGCTAGACAAATGACGCCCCAAGAAATCGGCGGCATCGGCATCCTAGTACTTATAGGATTAAGCCTTTTGCGAGTTCCATTGGGCGCCGCCATGGGACTGGTCGGGCTCGCCGGATATGCAGCAATTGATGGCTGGGAAAAAGCTTTTATCGTTTTTGGCACTACACCATACGACCTCACTCACTATTCCTTTTCCGTGTTACCGCTGTTTATCCTGATGGGGATTGTTGCGACGAGATCCAACATGTCTTTTGAACTTTTTCAGGCAGCGAACGCAGTTTTCGCGGGTAAACGGGGATCGCTCCCTATGGCCACAATTGGCGCTTGTGCAGGTTTCTCGGCAATCAGCGGTTCCTCACTAGCGACCGCCGCAACCTTTACACAAATTGCAGTACCAGAAATGCGACGCTACGGCTATGATGAACGGCTTGCTACGGGTGCCGTCGCCGCGGGAGGCACCCTCGGCATTTTAATTCCACCCTCGGTGATTATGGTGATCTACGCTCTGGCTGCGGAAGAGTCTGTTCCGATGCTGTTTGCTGCTGGGATGATCCCCGGCCTTATTCTGGTGGTTCTCTTTATGATGGTTGTATGGGTGATGGTGAGGATACATCCCGAATGGGCCCCCGAAGGCCCGAAGATGCCTATAGGTGAACGCCTTAGGGCCATTATCGCAATGTGGAAGTTAGTCCTACTATTTAGCATCGCCGTTGGCGGTATCTACGCCGGTTGGTTCAGCCCGACTGAAGCGGCAGGCATTGCATCTTTTGTTGCCATTGTTATTGCTTTCGCGACACGCCAACTCACGTGGGGCGGCCTCTATGACTGCGTTATGGAAACGCTACGAACCACGGCAATGTTGATGTTTATTATTGTTGGCGCTTGGATCTTCGCCTATTTTGTGGTCCAAACCCGTCTGCCCAACGCGCTTATCGATATAATTAAAATTTTTGAGTTGGCACCCTGGGCAGTGATCCTGATGATTTTAATTTTTTATATAATACTAGGCTGCGTCCTTGATGCGGTTGCAATCATTTTGGTAACAGTCCCAGTGTTCCTGCCTGTAGCGGTAGCCTTAGGCTATGACTCTGTGTGGTATGGAATTCTCATGGTTGTAGTGGTAGAAATAGGTCTAATCACCCCCCCAGTAGGTTTAAATATTTTTGTGATGCGGGCACAGCTTCCGGATATTGCCCTAACAACAATGTTTCGTGGTATTGCCCCATTCTTGGTTGCGGATGCACTACTAATTTTGCTGTTATTCCTGTTTCCCCAAATTGCGCTATGGTTGCCTAATTTATTGTTTTGACTTCAATTTTTATCCAGTATTAATAGAAGGTTCTTTGTACCATGTGATTGTGCAACGAAGGGTGGTTTATTCAGACACCGCGAGTAAAACATTATCAAGATCAGACAAAAAATGTTGGGCGTAGGGCGCATTTTTTTCAAACATTTCCAGACGTGCTTTTCCCTCTGGACCAATACCTACGCCAGGGGGTGTAAGGTTCTGATTACGCTCGATCATGGCTTTTTGACTGTCCTTAAATGCTTCTACACTTTCCACTTTAAAACCAAAATGATCCGGCCCCGACCGAGAAATTCCCGTATTAGCGTAATTAGTGATATCCCAAGGGGCCAACACTACGGTCATACGTCCATCTGTCACATAATAGTTTTCATCGCCCTCTTCCCTATTAGCTAGACTAAGTTCCAAAACGTCACAATAAAACTCGGCACATTTTTCTGGATTAAGGGTCCGGAGAGCAAAATGACTTACATGTCGAGGCTGGTCCCATTCCCCATCAGCATAAATATCTTTTCTATTTTCCATACTTTTTTGAGAAAGATCAAAAATATTTCCGTCCGGGTCATGAGTCGTGATACCAGCAAAAGGCCGGTTTCCCGGACGTTTTAACCATTTAACCTCTGGATATTTTTCCCCCATCCGGTCAAAAACTTTGTCTACGTCTTCGACTTGGACGCCAAAATGATCTAAACCTCCCGGCCGACCAGGCCGTCTAGGATTAATGTTAAGTCCTACATACCCATCTCCAACTGTTACCGCACTCTGCGGTCGTGCATTGGGAGATGTTTTCATCCCAAAAAGTACCTCATAAAACTTACCGAGCATGGCATAGTTAGTAGACATCATTGCGACATGATTTATTTTGGCAAACATGGGCTTTTCCTTTTGTATAATCTTACACGATGTTACATTAATGTTGTCAAAAATATAATGGTTTTTTTGTAGCTCTTGTACGTTCTACTTTTGGCCATTTAAATTGGAAAAAAGACAAGGTCAAGCCTAATTATTTAGAAAAAACCAATTAAAAAAGGGAGGAATTTTTGATGAACTTTTTATCAGTTCGGATATTTCTAATATTTATAATTGTCGGTGGTTTTTTTGCTACCTCATTGACCCATACAGCACTATCCAATGTTTCACTAAAAGACAAACGGGTTCAACTCATCATCGCTTCAAGCGCAGGAGGTGGAACTGACCGGATAGGACGACTGGTTTCACAATTTATGGAAAAATATTTGCCAGGAAACCCAACCATTGTCATTAGGAATATGGGATCAGGTGGAGGTAAAATTCGTGCAGCAAACTACCTCATGAATAAATCCAAGCCAGATGGGCTAACGTTTATGCAAAGCGATGGCACTGTAATTTCTCCCCTAACTTTAAGGCGACGTTCGGCGCGGTATGACCCCAAAAAATTTGAATTTATTGGCTCTGTTAACCGAGGTGGTAGTGTCATTTTTATTCGGAAAGATGCACACAAAAGATTAAACAATAAATCAGAAAAACCAGTAATTGTAGCCGCAATTGCTGGCACCCGAAGTTGGCAATCCATTCCAATGTGGGGTGCTGAGTATTTAGGTTGGAATGTACGTTGGATCCCTGGCTACCGGGGTGTAGGGCAAATGAGCAAAGCAATCCGCCAAGGCGAAATCGATGTCTTTGCCACCAATAATGCTTATGTAATCAATCAATTGGCGAATGAAGGGGTTGTTGATCTTATTGCCCAAGATGGTCAACTCGTCGGGGGGGAAATTTCCCGTCGTCCGTCCTTCAAAAATGTTCCCATTTTTGTGAAAATGCTCCAAGCTAAAAGTAAAACAAAAATTCCAGAACTTTCCTGGCAAGGATATCGTTCAATGACGGCACCTTCCCAAATTGATAAATGGATGGGAATGCCACCAGGAACCCCCAAAGGTTACGTGGACGCATTCAGGTCTGCTTATAAGGCATCTGTCAACGATCCAGAATTTCTCAAAATAGCCCGAAAACAATTTAGTAAAGAAATAAACTACATTGATGGATTAACCGTGGAAAAGATGGTTCAAAACGTATTTAGCGCACCACCTGAAGCTGTTAGTTATGCCGAAGACTTGAAACAAAAGTACGGGTTGGCTGCCTTTAAAAACAAAATTTATTTTCACAAAGGTAAAATTACGAAAATCAAAAAAGGCGGAAAAAGTGTCAAATGGAAGGGCAAAAAAAACAAAGGCAAGCTCAAGGTTGGCAAAAAAACCAAAGTTACCGTCTCGGGTAAGTCTGTTAAGCCAAAGGCACTAAAAGTAGGTATGAAGTGTTCCTTTAAGGTAAAGGGTATGAAAAATGCAGTTAAAATTGACTGCAAATAGGTTTTTGTTAATTCCCGAAAACGGAAAGAAAAAAGTTTATATTTGAAATTAATAAAAACATTTTTAACAACAGGCGGGCCTTTTGGCCCGCCGGTCTTTTTATTTACACATAATGATAGATGCCCTTCTAATCGCAATTACTGAAATAACTAGGCCTTGGCCGATGTTTCTAATGGTCATAGGCATTTTTGGGAGTTCTTTTTTTGCAGCACTCCCGGGCATTGGTGTCCTTTTACTCATCACGATAGTCTTACCGTTTGCGATTACGTTGGATCCCTATCCCGCGATTGCTTTCCTTTTAGGCATTGGAGCGGTTTCAAACACAGCCAATACCTTTCCATCGGTGCTAATAGCGGTACCAGGCAGCGCAGGCTCTCAAGCAACAATTGTAGATGGCTTCCCAATGGCACAGAAGGGTGAGGCAAAGAGAGCTTTTGGAGCCGCTTTTATAGCTTCACCCTTGGGTGGCATTTTTGGTGCTGCTGTACTCCTCTTAAGCCTCCCTATCCTTAAACCTCTGGTGCTAAGTTTCGGCTCCCCAGAATTCTTAATGCTGGTCATTTGGGGACTAAGTGCGGTTGGCGTTTTAAGCGGCAATGCACCGATTAAAGGTCTTATCGCCGCGATAATTGGGGTTTTCATATCTACAGTCGGGATGGATAACAAGACAGGTATTGAACGTTTTGCTTTTGGCGGGGAATACCTCGCCGAGGGCATAAGTCTTATCCTCGTGGGAATTGGTCTTTTTGCTGTTCCGGAGATGATCGCGCTTTCGGTACGGCGTTCCTCAATAGCTCAAACAGAAGGGCTTGGACACGGCCTAGTACGAGGAATGCTTGATGTTTTCAAAAATTGGTGGCTTGTAATTCGATGCTCAGTCATTGGTGTATGGGTAGGTGTCTTACCAGGACTGGGTTCATCAGTGGCTGACTGGTTTGCTTACGCCCATGCCGTACAAACAGAGAAAAATCCCGAAAAATTTGGAAAGGGTGACGTTCGAGGCGTAATAGCTCCTGAAAGTTCAAACAACGCCAAAGAAGGGGGAGCCCTTATTCCCACCATTGCTTTCGGAATACCAGGATCAACATCACTTGCATTGATGCTAGTCGCATTTATTTCGGTTGGCATCACACCCGGGTCAGCAATGCTTACTGAACAATTACCTTATACCATGGCAATGATTGTTGTCCTGGTCGTTGCTAACATCATTGCCGCTGGTCTGGCAATTGGAGCGGCAGGTCAGTTTGCCAAACTGAGTTTGATGCCGTTTTACATAATTGTACCCATGACTTTAATTCTGTGTGTGTCCGCCTCTTATGCAGCACATTATGTTTGGTGGGATATTTTAACTTTTTTGTGTTTCTCTGTTTTAGGTTATTTGATGAAACTTTTGGATTGGCCAAGGCCACCGCTTTTGGTTGCCGTCGTTTTAGGTGGTCAACTAGAAAGTTATCTTTGGCTTTCAAATGCCCGTTATGGTTGGGATTGGCTGTTCGAACCAGGAGTCATTGCAATTTTATTATTGGTAATTTTAACTCTTGTCGTTCCTATTATTCGAAACAGAAAAAGAAAAGGCCAAGCCGCAACTGAAGACAATACAAGCTTAAACGCAAACCACCGTTGGGCCGATGTTTTGTTTATCTTATTCTTGGCCGTTTTATTCTTAGGAGCGGCTTATATAAGCACAGACTGGATCTTTCGGGCGGCCCTAATCATTTATTTTTTAGCTGGCATCGGCATACCACTGGGATTTTTACAAATTTACTTTCATCTCCGCATTATCTTTTCTGCAATGCCAAATTTGGAAGCCTCAACAGGCGCACAAGAACATTCTAATACTTTGCTGAAAACCATTGAGGCATTTCTTTGGTTGTTCGGTTTGGCAGGCGGTGTCTGGTTAGTGGGTTTTCATATAGCCGTAGGCCTTTTCGCTATTTTATTTGTAAGAAAATACCAGGGCACTTGGAAAGAGGCATTAATCATCACTGGTCTTTCCGAAATTTTTGTATTTACAGTATTCGATGTTTTACTAAAGGTTTTTTGGCCAACGCCCGCTTTGTTCCAACCTTTGGGGATTGATTGGTTTTGACTTGAAAAACCAATCAATCTCCCGTCAGAAATTATTGTTTCGGTTGAACAGATAAAGATCATAGAAATTTAAGGTCAGCCATGCTGAATAAAGTCCCTTAAAATTTTCAATCCTTTTCGTAAAGCTTGATCATCAGTCGTAAAGGCTACCCGGACATATTTATCACAGGAAGGACCGAACGTAATACCGGGTACCACAGCAACGTTAGTTTCTAAAAGTAATTTTTTTGCAAATTCAAGGGAACCATTTTTGGCATGCCGTTCCGTTATATTTACCAAAGAATAAAAGGCTCCTGCTGGTACAACCGGTAAAAGCCCTGTATTGCCAAATTCTTCAACTAAAATATCCCTACGGCGACGATAAATTTCCTTAAAATCCAAAACACAATTCTGATTGGCAGAGAGAGCAACCTCATAGGCTTTTTGTGATATGGAAGGAGCACACGAAGCAACGGGTTCCTGTAGGGATGCAACTACATTTGCTAAATCTGAAGGGCAAATGACATAGCCCAGTCTCCAGCCTGTCATTGCATAACTCTTAGAGGCTCCTGAAACAAGAAAAAGCTGATCCTCCAAACCGTAACTAGCAGCGGATATATGTTCTCCCTCGAAAATTATATCTTCGTAGACTTCGTCACTGATGACGTATAGCCCATATCGTTTCGCCAATTCTGCGATTTCTTCCATTGTCTGATGAGAAAACACGACACCAGTAGGATTTCCAGGCGTATTCATCATAATTGCTTTAGTTTTATCAGTGACCAAAGCTTCCAGCTGAGAAGTACTAGGTACAAAACCAGATTTTAAATCCAAGGTAAAACGTACTGCCTTCGCACCGGCTAAGTGAACGATGCTTTCGTAGTTTGGCCAGCCTGGATCTGGCACCAATACTTCATCTTGAATATCAGTTACTGCCATCAAAGCCCCAAACAAACCACCAACAGCCCCCGTGGTAACTACCACTTGTTCCGGATCAACCTTACAACCGGGACGATTGGATACGTGCTCAGCAATTCCAGCACGGAGAGTTGGTAAACCAGGATTTGGGGTGTATTTGGTAAACCCCTCTTTTACAGCATTAAAAGCCCCAGTAATGATATGTTCGGGAGTTGAAAAGTCAGGTTCTCCAATCTCCAAATGTATAACATTTTCTCGTGTAGAAGCCAGCGCCATTATTTCGCGAATTGCGGACCGGGGCATACTTAATGCTCGCTCTGCAGCAGCTCTTCTTTTCATGCAAATCCCTTATAAAAGGTTAGGAGTTTTAAAATTAAACTAATCATCTGATTCATACGGGTGACGTTAAGTTTATTATCCTGTTACCAGTCTAGCTAGCCTCTTTTCACAAATTATTAATTGCCCCTAGCTTTAAAAAAAAGCCAAAAAAATGTTTAACGTGTAAAATTGACGGATGCATTGCCTACCGGTTATCGTTTGTTCCAATTCTTTTTGTTCTGGTTCAATTGACTAAACAAAATCAATTCAAAAATAATGGATTACCAACTAAATCGGACACTCAGCAGAAATGCTTTTGATAACCGAAAAAATTGCCACAGACCTACTCAGTATCTCTGACGTGAAAACGAGCATAATCAATGCGTTGGAACAACAGGCCAAGGATCAGGTTTCACAATCAGAGCCAAGAAGTCTTTTTCTCAATTCCAATGATAAAAGTAACCGTTACCATGTTAAAGGGGCTTACCTTTCCAAAGACTTAGTAGTCGGTTTTCGTGTAAGGGAATATTCGCATATCCCCACTCATTCAGCGGAAATGCAATTGATTTTATTGAGCCACTTAAAAACCGCTGCGTTTTTGGGCTTAGTGAGTTGTGACCGTTTAAGCGAATTGCGCTACGGCGTCATGGTAGCATTGACAATCCAATCATTACGCAAGTCATCGAGTAAAAAGCTAGCTCTGATCGGTGCCGGAAATCTTGCTCGTGCCGCAATGCAAGCAATCCAAGAAATTTCTCCCTTCCGGTCGGTAAGAGTAGCATCCCGGTCGAAAATTACTCGAAAACGCTTTTGTGAAGAAATGGCAGCTAATGGAATACCTAATATAAAACCTGCCGCTTCTATTGAAAGGGCTTGTCACGGCGCAGATGTAATTTTGACAATCACTAATGCCGAAGCTCAGTTAATAAAAAATATCTGGTGTAATCCTGGATCATTGCTAGTAACAACAGGTGGCCGGCAAGAATGCGAACCAGATGCAATATTAAAGGCTGATAAGATTTTTATAGATGATTGGGACCAATGCACTGTTTTGGGCGATCTAGCTACATTATACATGCAAGATAAATTTGGACCGGAAAACGTGACAGCAACGTTGGCAGAGGCTATCACCGCCCGTCACCCGGGCAGGGAAAAGGACACTGAACGGATAGTGGCGGTCCCTCAGGGTCTGACATCACTTGACGTTGCCCTTGCTTTTTCAATTTTCCAGATTGCAATGAAGGAAAATTTGGGAACAAATGTTGAGTGGCCTTAAATGGATATCAATATCCTCAGGGATAGTTATTTTAGTTTTAATTGGAGAAGTGAAATGTACGGATGGAGAGGAAGAATCGGCGTTATTATACCTGCAGATAATGCTGTAATGGAGCCCGATTTTCACAGATTAGCTCCTGAGGGTGTTTCTACACACGCGGCACGCCTCCAAAAGTGTCCAAGACCAGAAATGCCCATCGCAGCTTTAGAACTTGTCAAGACATTCCTCGAAACACACGTAGACATAATTGCTTATATGTGTGCTGCGAGCAGTTTCGTTATGGGGCCAAAAGGCAATGAAAAACTTTGTAAACAACTTTCTGAAATAACCGGGGGGCTCCCTGCCCTAACTGCAACTACGGCCATGATCGAGGGGTTTGAAGCCGTAGGCGCCAAACGAATTGCAGTGATCGCACCCCATCCTCCTGAAATTGTCAAAAAATTAAGCCAATATATTGAGGATTCTGGGTTTTCGGTTGTCAGCGCAACCGGCCTCGGACTTGATATGCCAGCTATTAACAACACTGTACCTAGCGATATTTATAGAATTATACGTGACCTAAACATTACCAATGCAGACGCAATTTTTGTTGCTGCCACAAACTTTAGGGCTATCGATGTCATTGAATCTATTGAATCAGACGTTGGCGTCCCCGTCATTACATCCAACCAGGTCGTGATGTGGAAGGCCTTAAGAAAACTCGGAATTGCCGAACATCCATCAGGTTACGGACAATTATGGGACATCTGATTTTGGTCAAAATTTTTATAAGGTTGATTTAGAGAATATGGGTGAATTTAAAATCACAAAATTCTCGAGTTTTAATTTTTTTGGTTTGAATTTCGAACTAAATGATTATGAATTCGGTTTTAAAAAAATGCCGGATGGCTGACCAATTACCCTGCCATTTTCAGCTATGATTTTTCCGCGCAAAAGAACATGGGTTAAGGCCCCTTTCACTTTCCGTCCGGAGAAAGGAGAAAACCCAGCTTTGCTATATTGATCCTCATCCCGAACTTCTGTAGCTATTTCTTTGTCAATGATGATTAAATCCGCATCTGCCCCAGAAATAAGAGTCCCTTTACGAGGGTAAAGACCGAATAACTTTGCAGGCTGATACGAACACGCACGAACAATATCGTTTAGGCTTAATTTCCCAAGTTCCTCTAGTTCTATCATGGAGACACAAAATGTCTGAAGCCCGGGTAAACCGGGGGGCGTTAGCCAAATATTTTCTTTACCTCTCTCTTTTTCTTCAATCGTGTGAGGTGCATGATCGGTTGCAACAATATCAATTACTTTATTTTGCAACGCTTCTTGAAGAAGTTTTACCTCAGTTTCCGGGCGTAAAGGGGGAATGACTGCAGCAAAACAACCTAATCGAGTGGCATCGGTTTCAGTAAGCAATAAATTATGAGGGGTCACTTCAGATGAAATTTGTGAAAGTTCAGAAAAACGTTGGAGCATTTTCACGCTGTCGTTACAACTGATTTGACGAAAATGGGTGCAAGTCCCGGTTTCCGCAGCTATAATGCAGGCTCTGGCAACACCGAGTACCTCAGAAATTGGTGGTCGCACTTTGTTAAATGCATGTATGTCCGGACGACAATTTTCCTTTGTTGTTTTTAAAAGGTTTTCAGTAATAGATGGTGAACCTGCTGTTATACCTGCTACACCTTGGACCTCCTTTATGCGCTGCATAAGCCCCAATAATTTGTCATCATTATAAACAATAAAATCCGGGTGGCCGCCTGCCAGAAAAATCTCGAAGGAAATTGCTCCGAGTGATGACAACACCTCAATATCGTCGTCTTTTGGGCCCACAGCCGCTTGCAAAGCCACATCCACATAAACATTATTTTTTATGAGGTCGCGTTTTTTTTCAAATTCTTCTTTAGTCGCAGTCCAAGGGTCATCGGTAGGCATATCCATGACAGTTGTTACACCACCTGCCGCAGCAGCCATCGTCCCAGAAGAAAAATCCTCCTTATATTCAAATCCAGGTTCACGTAAGTGGACGTGGGCATCTACAAATCCGGGTAAAACAAATTTCCCGGTCGCATCTATTTCTGTGCGACCAACAACAGTTTCACTAGGATCTATAACTGCTGCTATTGTACCCTCTGAAATTCCTAGTGTTCTGATTTCGTTTGTGACAGGCCCTACAACAACTCCGTTTTTTACTAAGAGGTCAAACATTCGACCTTACCGGCACATACTGCTTTTGCAAGAGTGAACCATAATCACGAATCTTGTCGCTTATTCGGCATGCCCTCAAACACCTCCACATAAGTGCCTGATTGGTTGAAATTACGGGCTTTCCTAAATCCTTTTCTAAAATTTTCAAACTTTCAATAGATCGAAAATCCGTTGCAAGGACACAAATTGCTTCCGCTTTCTTATGGTCAGCCTGCTTCGCCAAACGGTATGCCGTTAATGGTAGAAAACGACAAACCTCTAATGAATCCTTCACGGTAACGCTCGCAAGTGAAACAATTTCTATATCAGCCGAATTGAAGAGGGGATAGAGGAGTTTATTAATCGAATCCGGATAAGGGGTGGCTAATGAAACACGTGTAACGCCAAAATTCTGCAACGCATCAAGAGTAACATTTGCCGCTGTAAAAACTGGTTTTCCAGTTTTTAATTGAACTTCCTCCTGAAATTTTTTAGTCCAAATTTTTCCTTTAACCAAACTTGTTGCTAGACAGGCATAAGCAATTACATCCATTGCTCCAACCGCAAGCTCCTCGGCGGCCCGATGAGAATTTTCCACCATTTTTTCAATGCCTTCAGCTGAAAGACCATAACTTTTGATCCGAGCACCAAAAGCGGAAACTCCAAGAGGCATGATTTTTGAAAATTCTGGTTCAATTACAGTATTATTTGCGGGGATTACTAAGCCAATCCGAGCGCGCCAGCCATACATTTTAACCTCTTGATTTCGTGTAGGGTATTGACACTTAAAAAATTCATTCGTTTGCAAGTTGCGTGATAGAATCAACGAGGACTTTGGTTCCTATAGCAAGATCTTGAGATGAAGCGCTTTCTGCTTCGTTATGACTGACTCCGCCTAAACAAGGGACAAAAATCATGCCAGTGGGGCAAATGTTACTCAGGTGCATCGCATCATGGCCAGCGCCAGAGGGCATTGTAATGTTCGCAAAATTTAAATTATCTGCAGCTTTGGCAATTATATTAATCATTTTTGGTTCAAAATTAGTGGGAGTGATTGAACCGATATCCAAAACCTCTACGTCGTAATCCTCTGCAGCATTTTTAGCCACTGTACGAATTTCATCACCAACTGAATTCAAAATATTTTTATCTGGATGACGAAGGTCAATGGTAAAATGTACTTGACCGGGAACCGTGTTCGGTGATCCAGGGTGCACTTCAAAACGGCCTATCGTAAAACGCAAAATGTCCTTTTCATCGAAGGTAAGATTGTGCAACGCATTAACAATTTTTATTCCACCTACCAGGGCATCTGTTCTTGCCCGAAGAGGAGTTGTACCAGCATGGGCTTCCTCCCCTGTCACGTTAATATCAATATGGCGAATCCCCTGAATTCCACTAACCACACCAATGGGTATTCCCCCTTCCTCTAAAATCGGGCCTTGTTCAATATGTGCTTCAACGTAGCTGTACGGTTTTACCCGTCCTAAACTGCTAAGCTTTGCCGAAACTTCTGAAAGTGTGACTTTCAAAGCATCCGAAAGTGCAACACCTGCTGGGTCAGTCAAGTCCATGACTGAATGTAAATCCCTAACACCTGAAAAAACACTTGATCCCATCGCGCCTGGAGAAAATCTACTTCCTTCTTCATTGGTCCAGGCGACGACTTCAACGGGTCTTTTTGTGTGGATTCCAGAATCGTTAAGAGCTTCAAGTGCTTCCAAACCAGCAAGCACACCAAACGCACCATCAAATCGTCCACCTGTCGGTTGGCTGTCTAAATGGGACCCCGTCATAACAGGATCCAGTTCTGGGTCGTTACCCTCACGTCTAATAAATAGGTTTCCAATTTCGTCGTGAAAAGACGAAAATCCTCTTTCATTTGCCCATCTCACAACATGGTTTTTTGCAGCAGTGTCTTCCGGAGACAAAGCCTGCCTATTAACTCCTCCCTTCTTAGTAGCTCCATAGTTGGCCACATCCATTAAAAGATCCCAAAGTCTTTGTTCTGAAACGTAATCAGAAGCGGTTAAAATCTTTTGGGAAGTTTTCATTTTCAAATTCTCCGAAAATTGCTTGCGCTACACGTTTTATTTTTCAAAATGTTCCAAGCGAGAAAAGATCACTTATTATAGATCATACCAAGTTTTTACAGAACCTTTGAATACGAAAACAGGCTTCTCTCAACTTTTCATCGGCCGCTGCCGTTGTTATTCTAAAATGCGGTGAGAGACCAAAGGCCGCACCATGCACTACCGCAACCCCTTCACATTCAAGAAGTGCCAAAGCAAATTTTTCATCTGTTTCAATGCACATACCGTTAGGCGCAATTTTATTTATAGTTCCGGCACAGGACGGATATACATAAAAAGCACCCTCTGGTGTTAGGCAATTGATACCATCTGCTTCATTGAGTGCCTCTACAACGAAATCACGACGCCTCTGGTAGGCTTCAACGTAAGTGGTTATAAATTTCTGTTCCCCCGTTAAGGCTCCGACGGCGGCATGTTGGCTGATACTCGAAGGGTGAGTGGTTGTCTGCCCCTGTATTTTTGCCATAGCTTTAATAATTTCAACCGGCCCAGCACCATAACCTATTCGCCAACCAGTCATGCAATAAGTTTTAGATACACCATTAACAATTAATGTTCTATCTGCCAGTTCCGGTGCAATTTGATTGATGGTTACAAAGGTACGACCGTCAAAGATAATATGCTCATAAATGTCGTCAGTCATGATGTTAACCTGAGGATAATCTCCCAAAACATCAGCAATCGCCTTTAGTTCACCAGCTTCGTACATGGCACCGGAAGGGTTGGACGGAGAATTAATAATGAGCCACTTGGTCTTATCACTAATTACGGCTTTAAGCTGATCGGGTTTCATCTTAAAGTTTTGGATCTGTGGGCATTCTACTATTACAGGTTTACCACCCCAAACCCTTGAAGCGTCGGGATAGGTTACCCAATATGGCGCTGGTATAATGACTTCATCGCCTAAATTTAATGTGGCGGCAAAAGCATTTGCTATAATTTGTTTTCCGCCCGCGCCAACAGAAATTTGAGGGGTTTCGAAAGACAAATTATTTTCAATTTGGAATTTCTTTTTAATTGCCTCTTTTAATTCCGCTATACCATCAACAGCTGTGTATTTGGTCTTACCGACCCGCATAGCTTCCAAAGCTGCCTCTTTAATATGCTCCGGGGTGTCAAAATCAGGCTCACCACTTCCCAGCCCAATTATATCATGCCCGGCAGCGGAAAGTTCCCTTACCTTTTGATCAACGAGGATCGCTGCAGATTGGCGCATATCATTTACGCGTTCAGAAATTTTTACCATTTTTCTTATCAAAAAAGTTAAATCGTTAGCACTCCGCCATATTCTGGAGAGGCTATAAGATTAAACTAGGCCATAAACGAAATCAAAATTAAGAAAATTTTTTCAAAACGTTTTCATAACCGTTTAAAAATGCACCATTGGTTCCCCTAAAACTTTTCCCCGTTTCAAAAGCCTTCGTTCTTTTTCAGGAAATTCTCTTCGGGCATGCGCTGAGCACCTATTGTCAAAAATAATATAGTCACCGACTCTCCAGGAAAGTTCGTAATCAATTCGCTCTATGTAGGGAAAGAGTTCCTGCAGTAACTCTTCACTTTCTGTTTCATCATAACCTTCTATAGCCGCTGTCATCAAACGATCAAAATATAGTGCCTTTTTTCCTGTTACCGGGTGCACGACAATGGCTGGTTGCCAGTAGTGTGGGGTATTTTCAAGGTTGTCCTTGGATGGCCTTTCACAGACACCGTAATCATAAACTTGCAGTACACGCTTACCAGCAATTGCCTTCCGCAAATGACCAGGTAGATCGTCATAGGCGCAATAACAATTACTAAACAGGGTATTTCCACCTTTGCGGGGCAATTCAACAGCATACAAATAAGTGGCTTTGTCAGGTGCTTCGGTAAAAGAGTTATCGTGGTGATACCACAGTTCACTATCCCCAAGATCACCAATGGCTGTACCATTTTCATCCCGGATATTGGATATCAGGTGAATACTTGTTCCATCTTCGCCAAACTTGTTCCCCGGCATGGTGATTTCTGCTTTGTTTCCTAACCAATCCGCGCTTTCCACTAAAGATTTTTCATCTGAGAATTTTTGTCCACGAAAAAGAAGGAGAATATACTTGTGGAATGCCTTAACAAGTAAATCAGTCGTAGATGTATCAACAGGTTGGGATAAATCAATACCACGAATTTCTGCCCCAATTTTGTCACTCAGTGGTATAATTTTGACTGCCATTTGAAAAACGTAGACTTTGAAAAGGGTTCATACAACCCATGTAAAACGAGTTTGCTTCTATTTTTTTATCACAAGGAATTCATGACCTTTAAATAGTGTCATGTTTAAAACTTATTGCAGGATTCAAGAAGCACCGTTTCCCCGGATTCATTTTTACCGTGGCGCGTGTATAATTTCATAGCTTTAAGCACCGGCTCGTCGCTAGAAACAAAAAGAATAGCATCACCACCAGGTGTTTCATTAACATGTTCGACCCAGGTTCCACCCGGCACGCAAAATGTATCAAAGGGTTCCCAGTCAAATTGAGAATCTCCCACAATGCTGTGCCCCTTACCCTCTAACACTGTATAAATAAGGCTAGCGTTTTGCCTACTCGGCAAAGTTTGCTCGGCTGGTCTCAACAGGTTGGCAAAAAATGTCATCGTCGCGTAGGGTGCCCTGCCCGTCGTTGGATCTACATATTCAATCAAAACCCCGTCATATGGACTATTCTCGTATTCTCGCAAGTTTTCCAAGGCGTCACGAGTCGGTTCCCAACGGTAAACATACATTGGCGATGCATTCCCTGTTCCACGTTCATGTGAAATAGAGCGTGGCATAAGGCCACCGCGTCCATAAGTCCGCATGGAGTATTCCGGATGCAATCTTTCGGTTTGCTTATTTTTTCGTATGGTTTCACCCTGGTCATCGTCTTCAAAATACTCACTATCAAAATATGTCGCGTTTAAAACATTTACCAACGGCATATCCAGAACACTGAGGTTTACCGCACCACCATCTCCTTTGTTTCCATGGTCGTGCCATGTGTCATGTGGGGTCAAAACCAAATCTCCAGGACCAAATGTAATAGGTTCGCCATCAATCCCGGTAAAATTGGTTTTACCAGTTAACCCAAAGCGAATGGCGTTAGGCGAGTGCCGGTGGGGGGGTGCGATTTCATTCGGATTGTTTATTCGATAAGCGGCAAACATAGTGGTGGTGGTTGCTATCAGCCCTTTTAAAGCAGGGTTGCACATGATTAATGATCGTCTCTCACTCTCATCCATATCGATCAATTCACCCGCTTTATCTAAGCATGGAAATACGTTTTTATATTTCCAAATATGAGGTACTGCGCCATCAAATCTCGCCAAATCCCTTACTGCCTCATGCTCTCCCTGTTGTCCCACCGACCAAAACTCATAAAGATGCAGTTCCTGGGTCCTTTTATGCAATGCCGCCATTTCCTCTTTCCAATTAAAAGCATTGCTTTGTCGTTTGGCATCACCACGTTGGGTTGTATTTTTAGATTCAAGCTTTGCGTCCATAAGAAACCCGCCCTTTTATTGGTCATAAAATATCATAAAACCGTAATTCACTCTTAAAAAGAAGAAGATCACAAATCAAACTTTGGTGTCAAATTTACCGCAATAGTCATCATAGCCTACCACTGGCCAAACACCCCTTGGCAATTCCCCTGTCCGTCGCTGAATATTGACGGGTGGAAAAAACCGGCAATTACCATAGTTTACTTTGCCAAATGGTTCAGAGTCATAATATTTGCAGGCGTTACAACACCCGGCAATCGGTTCATAAATCTCGTCCATGCTAAGTCCTTTTCAACAAAGTTCAAATTAACATATATATAATTTTTTATGACTAGTAAGAATTCATTAATAGTCATTTTATTATGGCTTTTAGCCACGAAAAAGAATTCCCGCAGCGATTATCAGGAGTGTTATGCCTAAAAATTTATTAAGCATTTTGGATCGCCTGTTTAACCAGTTAAATGCCGTATCACCGGTCAAAATAAGAGAGACGATAATATACCAGGACATATCTATTATACCCGCTGTAAAAGTTAAAATGAGCTGTTCAGACCAGGCAACGTCAGGTCTTATAAACTGACTAAACAACACCAAGAAGAAGGCAGCAATTTTTGGGTTAACGAAGGCAATTATAAAACCCTCTGCAAATCCCCGCCTGGAATTCGGCACGACATCTACCACTGCCTTTTTTTTTACCACCGACCCAGAATGAAAAAGTTTCAGCCCTATACCCGCAAGAAACAAAGCCCCTGCCCAATTTATGATTGATATTAATCCGGGATTTGCTACCAACAAGAAAGCAAGCCCGGTGACCGCGGAAAAGGCATAAATCCCAACACCAAAGCCATGACCGATGGACGCCATTACCCCCTGGCATCGACCACCGGTGGTGGCGTTATTCACGATGATAGCTAAGCTCGGGCCCGGAGATATTGCACCAAGCATACAAACAAAGGCTATTTGGAACCAAACTAAAAAATCCATGGTGACATTTTTATAATTAGGATTGAAATTTAAAACACAATTAAACCAAATGTGCATGGAGCAAAACGCTCTAAAAATCTATTAAGAGCCATATTGGTTGTTTCCTCATTCAGCCTATTGTGATTAATAAATAGAAACTTTAACATTCGCTTTAAGGGATTTTCCAGCTTAACCTTAAAGGCTATGGAGCCAAATTTGACTGAAACAAGATACCCGGAAAAACTTTGTGAAGCGCTTATGAGTTTCTTTAAAGATGGGGCCCAAGACCTTGACCAACTTACTTCCCGGTTAAACAAAGACTCTTTCAAACCACTAAAGGGCAAAACTTGGACGACGAAATTGCTTTCTAAGGAACTCCAACGGCTTGGATGTCCTCCTCAAAAGGTCAATCGCCCAGCTGCAGTACAATTAGAGACAAAATCTAAACTTACCTATACCCCCTCTGAAAAGAGTTCGAAAATTTCATACAGTGAACTAGTGGATGACCTTTTAGCCTACGGGGTTCGTAACCAGTGGTATGGTATAGCAGCGTCAAGCGAAGTTACTGATAAACCTTGTGCCCTAACGAGGCTTGGAGAAAAAATTGTTGTTTGGCGAGGTAAGAATGGGGAGGTGCATGCGCTCGAAGATCGTTGCCCGCACCGTGGTCTTGCTTTGTCTATTGGTGAAGTTGAAGAAAATAACATCCGGTGTTCCTATCATGGTATTCAAGTAGATGGAGAAGGCACTGTCGTTGATGTGCCGGCATTTACGGACTGTCCATTTGTTGGAAAGAATTTGGTCAAGTCCTACCCCACCTTCGAGCACTACCAAATGATTTGGGCATACTTTGGGGATGAAGCCCACCCCGAACCACCTCCACTCCACCTACCTGAAGAATTAGTAGGTGAGAATTGGAGTGGCGCATTGCACACAGCAGATTGGGACGGCCACTATCAATATGTTTATGATAATCTCGCGGACCCAATGCATGGGGCATACCTCCACGGCATGACCTATATGCAATCAGGCGGTTCCAAATCAGACCGAATGAAGATTGAAGATACAGGGCATGGTTTTGAATTCTTTCGCGCGGGTCAAGCAAACACGAGTTTTGATTGGATGGAATTCATTGATGCAGATACAAGCAAATTTGTACGGGCAAAAATTGCATTTCCTCCAACAGGTGGACCGGGTGGTCCTCTTTGTATTGTCTTTTACACAACACCCATAAACAAAGAGAAAACAAGAATATTTGCTTACAGGTTTAGACAAGTTTCTGGCTGGCAAGCTGATCTTTATCATTTCATGTATAAAAATAGATTTCAGAAACATATGGATGCCGTTCTTGGGCAGGACAAAATGGCTATTGCTGCCATGCCACCTTGGCCCCCAAATGAAAACCTTTATCAGCATGACATTGGCTTAACACGCATTCGAAAACATTTTCGTGATGAAGCAGAAAAACAGGCTAAGATTTTAACTGGACTTAAATAAAAAATTTACGCAACTAGGGAGCAGATATACTCGCCAAGCGTCAGTGAAGCCGTTAGTCCAGGAGATCCTAAACCAAATAAATGCACCAACCCCTTGTGGCCATGCTCGTTAGGTCCATCTATGAGCCAATCGTCGTGCTGAACATCGCGATTAGGCCGAAGCATAGGCCGTATACCTGCATAGTCAGGCCGTAGTTTTTGTTCATCCAAAGCAGGCCAATATCTCCGAATAGCCCTAACGAAATTTTTTCTTCGGGAAACATCAACAGAATAATTTTCAGTCTCAATTAATTCAAAATCCGGCCCAAATTTTGCCCTTCCAGCCAGATCGAATGTTAAAGTACCACCCATTTTTTGAGTTTCGCCAACGGGGGAGATATGACGCGAAAATGGTACATTTCCGGAAAAAGAAAAGTACGAACCTTTCCCAAGAAAAAGATCAGGAACTCGATTTTTATCAAAACCACATAGGTTTTCAGCAAAGTCCTGGGCACCAAGCCCGGCAGCATTTACGAGAACATCGCAGCTAAATGAAAATTCCTTTTCACCTTCTGTCAGAACATTCACTTCAAAACCATTTTGTTTTATACGACCCCCTTTAACTGTCGTGTTTAAAACAAGCATCCCACCGCTCCCTTCCATCTCTCCAAGGAAGGCAACCATCAAACCATGGCTATCAACCAAGCCACTTGTTTTAGAATATAAGGCAGCAGTACACCGAAGCTCCGGTTCTAATTTATGAACAGCTGTACATCCAATAATCTCAACACCCTTAACATCGCCCTCAACAGCGTAACGTTTCATTGTTTCAAGAATCGAAATTTCATCGTCGGAAACCGCAAAAACTAGTTTCCCAGAATTAATGGTTTTGACACCTTGTTTTTTGCAATATTCGTATAGCGCTTCACAAGCTTCTGGAAATAATTTTGCCCGCAGGCTCCCCGGTTCGTACAGAAATCCGGCATGAATAATTTCATTATTACGCGAGCTTGTTTCGTTCCCGATCCACGGGTTTTTTTCTAAAACCAAAGTTTGATAACCGGAGACGGATAACGCCCGCCCTATCCCGAGGCCTACAACGCCAGCGCCAATCACAACACATTCAATATGATCTTTCACTGACATATTTTATTCTTGCAGAGAATTTCTTAGTTTCGTGAATGGGTTGAAGTTAATTTCGAACAGGCCTCTATCTGTTGTAAAAGAAATTTTCGATCAGGAAAAAGTCTATCAAGGCCATTTGCATTTTGACGACATTCAAGGGCGCTAAATATTAAATCCATTTTGAGGCCCTTGACCGGATTTTCAACAAGAAAAGCAACGGCTGTATCATTTGATGCAATTTTAAGAGTAAGCCAGCTATACACAAATCTTGCAGCGTATAAATGGGCTTTGAGATATTTTTTATGTTCTTCAGGTAAAAGTTTTTCTTGTGAAATAAAATAGGATGCTGTTTGTTTCCAACTTTCAAAAGGTTCGCCACCAAGGTATTCATAAATTTCTGTTTTCGTTGGACGTCTTGGTATTTCCCGCTCAATTTCATAAATGATTTTTGCATGGTCGATGTAGTCGATCCTATCGAGTACTCTCAGACGCCCCTCACTAAATTTCCGATTAGACCAAAAGACAGATAACTTGGGCCCTAAGCTTGCGGATAATTGAATGGCGTATTTTTGTGCATCCTCTATCATCTTCTCGCTCAGGCCATTTTCTGAAATAATAGCAATATCAATATCACTGTATCGGCGATTAAACCCGCCATGTGCCAAGCTTCCTAGGACATAATAACCTAGAAGGTCCTCACGAAGTGCCTCTTTCCAAAAAGGAGTAAGTGAATGAACTAAATCAAAAGCTTTTTCTTGAATTTTTTGATCTAACTGAAGCATCACAGTTATAATAAATGTTGGCTATTTAGAATCATTATAGAATACATAGATTTCAGCTTCCGACTAAATTTAGAGCGGAAAAAATTGAAATTTAATTATTAGCTATCAGGAATTCTCCGAAAAGCGACCGCCAACCGGTTATGTACGTTGATTGTACAAACTGCAAAAGTAAGATCAACAAGTTCTTCGTCGCTAAATTGCGATTTAACACGTTGGTAAATTTCATCAGGTACCCGTGTTTCTGAGACTAATGTGACAGAATCAGTCCACTCTAAAGCAGCTTTTTCACGTTCATCAAAACATTTCGCTTCCCACCAAACGACCACATTTTGGATCACTTCTTCTTCTACATTGTCATTTCTCAACCGGTTCGCATGAAGATTTACACAGTTGGCACAGCCATTAATTTGTGATGCCCTTAGCTTCACCAACTCTAATAACCTATGATTTAAGACACCGTTGTCTAGACTCTTTGCCATTAATCCCAAATTGTTCCAGCTTTCTGACCCGATCTTTCGGTAGTCAAGACGTTCCATCCCAATCCCCTTATATTTTTAAAAGATTTTTGGTACATCCACCTTTGTTATTTGCTCAAGAATTTGGTTTATAAATTCCCTGAGCCTCAATCAAAAATGCTCGATTAAACCTAGCCCTATAGTTTTCCATAGCAATGGTAGCTACAAGCTCAACTATTTGTTCCTCTCGGAAATGTACCTGTAATTGTGAAAAATTTTCTTCGGAAATTTCAGCAGGTGTTTTTGTCATTGCTTCTGCAAGTTCGAAAGAAGCTCTCTCTTTCTCAGAAAAAATTTTACTAGTCCTCCATTCACTAACAGCAGCTATTTTTTCATCAGAACTTCCTGAATTTCTGCTCCCGGCAGAATTAGAGTCAATTCAAAATGGGCACATGACGATTTGCGCAGCACGCATGCAAACTAAGTGGCGGAGCTCTGCCGAAAGCGTGTTACTTATAGAAGGTGCTTGGCCAAGTGCTTTGCTAGCTTTGAGAATGGAAGGGCAACGGGCTTGAATACCCGCCGATATTGATTGAATCCCAAATACACGATCTGCCGCTTCAATTTGTGCCCGTGCCTCTTCAGGCGCTTCTTCTTTTTTTAAAGGCTTTAATCTGGGCATAATTAGTATTCCCTATTTTAAGATCCACATTAGCTGTGCTTCATCTTTATTTGTTTTTAAACTCGAAAATACAGCTTTTTGAGTTTTTAAAAAAGAGGTGTTCATTATAAGTTACATTTTAAAACCGAAGTAATTTTTTATTTTTCGTTTTCGATTTTAAAAAAGGAAAACATAAATGGTAAAAAGATACGACGTTGAAAACGTTCGGTCACCGGGCGGTCGTTATAGTCATATTGGAGAAATAGCTCCAAACGCTCGGGTGTTTCACCTAGCAGGTCAAACAGGAACGGCTCCTGATGGTACAATTGGAGAAGGCATTGAAGAACAGGTAAGGTTGGTTTACCAGAACATCAAAACCGTTTTAAAAGAATGTGGTATGGGATTTGAAAACCTTGCAAAAATTACAGTTTATTTGACAAGTCCAGACTTTGTAGACATACACCGAACTATACAAAAAGAAGTTCTTGAGGGGATAGTTCCGGCAAGCACTCTACTTATAATTAGCCGTTTGGCTCGTCCACAATTACTGGTTGAGGTGGAGGCGATCGCTGCAATTGATTAAAATTTTTGTTTTAACGCCATTTCATTAATTTATAAAATTTTTCGTGGTTATTTATAAGAGTAAAAAATTTATTCAAGTAACTCCCTAATTTGCGTCCTAACTTCTTATTTGTTGGTGAAAATATTTAATTTTTAACTAGAAAAATTACGTTATTTAAATACAAAAATCCTTTGTAAGAGTATTTTAAGTGTTTGTAATTTACTTTTAGTGTTTAAAGAGCAACTGGATGCACTATAACAACGAAAGAATTTTAACAACGCACACCGGCAGTTTGATCCGGCCCCATGGCTTACGCAAATTTATTAATACAATTCAAAAAAATAAACCATATAATGAATTTGAATTTCTCCAGTGTCTTTCAAATTCGGTTGAAAAAATTGTTGCTGAACAATTTACGTGTGGCATTGACATCGTTTCCGATGGAGAATTTGGAAAATTAATCAGCTGGTCCCAATACCCAATTCAAAGGCTGAGCGGCTTCGAGTGCCAACCTATTTCCACCAAAAACCCCTTTGAAGCTGGTGCTGACAGGGAACGTTTTAAAGAATTTTATGCAGAACTTGATAAAGAACAACCGGTAGCAACGGTCACTGACACCATCTGTGTCGGTCCGATAAAATACACAGGTACAAAAGAACTTCAGCGCGATATTATTAACTTCAAAACTGCATTAAAAGCCGTCCAGATATGCGAAGGGTTTCTCCCTGTCGCTGCTCCCGCAAGTGTAATTCCTGATCGACAAAATAAATACTACAGAAACGATAGGGATTGTTTAGAAGCTATTGCCCAAGCGATGGCCATAGAATACCGGGCAATCATCGATGCCGGTCTAATACTACAACTTGACGACGCGCGCGCAGCAGTGACCTTTGACCGTATGGTACCGCCCGCCTCCCTTGATGATTACAGAATGTGGCTTTCCGATCACATTGAGGTCACCAATCAAGCACTGGACGGCATTCCAGCTGAAAAAGTGCGCTACCACGTTTGCTGGGGAAGCTGGCCTGGTCCTCATTGTACTGATGTGCCCCTGAAGGAAATCATAGACCTTATTTTGCAAATAAATGCTGGTGCCTATGTCATAGAGGGTGCTAACCCCCGCCACGAACATGAATGGAAAATTTGGGAGGAAGTGGACCTTCCTGAAGATAAAGTCCTCATTCATGGTGTAGTCAGTCATTCCACAAACGTTGTCGAACACCCAGAACTGATTGCCGAAAGAATTGTCCGAATGGCAAACTTAATAGGTCGTGAACGTGTTATAGCAGGGACAGATTGCGGTTTTGCCCAAGGGCCACTCTATCAACGGGTGCACCCCTCAATCATGTGGGCAAAACTTGAAGCCATGACTGAGGGCGCTAAAATTGCTACCCAGAAACTTTGGCCTTGATTAAATTTTTAAAACCCTCTGTTTGGGTAGAAAACTTTTAGACACCACCTTTCGGGCTAAAACCGTTATTTTCTTAATTTCTTTAACTCAGCGCCGCTTCTGCACGTTCATAGTCGAATTTTTCTGGTTCAATTTCGTTGGCAAATATTGCAGCTACACGTTCCTCTCCTATTGGATAACTGAATTCAGCATTCCGCATATGAACACGAAGACGAAGCTGTTCAACTACAAGGTTACCCATCAACTCCAATTCGGAATTGGACCAACCCTCTTTATCGAGCCCTAAAATTCCTTCGAGCATGTGGCCAAACTCGTCTTCATAAACTTTGGTACACGCTTTCGCGATCATGTCGTCAACTCCGCCCCTTCCTTTAAGCCTCATCCCTTCACGAAACAAAGCGCAATAGCCTCCTTCAGTGAAACGGCTAGCTCGAACACCAAGTTTGCCATGCACCTCATTATGATGATGACGCACGCGTGTAAGTTCAGCATCTTCGTCCCAAGTCTCGAGGGCATGCGGGTTCATTGGCGGTGTGTCTGTACCTTTAATAGCGTCATAGACATCTGCAAAACGAATATAATGGTCAAACTCATCATGCAGCATTTCTATCAACTCAAGTGCGTAACGGCGGTCGACACCACCTTCGCCAGCATCTATCCGAGGGAAAATTTCACCAAGCTCTGTAATGGGGCCCATAAAAACTCCCAAATTTTTGAAGTCCCCAATTCCTGTCCCGTTAAATTCTTTAGAACATTGGCGCCTCAACCACAAAAGATCGTTATCACGACTACGTATTGGAGAATTGAAATAGGTTTTAACCACTTCAGCTTCACCAGCCCATAATGGCGCTGAAATATCTATAAGTTTTTGAAGGCTTGCACTCAGCGTCATAACTAGCTCCTCAAGGTAATTCTAATGGATAATTTATATTATATTCTGATCTTAGACCTTTAAAACCATAGTAATTGTAAAAATTAGGGATGAAATTTTTATTCCCCAAACTTTATTAATTAAAAAAGTGATTTAAACATCTTTCGACCAGTCTACAAGTCATGGGTAAGGTTTCCCAAAAATCCAATAATTCAACGTAACGTTTGTAGAGATGGCAGAAATAAAAAAGCTAAAAACAACATTCCACTAAAATGAAAATGTTTTTTATCTTTGGTGAACGCTCACCCGCAAAATATAAGCTAATGATCAAATAGTTAGTGCATAAGCGTATAGAAATACATTGTTTCCTTGGAACTGGAATAACGTGTAGCAGTTGATTATAACTATATAAAATAAAGTAAAATTGGTTGTTAATCGCGACCCATTTTAAAACATCACTTTTTAGGATTTTAAAATGTGCAAGACGAACCTTCTCACAACAGTTGTTGGTAGCTATCCCCAACCAAATTGGCTAATTGATAAAGACATATTGCGAGGCAGACTACCACCTCGCGTGCGTGCCAAAGAAATTTGGCGTATCCCGGATGAATTTTTAAAAGAAGCCCAAAATGACGGGACTCGTTTGGCCATAAATGAACAGGAAACAGCCGACATCGATATAATAACCGACGGAGAGATACGAAGAGAAAGTTATTCAAACAGGGTGGCCACAGCTTTGTCAGGAATAGACCTGGAAAATCCCGGAACCGCTATCGATCGGACAGGGCACCCTAACCCTGTCCCCCGCGTCACAGGAAAAATTGTAAGAAAACAACCTATAGAAGTAGGAGATGTTGAATTTTTGCGGGCAAATACAAAACGCAAAATAAAAATGACCTTACCCGGACCATTTACTATGACACAGCAAGCCGAAGACAATCATTACACTGACCAAGAAGGCCTTGCCATGGACTACGCCGCAGCTGTGAATGAGGAAATAAAAGACTTATTTTCGGCTGGTGCTGACATCGTTCAGTTAGATGAACCTTATATGCAAGCTCGCCCTGAAGAAGCAAAAAAATACGCCGTTAAAGCAATTAACCGTGCGCTTGCTAATGTCAATGGTACAACAGCGATTCACATGTGTTTTGGATACGCTTACGTGGTAAAAGAAAAACCAGCCGCTTACTCTTTCTTGCCTGAGTTAGAAGAGACAATAGCTGATCAAATTTCTATTGAGGCAGCGCAACCTAAACTCGACTTGTCCTTACTCAAATCACTCCCAAGCAAAACTATCATTCTCGGCGTTATTGACCTCGACGACGCAACAGTAGAAACACCGAAGACCGTAGCCAAACGTATCCGGGATGCCCTTAAATATGTCCCACCAGAACGTCTGGTAATTGCGCCAGATTGTGGCATGAAGTATTTGCCACGCAGCCGTGCTTTCGCAAAACTTTGTGCAATGGTCGAGGGAACAAAAATTGTGAGAAGTGAGCTAAACATTAAGCAAACCTAATCACACTAGGGAAGACTGAAATAAACTTTAATCAAACCCAATAAGTTTAAAGTTTTGGCTGATCAGGGAATAGTTTGTGTTTGGTTAAGAATTCGATCATGAAACGATTAAAGAGCCAGGGCTGTTCAATCTGGCAGGCATGCCCCGCCCCCGGCAACACTTTAAGTTCGCACTCGGGTATTCGTTCCTGTAGGGCAAAGGCACTTGGATGGGCTTTATCCTCACTGCCCGTCAAAATCACAGTGGGACAAGCAATGTTGGCGTGATGCCCCTCCGGATCTAATCGTTGAAGCGCCCGGAATTGATGAATAATTGTCTCTACATCCGCAAACTCATTGCGTTCGGAAAATAAATTAGCAAAATAATGGGCG
>JAYZBC010000085.1:0-5043 GCA_036339375.1 Pseudomonadota bacterium | reverse complement strand
CTATACCTGATGAGGAGTTGGAACGCACGGCTTCCTGGGTGAAGAGCTGGGGGATGTTGGCTGAAACCGATGCCGCTACTGATTTGGTGAACCAGGGTGTTCAGGACCACGCACACACCGTAACCACATAAGGGGGATATTTAAAATGAAAGTCGCACACGCTTCAGGAAATCCCTGGTTAGGCAATCAGCTGCGTCATCGAAAAGGGGATATTCTTATCAAAGACCTTTTAAAAGGAGAGGATGGTAGCCCCGAAAATTATAAATTTTTTCTTTCAAAAGAGAGTGCAAATTTTTTCTCCCCACGCCATTGCCACCCCTGGGATCAAATTCGGTTTTGTATAGAAGGGAGCGTTCCAATAGGAAAACGGAAATCCGTAGACGTTGGAGAAATTGGATACTTTCCCGAAGGTGTGCATTATGGGCCTCAGGATGGAGACGACAGGTTTGTTGTAATTCTTCAGTTTGGTGGGGCTAGTGGTCAAGGAATTTTAAGTTCTGAACAAGTTAACAAAGGTTTTGACTTGCTCAGTCGTGAAGGAACATTTGAAGGCGGTATCTTCCGCCAAAAGTCAAAGACCGGGAAGCGGAATCAGGATGGCTATGCAGCGGTCTGGGAGAAAATTACTGGTCTGAAAATGATGAACCCGCCAGCCCGTTATAAAGAACCTATCGTCATGAAACCGGATCATTTTGGCTGGCGTCCCGTGGGTACCAGAAAAGGGTTGGAACAGCGCGAAATTGGAAGCTTTTCAGAACGAGGTACAAAGATCGATTTTTATCGCTTGCCCAAGGGAACCCATCGGGCACTGGTCAAAGAACCCCACCTGCAAATTCTGTATATAGTGAAAGGAACAGGAACTTTTGGCCGCCACTCCTATCGTCGACATACATCTATCGAGTTATCACCGGGGGAGTTGGTAAGGTTCCAATCGAAAACGCCCACCGAAATTTTGGCGATCACTATTCCTTCAGTGGAGGCGCTTAAACTGGGAAACCGGGCTCCTAAAAATGACTGATTGAAAATTTTGAAATGAGTACAGATCGGAAAATAAAATTAAATGCTTTTATGAGGCCGACGACAATACATACTGGCAGTTGGCGATATCCGGGATCTTATGCGGATGCAAATTTCAACTTTGGGCATATCAAAAAATTTGCACAACGCTTAGAGGAAGCAAAATTTGACAGTTTCTTTATGGCAGACCATTTAGCGGTTCTGAATATGCCTGTTGAAGCTTTAAGGCGGTCAACAACACCAACTTCGTTCGAACCTTTTACACTTTTATCGGCTCTTTCGATGGTTACTGAGCACCTTGGCCTGATGGCTACCGGGTCAACGACTTATGACGAACCTTTCCATATAGCGCGTCGATTTGCCTCTTTAGACCATATTAGCGGTGGACGTGCGGGTTGGAATATTGTCACCACCTCCAATCCGGATGCCTCTAAAAATTTTGGTAAGGAGGATCATCTCGAACACGCTGAGCGTTACAAACGCGCCCGGGAATTCTACGATGTGGTTACAGGCCTCTGGGATAGCTGGGCTGAGGACGCTTTCGTCAGGGATCAAGAGAAGGGGATATTTATGGATCCCGAAAAAATGCATGTCCTTGATCATAAAGGTAAATTTTTTAAAGTCCGGGGACCTCTCAATATTGCGCGTCCTGTTCAAGGATGGCCGGTTATTGTTCAAGCAGGCGGATCCGATGCCGGTCGACAGCTTGCTGCAGAAACTGCTGAAGCGGTTTTTGCAGCGCAAAGCAGTCTGGAAGCCGGTCAGGCGTTTTATAGGGATGTCAAAGGACGGATGAAACAAATTGGGCGGAATCCTGACTTCTTAAAAATTATGCCGGGCTGTTTGGTTATTGTTGGGGATACAGTGGAAGAGGCAAAAGCTAAGCGTGCTATGCTCGATAGTCTCGTGCACGAAGAGAGTGCAATGGCGTCTCTTTCTATAACACTTGGTTTAGATGCCACGAAATTTAATCCGGACCAACTACTACCGGATAATTTACCCGCGAGTAACGCAACCAAATCCGGCCGTGAGAGAGCGGTTTTATTAGCTGAGCGTGAAGGTTTGACTGTCAAACAGCTTGCCCAGCGTTTAGGCGGATATTCCGGTTTAGCAATCGTAGGTACACCTAAATCCATTGCTGATGAAATGGAAGAATGGTTAAACACCAAGGGAAGTGACGGGTTTACAATTATGTTTCCCTTTTTGCCGAAGGGCCTTGATGATGTTGTAGATAAAGTGATCCCAGAATTACAACGTCGTGACCTTTTCAGGAAAGAATATGAAGGAAAAACTCTTAGGGAAAACCTTGGTCTCCCACGGCCAGAAAACCGTAATTTTTCTGATCGTTCAACCTCCAAACAAGTAACTGCAAGCTAATCCGTTTTTTTTTCTCTCATCTGTACAAACCCCCCAAATTTTTGATAAAAAATTTCTTAAGTAATATATTAATTTTGAAAAAGGGGTTAAAAAGGTGCGTTGTTTACTAATTTGTCTTTCTGTTTTTTCTGTCTTTTTATTTTCTCAATTCTCAATCAAACCGGCTGAAGCAAAAAATACTTTCGTATTCACTGCTATCCCTGATCAGGATGAAAGTCGGTTGCGCGCGCGCTTTGATAAAATAGCCATGTATTTGTCTAAATCTTTAAATGTTAAAGTACGCTACGTCCCCGTAAAATCTTATGCCGCTGCGGTGACTGCATTTCGCAATAATCAAGTACAATTAGCGTGGTTTGGAGGGCTGTCTGGGGTTCGCGCGCGGATGCTTGTCCCAGGCTCTCAAGCTATAGCACAAGGAAAAGAGGATGTAGCCTTTGTGACGTATTTTATTGCCCACAAAAGTACGGGCTTAAAGGAGACAGGTTCTTTGCCGAAGGCCATTGCAGGCAAGACTTTTACTTTTGGGTCTAAAGGTTCAACATCAGGACGATTGATGCCTGAGTTTTACATTAGAAAAGTGTTTGGTAAATCACCTAAAGAAGTGTTTTCACGTGTTGGATTTAGCGGTGATCATTCGAGGACAATCGTTCTGGTTCAATCTGGGGCCTACCAGGTTGGTGCCTTAAATTTTAAGGTTTGGGAGCGTGAAGTCAAACTTGGGAAGGTCAATCTTAAAAGTGCCAACATCATTTGGCGAACACCACCTTACCCTGATTATCAGTGGACTATTAGGGGTGATGTCGACAGAAAATTTGGCAAAGGTTTTTCGGAAAAGGTAAAGGGTGCATTGTTAGGAATGAAAAATCCTAAATTGTTAGAATCATTTCCTCGGACCCGTTTTATTCCAGCCAAAAACACCGACTATGCCCCAATTCGGGACACCGCAAAATCTATTGGATTAATCGATTAGCCGTTATTTTCTCGGATTTAAAGTGTGTTTTAATATTTGAGTTTTTAAGTTTCAGACATTAGAGATTTGCTATCTCTAATAACATTTTCGCAAGAATGTCTGGTTTGTCGACCATTATATCGTGTCCTGAAGGTATTGACCGGACATCCCAGTCAGGCTTTTGGCCTAGAGGAGCAGAAAATCTTTTAAAATTACTATTTGGGTGAAGTTCTGCAAGTATGTAAAATTTTCGGGGAAGGGACTGCCAAGTACCGGTTAATTGGACTGGTTCAGAAAATGTTTTAAACGGTTGGGGTACGCAACGTCGTCTTACCCATTCAATATCTTGTTGGTTCATTACCCCAAAATATTCCGGCTTCATCGGGGGTATTTTCCAGCCGTCGCCAACTTTCAACACTTTCTCTCGAATTTTTTGGATACGCTCAGGTGACCAATTATCTAACAAGGATTGTCCATCCTCGGGCACGAAAGCATCTAGCCAAACGCCAGAATGGAAACTCTCAATTCTTTGGTCAATTACTGGTGTTATTATTTGCCCGCCATAGGAATGTCCGCATATGATCACATCCGAAAGTTCTTCGGTGTCTAAGACCGCCAAAATATCTTTAATGTGGCAGCTTAAATCAATTTCAGGCCCCGCAAGGTGAGACCGTTCTCCCAAACCTGTGAGCGTTGGCGCATAAACAAGATGCCCTTTGGCACTTAATCGTTTGGCAACCCGCTTCCAACACCACCCGCCGTGCCAGGCACCATGAACTAGCAAAAATGTCGCCATATTGTCACCTAATTTTGAGTTAGGAATTTAGATACGTAAACCGGAACAAAATAGCTCTGACAAAAAGACCTACTCTTGCATTTTTTTGCATTAGTGATCAAATCGATGTTTATGAATCTTATTTTTCTTGTGGCTTAAGGCTGTCTTAAATGGAAAAATATAAAAATAAAAATTTCATTGGTATTGAACCAAAACAAAAAAATAAAACCTAAAAATTATAAATGGATTAGGTTTTAGTTAAAAGGAGGAAAAAATAAGTGGGTTCTGTCGCAATAATTGGTGCTAGTCGGGGTATAGGCCTTGGTTTTGCGCGTTCCTATACAGCGGACGGTTGGGAAGTGCATGCGACGACAAGAAATATTGATAACCCCGGGGAACTTGGTAAAATCAAAGGCAATATTTCCCTGTACCAGCTCGAAGTTCGGGATCACCAACAAATTTTAGAATTAGCAGATCAGTTTTTTGATCGAGACCTAGATCTTTTAATACACAATGCCGGAGTGTATGAAATTTCTTTGGGGTATGAGGACGTGATGGCTATTAATTCGGAGGCACCTTTTAATGTAATAAAAGCACTGCTGCCAGCGATTCTCCGCGGCAAAACAAAAAAGATTGCTATCTTAACAAGTCAGATGGGAGCTCGAAATGGGGGGGCAACCCCCTCAGGAGTATACGGTAAATCAAAATGTGCCCTCAATGATCGTTTTCGTGAAATCGAGCTATCTTGGCGCAATAGTGGTATCTCAGCTGTTGTTTTTCATCCTGGTTGGGTTGCCACTGACATGGGTGGTCAAGGTGCGCCGGTAAGTATAGAGGAAAGTGTTGCGGGTATGCAGGGCCAAATTGAATTGATGAACCTAAGAAATGGCGGGAGTTTTCTCACTTGGAAGGGTGAAAGGCATCC
>JAYZBC010000084.1:0-39663 GCA_036339375.1 Pseudomonadota bacterium | reverse complement strand
AACAAACAACGATGAGCGATGGTCCCATTTGCGGGCATTCTGAAATGAATGTGACAGGTGCGGGACCGGGTTTTGGTGTTCATATTGTTGACGTAAAAGTTGATGATAAAACGGGACGGGTAGATGTTACACGGTACACCGTGATCCAGGATTGTGGTAAAGCGATTCACCCCCAGCAGGTTGAGGGTCAAATTCAAGGCGGAGCAATACAGGGTGTTGGCTGGGCGCTTAATGAAGAGTACATATATAACGAAAAGGGTTGTCTCGATAATCCTACTTTTCTTGATTACCGCATGCCGGTTGCTTCCGACGTTCCCATGGTTGAAACGGATATAGTTGAAGTGCCCAATCCAAAACATCCATTCGGGCTTCGGGGAGTAGGCGAAGTTCCTGTTGTACCCACAATGGCTGCAGTTGGTAATGCCATTGGAGATGTAGTCGGCATACGCCCACAATCTTTGCCGATGTCACCACCAAAATTGCTTGAAATTATCGAACAAGCCAAAGCCGAGGGTGTCTATAAGGGCTAAATTTCAAGTTACTGAAAAAATGGGGCCTCAAAGGCCCCATTTTTATTTGAAGAAAAACGTAGACAACAGAACTATGAACGGTTTCCCCTATTTGGGTAAAACATCTTTGAATTTTTTGTAAATCCGTTTATCAAGTTCGGCAGAATTTCTCGCGACAATCGGAAAGGTATCACGACGGCGATAAGGCTTGCAGGCGTCTACTATAACCCTTGAATTTCTAGGATCTTCGTGGCTGTAACTCATTGGATCCAAGTGTGTGCTCCAACAACCGTTGAGAACATCGACACCATCTCTTGGGTCACATCGTGTGCACATTGACCAGATAACGTCATTTAAATTGGCTGGGTCTATGTCATCGTCAACCACTATTACCCATCGATTAGCATAAGCTCCTGCGTGGCATTGGGAGGCCACCAGTCCTGCTTGTTTAGAATGGCCACCATACATTTGTTTAATTGACACCGTTAACCACATGCGGCTTCCCCCTGCTTCGTGGGCCCACACTCCCTTCACTTCAGGGATGCCAGCGGCTTCAAGCTGGTTCCACACGGCACCGCAGCGATAGGTACCACGGTAAAAGGTATCATCGTTTGGGGGTACAGCTGGAATAGCCCCGAGAAGGATAGGATTATCTCGGTGCATAAAAGTCTCAAGCCGAATTGCAGGTTGTGTGGTAGCCCCTCCTGCATAATAACCTGTCCATTCGCCCAAGGGGCCTTCATCTATCCGATCATCCGGATGAATGAACCCCTCAAAGGCAATTTCTGCGTTGGCAGGGACCGGAAGGCCAGTTTTAGGCATGTTTATAATTTCAATTCCTTCCCCTATCAATCCACCTGCGCAATCGTATTCGTTTTTTCCATATGGCATTTCCAGGCCTGCCACCATAAATAAGGCGGGGTGCATTCCGACGACTACCGCAACGGGACAAGGTTCCCCTTTTTCGTGATATTTATTTCGAATGATATCTCCGTGTTTGCCCTTAGAGGTCATTAAAGAAGCTGTGTTTGGCCCTTGGGATTGTACACGGTAAGCACCATAATTAATCCAGCCCGAGTCTGGATCTTTCATTACAACCATACATGCAGTACCGATAAAATAGCCCCCGTCATGTTCGTGCCATCTGGGGGTAGGAATTTTCGTAATATCTATATCTTTGCCCTCGTAGACATTATCTAAAAGAGGTCCACCGTTGACTTCAATTGGGTCATGCGTTGGTTGGTTTTTCATATATGTCCGCCAGTAATCGACGAGCTCCACTTCCGACTTTTCAATAGGTTCGTCGAGGGCGAGATTTATCCGGGGAACAGAAGTTAGTATATTAGCCAGAACCCTGTATCCTTTTGGATAACCTGGGATGTCATCAAACAGGACAGCGGGATTAGTCATTTGGCGCATTTGAATGTCAACAATGGCACCAATCTCTTCTTCACGGTCAGCTCCAGTCACTATCTGCAACTGGTTGTTTTTCTCCAAGTCTGTCACCCAGTCCCTTAAATCTTTATTTGGCATCAGAATTCTCCTGTTTAACTGCCGTGAGTCCCTTTCGGTTTAAATGAATGTTTGTTTAATATCTCTTTTAGCCGCTGTGGGGAAATAGGAATTTCTGTTACAGCACCTGGGATACCGATTGCGTGATCAATTGCTGAGGCAATGGCAGCTCCTGATCCAGTAATTCCTGCCTCACCAGCCCCTTTAATCCCTAGGGGGGTTCGGATGCTTGGATAATCTTCGGTTAGTAAAATTTCGGGCTCCGGAATTTCTCTTAGCGTTGGAATTAAATAATCTGCAAAAGTTACGGAAAGGGGATCTCCATCTTCACTATATGTGAACTCTTCATATAATGAGCCACCAATTCCTTGTGCTAAGCCTCCTACAAGTTGTCCTTCCACCAACATAGGATTTATGGCCCTTCCAATATCATATGCAATAAAATATTTTTCAATTTCCACTTCGCCTGTTTCTGGATCTACTTTTACAACAGCAATGTGGTGTCCATAGGGGTAGGTTTGATGGTCAATATGAAACCATTCTTCGGCGGATAGGTAAGGGTCGCGGCTTCCGCGGGATGACGATGTAGGGGCCAAAGTTTCAGCAACCTCACCAAGCGTTAAAGAGGGACCTGCGGCATTATCTTTTTCGTGTATTGTACCGTTGGTAATATCCAAATTATCCGGTGTTGATTGTAATAACTCCGCCGCCATCTCCAGTGCTTTTTCCCGTACCTTTTGGGCAGTTTTACTAACAGCAGTACCGGTTAAAACGGTCGCTCGTGACGCGTGGGCACCAACCCCGTAATCAATCCGATTGGTTTGTCCGTGAATAACACGTATCCTGCGGTAGTCAGTGCCTAATTCTTCGGCACAAATTTGTGCCATTACCGTCTCAAAACCTTGTCCAAGCGAAGCACCGCCGGTAATGACCTCTATGTGGCCAGTCGTATCAACAAAAATTTTTGCGCCGTCTGATGGTCCCAGACCGGCTTTTTCAAAAAACATAGAAAGCCCTACTCCCACCATTTCGCCGTTATTCCGGCGTTTGCGGAGGTCGGACTGCAAATCATCCCAACGGACTCTTTGAAGACCCTGATCCAGCAAACCTCCATAATCCCCAGGGTCATGTTCTACGGAATCCCCTAAGACATCTAAATCACGCGCCCAAGGCATTTCTTCGAGGGTTATCAAATTGCGGCGTCGTACAGATACCGGATCCATATCAAGTTCGATCGCAACAGCGTCCATTAGGCGTTCGCGGACGAACGTACTTTCAAATCGACCCGGAGACCGATATGTAGCGGCAGGCGTTTTATTGGTTAAACGGAAGTGACAAATCGATCGGTAAACCGGGATGCGGTAGGGTCCCGGAAGTGTGCCCGTTGTCATATTTGCAACACGAGTCCCGTGGGTCCTTATATACCCCCCTTGGTCAAGGTACAATTCATCGTCAATAGCTAAAACCTCTCCGTCTTTTGCTACCGCAGCGCGGCATATATGGCGTTGTTGGCGTGAATGGTTTGTTGCCATTAAATGTTCTTGGCGATCTTCAATCCACTTAACCGGTCTTCCGAGTCTCATCGCGGCAACACATACTAAAATGTCTTCAGGGTATAGTTCTCCACGAACACCAAATCCACCACCAGTATGTCCTTCGAATAAGTGGACACCAGCCGTTGGTCTGTTGAGCATTCGGCAGATTGTGTCCTTGTTACGATGCGGCACTTTTGCAGCCCCGAAAAGCTCCAATACGTCACGTGCCTCGTCGAAGCGTCCCACTGCGCCACGCGTTTCCATTGGGACACCGGTGTGGCGGCCGATTTTGACGTCTATTTGAATAACCTTAAAGGCGGAGGCAAAGGCTTCTTCCAGATTGCCATAACCTTGCTCTACTACAGCAGCCTCAGTCGTGGCTTTACCCTTAAAATCTTGTGGTGGGTCATCAGCATTGATTAAAACCGGTAACCGCTCGATAACAAGTTCAATTTTTTCTGCGGCGTCTTCCGCCGTATAAGGATCTTCCGCAAAAACCGCGGCAACGGGATCGCCCACGTACCGAACCAAGTCACGGGCTAACGGGTATTGCCGAAAAAGCGCCAAGGTTGGATCGCTGCCTTCGCGAAAGTCGATCGGCGGAACATCCTTAATATCTCCAGCTGTCCAGACAGCAAATACACCGGGGTGTGACAAAGCGCTTTTTATATTTATCTCTTTTATTTTTCCATGTGCATAGGGACTTCTAACAACACGCATGTGTATTTGATTTGGAAAATTAATGTCGCCAGCAAACCGACCTTTTCCTGTAACCAGAGGTGGATCTTCCAACCTGACTACGCTATCACCCAGATGACCGAGAAGGGGTTTTATTTCGGTGGCCATTAAGGTGTCTTCATTTCTTCTCGGGCAGCACGGACCGCTTTTATAATGTTGGCATATCCTGTACACCGACAAAGATTGGAAGATAAAACATCATTAAGGTCTTCATCACTAATGTTGGGCTGGGCTTCTAAGATGCCTGCAGCCAGCATTAGAAAACCCGGTGTACAATAACCACACTGAAGTGCATGATGTTCCATAAAAGCTGTTTGAAGCGGGTGATATGATCCATTATCCGCAAGGCCTTCGACGGTTCTAATTTCCGTACCGTCCGCTTGTATTCCAAACATTAAACAAGAACGAATTGGTGTGCCATTTAACAAAATTGTGCATGCACCGCAGACTCCGTGTTCACAGCCCAAATGAGTACCGGTTTGGCCACAGTGGTCGCGGATAACATCTGCAAGAGTCCATCGGGGGTCGACCAAAACTTCGTATTCTTTTCCGTTAATTTTGAATTTGATATTTTTTTGTTCAGTCATGAGGCAGCTCTTTCCAGTGCACGGCGAACAAGGGCAGAGGTAAGATCACGACGATATTGGGCATTGGTCGCATGATCTTCCATAGGGTCGATGGCTGCAGCTGCGGCTTCTGCTGCGGCTCGAAATACCTTATCACTTGGGGCCTCTCCTTTTAATGCATTTTCAGCTTCAACTATACGTCGAGGCCTGTCTTCGGCCCCGCCAACCCCAATATGAGGATCAACGATAAGACCGCCTTCCTCGCGATAGGTCACCAAAGCCATGACAATACCAAAATCGCCTGCACGCCTGTTAAACTCCTCAAATCCAAACCTGGTGTCATCATGGAGCAATGGAATTTGGACTTCGCACAATAGCTCATCCTCAGCTAATGAAGTGGTCATTATTGTTTCAAAAAAATCTGCTGCGCTAACTTTTCTTTCCCCTGAAACACTTTTTGCCAACATGTTTGCCTCTAATGTTGTTGCGACGAGACACCACTCTGATGCGGGATCAGCGTGAGCAATACTTCCGCAAAATGTTCCACGCTGTCGAATAGGGTAGTGTGCAATATGTTGCACGACATGTGTCAGTAAATTTCCCAAAATACCTTTGCATACCGGTGTATGAAAGTGTGCATGACGAGCTGTGGCGCCAATTGAAAGTGCCCCATTTTCAATATCGACTTTATTTAATTCAACAACGTTATTGATATCAATTAAATGGTTGGGGTGTGCCAAGCGAAAGGCCATTATGGGCACGAGGCTTTGTCCACCCGCAAGAATTCGGCCGTCATCACCCGAAAATTTAGACAACATTTCAACTGTCTCGTCCAAGGATGTCGGTAAATGGTATTGGAAAGGTGCTGGTTTCATTTTTAAAACTTTTTATACAAGCGTGAGCAAACATCTATTTTATTGGGTGTTTATACATCAACCAATCCGTTCGTGAAATGGGGTCAAGTCAATGAATTCATGTTTTGATTTTTTGGTTTAAAGGTTTTTCAAACCCCAAAGTTTGTATCAAATTTTAAAAAACCGACTTTAACCCTTTAATTCAAACAGACTTTTAGACCTAGGATCTCTTGTCACCCCTACTTTTCCTTTGCTTTAAAAGGCTTTCACTTTTGTAGAACATTAAACCCCTAATTTTCGTCTTTCCGATTGTATAAACCTTGCCGTCGTACAAGAAGGTTTGAAAGATAGACAAAATTACAGATGGATTCTAGAATCTGGTTTAGTTTTGAGTAAAATTTCACAACAAATCAATTTTATGCTTACACTTTACCATTTTCATAATTCTGTTTGTTCGCAAAAAGTGCGTATAGTTTTGTTTGAAAAAGATCTCCAATGGGAGAATAAGGAGGTAAATTTATTCACTAATGCACAATATGAAAAGGAATACCTGAAGCTAAACCCCAAGGGTTTTGTCCCTACATTGATTCATGAAAATAAAACCATCCGGGAATCAACATTAATTTGCGAATATTTGAATGAGGTGTTTTTGCAACCACCACTAGCGCCCAGTACACCGGTAGACAGGGCCGAGATGAGGTTATGGTCGAAGACTGTTGATGAGGGACTATACGAAGGGGTTGTTGTTTTCAGTTTTTCAGCCATGTTTCGTGAACGAATGCAAAAGCAGAGTCCGGAGCGACGAGAGCAACGTTATCGAAATGTTGGAGATCCGACACGTAGAGATCGGTTTAAATCAACATTTGAAGAAGGAGTTGAATCTCCCTATGTTTTCAGAGGTATTGCCGCTTATGAAACGGCTTGTAAAACTATGGAACAGGTACTTTCTGATGGTCGGCTCTGGTTGGTGGGTGATCTATTCAGCCTGGCTGAAATTAACCTTGCTCCGTTTTTTGCTCGGTTAGAATACCTCCAAATTTTAGGTCATTGGACTGAAGACAGACCATTGGTTCAAGCTTGGTGGCAAAGGGTTAAAAACCGGGATAGTTATCAGGCCGAAATTGTAGACAAACTTTCTAAAGATGACATTCAAGAAATGTCCCGTTCCGGGTTCCAAATTAGTCAAAGAGTGGGAGAACGTCTCCAAGACTATTTGGATTTTCTAAAATAATTTTCTTAAATTTTTAAAAATTTAAGCTGAAAGAGGTGGAGATAAACCTTCAATTTGTACTCGGAAACCTGATCTTATTTCCGGTAAATAATCGTTGGTTGCACGATGTTGTGCACAGCGATTGTCCCAAAATGCTATTGAATGAGGCTCCCATCTAAACCGAAAATTCCATTCAGGTAACGTGCAGTGTGCCCATAAAAATTTTAAAATTCCGCTGCTTTCCTCAAAGGGAATTCCATTTATCCGTTTGGTAAAAGAAGAATTTACATAAATGAGTTTTCGCCCGCTTTCTGGGTGGCGGACTATAACCGGGTGTGTAGCATTTGGCGTACCGGGCCCAAATGTTGGGACCCCATCATGCCATGCCGTAAGATCACTCAAATAAGTTTTCATCCCATCAGATAAATTGTCGTAAGCTGCATACATGCTCGAGAACATTGTGTCTCCACCGCCATTAGAAGGTACAGTGTGGTTATACAAAATACTGCCAAGCGGGGGAACAGGAGAGCAAGATTGATCAGTATGCCAAATATTGCCAGATACCGTCGCTGAATTTTCATCAAAATGGAATTTTCTTACGCGGGAGTCTTCAGAATCCTCGCTGTTAGTCTTTGCTCCTACATGTGAACCGATGGGGCCAAAATATTCTGCGAGCCGGACCTGGTCTTCAAAGCTAATCCTTTGATCCCGAAAAAACAGGACCAAATAATCGGTAAAGGCCTGTTTTAACTCTGAGAGTTCAAGGTTCGATAGGGGGCTTGTTAGGTCAATATTTCCAATTTCTGCCCCAATGTGGGGACTACTCGGTGTAACCGTTATCTTTTGATAAACGGCTTTTTGCACTGGATTTTTTGTTGTTAACCCAAAGCTATTTCCTAAAATGGCCATGTTTTTATTCCATTTCTCCTATTTATCATAACAGAAGCTACAAAATTGAGAAAGTACGAAGGAATTTCAACCTTTGAGCTATAGTTTTGTGAATATTTTTGTACCAAAAAGTGAATAATTCTTTCTTTTTTTACAATTCTGATAAATTCTGTTATTTCCTCTAATATTGGTAAAGATTAAAGGAAGGAGACACCCTTATCCATGTCCTGGAAAGTATTTGGGACCCGGGCTAAAAGGCTTGAAGACCCAACTTTGCTGCGCGGGCGAGCAAATTTTATCGATGACTTAAATTTACCGGAAATGCTTCATGCAGTGTTTGTTCGAAGCGAATTCGCGCACGCAAAGATTAAAGGCATTGATGTAACCAATGCAAAATTGCATCCCGGTGTTCGTGCCGTTTTTACTTTGGAGGATTTACGTCCTTACCTGAAAAATGAACGATTGGTGGTGGGAATGCCTAGCCCATCCTACAAACAAAATCGTGACCGTCCAGCACTGGCTTTTGAGGAAACTACTTATGTCGGTGAACCTATTACGGTGGTTATTGCAGACAACCGCTACGTTGCTGAAGATGCCGCCACTCTTGTGGAAATTGATTATGACCCACTGCCAGCTACTTCGGATTGCCGAGATGCTCTTGAGAACAATTCTCCACTAACGCATCAAGATGCACCGGACAATCTACTCGCAGAGTTTAATATGGAATACGGAGATGTTGAATCTGCTTTTGCGAAGGCCAGACATGTTTTTTCTGAATCCCTTTGGGTGCATCGTGGAGGATCCCATTCCATTGAATGTCGTGGCTGCGTAGCCTCTTACGAAAAAGCAACCGATTCCGTTACGTTGTGGAGTTCCACGCAAATGCCACACTCTTTGCGCAGTGTTTTTATCGACATGACAGGTCGTGACGAAAATCGTTTGCGGGTCATTACGCCAGATGTTGGTGGTGGATTTGGGCCAAAGCTAGTGGTTTACCAAGAAGATATCGTGCTGTCTTTGACCACTATGTTGATTAACAAACCCATAAAATGGGTAGAAGACCGACGTGAACATTTTATAACTACAACCCAAGAACGTGACCAGTACTGGGAAGCGGAAATTGCAGTAGATGATCATGGGAAAATACTAGGAATAAAGAGTGCTGTGGTCCATGATCACGGGGCTTTTACTGCCCGTGGTGTTAACCTTCCCTATAATGCTGCAGAAACCATTCCCCTTCCTTATAAAGTACCAAGTTTTAAAACACACGTCCGTTTGGCTCTGACCAATAAAGTGCCTGTTACCCCCGTCCGTGGAGCTGGGCATCCGCAAGGGGTGTTTGTCATGGAAAGACTTATGGACCGCGTTGCTGCAGAGCTGAACCTTGATCGATCGGAGGTTCGAAGCCGTAATCTTATTCCCGGAGACCAGATGCCCTATGAGAAGCCTTTAAAAACACGTGGGGGAATGCCAGTTGTCCTAGATTCGGGTGACTATCCGCTTTGTCAAAAAAGCGCTTTGGAGAAAGCTGGTTGGGATAGTTTTTCTGTTCGTCAAAAACAAGCTCTTTCACGGGGGCGTTACCTCGGAATAGGTATGGCAAACTACGTCAAAGGAACAGGCCGAGGTCCTTTTGAGTCTGTCACGGTTCGAATAGGCCCATCAGGCAAAATTCATGTCTATACTGGTGGCACCGCTATTGGACAAGGTACGGAGACCATGATGGCACAAATTGTTGGTGAACAATTTGGTGGCGATATGGAAAATATAACAGTGACAGCGGGGGATACCGGAAAGATTTCTTTGGGTATTGGCACTTCTAATAGTCGATTAGCAGCCGTTGCCGGCACATCTGCCCACGTTGCCGCTCAAAAAGTGAGAGCAAAAGCTCTTCAGGTTGCTGCTCATTTGTTGGAAGCATCTGAAGAGGATCTCGAAATTCACAATGGGGAAATACATGTTCGTGGAGTACCTGAAATGAAAGTCAGTTTAGGGCAGGTAGCACATTCGGTGGGAGGTACGCCTGGCTATGCCCTTCCCGGAGGAATTGAACCCGGTATGGAGGCAACCGAAAATGTTGTAATGGACAACTTAGTATTTGCCTGTGGAACAGCAGTTGCGGAGGTTGAAGTCGATATTGAGACTGGCGGTGTGCAGATTTTAAACTACGTAATGGCCCACGATAGTGGCACAATTATTAACCCAATGATTGTTGACGGCCAAGTGCTCGGTGGCGCAGCCCATGGAATTGGGAACAGTTTATTTGAGTGGATGGGGTATGACGAAGGTGGTCAACCTGTAACAACAAATTTTGCAGAATACCTTTTGGTTTCGGCAACAGAAATGCCAGAGGTGAACATCATTCATCATGAATCTCCCTCTCCCCTGAACCCATTAGGCGTAAAGGGCGTTGGAGAGTGCGGTGTGGTTCCCGCTCCTGCTGCAATTATTTCTGCAATTGAAGACGCTTTGGCTCCTTTTAATGTTCATTTGACTCGGGCTCCAGTCATGCCCGCAGAAATTGTACAATTTATAGCTAACGCAAAAGAACAAATTCAGCATGACAATCAGATTTGATGACATTGGCAATCGGCTGAAAGCTTTTCGTTTGGCTTCAGGCTTAAGTGCAGATGAAATCGCAAATCGCATTGGCATTTCACGGACGGCTCTTTATCGCTTCGAAAAGGGTGATGTTGCTAAAATTGACACGCTCGAAAGACTTTCTGAACTCTTGAATGTTTCAGTACCAACGTTACTAGGCGTCGGTGTAGAGTATATTCCTTCTGCCCTGGCCTTTTTCGAACGCATTAGACAAATCGAGGAGACAGCGGAACATATTGTCGTTTTAGCGGGTCCGGTTTCTTTTCTCATGTCATCAGAAATTTTTGAACAAACTTTAAGTGAGTGTCTCACCGAAAGCATACCCCTACTAGAAGCCGATCGAGATCGAGCGATTGAGCAAGTTAAGAACCTCCTTCCCATTTTGCACAAACGGAAACAAACCTATCGAGAACGACAGCCAGGCATCCTTAACCTGATTTCGGGTTCAGAAATCGAAAGATTCTTACAAAATGGGCTTGTCGGACGGCTGGATTTACCTCAAGAAATATTGCGTGAAAGGCGTGCAAGAGCTCGAGCCGAAGCAGAACACCTGATTAGCATCATGGAAGAGGAACCCATAGGTGTTCAAATTGGTATTGTACCGGGAAACCTGCCTCATACGAGTTTTCAAATTTTTCGACAATCCGATCGTAAAATTCTTGCCCTTAGCCCTTTCAGGCTTGGTGAACAGCCAAACGTTCATGGGGGAATTGCAATGATTACCTCGGCTCCCGAAGCTTTGGGACTCCATCATAACACAGTCCAGGATATGTGGGGTCGTGCGCTGCGGGGTGGTGAAGCGGCTGAATTTATGAAAGCACTTATTTCTCGTCAGTCGGAATAATCAATCATGTCGGAATCTCTAAAAAGCCAGGATCTCCAGGCACGGGTCGCGGCTGCAATTACACATCATAAAGCTGGTCGCTTCAAAGAGGCAGAGCTCGCTTACAATAAAATTTTACACATTTTTCCTGATTTTCTCGACGTAATTCAAAATTTGGGTGTGATTGCAGCCGCAACCGGTCGTTTGGATGAAGCGATCCAACGATTTGAACGCGCAATTAAAATCGATCCATTATATCCACCCGCTTTATGGAATGTAGCCAATGCGTTAAGGGATTCTGGGCGATTGGAGGAAGCCATTAAAGCATACCAACGGGTAATTTTTGTTGAACCAGAACACTATAATGCAGCACGTAGCCTTGGTTTTATTTGGAATTCTCTAGGGAGGCAGGATAGAGCTTTAGATTATTTTTCCAGAACCCTTGATTTACGACGGGGCGAAAATCGTTTTGGTAAACCGGATTTAACTCTGGTGCAAACCACTCGAGCAAAATTGGAACATGATATAAATCAATTCCGTTATTTGGCCAGTATTAAAAGAGATGGAGAACGTTTCGATTCACTGGCACGTGCATATGAAAACACCAAAAACAAAATCAAGTGGCCCAAGGATGAACATGAAATTTACCCCTTGGCAAACGAAGAAATTGAATGGTTTGGAGGGAGTTATAATTTTCCAAATCATGTAATTGATGCAGCGGAGCACACTCAGGGCACAGTAAATCAGAAATTGAATGTTGATGAAATTTCCAAATTGTATTCAGTTAGTAGTCCAGGACTGGTTTGGTTTGATAACCTACTTACAGAGGAAGCTCTTTTAAGACTGCAGAACTTTTTATTGGGCAGCACAGTATGGTTTGATTTTTCCCATATCAAAGGCTTTCTGGCGGCCTACCTTGAAGATGGACTTGCCTGTCCACTTTTACTCCAGATAGCGGAAGAAATAAGAAAAACGTTTCCCCAAATTTTAGGAAAACATTCTTTAATTCAAGCATGGGCTTTTAAAGGAATTTCCGGTGACAAACCAATTGGAGTTCATGTGGATGATGCTTCTGTCAGTATCAATTTTTGGGTAACGCCCGATCACTCCAATGACAATCCTGAAAGTGGTGGCTTAGAGATCTACAAGCAGGCTCCGCCTGGTGATTGGAAAATCACCAATTATGATGATGATTCTGAACCGATCAAAAAATTTCTGGTAGACCATGAAGATCAAAAAATCATTGTACCCTATAAGGAAAATAGGGCCGTTCTTTTTGATTCACGCTTGTTTCACGGTTCAAACGCTCCGCGTTTTAAATCAGGTTATATCAACCACAGAATCAACATTACAATGCTCTTTGGGAAAAAGACGAAAATGTAATATTTTTGGAATAAGTATTTATTTTGGTACACTGAAGTGCTATAAGCCGGTTTTTATAACCCAAATTACATACTTACAACGAATGACTGACCTAACGCCTGAAGAAAATTATACCTCCAAACCTGTGCGGATTGGCCAAGAAGATCCTCATCCGGATAAACCCTCTGGGGAGTTTATTTCCCACGTGGTTTCGAACGAGTATGTCAACGACGAATACCTGAAAATTGTTGTGGAGGTTTCAGCGCGCGCGCTAAAAGCTAAAGCAGGCCAGTTTTTTCATCTGTTGTGTCCGTCACCAGACGGTGCGGAGGTCTGGATGCGGCGGCCGATGAGCATTTACCGAATTGATGTCGACCAATGTCGTTTGGAGTTTCTTTACAAACGCGAAGGGCGGGGCACCCAAGGGATTGCTATGCTTGAGCCCGGCGAAGAATTCAACATCGTTGGCCCTCTTGGCATAGGATTTTGGTTGGAAGAAGAATGGAAAAATATTGTTGTACTTGGTCGAGGTGTTGGATTGGCTACGTTGGCACCTTTGTCGCAACTTGCAGCGGAACATAATGTAGGTGTGACTGCAATTCTGAGTGCGCGGAATCCAGAAGTTGTTATGTCAAGAGATCTGTTTGAAGGATTAGGAGCGAAGGTCATAGAGGTTGTTGACACCGACCAAAGCAGTGATGTTGATAATGTTGAGAAAATCCTTCTTCGGCTAATTTCAGAAGGAAAAGCCGACGCTTTTTTCACATGTGGTTCTAATCGTCTACTTTCACTGATGAAACGTATAGGTCAACAACACGGTGTGCCAGGGCAGGTAGCAATGGAACAAAATATGGCGTGTGGTCTGGGGGCTTGTTACATCTGCATGCGTACATTCGAAGTGGATGGGCAAAGACTCCTACGCCGTGTTTGTAGGGAGGGCCCTTGTTTTAATTTGCAGGAAGCGGTGGGATGGTAGATCTATCAGTAAAAATCGGTGATGTTACCCTTCAAAATCCGATCATGCCCGCATCAGGAGCATTTTCTTGGGATTACGGTGATGTAATAGATTTAAATCGGTTAGGAGGGTTAGTCGCCAAAACCATTTGCCGGGAACCGCGCTTGGGAAATCCAACTCCCCGTATGGCAGAAACCGAGGCCGGGATAATTCAGTCCATTGGTTTGCCCGGAAAAGGAATCGAATATTTTTTGGAGAACATTGTCCCAGAATACAATAAGTGGGAACCACCTTTGATTGTAAGTGTGTCTTCAGAGACTGCGGAAGATTTTGCGTCAATGACCCGCGACCTCACGGTTGACGGTGTTGATGTGATTGAAGTGAATATATCATGTCCAACTCGTGATCCCAATGGCGGAAATTTTTCTTTACATGCCGATCACACCAAAATGGTGATGGAAGGAATACGGGCAGCCACCCACAAGCCGGTTTGGGCGAAACTGTCTCCCAACGCAGGAGATTTAGTATCAATTGCTATTGCAGCTGAAGAGGCGGGGGCAGACGCTTTAGTACTTTGCAACACTTTTCTAAGTTTAAAAATTCGCACCGATAATTTTCGCCCTGCTCTGGGGAATAAGTTTGGTGGTTTGGTTTCACCCGCATTGAAACCCATTGTCATGCGTATGGTTTACCAGGTAGCGAAAGAGTGCAGTGTTCCGGTAATTGGAATTGGCGGCGTAACAAAGGCAGAAGACGTTGTGGAATATATGCTAGCAGGGGCGTCAGCAATTGGCATTGGTTATGCAGGGTTTAGAAATCCTACAGCATTAACGACAATCATTGATGATTTAGAAGAATGGTGTGATAACCGAGGTATAAAAGAAATATCAGAACTTATCGGTGCAGTTCGTGATGATGATATGGAAATGGACCCTTTAATTGCTGCTTCCCAAGGGGTTTAATTTTACCTTTATTTAATCACCAGGGACACAGCCTGCGGGTAAGGCGCTTATATGTTTGTATATGTCGCCTGGTCGTGTGAACCAAATTTTATTTGCCTCCTTGTGATTAACCATATGGGTAAGAATGTCTCGCAATCCTGCTAACCTGTAGGGCTGACCCACAACAAAAGTGTGCAGTGCCAGCGAAAAAACCAAAGGTTGTTTTTCACACTGAGAAATTTGTTCGTCAAAATGGCCTGTCACCATCCCTGTAAAATCGTCTGCGGTATGGCGTCGTGACAACTGGGCAGGGGAATCATTGATCTCAATGTGGTAGGGGATCATTAACAATTTTCCACTACGTGTCCTCATCCAAACCGGTTGGTCATCACAGGACCAATCCATGATGAATTGATAGCCGGCTTCCTTCAATAAATCTGGAGTATAGTGACTCTCCGATATCCAAGGGCCCATCCACCCAGCGGGAACTTTTCCTTCGTGTTTTTTAAAGGTAGACGTTGCATTTTTGATGAGCACTTTTTCCTCTGATTCCGCGTACTCCCCCTGTTGCTCAGAATTGGTTATGCCATGTCCAATAAACTCGTCTCCGCGTTTACGTATGTAGGCTGGGATTTGCGGTGCATAGTCGTAAACAGCTGTATTCATCAAGTGACATGCGGGAAGTCCGAGTTCATCAAGAAGGTTGAAGACACGCCAAATACCGACCCTTAGGCCATAATCCCGCCACGCATAATTTCGAACGTCGGGTTGTACGCCTGGATTTGTGGGTGTGTGTCCAAGCCCCTCACCAAAGCTGAAATGCTCAATATTAAGCCCAATATAAACGGCCAAACGTTTGCCTTCTGGCCAGTCATAATCTGGTCTCTCAATTATCGGCGAGTAATCGTATCGACCGTGTTTTTTAAGTTCCATAACAAATTCTTCTCCAACTTCTACTGACACAAAAGAATGACATCCCAACTTCAACCCAGCAAGGGTAACTGAAGAGTGCTTGATGATCAGTACTTATCACATTACCGTTAAGCTATGACTTTGAAAATCGTTCCCTTTGATGGGCCAATCGGTGCAGAAGTATGTGGTGTTGATCTAGCCCAGTTAATGAATAATGAGACTGCTGAAGCACTCATCGATGCCTGGAATAACCATGTGTTATTGCTTTTTAGAAATCAAAATTTGACTGATGGACAACTCATAAAGAGTGCAAACTGGTTGGGTGAAACATCGGAAATTTCAATGCCTAATGATCGGCGCGCTGATGATGATACGCAAATTCAGCTGGTTTCAAACATTCTCAACAATGATGGCACCCCAATAGGGGCTTTTGGAGACGGTGAAATGTGGTTCCATCATGATAACTCTTTTACCAAGGCACCGGATAAAGCAACATGGTTATATGCAGTTGAACTGCCTAGCAGTGGCGGCAACACGCTATTTGGCAGTTGTTATGAAGCCTATAAGGCCCTGCCAAAACATCTTTTAGAAAAAATTTCCGGTCGGCGGGTATTACAGGTTTATGACTATACAGTGAGGGAGAAACCCCGTGTAGAAGATCTGGAGGGCATCCCCCATCAGTGGCAACCCGCTGTGGTCAAACATCCTGAAACTGAACGGAAAGCTCTTTATCTGGACCGGTTGATGACCGCGGCAATCGATGGTTATGATGAAAGCGAAAGTGCCGAATTGCTGTCAAAATTGTTTCCTTTTGTAGAACGGGCTGATTATGAACATGAATGGCAATTGGGTGATTATGTAATATGGGATAACCGGTGTTCGGTTCACGCCCGAAAGGAATTTCCCGAGCATGAACGAAGGCTTCTTAAGAGAGGAAAAGTCAGTGGAGAGCCCTTAGTTTCTGCAGTGGGTTTGTCAAAATCTGGTTCAAATAAAAAACAGGGCGTTGCATGAAAAATACTAGCCAGGACAAAGTTGAGGTTGGCCTTCATGGGGCCGGCATAATTCAATCAGTTAAAATAAGCGGAATTAAAACTATAATTACGGTACCAGACAAAACCACAGCATCTGGGTTGTTGGCCCCCATTTCCGTTGATGAATCCTTCAGACATGTTTTGGTGTGCAAGGAGGACGAAGCGTTGGGTATTAGTGCCGGACTTTCGTATGCAAAACATCGTGCCCTCATTCTGATACAATATACAGGTTTGCTAGATTCTTTGAATGGGGTACGGGCGGTTGCAGTTGAATATTCAATGCCAATTTGCATGATGGTAGGATTGCTTGGCAAGGAACCAGGCGTAGCGCCAACAGAGTCATCCAGATATGGTGTGCGTATTATAGAACCCATTCTTGATGCGATGGGAATAGCGCATCACTGGATTGAAACTGATGAAGACGTTGGTGAAATTGTACCAGCTATAAACAAAGCCTATGAAACTTCAACGCCAGTGGCGATGCTAATTGGGAGGAGGCCGATTGCACCATGATGAAACGTGATGTTTGTCTCAAAATCCTTAGTCAGTGTGTTGCAGAGGACGAAATTGTAGTGGCGGCTTACACTTCAGCTTTTGAATGGATTGCTATTCGGCCTAATCCATTAAATTATATTTCCTCAGGTGCAATGGGGTTAACTTCCTCCCATGCCTTAGGGTTTGCGCTGGCTTGGCCAGACCGCCGCATTATTCTGTTGGACGGCGATGGTAGCCTCCTTATGAATTTAGGTAGCTTAGTAACCATTGCCCAAGCAGCGCCAAAAAATTTAGTACATTTTGTATGCGAGAATGGCACCTATGAAGCAAATGGCGGCCATCCTATTCCCGGGCAAGGCAAAGTCAGTTTTGCTGGGCTCGCCCGAGAAGCGGGTTACAGGGAAAGTCATGAGTTCAATGATCTTAATGATTTTAAATCTGGTATAGGCGCTGTTTTACAACAAGAAGGCCCGGTTTTTGCGACGTTAAAAGTAGAGCCCGGGGAAAAATATCCGCAAGATTATGGATTTATGCATGGAGCGCAAGTTCGTAAAGATTTTTTGGACGCAGTTAAAGAATTATGAAACAAAAAAGGAGGTAAATAGTGAGCCTGAAAGTTCGCAGAGTAATAACCGGTCATGATAGCAATGGGAAAGCTGTGGTTAAACTTGATGAGTTTTCCCAAAACGTCATCACTCGGCGACCCGGTGCTAATTCTACAGTGATTTGGGCGACTGATAGCACCCCAACCGATCTTGGTGATGACACTGATATTTCTGCGGATGTGACCTCCACGGTTGTTTCCAATGGCAGCGTTTGTCGAATTTCGAGGTTTGATCCTGGAGTATCCCCACGTGTACACCGAACGGATTCGATTGATTATGCAATTGTATTAAAAGGTGAAATCGATATGGAATTAGATGATGAAACGGTCCACCTAAAGGCTGGTGATGTGTTAGTTCAGCGTGGCACAGTTCATAATTGGGTAAACAACGGTAACGAACCTTGTATGATCGCGTTTATTCTGATTCATGCCGCCATGCCGGATTTTGGGGGTAAACCAGCAGAACCTTATGGCTGACTAAATACACAAAAGGTGAATTTAGGTTTTTAACCATGCATAACGGTCAATTCGTTGGATTCGCGAGTGTTTCGTTTCTAAAATCAGTTTTGCCAATTCCCCAGATTTTCCAAAACCCACTGGGCCCAGCTCAGTAAATGTTCATCTCGATGATTATACCCAATAAGTTGAATTCCGACGGGTAAATTATTGGGTCCACTATGTGTAGGTAGAGAAATAGTAGGGACGTGTAAAATCGTCCATAAACCCTGAAATTGGGGATCCCCCGTAGATTTGAGGCCATAGGGAGCTTCACCCTGCGTGCTTGGAGCTAATACAAAATCAACTTGACCAAAGATGCCTTCAATTTCGTTCCGGCTTTTTTGAGCTAGGTTTAATGCTCCTTTATAGGTTTCATAACTCATTGAAAGGCCGCGCTCTAATTGTTCTTGAATGTTTTCGCTCAACAATTCTCTGTCATTATACCAGTGATCAGCCATAACCCGGCTTCTTTCAAAATCGTTAATAATGTTCCTGGCATTATTTAAGTGCTGAAATGAAGGGGGCAGGGTGATTTCGATAAACTTGGCGTTTTTCGCCTTTAAACGTTCCACGCTATCATTGACCGCGAAAACCGTTTCATTGCTGGCCTTCTCCCACAAATGAGTGCGACAAAGTCCAATTGTGGGGGGGGGCTCTTTGGGCAGTGTTTTTGAAAGAGGTCTTTTTAAAAGTACGCTCATAAGCAAATCAGCGTCTTCAACCGTTCGAGTTAATAAACCAATTGTATCGAGATTTTCGGCAGCAAACATTAACCCTGCGCGGTTAATCATATTGTAGCTTGGCTTATATCCTACTGTGCCGCAAAAGGCTGCTGGGCGAAGCACAGAACCACCTGTTTGGGTTCCAAAAGCAGCTGGGATCATAAAATCAGCTACAGCGGCTCCTGAGCCACTTGAAGAGCCACCGGGTGTGTAATTCGAATTGTGTGGATTGGTGGTTGCTCCGGGGTACGAACCAGCGAATTCGCAGGTAACTGTTTTACCAAATATTATGGCTCCCGCCGCACGCAAAATTGCAACGCAGGCGGCATCCGTTTTTGCTTTATATCCTTTGTAGATCGGGGATCCCATTTGCGTAGGAATGTCCGCAGTATTAAGAACGTCTTTCACACCGATAGGTACACCATGCAAAGGGCCAACGACTGGTCCATTGTCCAGGGTTCGTGCATGGGTGAGAATTAATTCCCGATCAATATGGGCCCAGGCTTTTACGGTTTCATCTCGCTCTTCAATGCGAGAAAGGCAAGCCGTTAAAACTTCCTCAACGGAACATTCACCTTTGGAGATTATCTTTGCAACCTCCGTTAAAGAGATTTTGTTTAAATTTTTTAATGTCATTTTCTACTAGCCTATCTACTCACAATTTGAAGACGCGTTAAGCTCATGATAGCTTTCTTGGATTACGAGTAAAACGGATAAAAACAAATGGCAAATAAACTGCTAATAAAAGGTGGAAGAGTCTATGACCATGATGGTGACATCCATAAACCACAAATTGTAGACATTTTGATCGAAGATGAATTAATTGCAGCTGTGGGCAAAAACCTGACACCTGAACAAACTTCCGGGTCCTCAATATTGAATGCCAGCAATCACCTCGTCATTCCAGGTTTTATCAACGCCCATTATCATTCTCATGACACCCTTTGTCGGGGCCTTTTTGAGGATATACCTTTAGAATTTTGGTTGCTGTATACGCTGCCAATGGGAACCTTCAGAGACAAGGAAGAGATCCGCCTGAGAACTCTGGTTGGGGCACTAGAATCGATGCGTTGTGGAATCACCTCTGTACAGGATATGTTGGGTCTAATTCCGTTAACAGAAGAAAATATAGACGTTGTTCTGGATGCCTATGAGGAAATTGGTGAACGTGTCATTTTTTCGCCGATGGTTTTCGATATTCCAGCCGTGGGAATGTTACGACATAAAGAGCTTTTGCCCCCCGAAATTCAGGAAATGATGGGAACACAAGCCAGTAATGGTAAAGAACAGTTAGACTTTTTAGATGCACAGATAAAAAGACGACCCGCTAAAGGAAATATCCATTGGGCTGTTGGGCCTTTTGCACCACAACGTTGCACACTTAAATTACTTGAGGGGTGTACCGATTTAGCCAACCGTCACGATCTTGGTGTTTATATTCATGTATATGAAACCCGCGGACAAATTGTTATGGCACGTGAGATGTATGGGGAATTTGGAGGCTCATTCATTAAATATCTTGATGCAGCGGGAATGCTCAATCATCGCTTGAACATTGCACATTCTGTCTGGATTACACGTGAAGAGATTGATGAAATGGCTGCTGCCGATGCAGGTGCGGTACTATGTCACAACAGCAACATGAAGCTAAAAAGTGGAATTGCCCCCATACGTGATATGCGGGATGCTGGAATGCGGGTTGGCCTTGGATGTGACAATTGTTCGGGCAGCGACGTACAGAATATGTTTCAAGCCATGAAAGCATATTGCATGTTGGGAGCGGTCAGTGAGCCGGTTCCGGGTACGCATTTAGCCCACGAAGCATTAAGGCATGCCACGCTTGGAAGTGCTAGGACAGCCTGTTTGCAAGACCAGCTGGGCGCTCTGAAGCCGGGATTTAAGGCCGATTTAGTGTTGCTGGATATGAACGACACAGCTTACTTGCCCTATAATAGTGCCGCTCGTCAGTTGGTTTACACAGAAACGGGGCGCTCTGTTGATACCGTCATCATTGATGGGCGGGTTGTAATCGAAGATCGCGTTGTCAAAACAATCAATGAGGATGAACTTCGTCAGGAAGTTGCAGCGCTTATGAAAAGTTATATCCCTGAATATGAGGATGTGGTTAAACAACGTGAGGTGGCATTGCCATACCTAATGGACGCCCATCAACGAGTCTGGGATACTGATATTGGACTTAGGCGATTTGTTGCTAGGACCGGATATGGTGACGGAAAGCTTTGAGGAGGTTAAGATTTGAGCCTCTTGCTGTGGGTCTTAACCTCCCGTAGCTTAACGGATGGCAATTTATAAAACGTTTCGTCGGTTATAGAATCGGCAGAGGAGGCAATATGGCTTTTACAGGTCTTCATACAGTTCTTTTTGCTCCACCAGACATGAAAAAGGCAAAACGCTTTTTTTCAGATTGGGGTCTGCGCGAGGTTGTTAATACCCGCGCAAAAGCGGTTTATGAAACACAAATTGGCAGTAAAATTGTTTTAAAACCTCCAAAAGCCAAAGACATACCTCCCCCAGCACAAAAGGATATGCATTTTAGGGAAATGATTTGGGGTGTTTCTTCAAAAAAGCATTTGCTTGAAATAAAAAAAGAACTTTTAAAAGATCGCGAAGTAAAGGTAGATCGAAATGGAACCCTCCATTGCATAGATCCGAACGGCCTTGGCGTAGGATTCACGCTTTGGAAACCCAAAAACAAAATTAATGCAAGTCGGACTAAAATCAACTCCTACGACTCTCTGGAACGGATAGATGAGGTGAGTAAATTTTATGAAAGCGCTCGTCCTATAAGGATGGGTCACATCGGCTTTGTGTTGCCTGATTTAAAGGCAGCGGAAAAATTTTATAAAAATCGATTGGGATTTTGGTTGTCAGACCGTTACGCAGGCGGTGCAGCAATTTTTTTGCGTTGTGCTGGGAAGAGCCAACATCATAATCTATTTATGATATGGAGCCGGGACGGCAAAAAACGTTACCATCATACAGCCTTTGAGGTCAGGGATATTCACGAAGTGTTTGGTGGGGGTGTGGCATTCGACAAGAAAGGCTGGGACACTGAAGTAGGACCCGGTCGCCACCCCATTTCGTCTGCCTATTTCTGGTATTTTAAATCTCCCTGTGGCGGTGCGGTCGAGTATTTCACAGATTCGGATTTCGTAACGGAAAAATGGAAACCGCATAACTATCGTGTCAATAGATTTTCTGAGTGGCATTTGCCAGATGGGATACAGCAAGTAAAGGATGATATGGTCAGACCTTCGATGTCAGCTGCTGGGCGACCATCAGGTTGAACCGTTTTTCCAGAGAGCGGTGTTTGCAAATAGGGGGGGTAAATGAGAGGGGACATCAATCGTCGTTCATTGCGTTGGTCCCAGCAAAGATGGTTGTTGGATACAGTGGTAGAAACCATCGGAATTGAATGGGATCAAGCACGTCTGGCACATTATGCGGCACCAGCTGGAGCGGCCGCTGGGGCAGTTTTTCGTGCCGCTGGTGCACGCATAAAAAAATTTTCGGATGCACATCGCGAATTTGCAGCTGCTGGCCGTCAAATTCGAGAACGGGCAGAGGGGTATGAAGAGGAAGGCCGCCTGGTTCCTGCTCGTGAAAGTTTTCTGACAGCATCTCTCCTTTGGGCTGCAGCACGGTGGCCCCTTTATGAAATTGATGACCGGTATCGTGAGTATGAAGCGCAAATAATTAAATGTTATGATAAATTTATTGATTATGCGCCTCGTCCCATCCAACGGGTAGACATTCCGTTCGGGGACAATGCACTTTCTGGCATGCTGCATTTGCCAAGAACACCAAAGGCCGGAGAAAGATTTCCGTGTGTCGTTAATATTGGCGGTATGGATGGATGCAAAGAAAATGTGGTTGCCATGTATGGCGACCCTTACCTCGAGCGTGGATTTGCTATTTTGGCGATGGACGGACCTGGCCAGGGAGAATGTCCAGGCAGGGGAATTTTTGTAGATCCATTTAATCATGGACCTGCGGCGGTAGCCACCTTTGATTGGCTGGAGACACACGATGCGATCGATGCCAACCGGCTCACCATTCGGGCAACCAGCTTTGGTACATATTTTAGTCTATGTGCCGCTGCTGAACTTGGTGACCGCGTTAAGGGGGTAGCGCAGGCATTTGTCATCCACGAACCCGATTGTTATACAATTTTTAATGTAGGTTCACCTACTTTCAGAATGCGCTTTATGTTTATGGCGGATGTGACTGATGATGAGGCGTTTGATCAATTCGCCAAAGGTTTTGATCCTCGGCCAGTTGCCGAAAAAATTAGCTGCCCAATCTTAATTGTTGGTGGGGAGGATGATGAGTTAAGTCCAATAGAACATACTCTGGACGTTTACAATCGTATCAAGTCGCCGAAAAAACTTGTCGTTTACGAAGGTGCCAAACACAGCATGGGAGGAGCAACCTCTGTAGCACAGGGCCCGCATTTTGGTCACATGATGGCAGATTGGTTGTTGGCCCGCGCAGAAGGCAGGCCTTTGGGACCGGACGAGAACATTCTGGTTGATATGTATGGAAACTCCGAACTCCGATAACTCATTAACGCTATAGTTTGTTACCATCGATGCGCTTGGTAAATTATGTGCCTCAAACGATTGAATTCGTATTTAAACAAGGGGAATTAAATGTCGGATAAAGCAGATGGCCGAATGAAACGTTGGGAAGAACAACGCTGGATACTGGATGCGGTCATCCGGACTGTGGGCGTTGAATGGGATCAAGGCAGATTACGATATGGAGCTGCCCCTGGGGGCTCCCTAGCTGCTGCAGAATTCCGCGCCGTTGGTGCAAAGATTAAGCGAGTGGGTGATTTTGTGCGTGAGTTTTCAATTGCTGCTAAGCGGCGTGAACAAAAGGCTGTCAAATTTGAAGAGACCGGTCGAAAAATTACCGCGCGGGAGAGCTATCTGACAGCTTCTCTCCTCTGGGCAGCAGGCCGCTGGCCTATTTTTGAGACTAATGAAGACCTTGAATTTCTTGAGAAGCGGATGAACCATTGTTATGCAAAATTCATAGACCTCTCTTCACATCCCGTACAAATTGTGAGAATTCCCTTCCAAGGAAGAGAGCTGCCCGGTTATCTCCATTTTCCAAAGAAACCAGAAGATGGCGAGAAATTTCCGTGTGTAGTTAATATACCCGGTATGGATTCAAGTAAGGAGACGGGGGTCGACATGTATGGGGATTCCTACCTCGAACGTGGCATGGCAGTGCTCAGTCTTGATGGTCCAGGCCAGGCGGAAAGCGTGGCATTGGGAATTTTTGTTACCACTACCAATCATATGGATGCGGCAAAGGCAACCATCGACTGGTTATCAGAACATTCTCTCGTAGACGGAAATCGGATTGCAGTAAGAGGAAGCAGTTTTGGAACCTACTGGGGTTTGCAATGGGCTGCGGCACTGGGTGATCGGATCAAGGGCGTTGGAGTCAGTGGGGTTTGTCACGAGCCTGGTTGCAACACTATTTTTAATACCGCCTCACCGTCTTTTAAGCTTCGTTACATGTGGATGGCAGATTATGATGATGAGGAGGCGTTTGACGAATTTGCCAAAACCATAGATTTACGCCCCTTTGCCCCGAAAATTTCCTGTCCGGTATTGATTATGGCTGGCGAACAAGATCAGTTAAGTCCAATCGAACATAGCTATGAAATTTTTGATAAAATCACTTCACCTAAAGAGATTGTTGTCTATGAGGGGGCCAACCATTCCGTAGCCGATGCGAGTTCTGTCACCCTTGGTGAAAATCCTAGGGATTATCTAGTGGACTGGCTGGCGGCACGCATCGACAGTCAGCCCCTGGAAAGTCGCAAAATTTTTGTTGATAGCAGTGGGCGTTGGGAAGAGACGCCAGTGTAGTATGTCAGGGCTTATGGCAATTCCCTCATGAGTTTTCCAATGTTTTCTCGTGGTTCACGGATCCGAAGTCGTTTTTGAATTTCCCAACAGAGCGCAGCGCAAGTCTCAATTACAGGAACACCGAGATCGTTTTCAAGTTGTTCAATGATAGCTTGGAGGCGCCAGGCATTGCCCTGCAAGTATATGGCTTCGCTTTTAGGGTTGGCTTTAAAGGTTTTACAAACATGAGTGTAGACTCGCTCAGTTGACAGTTCGCCAGCTTTTTCGAATGGTACGTCGATTGGTTCCATTGCCGTAACGTGAAAACCCGATTCCGTTAAATATTTTCGGGTGAGCTCGTTCTGCAGGCGGGAATAGCTGACACCCATGATTTTTTTTACACCAAATGATCTCATCGCACGGACTATATTCTGGTTAGCAGTAAAATGGGGAATACTCATTTCCCTCTCCCATTTTCGGATCATAGCTGCTTCTCCCTTAACGCCGAGCATCATAAAAGGGGGTGTGCCAGAATGATGGATAAGGTCTACCCCCGCTGCTGCAAGGAGTAGGGCGTTTTGATAATAACCTTCAATTGCATCTGCAAACTCGTCCCTAGTTCCTGCTTGGACATTTTGATGTATGGGAATTAAGCCCACTCCCTCCGGGAGCAAACGCACTGTTTCTTCCATCGACCCCGGCCGCATGGTGGGTTTAATCAACCCAACTGTTCCCCTCCAACTTGAAAATGCCATAAAATATAATCCTCAAGGTATTAGAATACTTATACCCGTAGTGTTTCGCGTTTCCATTTGGTGATGAGCTTTTTCTGCCTCCGCTAAATCAAAACGCTGGTTAATTTCTATTTTGACTGCACCACCCAGCACAATATCCATGACATCTTTTGCCCTTGCTAGAATTTCTTGGCGATTTCGCATATGCCAAATAAAAGCACCTGACGTAATTCTTAATGATCCTAATTCGTTTAATCGAAAAATATCAAATGGTGGTATTGGCCCCGACGCTGACCCAAAGGTGACGAGTGTGCCATGTGGGCGTAATGCATTGAGTGAGGCTTCAAAACTATCAGCACCTACGGCGTCAAACACAACAGAAACTCCCTCACCGCCGGTTAATGTGCGGGCGACCCCAGCTACATCTTCTTCACCATTGATTATAACTTCATGACAGCCGTGGTTTTTGGCAAATGAAGCTTTTCCTTTGGAACCCACGACACCAATTACATACGCACCGAACGTGCGCGCCCATTGGCATAAAATCATTCCTACACCCCCAGCTGCTGCATGCACTAAAATTGTGTCTTCAGCAGTTATTTTGTAGGAGTCGTGAATAAGATAATGCGTAGTTAATCCTTTGGTGATGATTGCTGCCGCGGTCTCATTATCAACTTGGTCTGGTAAAGGGATTAGGTGTTTGGCCTCGAGGACACGCTCTTGGCAATAAGAGCCACGTGACAATGCGTGTCCCCCATTCGAATAAGCAACACGATCGCCAAGTAAAAGTTCCGAAACACCAGGACCAAGTTTTTTGATTATACCGCAAGCTTCGCCACCGATAATTTGTGGGAGATAGGGCAAAGGATATCGACCGCTGCGTGTATGTATATCAGCATAATTTAGTCCAATTGCGAGATGTTCAATAAGCACCTCTCCTGGACCCGGTTCGCCAACGTCAACATCTTCATAGCGTAAAACTTCCGGTCCGCCATATTCGTGTATTCTTACTCCTTTGGGCAAGAAAAAGGCCTAAAAAACAGTATGGGCCCGAACTGGCACATCCATTTTACCAATTTTTTCGAATTCGAGTTGCATCAAATCACCTGGTTTGACAGGACCTACGCCTGCACAGGTGCCGGACATAATGATATCCCCTGGATGTAAGGAGTAAAATTTTGATGCCCAAACTATCTGGCCCTGAAGGTTAAGAATTAAATTTCGGGTGTTATTCTTTTGTCTGATTTCATTATCAATAGATAACGAAAAATCAAGATTTCCAGGATCTGATATTTCATCTGCTGTAACCATCCATGGTCCCAAAACAGCATAGGTGTCGACGGATTTTCGAAAACTGCGGTCTTCTTTGCCGCGTACAACCATATCCATAGCAATGGCATAACCTGCAACATAGGATAGGGCATCATCATACTCTATATTGCTGCCCTTTCTTCCTATAATGACACCAAGTTCTGCTTCGTGATCGGTGCGCCGCTCCGAAAACCGAATAGCAACACCTTCACCAGGTCCAATAAGTGCACTGTTGGCCTTGAGAAAAAGACCCTGATCTTCCATTTTTCGGCGGGGCAACCCTTGTGATATTCCCGTATCGGCTGCGGCTTCGTCGGCGTGATCTTGATAATTCTGGGGTACACCAATAATTTTTGTTGGATTGGCAATCGGACTTCTTAGCGTTAATTCTGATACCTGTACGCCATCAACCATGTCTGCCATTGTCTCCAATTTGGGGCGAAGACTATCCAAATTGGCGATCAACTGATCTCCTACCGGAAAAGGATACCGATATGCCGGCAATTCTTGTTCTATTACTTTCGTAACATCGTAAACAATATCGTCACGCACGATACCGATGCGGTTGTCATTGAAGCGGCAAATTTTCATTTTAAATTCCTACATGTTTTGTATTTAGAGTCCTATCGGTCGTTTCAAGCGTCGTCAACAGGCCTCAGGTACTGCTTTTTGAATGGTTTGCTAAATTTTGTAAGGTGTAGCCGGCATGTCAATAGATGTTATTCCCAGTGGGGCTAAAGCATCCAGTACCGCATTGATAACGGCTGCGGGCGCCCCGTTGTACCCCCTTCACCCGCACCTTTTACACCCAAAGAATTGGTTGGGCTGGGGACCTCATTCAAGGTCATCTCGAGGGGGGTAAATCACTGGCCCTTTCTTTACGTTTGGGGCAATTAACCAAGGAATCAAAATTTTTGTTTTAATTTGGCACAGAATTCAAATTTAGGCATTTAAAATTCAGCCTTCATAACCACTTCTCCTAACCCAGTATTCCCAAGCTCGATCGAGACCCAAAGGTCCCAATTGGTTTACATTGCAAAGTTCAATTTCTTTTGGGGTTAAGTAATCGATTTCTTTCTCCAAGAGTTTCGCTTGTAATGTGAGTTTAGCGGTAACTTGCAAATAGACTGCCGTCATCACCGTTTCACGGATGTTTTTTCGCGCACAAACGCAACCGTGTCTTTTCATTAAAGCGACGGCGTTATCACTAAGACAGCCAGCTAGGTCACGACCTTGTTCCATCGTAACAACCAAATGGTTAGTTTCACCAAATTTGTCTCGAATGTCCCAAATGGGCATATTTGCACCAATGGGAGAAGACATGTGGACAAAGGGTTTTAATGGTGTGTTTGTTGATCCAAAAGGGATTACTTCCAGAGAATGATTATGGATTACGGAATTTACGTCTGGGCGCTTTTCATAAATACCTCCGTGAATTGCTCGTTCTCCGTATGGCATGCGATCACGTAGGTCACCAATTGGTTCACCGTCGAGCCTGAATTCGACAATGTCGTCGATTTTAATTAATTCGGGCGCGCGGGAAACCGAAATAAAATAACTTTCAGGATTATTAGGGTTGCGGAAACTTATATGACCAAAAGCGTCCACCACACCTTCGTGGGCGAGGATGCGGTTGGCGATAACCAGCTCGCGGATGATGTTGTTAATGTCTTCCATTCTTATCTCCTTAAACAAATTTAATTAACAAAATGGACATCCCGGGGTATCCATGAAATGGGCTAGATGTTCTGGGGGCGGCGTTTGGCGGCTGCGAGATTTTACAATGACCTTCCCATCAATCAGAACAAGAGAAATTCCCGGCAAATCCCCGTGGGCAACTGCATCGGTGATTGTTGTCCCGAAGGACCCCTTAACCGGACCAGCTACGAGCAGATCTGCTGGCGCTCCAATTCGCAATACACCAACATCAAGACCATGAGCCTTTGCTGTATTACCGGTTGCAACAGCGATAGCTTCAGCCGGGGACATTTCACATATGGAGGACAAAAACAAAATATTACGAAGCATCCCCCTAGGAATTATGCCCGTTCCCCCAGGTGTGTCGGTGCCAAGGCTTAATCGAGAGAGGTCCCCTTTTTTCATCAAACGCTGGACTAATCGAACCGTTGACCGATAATTTCCCGAAGAACAAATTTCTAATGTGAAGTCAGTATTATCGACGAGAGAGTCCATGTCTTCATCTGACATAGGAATAGGGCCGCCAGAGACGTGTGCCCCTATGTCGGGTTGGAGCCAAGAAAGGGTTTTGTAGCCGCAAATCTGACTGGAACCAGATCGGGACACTCCACCCGTATGGACCTTGATGCGTATACCTCTTTCACGTGCCATTTCACTGTAGTGTTTGGCTTCGTCGGGTCGTTCTTCAAGCGGGAAAAAAATGAATTTTACCAAAATAGAGCCTGCCGCTGCGAGTCTATCAAAATGAGACTCTTCCATTCCTGGAACTAATAGTGCCGTTCCAGCATGCACCTTAACGTTATTCCAACGAACTCGACCTGTAGTGGCGCGAGCCACCTCTGCTAGGGAGGTCACCAAATTCGGAGAAAGATTTGCATAATCTAGGCCTGGTGTATGCAATTCTCCTGCAGATACCATCGTTGTACTTCCCCCATGCATATAATTGCCTATCCACCCGATTGTGTCTTGAGTAGGCGTCCATTCTCCGAATACAGGATGGATGTGCCCATCCACCAAACCAGGTAGAATAGCTGAGCCTTTTGCATCAATTCTGATATCACAGGCGATATCTTTTGGGGGATCAAACCCCTTTATAAGGTTATCCTCAATTAGCAGGGAGGAAATTTCTGCAACAGGGTTTTCCAATTCACCCGTGAAAAACTCACCAATGTTACTAATGACAGTTGTTGTCACTCCCTGCGCCTTCCCTTTTAAAATGAATTAACCTGAAAATCCTAACCTAACGGTTGCCTCTTGTCAGGGGGGCATTGGCAAGCCATCCTACGCATTTGTGACATTTTGTTGATTAAGTGAGAAAAATGATACGGGCACCACAAATTAACACGGTTATCAATAACTTTACACCGCGATTTATTACAAGCGGCGTACCCCTAACGGATTTTCAAGAGGCAACTGATGGACTGATTGATTGGGAGGACTGGTTGCCCCGGTGGGTTAAACGGGGCGAAATTCATGAGGAAATGGGTTTAAATGCAATGGCAAAAGGTAATACGTTGAGTGCTGCAGAGCATTTGACCACCGCTTCCCTATTGTTCCATTTCGCAAAATTTATGGCTGTTCAATTCCCGAAAGAAATGAAGGCAACACACGCCAGGGCTGTAAAATGCCATACACAAGCGTTGCCTTATATGAAACCGCCCGGCGAGCGGGTGGCCATTCCTTTTGAGGGAAATCAACTTTATGCAAACCTTCGTCGTCCGGAAAATATCGAAAAGCCTCCTGTGGTAATATTGTTGCCTGGGCTCGAAGCAACAAAAGAAGAAATTTATGGGTATGCACCTGCACTGCTGGCGCGGGGCATGGCAGCATTACCGATAGATGGACCCGGGCAAGGTGAAGCTGAATACGACCTACCCATTAGGGGAAACTATGAGACAGTTGCAACGGCAATAATCGATTGGATTGAAAGTCGCCCAGACCTTGATCCCGACCGCATAGGTGTTTTTGGCGTTAGCATGGGTGGTTATTATGCGCCCCGCGCTGCTAGTTTTGAAAAACGGATTAAAGCGTGTGTTACAATCTCCGGCGCATATGATTGGGCATCAAACTGGGAAAAGAAATCAGATCTCAACCGTGACGTTTTTCGAATTCGTTCTCATACAAAAACGTTGGAGGAAGCCTTTAAAATAGCCAAAACACTTACGCTTGCAGAATGTGCCAAAAACATCACCTGTCCTATTTATATTGTAGCTGGAGGACAGGATCGCATAACCGCTGTGGACGCTGCAAAACTTATAGCTGCAAATGTCTCCGGTCCAAAAGTGGTATCCATTATAAAGGACGGCAACCATGTTTGTCACAATAGACCCTATAAAGTTCGACCTCAGACAGCAGATTGGCTTTCCGAGCAGCTGGGGGTGTCGTCGTATTTTTGAGCTGGGATTGACCAGTTGATCGGTATAAGGCATGAAAGGGTTACCCATACGGGGACGTATGGAAATCGAGAAAAATCATGAAAAGTGTAATTGGCAAGCCCTTTAGACGTAAGGAAGATTATCGATTATTGACCGGAAACGGTTTATTTAGTGACGACCATACCTTAGAAAACCAATGTTGGGCTGTGATGGTCCGTTGCCCTTTTGGGCATGCTAAGATCAAAAAAGTTGAGACCAATATCAGTGAAGGACTTCCAGGTGTTATTGGAATTTATACCGGTGAGGATTGTCTAGGAGACAATTTAGGAGAAATTCCACATAGTCCTTTTCCGTCTACCCAATTCGATTTAAAGCTAAAGCCGTCAGCTTCCGCCGCAGGCAAAAAATTTACTGGTACACATACTTTATTACCCATTGATCGCGGCCGCTACGTTGGTGAACCCATTGCTATGGTTGTTGCAGAAACAAAAGCGGAGGCGAATGATGCTGCTGAAAGCATAAAAATTGACTACGAAATCCTCGAAGCTGTTGTGCATGCTCGTGCTGCAGCTGGCTCAAGTGCGCCAAAACTGTATGATGAAATTTCCGATAATGTTTTTGTTGAAACCTTCTTTGGTAACGAAAAGGAAACAAATTCCGTTTTTGATTCAGCTGACCACGTTGTCAGAATGTCGTTCGATATTCCCCGCGTGACAGGCGTGCCGTTGGAACCCCGTTCGGCATTGGGGTTTTACGATGAAAAAACAAAAAAATATACGATTTACGCAGGAAGCGGCGGTACGGTCAGACAAAAACGTGAAATTGCCTCAGTGCTCGGTGTGGACCCCAAACAAGTCAGGGTTTTTGCATTAGACGTAGGTGGAAACTTTGGTACTCGAAATAGATTGTTTGTTGAATTTCCTTTAGTTGCCTGGGCCTCAAAAAAGGTAGGAAGGCCTGTAAAATTTACCTGTGAAAGATCAGAATCATTTATCAGCGATTATCAAGGCCGCGATTTGACTGTTGATATGGAACTCGCATTGAATTCCAATGGGAATTTTCTTGCTTTGCGTTCATCTAATATCAGTAATATTGGTGCCAAATGTGTTTCTCTCTCTCCTCTTTCCAAAGGATCGGGCATCATAACTGGTTCTTACCGAATTCCGGTGGCCCATTTACGTTCACGAGCTACATTCTCAAATACCCCACCTACTAATGCTTACAGGAGTTCAGGGCGTCCTGAAATTATTTATTGCATTGAGTGTTTGGTAGAAAAGGCGTCACGAGATTTAGGGTTTGATTCAATAGAACTTCGTCGGAAGAATTTAGTTTCAGAGGCAGAGATGCCCTACAAAAATGCTGTGGGAATGATTTATGACAGCGGTAAATACGAAAAAAGCCTGAACATGGCAATCGCCCTAAACGATTGGAATGGGTTTAAAAATCGAAAATTAGAGGCGAAGTCACGTGGTCAGCTTTTGGGTCGGGGATTGGCCCATTACGTGGAGAGTTCCATCGGTACTCCCATGGAACAAGCAGAACTTTATGTCCGTTCTGGAAAAAAACTGGTAGAATTGGTAATAGGAACCCAACCTAGTGGCCAGGGGCATGAAACTACTTTTGCCCAAGTTGCTGCAGAGTCTTTATCTCTTCCGATAGAAAAAATAAAGGTTATTGTTGGTGATACCGATATTGTTAAAGTGGGAGGGGGTTCCCATTCTGGCCGTTCTATGAGAATGGCGGGAACGGTAATTCTCAAAACCGCAAAATTACTAATTAATAAAGGCAAAAGAATTGCTGCCCATTGTTTAGAGGCCGCAGAAGCAGATATTGAATTTAAAGATGGCTGTTTTTTTGTAAGCGGTACCGACCGAAAATTTGACTTATTTGAACTTGCTGAAGAGCTAACAAAACATCAGATGTCTGAAACCTTTCCAGAAGGTTTGTCCGCTGTTCAAGATAATGAAATGCATACCCCGGTTTTCCCTAATGGATGCCATATTTGTGAGGTCGAAATTGACCAAGAAACCGGTGTGCCAACAATTGTTCGTTATGTTGCTGTGGATGACGTTGGACGGGTCATTAATCCTTTGATTGTTGATGGGCAAACCCATGGAGGGATAGTTCAGGGTGTTGGTCAAGCATTGTGGGAAGAATGTATATTTGATAAGGACGGTCAACCGCTTTGTGGGTCATTTATGGATTACAGCATGCCTCGGGCTGACCATTTTCCTATGTTGGAAACGCAAATTAATGAAGTCCCTTCTCCGACAAATCCTTTAGGTGTAAAGGCTGGTGGAGAAGGTGGAACTACCCCTGCACCTGCTGTCATCACAAATGCAGTAATGGATGCGCTTAAAAATCACGGTATTGAACAAATAAAAATGCCCCTGACCCCACTAAAAATATGGCAGGCAATACACAAAGATGGGATTGCGTGAGGAAGGAGAACTATGGCTCGCTCACAAATCAAACTTATAGGATTTCCCGGTACCGGGTTACTACCCCTCTTCGTCGGAAGTGATATGGGTTTTTTTGGGAAACGTGACATAGAATTGCAATTAGAACGTACTCCGAGTTCTATGTACCAGGCACAAAAATTGGTGGCAGGTGAATTCGACATCGGTTGTAGTGCAGTTGATAATTTTATTGCCTACCAAGAAGGAGCCGGTGAGGTAGAGCTCGATAAAAAGCCCGATCTATTTGTTTTCATGGGGTCGACCCGAATTGAACTTTCCTTTGTAGTCGCTAAAGGGATTTCAAGTTACGAAGATTTGAAAGGAAAGACACTTGCATTAGATGCACTAGCGACGGGTTTTGCCTTCGCGCTTTATCGGATGCTTGATGAATCCGGTTTGATTTCTGAAGATTACGAAATGGTGTCAGTCGGTGCGACACCGGATCGTTGGGAAACCGTCAAAAATGGACAACATGCTGGTACTTTGCTGATTGAACCTTTTACCGGACAAGCCAGAGCAGAGGGTTATACCATTTTGGGCAGCAGTCTTGAGACCTTTAATCATTATCCAGGTCAAATGTTTGGAGCAATGCGCGGGTGGGCAACGAAAAACCGTGATTTGATGGTCAGGTTTATTTTAGGTTATCTCGATGCTCTTGATTGGACCTTGGAACGAAAAAACCTGCCACAAACTGTAGAAGTCTTGAAAAATAATATGCCTCAGATTCCTGCTTCAGGTCTTATTCCCGCTGTAGAAAAATTATTGATTCCAGAAACTGGTTTGGTACCGGAGGGAAAAATAGATATGGAAGGCCTAAAAACCATTCTCGAACTGCGGAGCCAGTATGCCCCGCAAGGAAAACAGTTAACAGACGCAAAGAAATACCTGGATTTGAGTTTTTATAAACAAGCGCTTGCGCGGCGCGAAATGTAAATGATGGTTTTTAACTTTACTCCATTGCTTCGTCCTGAACTTCCGGTGCCAGCACCTCGTTGGTCCGGCTTCCCAAAATTTAATTTCGTGGGTGGACATAATGATAGTGAAACATTTCCATTACAGGCTTTCATCCATTGTATGGAACAGGTTTTGCAGCGGGAAGGTAAAACTCTTTCTACCTACGGATTAGAAAGCGGGCCACAAGGATACCGACCTTTAAGGGAGTTCCTTTCTCAATCTCTTTTTCAAAAAACAGGTATGAAACAATCCGCGGAGGACATTCTCATCGTTTCCGGTTCCTTGCAGGCTCTAGATTTGGTCAATGAAATCCTATTAGAGAAAGGAGATACAGTCATAGTGGAAGAGGCGACCTATCAGGGGGCTTTGCAACGTTTGGACAGGGCTGGTGTTCGTTACATTGGCGCGCCTTTAGATAATTTGGGTATACGAATGGAAGCTTTGGAAAACATTTTAAAAAGGCTGCATAAAAAGGAAATAACCCCTAAATATATTTACACTATTCCAACAGTGCAAAATCCCACAGGCACAATCATGCCAGAGAGCCGACGCCTGGAAATGTTAAAAATCGCTCGAGAGTATGCTGTCCCGATATTTGAAGATGATTGTTATGCTGACCTTACATTTGGTGCAAAAAGGCCGAAGGCAATCCGGGCTTTAGATGAAGGTGGACAGGTTATCTTTTGTGGGTCATTTTCCAAAACCGTTGCACCAGCTCTGCGTGTTGGTTTTTTGGCCGCTGAGTGGAAAATATTGTCCCAAATAATTGCAGTAAAACAGGATGCGGGTTCCGGTGCGCTGGAACAAATGGTGCTCGGAGAATACTGTTCCAATAATTTTGACGACCACTTAGAAAGGCTTCGCGCTGTTCTCAAAAACAAATGCGAAACTATCAAGGAAGCACTAGCTGCAGAATTTGGTGCCGCTGCGGAATTTTCGGGACCAAGTGGAGGCATTTTTATTTGGGTCACTTTACCAAAGGGCGTGGATACAACAAAACTCAGTGAAGTAGCCGCTTTAGAGGGTATAGCAATTAATCCGGGTTACGAATGGTCAGCAGATCCAGAATCAGGACGCCAAAAATTGCGCTTGTGCTTTGGCCACCCCTCGGTGGGGGAAATTCGTGAAGGCATTTCCCGTTTGGCAGACATATGCCATCGTGAAACCGGTATTCCGGAGCGAGGTAGAAATTTAAGCCGTTAATCACTTATTCAATTTTTATACTAGGTTTTGGAAAATTTTGTTTTAAAAAAACTAACCATCGGATGGTTAAATTTGATGTTAAAGACTGTGGGTTTAAACAAAGTTTTATTGAGCCTTTTCATATAAACATTTTCATTGGTTAAAACAATGGCTCAAAAATCGGGTATGGGAATTGTTCGGCAAACAATGAATATTCCCAATTTCCGTAACTACATGGCGGGGAATTTTGTTTCCCAAGTGGGGCTCTGGACGCAACGGGTTGGTGTTCAGTGGCTAACCTGGGAATTAACAGAATCACCCACTTGGCTGGGTGTTATGGCTTTTGCTGATTTTTTCCCTATTGTTGTGATGTCGCCATTGGGTGGAGTTTTAGCGGATCGGCTCCATCCATTATTCGCTTTGAGGCTCTATATAGTTTTATCTGCTTGCTTGTCTGGTGCTATCGCGGGTCTCACTCTGAGTGGGGTTATCACTATAGAGGTATTGTTGCTTTTGGTCTTGGCCAATGGGTGTGTTTTGGCATTCAATTATCCACTTAGGCTTTCTATCCTTCATACGTTGGTGGGGCGCGAATTTCTTACATCTGCTATTAGTATAAACTCTGTTGGCTTTAGCTTTGCCCGAATTGGTGGACCGGCATTAGCGGGTATTTTAATTTCACAATGGGGGGTTGGACCGGCCATTACCTTTACGGTTTTTGCGGATATTGTTTTCATTATTGCCCTCGTTTGGGTTTTTCTACACGATTACCGAAAACCTAGCCGCAACAAACCTCTGAAAGACATTCCCCAGGAAATTCTTGAAGGTTTTCATTATGTCAGAAAACATGCTGGCCTCGCACCGTTGGTAATAATCCTGGTCACCACTTCTTTGTTTGCAAGGCCCTTTACAGACCTTTTTGCCGGTTTTGCCGCCGAAATTTTTGGTCGAGGTGCAGACGGTCTTGCATGGCTTACTTCTATGCAGGGGATTGGTGCTGCATTCGGCGCCATTATCTTAGCTAGGTATGACGGCGTAATTGGCCTCACTAAAAAAATGGTAATTTATCTGCTGGTTTTAGCGATTGGTGTTTTTGCCTTCGCTGCAACTGACGTTTTTTGGTTTGCCCTCGTGTGTACGGCAATTGTTGGCTATGCGCTGACTGTAATTGGGGTCATCGAACAAACATTAATGCAAGCATCTGTTGATGACCAAATAAGGGGGCGGGTGGCAAGCTTCTACATCATGTTCGCCCGTGGTTGCCCGGCATTTGGCGCTTTGCTTATGGGAACACTGGCTGGATTTTTTGGGCTCCAGATACCTGTGGCAGGTGGTGCTGTTTTGTGCTTGGTTCTTTGGATCTGGGCAGCACAACGTCGGAAATTAATGGCAGATAATCTCGAAAAAGAACCTGAAATACCCTAGAATGGAATTTTTTTATTCGAACCTTGGAGTATCGTTTTTATCGGAGAAAGGAATAATGGCCAAATTTAAAAGTCCAGCATTACAAAAGACCACAAATGTTAAAATGGTTGAACCCGCCCCATTTAAACCTTCTGGTATTCTACATTTTACAATTAGCGTTTCCGATATTGATAAAGCTGTGGAATTTTACACCAAGATTGTCGGGGCAACGTTTTGGCGACGCATATCTTATTCTGCTTTTATGTGTGTGGGTGATAATTTTTTTGTCCTTTCAAACATAGGGTATCACCGGCGTCCCAATAACTCAGGTCACTGTTTAATCCATAACGCTTTTATTGTTAATGGGGACACCTTTGACCGTGCTATTGCCCATATTGAGGATAACGATATTGAAGTTGTCCGGTATGAAGATGAAGGACATAGCTCATTCGTTGGCCGGCACGCCTATTTCCAAGATCCGGATGGCAATGCTGTGGAAATCATTGATCTTACAGATATTGGTGCAGGTGGGTCGCCACCGATACCGGGTTGGAACAAACACAGAATTCGAGCAAATTACTTTGGCAAAGATCAATTTAAAGACTCTTAAGCCTGTGCTTCCTTGGGTTAGAGAGCGTTTGCAGGTCGTCTAATGGTTCGCCAAATGTGAGAGACTGGTGTGTTGTCATTTCCCAACCCTTCCTCGGGTTGCTTGAAATGGCGACCGATGATGTCTTCGAATTGTTCTATCGTCACTAGGGTATCCGGGTCAAATGTATACAGGTCATTGAGGCATATCATTCGGGCAGACATGTACCATTTGTGTTTGCGAGCTCGTTCATAATCAGCAACAACGTAAGGCTCTACCTGATAGTCTGCGCCAAATCTTTTTGCATACGCCTCCGGATATTCATACCCAACAGAATCATCGGGAAAAAAACGAAGACACTGATGCATCTTAATGGCCCAACAAACTTCCTCGTCTACATAAGGTTCAAGCATTTGAGCACCCCAATAACCATGATCCGGACGAAAAAAAGCAATCACTGAGATATCATGGAGTAAACAGCCTAACACCATTTTTTCGGATAGGCCGTTTTTCTGTGCAAGTGCTGCACTTTGCAATAAATGCTGCTTGGAAGGCGCAAATCTGTATTTAAAAAAATCAATTAAAGTAGGATGTTCCGGCATTTTAGGGAGGCGCCGATCTTCGCCCATTAATGTGGGCTTTAATGGACCCAAACTAAATTCAGTTTTTTCGGACCATTCACCCTCCGCGAGCTTATGGATCTGGGATTTATAAATCATGAGATCTCCAAGTTCCTGCATTTTCTGGAACTCTAACTCATCTGCCTTTTGTGACATCGATTTGTTTGGGTTCATCTTTCCTCTCTAATAAAAATTTCTTTCGGAAATATACCACTTTTTGTTTAAAAGGTGCTATTCATCAATAAATTGAAATGAAAACCTATTGGACCAATTTCCTACGTGGCGACCGATTGGTTCCCAAAAATGGGCAAAAAACAGCGCATCGGATTCTGGTTCTGAGTTTGGCGGAGGCAAGACACTCTGGTTAGGGGATTTATTTCTTTATTCATGGCTTGTCTCTTCCTTCGGATTAAGGGAGTTCTTAGCGGTCAAAAAATATTAACATGATAGAAAACGGCGGATTAGCTTAAGGAATTCGTCCAGTTGATCGTGATGAACCCAATGGCCGGCATTCTTTATCGTCAAAAATTCCGCGGTGTTAAAGTGTTCCAATGTGCCGTCTTTACTGGGATCACGCGAAAAACTATTGGCACCGCGTAACAAAAGGGTTGGGCAGGTAATCCGTTTCCAGAGCTGTTCGGTCTGGGCCATTTCGATACCAAACGGCGTAAATGCGCGTACATAATTATCGAACTTCCAACTGTATGTCCCGTCCTCGTTCTGGTTCACGCCATGGATAGTCAAATGACGCACTTGATCGGGACGGAGATGTTTGTTCGCTGTCTGCATGCGTGCGAGTGCTTCTTTCAAGGTTGCATATTTTTTAGGTACGCGGCGGGCCAGTTCGCGTGATTCGTCGATCCAAGTGGTGAAGCGGTCATGTGTTGCTCGTGCCTCACGTTCTTTGGCGGTTTGGGGCGGTGGGCCTAACCCTTCGATACCCACTAGCTTTAGCACATTGTCCGGATAAATCCCAGCGTAGCGTAAAGCGATGCCGCTGCCCATCGAGTGCCCGATGATCGTTAACGGTGCTAGCTGGAGCTGGTGAATGAGTTGAACGATGTCGTATGTGAACTCCGCCAGTGAGTAGCTACCTCCGACCATCCACTGGGAATCCCCATGACCTCGTAGATCTGGGGCGATGATATGAAATTCGCTGCGCAGCGTTTCCGCGACCCAATCCCAATTCCGGCAATGATCCCGACCACCGTGGATCAATAGCAGAGGGGGTGCGTTCTCGTTGCCCCAATCTACGTAATGAAGCCTCAAGCGCTGGGATTTATATGCGTGCGAAGTAGGACCGGGTATGGAAAGGCTCATTTATAAAGTCAATCTGACCAAATGTTTTCGCGTCGATTAAACACAAGCGTTTCCAACTGTCAATAAATAGCCTTGGGGTAATGATGATGCTTAACCTTTGCTAAATTTCTTGGCCTTTAACAAACCCATTTCCATTCTATATGGGAAAATCAATTTCAGGTTTTAAGTTGGATTCTTTTGCCGTGTTTTTCTAACTCTTTAGCCTCTGCCGCTGTTTTACCCCACGTTGGAGGATTTTTCATATATTCTTCTTCTTCAGGCGTGTTTAAACGGCCTAATATCTTATTGCGATGTGGAAAACGCCCAAATTTTTTTATGGCATCAAAATGGCCCTGAGCAGATTTTTTTGAGTTATCATCGCCTAGTTTCA
>JAYZBC010000083.1:0-60747 GCA_036339375.1 Pseudomonadota bacterium | reverse complement strand
TTTCATTATGAGGTGCACCAGAAGGAATCATCGGAAAACAATTTTCTGTTTTATCAATAACAATATCAGCAATTGTAAACCTTTCATTATTCAACATCTCTATTATTACATCATCAACTTCTTCAGGTTTCTGGGCCCGAAGACCAGCTGCACCATAAGATTCTGCAAGTTTCACAAAATCTGGTAAAGAAGCTGTATAACTTTCTGAATATCGGCCACCATAAAGCAATTCCTGCCATTGTCTTACCATTCCCATATATTCATTATTTAAAATAAAGACTTTCACAGGCAAACGATACTGAACAGCGGTAGACATTTCTTGAATATTCATGAGAAATGACGCCTCTCCAGCAACATCTATTACTGTAGCCTTTGGGTGGGCTATTTGGACTCCGATTGCTGCAGGAAAGCCATAACCCATAGTACCCAAACCACCTGAGGTCATCCAACGGTTGGGTTTATTAAATTTAATGAATTGCGCCGCCCACATTTGGTGCTGACCAACTTCAGTCGTTATAAAAGTGTCTCGATCTTTGCTTAATTTTTGTAGCCGTTCCAACGCATATTGTGGTTTGATAGTTTCCTTTGACCTACGATAACGCAAACAATCACGTTTTCGCCACACTCCAATTTGTTTCCACCAAGCTTTCTGCGCTCTGGCATTTGGACGCAGTTTCATAGATTTCCAAACTTTAATCATATCTGCCAAAACGGAAGCACAATCACCAATAATCGGTATTTCCACTTGTACATTTTTGTTGATCGATGAAGGATCAATATCAACGTGAATTTTTTTCGATCCTGGAGAAAACTCGGACAGCAAGCCCGTGACTCTGTCATCAAAACGTGCACCAATATTAATCATAACATCGCAATCATGCATGGCGAGGTTGGATTCAAAAGTGCCATGCATGCCAACCATGCCTAAAAATCTTTTATCTGAAGCATGAAATGCACCCAAACCCATTAAGGTCAATGTGATCGGATAGTTCGTAATTTGTACAAATTCAGTCAAAAGCTTGGACGCTTTTGGACCAGAGTTAATCACCCCCCCACCGCAATAAAATAGGGGACGTTTAGCCTTGGCTATCAATTCTACGGCTTCACAAATTTTTGCGTTATCCCCTTTTATTTTAGGGCGATAGGTTTTGTGTTTTTCTTGTGGTTTTTGGCCTAAATCAAAAAAAGTCTCCGCAATCAATATGTCTTTGGGTAAGTCAACTACAACGGGTCCAGGACGACCAGCTTTAGCAACGTAAATAGCCTCATGCATGATGCTTGCCAAATCTTTTACGTCTTTCACAAGATAATTATGTTTGGTGCAAGGTCTGGTAATTCCTGTGGTATCAGCTTCTTGAAAGGCATCATTGCCAATTAAATGCGTAGGAACCTGACCTGTGAGACAAAGAACTGGAACGCTATCCATCAGTGCATCTGTGAGCCCAGTGACCGCATTTGTGGCACCCGGACCAGAAGTAACTAAAACCACTCCAATTTTTCCAGTGGAACGAGCAAACCCTTCCGCCATGTGCACGGCTCCACCTTCTTGTCTTACTAACACATGATGAAGAGCATTTTGTGCAAAAAGAGCATCATAAATGGGCAAAACTGCTCCTCCAGGATAACCAAAAACGGTATCTATCCCATTATCCAGTAAGCATTGTATTATAATTTCTGATCCAGATAGCCTTTTTCTAGCCATCGTCCTTCCTTCTAAAATTTAAAGAAAATTTGGTTACCGTAGCCAAAATTCCTTTGTTGCACATTTTAAAATTAACAGCGAGGATTGCATCTAGCTATTAATTAAAGTTTCAAACACCTAAAAAGGGCGACAAATTAGTCATTTGCATGGGTTTGGTCAACAATTGTTTTGCTAATATATGAAAAGAATTTCTGTCTTAAACTTACTGAATATTGCAAATTAATAGCAAAATCTGCAACAAATTGATTTTTAAACCATGTCGCCTGTCTTTTTACATAATGTCGAGTTGACAATTGACCAGCAGAACAAGCGTCTTCAATGGACATTTGTCCCTCTAAATGACGGATCAGAAAGGGAATGCCAAGAGCTTTCATGGCAGGTAAAGACGCAGAAAAATTATGGTCCATCAAGGTCCTTATCTCGTCTAACGCACCACAATTTAGCATCCTTTCAAATCGGGCATCACAAGTTTTGTAAAGTAAAGGTCGTGGTGGCATTAGCAGTAATTTTACAAACTTGAAATTCCGCCTAGCTGATGCTTCAACTACATTTTTACGTTTCAAGTCAGTTAAGGACTCACCCGTGGTTAAGAAAACCTCCAGTGCTCTGCAAATTCTTTGACTATCGGCTACATTAAGCGTTGAAGCCGTGCTTAGATCTAATTTTGAAAGTTTTTCATGGAGTTTTTTACTTCCCTCCTTAAGCATTTGTTTACGTATTTTATTTTTTATTTCAACAGGGATTTTGGGTAAATTGATAATTCCATCTATTAGTGCCCTTAAATAAAGACCTGTCCCACCCACAACAATGGGTAGAAATCCATTATCATGTGCCCAACAAATTTCTTTTGTGGCTAGTTTTGTCCAAAGTCCTGCCGAACATGGGTTCTTAGGCTCACGTACATTGTATAATTTATGAGGAACCCTTTTTAGCATCAGTGGATTTGGTGATGAAGTGATAACCTCTAAACCCTTATAAATTTGCATGGAATCCGCATTAATTACGACCCCGTTGAATTCTTCGGCAATATCTATTGCAAGAGTGGATTTACCGCTGGTTGTTGGACCCGCAATAATGATTACGTTTTTGTTTTTTTGAGCAGACATAGTTTTTAAGGTTTAACAATGGGTTGATAACCCCAAACTTCTCTTGCCACATCAACAACACAGCTGATTTTTTCTGACTGATTTTTAAAAGAGATTGCATTCCCTTTATCAAGACTAGCAAAACCACATTGCGGGGAAATACCTAAACGTTTTATTTCCACAAATTTCGCCGCTTTCTCAATCCGACTTTTAAGCTCCTCTGCGGTTTCCAGTAGATTAGTCTTGGTTGAAACCAAACCCAAAATGATCATTTTATTATCTGGCACTTCTCTTAGTGGTTCAAATCCCCCTGCCCTTGGTGAATCAAATTCGAGAAAATAAAACTGGACATGCAGCTTACCGAATAGTTTTTTTGCGACATCATTATATCCACCCTCCGCTTGCCAGGAACCTGCCTTGTTTCCTCTACAAAGGTGTAATCCAACGGCTAGGTCTTTAGGCGTATGCTTTAAGATCTCATTTATAACGTCTGTGTAAACTTCAAGGAGGTCCTGCCAGTCCTCGCCCCGTTGTTTTATCCCCTCCCGTATTTTAGGATCGCCAAGCTTTGCAATTGAAGTTTCATCTAATTGGATATACCTACATCCAGCCACATAAAGGGAATTTATTTCTTTGACATAAGCAGAAATAAGATCCTGCCAAAATCCATCTAATTTAGGATAGATGTGGCGACTAATATTTTCTCGTCCTGCACGAAAATGAATATAACAAGGCCCTGGCAAAGTTACTTTTGGTATTCCTTCTCCAGCGCGTGCGGCAACAAATTTAAAATTTTTCAAATTCACGGGACCCGGCCATTCCAGCTTATCCACTACAACAGGTACCCGTCCCGCAGAAATTTGTCCTTTTACGTCAGAATAAGTCCAATTTCTATCACTCGTAGAACTAATAATCACTCCCGAAAAAACGTCAGTTGTAAAACTGTCTGAATACGCTGTTCGTCTGAATTCCCCGTCAGTAATGGAAGACAAACCCAATTTTAACTGCAAAGCGATCGCTTGTTCTATTGCTTCATCTTCTGCAAAACGCAAATCAGCTTCCGAAACGACACCCCTATCAAAATCTCTTCGTTTCACCAACAATTCTTTAGGACGTAAAAGGCTGCCAATATGCTCGGCATGAAATGGTGGAAAAGAAAGTTTAGTCATGTTTTCGATCAGTCAAACTTTTAGCTTCAATAGTTTATCACAAATTCACAAATTTTGTTCAACCAAGTACATAATTATAAGTTCTTGTCATTCAGGTTTATGGACGCCATAAAGACCATCATGCAGATTGTTGCTACACTAATCTCTGAACCTAACGATTATTTGTTTACTGTGAATAATGTTGATCTTATTCGTAAACAGCTTGAAAACGTTGGTGCCAGAGACCAAACGATAAAATGGCTTGCAGACAATATCGCGTGTGATATTACTTTTGAGGGGAACAACTTAAATTTTTTCCAAAAAACCATTAAAAATTTAGAGCTCCCCGGCCCAATTGATGTAATCATACAAACCACAAAGAACAGAAAAAAAAAGCTTCTCTTGGCAGATATGGATTCCACAATAGTCACTAGTGAGACACTGGATGAACTAGCAACGCACGCCAATATCAAAAAACAAGTGGCTGGAATTACCCAACGCGCCATGAACGGAGAAATTGATTTTAAAGCCGCACTCCGGGAACGCGTTAGCTTATTGGCTGGAATGCCGATTTCAGCACTCAAAGTAACTCTGGAACAATTAAAACTAGCCGACGGTTCTCAGACACTTGTAAAAACCATGAGCGAAAATGGTGCTTATACGGTTTTAATTTCTGGTGGATTTAAATTTTTTGCGTCCCATATTGCAAAACGCGTTGGCTTTCATGAAGAACGTTCAAACGACTTAGTGACTAACAATCAACTTTTAACGGGAGAGGTTGTCGAGCCAATTTTAGACGCAAATTCAAAACTTGAAGCCTTACATTTTTTCAGTTTAAAGCAAAAAATTTCCAAAGAGGAAGCCGTAGCAGTTGGAGATGGTGCCAATGATTTGCCTATGTTGTTAGAAGCTGGCCTCGGTGTCGCCTTTCGGGCCAAGTCCTACGTTGAACAACTTTGTCCAGCAGTAATTCGTCATTCCGATTTAACAGGACTACTTTATATTCAAGGATATTCTCGCGACGAATTTAAAGGTTAACTTCCAAATTTTTCGTCGTACCAAAATTTTACCTTTTAACTTGAAGTGGAAGAGCTACACCAAGAGATTGGCCGTCTTTTTCAATCAAGAAAAAAAGGTTTTTAAGGAGAGCCTGTCGTGCTCCTTGAACAATCCGCTTTACGTCTTCAGGTGTTCGGACCAACTTTTGATCGCTTCCTATCCTGCGAATAATTGAACCAGGTCGAATATTCATTCGAGCGGCTGCGCTTTGGTTATCAACCCTGGTAATTATGACACCAGTTACCCTGTTATCTAACTTAAATTTTAATCTTATAGAGTCATTTATTTTGGATAATGTCATGCCGAGAACTGTTTTTGTGCCCAAATTAGCGCTATTTTTTCCACCAATCTGGTTTGTCGAAACTGTTTGCTCTTCGGGATATTCACCAAGCATCGCAAATAAAGTTATTACTTTCCCTTTTCTCCAAACTTCTACCTTTAAATATTTTCCAACTTCAGTCTCAGCTACTATGCGAGGCAAAGTACGCATCTCCTTAATTGGTTTGCCGTCAAAATTGAGAATGACATCCCCTGCGCGAATTTTTGCTTTTTCTGCAGGACCATCTTTACTTACTCCTGCCACTAGCGCTCCACTTGCATTTTCAAGGCCCAAGCTTTCTGCCAACGCCTTTGTCACCTTTTGGATTCGAACACCTAACCAGCCTCGACGCGCACGACCAAATTTTTTAATCTGTTCAATGATTGGGCTTGCTAGTTTGGTTGGAATGGCAAAACCAATACCAACACTACCCCCAGAAGGGGAATAAATGGCCGTATTAATACCAATAACCTTGCCTTTTAGGTTGAACATTGGTCCGCCAGAATTCCCTTTATTAATTGACGCATCAGATTGGATAAAGTCATCATAACTGCCAGCACCAATGTCCCGGCCTCTAGCTGAAATTATTCCAGCTGTAACAGTCCCCCCGAGCCCAAAAGGGTTTCCTATAGCAACAACCCAATCTCCAACCCTGGATTTATCAGAATTCCCGAATTCAACAAAAGGTAATTTCTTTTCTGCCTTTACGCTCAGGACCGCAAGATCTGTCTTAGTATCCCGACCAATTATTTTTGCCTCTAAACGGGTGTGATCTTGTAAAACTACAGTTATTTTTTCTGCACCTTTAATCACGTGGTTGTTAGTTACAACAATACCAGTTGGGTCAATAATAAACCCTGAACCAAGAGAAGTTCTTCGTCTATTTGGCGAGCCACGACGCTGAGGACCGTCAAAAAATTTTTCGAAAAACTCTTCAAAAGGATGACCCGGTGGTAGCTGGGGTCGTTCACCCTGCCTTTCACGTTTAACGGTTTGAGTCGTAGAAATGTTCACAACCGCTGGTAAAAGCTTTTCCGCAAGATCTGCAAAACTTGGTGGCACCACACGGGGAAAAGCTTCGCTCGGAAATAAAAAAAGAACGCCAAAAATTAAAAAGAGAATTAGATTTCTCATGCAGGTTTTTCTTGTGTTAAGAAAAAACTTTTCGAGATAAATAAAATTTTTGTATTTGGCTTTGCCTATTACCAGGCCAGTCATGAAAATCTCCATTTTGAGATATAACTCCGAAGCTTTAATTTTTGTTACCCCAATCAAAATTTAACAACCTTTTTGTCAAAAAAATTTGTTTTGAGTAACACACTAAAGAAATAGGAAATGATTTGGAAATTTCCACCCCTTTTCTAATTTCGCAAGTACATTTTGAAAAAAATTTATAACAAGTAGACCGGCGGTTCCCATTAATTTTTTACGGAGTAGGAAACGCTCTGGAAATTTTTCTTATTCCATGCGCAAAACTAGCCACGCAATAGCCAAACCAAACCCACACCAATAATAGCTGAAAATAAACCCGCAGAACGGAGAGCAGATGGGGACATTGAAAGTGCACCTTCCAAAATCCGTTTCATTGATTTTGGAAAAACTGCATACATCAGACCTTCGATGACCAACACAAGGGCCAAGGCAACAGCCAACTCAAATAGCATGGGTCTTAATCTACTTAATTATTCTATTTTTTTAGGGGCATTGAGTTCCCGAAAATAACGGAAAAATTCACTGTTCGGCGAAAGCACCATCGTCGTACCCTCACCAAATGCTTTCCCATAGGCCTCCATACTCCGATAAAAACCAAAAAACTTTGGATCTTTGCCAAAAGCTTCATTTAGAATATTTGTTTTTTGACCCTCGCCCTGACCACGGAGAATTTGTCCCTCACGTTCAGCTAACGCCAAAATAATGGTTCTGTCGCGATCAGCCTCCGCTTGAATTTTTGCTTTTATTTCAGCCCCCTCTGCGCGTAATTGGGCTGCTTGTGCAACACGTTGTGATCTCATACGATTATAAACCGATTGACTAGCGGCCTGAGGCAAATCCGTTCGCCCAATCCGAACGTCAACAACCTTAATTCCAAATTCTGGTGCCTGACCTTTCATTTGTTGGGTTATAAGAGCCATTACGTCATCTCGCTTATCAGACAACATATCACCAAGTAAAATTTTACCAACTTCTGACCGAACTGCAGCATTCAGTTTAGCACCAAATACCTGCTGGAAATTTGTTTGGGTTACAGCTTTTTTCTTAAACTCAAGGGGATCAACAATTTTATATCTCACAAAAGCATCAACATTTATGCGCTTTTGGTCAGCTAAAATAACTTCTTGTGCGGGCGGATCAAGATCTAGAATTCTTTTATCAAAAACTTCAATTCCCTGTACAAAAGGCACTTTGAAATTAAGCCCTGGCGTTTGGATAGTTGCTACATAACGCCCAAATTGCAAAACTAATGCTTGTTTAGTCTGATGAAGCGTAAACATTGAATCAAAGGCGGCAAACCCGCCTACAACTACCACTACACCGAATATTATTAATAAAAGCCTTCTCATATTATTGAACTCCCTCTGCTTTTTCGGCATCAGAACGTTTTTTGATTTCCGGCAAAGGGAGGTAAGGCACAACACCCTGCCCACCCTTACTGTCTATGATTATCTTTTCTGAATCTTTAAAAACATCTTGCATTCGTTCTAAGAAAAGACGTTGTCTTGTAACTGCTTTTCCACCTTTATAAGCATCATAAACAGAGATAAATCTTTTTGCTTCACCTTCGGCTTCTTTTATGAGTTTTTCCCGATATGCGGTCGCTTCCTGGATGACACGCTGGGCTTCGCCCTTTGCCTTTGGAATTATGTCATTGCGATAGGCATCCGCTTCGTTTTGCTGCCGTTCTTTGTCTTGTTTTGCTCGTTGAACATCATTAAACGCATCGATGACGGGTTGAGGTGGCTCAACTTTTTGCATTTTAACTTCAGCGACAAAAATACCAGCAGCATAATGATCCAATATTTTCTGGAGCAAAATTTTGGTTTGTGTCTCAACATGTTGTCTACGTTTAGCTAAAGCGTCTTCCAAAGTATTTTGTCCCACAACTTCCCTGATTGCACTTTCTGCAGCTATTTTTGCAGTTGCTTGAGGATCACGGATATTAAAAAGAAAATTTTTCGCGTTCTTGATTCTCCACTGCACAACAAAATCAATGTCAATGATATTTTGATCGCCTGTTACCATCAAACTTTCTTCGGATATGTCACGAATGGTGGCAGCACGACCTATTCCCCCTGTGCTTCGGAAACCAATGGCAATGGTGTTGGTTCTTTGAACATTTGGAGTAGCGACACTTCCAATGGGCACTGGAAACCAAAGATGTAAACCTGAGCTGGTTTGTTTGACAAATTTTCCGAATAAAAGTTCCACGCCTACTTCACCGGGTTGAACACGATAAAAACCACTAGCCAACCATAGGACCAACGCCCCTAAGATTAAAATCACCAAGCCTTTTCCTCGCCCGAACCCGCCGGGAACCATTCTTTTGAATCGGTCCTGACCTTTACGTAAAATTTCTTCTAAATTAGGTGGTTGAGCTCCGCTGGCACCGTTCCCGCTGGGACCGCTACCCCACGGGCCACCAGTTCCGCCACCTTGTTGTTTCCAAGGCATGTTTTCTTCCTGTCTTTGTTTATACTGGAGGCAAATTGCCTCCCAACCCTATGGGTATATATGTTAGCTTAATCGTTAACGCAATGCTGTGTTTTTATTAAAAAAGATAATATTGTAAGATAATAACCTTTTTGGAAAGAAATAAAACCGGAGCAGTTGTAAATGAAACAAGTTGGGGAAGTGCAAATTCTTGAGGCGTTGCGCAAGATTCAAGACCCGGACCGGAATGACAATATCGTCGCCCTTAATATGATTTCAGGTGTCGTTAACAAGAATGGAAATGTCGGGTTTACTATAGAAGTTGATTCGGAACGCGGACCCAACCTTGAACCTATGCGCAAAGCTGCGGAAGAAGTGATTTTAGCTATTCCTGGCGTTCTATCAGTTACTGCTGTGTTAACAGCTCCAACAAGACGGAACGAAAATGCCTCCCCCCAGCAGAAACAATCTGCTCCGGCAAAACTCCTAGAAGACATTCCTGCGGTCATAGCTGTTGCATCAGGTAAAGGGGGGGTTGGAAAATCAACAACTACTGTAAACCTTGCGGTAGCCATGGCTCAAGCAGGCCACCGAACAGGAATTCTAGATGCTGATATTTACGGCCCATCTCTGCCTTTAATGCTCGGAATTAAGGAAAAGCCTGATTCTCCTGATGGAAAACGCCTTATCCCTATCGATAAGTTCGGCCTAAAATGCATGTCAATTGGCTTCATGGTCCCGTCTGACACACCGATGATTTGGCGTGGACCAATGGTTATGGGTGCTTTGGAACAAATGATGACAGATGTGGAATGGGGAAATCTCGATTTGCTTCTCGTGGACATGCCACCGGGTACTGGTGACGCCCAACTCACAATGGCACAACGCGTTGCTTTAGCGGGTTCGGTAATAGTTTCAACTCCCCAAGATCTCGCTCTTTTGGATGCAAAAAAAGGACTGAATATGTTCCGGAAGGTAGAGGTTCCGGTGTTGGGGATAATTGAAAACATGAGTTATTTTGTTTGCCCGCATTGTAATGAAAGGTCTGACATATTTACTCATGGGGGGGCAAAAACAGCGGCCACACAATTGGGAGTTGATTTTCTTGGTGAAGTCCCAATAGAAATGGCAATTCGGGAATGTGCAGATTCCGGTCAACCAATTGTAGCATTAGATCCGAAAAGCCGACAGGCGGAAATATATCAGAAAATCGCAGACAGGCTGTGGGATAAAATCGATAGTGGTATTGAGCAATTTTCAGGCCCAGAAATTGTAGTGGAGTAAATAACGTGTCTTCAGCCGACATTTCATTCAACAAAAAGATGCAATTCGAATATGGCGAAGTCCAACAAATCACAGGACTTGTACGTCGTTTGGTAGCCAAAAATCCTAGCGGTTTTACGTTTTATGGGACCAATACCTATATCATTGGTCATGATCGAGTTGTTGTAATTGATCCAGGGCCTGCACTCAAAGGGCATATAAAAGCTTTGGAAAATTCCCTGTCAGGAGAAACGGTAGAACAAATCCTGGTTACGCATACTCATCACGATCATTCCCCTGGTGCAGCCCTCTTAAAAAATTTGGTTGGTGGTGAAATTCAAGGGGCATCCCTAAAAGCCATGCCAGCTGGCGAGGCTCCGACAGAATCAATTGATTATAGTTTTTCACCCGATCAAGAAATTAAAAATGGAGATATTATAAAAGGGGATGGATGGGCGCTTGAGGCAGTTTTCACACCGGGGCACATGTCCAACCACATGTGTTTTGCTTTGGATGAAGAAAATATCCTTTTCACCGGGGACCACATCATGGGTTGGAATACAACAATTGTTTCACCACCAGACGGGAATATGGGTGATTATATGGAAAGCTTAGAAGTTTGTTTGGAGCGAAAAGAGAAAACCTATTGGCCAGCGCATGGTCCAGCAATCATGCACCCAAAACCTTTTACTCGAGCCTATAAAAAACATCGCCTGATGAGAGAAAAAGATATTTTGCATTGTATAGAAAAAGGATTACAGACAATTCCAAAAATCGTCCAGGTTTTGTATAAACACTTGCCTGAAAAAATGCATAGTGCCGCTGCACGGTCAGTATTGGCTCATTTGCAGAATTTGGTCGGATCAGGCAAAATTAAATGCGACGGAATAGCAAATGAACATGCAACTTATAAAGTGGTTTAAAAATGAATCAAATTGGTAAACCTGTTCTCCGTGAGGAGGATCTGAGGCTCCTTCAAGGTCTCGGCCGATATACTGATGACGTGGATGCTTTAGGACAGGCTCATGCTTTTGTATTACGCTCACCAATAGCCCATGCCAAAATTCAATCAATTGATACAGAAAAGGCCGAAAATTTCGACGGTGTATTAGCAGTCTTGACCGGAGAGGACCTTGTTAAAAGGAATTTAGGCGGCCTCAAACCGGCATTTGCGGGACAGCGAAGTGATGGGAAACCGGGGTTTGTCTGCTCGCAACCATTACTCGCCCAAGAGCGTGTAAGATTTATTGGCGAACCTGTTGCTTTCGTAATCGCTGAAAAATTAAACCAGGCTAAGGACGCAGCAGAATTAATTTTTGTAGATTATCAGCCGCTTAAGCCACTAATATCAGTTGACGAAGCGTTAGAGTCAGGAGCACCCAAAATTTGGGAGGAAAACCAAGATAATGAGGCTTATACCTTTGAAAGAGGTGACGCTAGTAAAGTTACCGCTGCATTCGCTGACGCAGAGTATATCGTGCATCACCGTGTTTGCGTAAACCGTGTAGCCTGCAACGCAATGGAAACGCGCGGCTGCATAGGCACGTATGATAGCTACGAAAATCGCTATACGTTGAGAGCCACTGTGCAGTCTGTACATGGGATTCGGCAGCAAATAGCTGGCCAAATTTTTAAGATGCCACAAACCCAATTGCGGGTTATATGCGATAATATGGGCGGTGGTTTTGGTATAAAAGGCGGCTGCTATCCAGAATATAGTTTAGCACTTTGGGGATCCGAAGTGGTCGGTCGACCAATAAAATGGATAGCAGATAGGAGTGAAAGCCTGCTCTCTGATGAGCAAGCAAGGGGTGGGCTTGTAGATGCTGAATTGGCACTTGATAAGGACTACAAATTCATTGCTTTGCGAACCCATACAAAAGTGCCAATAGGCGCGTATTTTACTAACGATAGAAATATTAGGTGTGCAACCGGAGGGCTCGGCGGTTTAGCTGGTGTATACGATATCCAAGCAATCCACGCTAAAGTAACCGGAGTATTTGCTAATATCATGACAAATGCCCAGTACCGTGGCGGAGCTAAACCAGAACCAGTCTTTGTAATTGAAGTAATGGTCGATGTAGCTGCGCGTGAACTTGGCATTGATCCTATTGATTTACGGAGGATAAATACAGTTGGGCCAGAGGTCATGCCTTTTCGTACGTGTCTCGGAGATGTGTATGATTGCGGTGATTTTCCTAAAAATTTTGAGCAATGCTTAGAAGCTGGAAATTTCGCTGAGTTTGTAGATCGAAGAAAAGAAGCCAAAAGCCGGGGTAAGTTTCTAGGTATAGGCTCTTCTAACTCCGTTACAGGTGTTGCAAGTACAAACTTTGAGCATGTCGAAATAAGGTTTGATCCGTCCGGCGGTATAACGCTTCTTTCTGGCGCAATGGACCACGGTCAAGGGCATGGAACCACTTTTAAACAAGTGTTAGCAGACAGACTTGGCATCGACACAAAGGATGTTATTTATAGATATGGTGACACTGACAAAGTCACTACAGGTGTTGGCACGTTTAATGCCAGGTGTGCTGTTTTCGTGGGTTCTGCTGTTGCCAATGCAGCTGATAAAATTATTAATAAAGGAAAACAAATAGCTGCCCATATTTTTGAGACCGCAATAGAAGATGTAGACTATGAGGAAGGACAGTTTATTGTTAGTGGAACGGACCGCACTATCAAAATTGAAGAAATCGCAAAAACAGCCTTTCAGAAAGGAAAACTCCCAGTCGACATAGAACCAGGTTTCTACGAGCATGGAGAATTTGGCATGGGCCAAGGGCAGGCACCAACCTATCCTAACGGGTGCCATTTAGCTGAAATTGCAATAGATTCTGAAACTGGCAAAATTGAGCTTGTTAGATATACAGCGGTTGATGACGCAGGAACCATTCTCAATCCAAAACTGTTTGATGGCCAAGTCCATGGGGGTATCGTACAAGGGGCAGGACAAATTTTAATGGAGGATGTGTTTTATGATACAGAAAACGGCCAGCTTATTAGTGGGTCATTTATGGATTATTGTATGCCCAGAGCTGATGATTTTTGTTCTTTCGAAATTTCTGCCAACGAAATTCCAACGTTACGCAATCCCCTAGGAGTAAAAGGTGTTGGAGAGGCTGGAACAGTTGGAGCGATGCCCGCCATCATGAATGCAATCAACGACGCGCTATTTAACATTGGAGCAAAATCGATAGAAATGCCCGCCACGAACGAAAAAGTTTGGAGAGCTCTTCAATCGGTGGGGACCAAATAAAGCTGTAAAAAGGGAGAACGTTAAAAATTAAATTTTGTTCAAATCGACCGAGTAAAAATACGCCGAAAGCCTATTACAAAAAATGGTGATTGTTTTAATTCAACCAAGCTCCTAGTTTTTGGCCATAGCACGATGACGTCGATCCATTTCCTCTTTCCTTTTTTCCTCTGAGATAAACGGGATGTGATGATCATCTTTCGAAATAGGTTTAATTTCATTAGCAATACAAACCCAGGAAAACCCTTCATCCTCGCTTAAATACACTTCACCCGTTGCAGTACCCACAAACAAATTCATACCCCCATCCCAATAATGTTGCGTCATTGCTTCAATTGCGCCTTTCATTGGTTCAGGCATACCATTTTTTAATTCCTCCCAACTATTCCCTGCGTCACTGCTACGCATCACACAGGATTTTGCCATCCCTGTTTCATACCATTTTCCAGGGTTTAGCTCGGAGCCCCCAACGTAGATTGTTTGAAAATCCTTAGGGTGCAAAAAAACAAAGTCCGGATAACCCAAACGTTCGCCGCGCCTCGTCAAACGCTTAAAAGTTTGGCCCCCATCCGCACTCCGATACATACCCACACCCGTTGCTATGTAAAAATTTTTAGGTGTGTTGGGCTGAATAACCAACCTATGCATGTCCCGATAAGATTCATCTTCAGGATGGGAATAGGAGGTCAAATCAGTCCAAGTTTTTCCATCGTCAACTGACTTAAGAAATGCTCCTTGTTCAATTAAAACGTAAATGGTTAACGGGTCAGCAGGATGAAAAACAATTTGTTTAACATGAGGAATATGTGGTGGTGGGGGAAAGGTCCATTTTTCAGTATCTGGAACTTCAAAAATAGAACTAACCTCTTCCCAATTTTCTCCCAAATCGTTGCTCCGATAAAGCCCTGCGGGAGAGGTTCCCGCAAACATTGTCACGTTTTCATTTATTCTCCTACTCGCCAATGCGTAGATATGTTTCCTGGAAAGGCCTTTGTTAACAGAGCGCCAGTTTTTGCCCTTTCCGTCATCACTTACCCACATTCCACCATCTGCATGTGCACCGGCAAAAAGCTTCCCTGTTTTTTTTTCGAAAAGGAGTTGCCCTATATGGCAATGGGTTAGTGATCTAGCTGATATAAACCAGGGCATGCCGACTTTTGCTCGGGATAAAGTCAGTACCCCCTCGGTGGTTCCTACCATTAACTCCAAAACCGGTCCATCACCCTGTGTGACCTGTTGACCATTTGGTGACAAATAGGTGCTGTTAGTTGACATGCTTTTCGTCCTTTAATTTGTGAATTAGCTACACGCTTTTCAAACAATTAGAACGAAAAAAAGACATTAAAGCAAAATAATTTCTTTAGACTAGTTAGAAATAAATTTTACGGATGGATTTCAATTGGGGTTCCTGCGTCTACCAGTTTCCAGATTTCATCCATTTGCTTGTTGGTCACCGCAATACAGCCCTGTGTCCAATCTAATACAGGATGACCAACCCGTTCAGCAGTCATAGTGTTTGGCAAGCCATGTATAACAATTTTGCCGCCTGGTGCTTTACCCGCGGTACGCGCGTTGTCAATATCCCTTGCATTTGGATAGTTAATGCGGATTGCACGGTAAAAATCACTGTCTTTAATCTTGTAATCAAGGATATAATTTCCTTCGGGAGTTTTCGCGTCGCCTTTGTATCTTTTAGGGCCTTTTGGATATCGGCCTAAAGCAATAACATAAATTTTAAGAACGAAATTTTCCTTCATCAAAAACATCCTTCTTTTTGATTTTAAGACAACAACACGGTCCGCCTTTAAAACATTGGATTGGTTTACACTTTTAGATGCAAAGGTCGAATTTGAAATCGTTCCAAAAGCAAATAACCAAAAAAGTATGAATCCAGGTAGGGTAAATTTTACGTTGCAAAGCCACATTTTTTTCAAAAACGAATTTTGCTTTCCATATTTTATTATAATTTAGGTAATTACTCGGTCAAAAATTACAAAACTATAATCACAAGTTTCGGTGTTTTCCGAACTAACATGCCGACGGGATAATTCTTTCCATTCGAATGGATTAATTTTTGGAAAAGTCACATCACCATCGAAAGAATTATGTATTTCTGTTATATATAATCGGTGGGCGAGTGGCATAGTTTCTTGGTAGATTTTCGATCCGCCAATAACCATTATTTCTTCCACTTCCAACTTAAAAGCCTCCTCTTTTGCAATCTTTAATGCATATTTGATTTCATTACTAACCGTGACTCCTTTAGCTATAAAATTTTCATTTTTACTAAGAACGATATTAAAACGGCCTGGTAGGGGATGCCCAATTGATTCATAAGTCCGTCGTCCCATGACAAGGGGTTTCCCCAAAGTTATAGCTTTAAAATTTTTAAGATCACCAGACAATTTCCAGGGCATTTCACCTTCGCGACCAATAATGCCGTTTTGGGCAACTGCTGCTATAAGCGCGATGCGCATGATGCCTTAAACCGAAACGGGAGCAGAAATATGAGGATGGGGATCATAGTCTTGCAGAACAAAATCTTTAAATTGGAAGCTGAACAAATCCGCCACTTCGGAGTTCAAAGACATTTTTGGAAGTGGGCGTGGGTTCCGATTTAATTGCTCTGCAGCCTGATCCAAATGATTATTATAGAGGTGGGCATCTCCTAGGGTATGAACAAAATCTCCAGGTTTCAGATTAGTAATCTGTGCGAGCATCAAGGTAAGTAACACGTAAGATGCAATGTTGAACGGTATACCTAAAAATATATCAGCGCTCCTTTGGTACAACTGACAAGATAAACGACCTTCGGCCACATAAAATTGAAACAAACAATGGCAGGGTGGTAGGGCCATTTTATTAATTTCAGACACATTCCATGCACTCACAATTAATCGACGCGAGTGGGGATTATTCCTAATATTTTCCACCAGTTCAGTGATTTGATCAATATGATGGCCGTCTGGTGTCGGCCAGGAACGCCATTGCGCTCCATAGATTGGACCAAGATCACCCTTTTCATTTGCCCATTCATCCCAAATAGACACTTTGTGTTGATTGAGAAATGTAACGTTCGTGTCCCCCTTAAGAAACCACAAAAGTTCGTAAATTATGGACCGTAAATGAATTTTTTTTGTAGTAACCAAGGGAAAACCATCTGCCAGGTCAAATCGCATTTGATAGCCAAATATACTTCGAGTCCCGGTGCCAGTACGATCTTTTTTGGAGACACCGTTTTTTATTACTTGATCCATTAATTTTAAATATTGTTCCATTCTAGTATTTTTAGCTTTTCGGAGATAACGCTAATACCTTTAACTTAAAACAGAATCACTTTATATTAAAAGTGCTGAAATTCAGCTATGGCGATAAACGGCTTGTGAAATAAGCGATGCGGACCCGGGGGCAGTACCCGGCGCCTCCACCAATTTAATTTTCTGTTTGTCAGGTCTTTAAGGGGGCGAAATAGGATCGACGCGCGTGTAAAGACAGGTTTTTTGCTCGGCATGGTACCGCCGTTATCGGGCCGATTTACAAGTGCCAATGATAACGATTTGGCCCTCGCTGCCTAACATTAGGTAAGCGCGGCTCGAGGGGCGCCGGGCAACAGAAGCCCCTCACCTAAAAAATATTGAAAATCTTTTCTGATTATCTCTTGCGGTTTGTGTGCTACATTCCGTAAAACGATAGGTATAATGACTGAAGATTTAATTGAATACCAAAAATTAGTTAAAAGGGCTATGGTGGGAATCGTCCGTGAAGCCCTAGAAATGGTTGTGGAAAAAGGTCTTCCTGGTGTTCACAATTTTTACATAACCTTTGAAACACAAAAACCTGGGGTCCAAATAGCGGACCACCTTGTAATCAAATTTCCCACTGACATGACCATCGTCCTTGAACATCAATTTTGGAATCTTGAAGTCAGCAGAGAGAAATTTTCCGTAACACTGAGTTTTGGGGGAAACCGTGAAACATTAGTTGTCCCCTTTTCCTCCATAATTTCTTTTGTTGATCCTTCAGTAAATTTCGTTCTTCAACTTGGTGATAAAACTCATGATCAATCAAACAAACCAGATATTAGAGAAAAAAATTTTCAGGAAAAGACCCCAAAAAATCCAGAAGAAAGATATAAAAAGGCTGCCACTAACAATGCACAAATAGTCGCCCTGGATAGCTTTCGAAAAAAAAAGACTTGAAAATTTCTGTTATAATGTTTCCAACATAAAAATTATTGAATTAAACGAAGGGTCGTTTCGATGACGAAATTCATCTTCAATGAACTTTTTAATTTGGGTGAGGAAGAGATAAAATATCGTTTAGTTGATTCTGATCACGTTGAAATCACCAAGTTCAAGGGTAATGAATTTTTATGTGTGGAAGCGGAAGGTCTCACAAAACTTGCGTCAGAGGCCTACTACGATACCGCCCACTTTTTGCGTGAGGACCATTTAAAACAACTCGTAACAATCCTCGGAGACAAAGGAGCATCCCAAAATGACCATTTTGTTGCGTGGGAATTGCTCAAAAATGCTAATATTGCGGCCGGCGGCATTTTACCAATGTGTCAGGATACAGGCACTGCAATAATTATGGCCAAAAAAGGTCAACATGTCTTGACAGAAGGCGATGATGAAGCAGCCCTTTCTAAAGGCATTGCAAAAACATTTTTGGAAAACAATCTCCGATACTCACAACTTGCACCCCTATCAATGTACGAAGAAGAAAATACAAAAAATAATTTGCCCGCACAGATTGAAATCTATGCGACTTCAGGAAATGAATTTAAATTTTTGTTCATCGCCAAAGGTGGGGGATCGGCGAATAAATCTTTATTGTTCCAACAAACACCTTCGATGTTAAATCCCGAAAAACTTATACCATTCCTTGAGGATCAAATTAGGCTATTGGGAACTGCAGCATGCCCACCTTATCACCTTGCAATTGTGATTGGAGGAACATCAGCAGAGTTCACTCTTAAAACTACCAAATTAGCAACAACAAAATACTTAGATGGACTTCCAACTCAAGGTAACAGCCACGGACAGGCTTTTAGAGATTTGGACATGGAGACACATATTTTAAACTTAACTCGCGAAATGGGAATTGGGGCTCAATTTGGAGGAAAGTATTTTTGTCACGATACACGTGTAATTCGTTTACCCCGACACGGTGCTTCTCTTCCAATTGGGATAGGCGTTTCCTGTTCTGCAGACCGTCAAGCCATAGGTAAAATTACTCAAGATGGTCTTTTTTTGGAGCAGCTAGAAAAAAACCCTGCCAAATATATGCCTGATATTGACGAAGCTCATTTAGGCCAAGAAGTGGTTTCCATAGACCTGAATCAGCCAATGGATACAATTCGACAAAAACTATCTTTATATCCTGTAAAAACACGGCTCGCTTTGACGGGTCCCATGATTGTTGCAAGAGATCTTGCCCACTTCAAAATTTCAGAGCGCCTAAAAGCTGGAGAACCAATGCCCGATTATATGCGCAAATACCCTGTCTACTATGCGGGGCCCGCAAAAACCCCAACTGGCCATATTTCTGGTTCCTTTGGACCTACTACTGCCGGGAGAATGGATTCTTATGTTGAAAATTTTCAATCCAAGGGCGGTAGCTTCATTATGCTTGCTAAAGGGAACAGATCTAACCAGGTTACCAAAGCATGCAAACAATATGGCGGGTTTTATTTAGGCTCAATTGGCGGCCCTGCAGCAAGCCTCGCACAAAAGTGCATCCGAAATGTTAAATGCATTGAATATAGAGAACTTGGGATGGAAGCTATATGGCAAATAGAAGTAGAAAATTTTCCGGCGTTTATTGTTGTTGACGATAAGGGCAACGATTTTTTTTCGGAAGTGATGCGACCGGCAAATTGAAATGGAAAAACTTTCTTCTTTTAATTTAATGAATTGGATAGATGAAAACCGAGAGCTACTTAAGCCACCCATGCTCAATAAACCAGTATGGAAAAATACTGACTTCATAATCATGATACTCGCGGGACCAATCCTGCGAACTGATTTTCATGTTAATCCATATGAAGAATTTTTTTATCAATTTAAGGGTAATATGACTTTAAAAGTCTTAGAAAATAAAACCATAAAGGAGATTAAAGTTTCTGAGGGTAGCGTTTTTCTTTTACCTGCCTACCTTCCCCATTCTCCCCAAAGGCCAGAACCAGAGAGTTTAGGCCTTGTTATTGAACGTACAAGACCCAAGGGTGTAATGGACCAATTTGAATGGATTTGTGAAAATTGCTTTACCTCTGTTCATAGAGCTGAACTCCATTTAAGCAACTTTACAAAGGATAGAAATTCCTTATTCAGGAAATATTATTCTGAGATTGCAAATGAACATTGTCCTACCTGTGGGGTGGGCAATCCTAAAGATATAGCTTTTTCAGAAAAGAATTAGCGTTATTGCATACAATAACGCCAAATTTTTCAATTAAAAGTTTTATTTACAAAGGAGAACAGGAATTTCAGTATTTGTAATGATGTGGCGTGTACGCCCCCCTAATATCATTTGCCGGATGCGGGATCTTGCGTACGCACCCTTTACGAGAAGATCTGCTTTAACTTCAGTTGCGTGAAATAAATAGGCGGCCCCAATTTCCTGTTCTTTAGCATCAAAACGCAAAATTTGAGCATCTATTTGAGACCAAGCTAACCTTTGTACCCCCTCTTCGGGTGGTATAGAAGGTGCTTCCATAGGATCTGCAGCCAGCAGTGTGACCCGCTCCGAATTCATCAAAATTGGCATTGCAGCAGCAATGGCATGTGCTGTTTCTGGACTACTTTCCCAAGCTATAGCAACGTGTTTTCCGGTTTCATATGGAAGTTGTGGGGAGGCTAATAAAGTTGGGCGTCCTGTATCTAGTAGTGCAGCTTCAAGAGTTATAGGTGATGGCAATGCCCTTTGTTTTAATGGACGACCAATTATTAAAAAATCAAATAACCGACCATGAATAGCAACAATTTCATCCTCCCGTCCGTCCTTCTCAAGCCAACAAATTGTTGGTTCGTTTCGATCCGTAGGCTTTTCAGCTATTGCAATGCCACTCGACCGACAAAATTTTTCATACTTCGATCTAGTTTCTTTTGCTCGCGCGCGACTCTCTGCTTCACTGACCTCGAGAATTTCTTCGATCATCGACCCGTCCATTCCCTCACCCGTATATTGTACGAGCCCACGCGAATCTGCCCTTACATGTAAAACCTCTAAATGAGAATTTTGTTGTTTGGCAATCCTTCCTGCTAATTCAAGCGTTTTTTCATCTGTTTCGCCACCACTTATACAAACAAGAATAGTTTTTATCATGAGGTACCCCCGAGATTGATTTATCACTCACGGTCAAATGATATTTTACGTTCTGTCTTATTAGCCTCTTTGTTTTACCAACCGGTTAGAAAAATAATAGAAAAACTTAGGGAAATAAATAGAAAAAGTCCCAACCTTTACTTGTACGTTTATACACATCACGCTGGTGAAGACGAAAGGGTCTCTCCTCCCAAAATTCCATCTTTTTGGGTATAACACGAAACCCTGACCAAAACGTTGGCCGAATAATTTTAGAACCTTCAAAGTCTGCGGTGAATTTTGTAACTCCGTTTTCGAGATCTGACCTATTTTCCATCTTTTGTGATTGCAAAGAAGCCCATGAGCCAATCTGGGCCGCTCTCTTACGGGTTGAAAAGTATTGGTCAGCTTCTTCGTCACTTACTTTCTCGACATCACCAAGAATACAAACTTGTCTTTTAAGAGATTTCCAATGAAAAACCAAAGAAGCAATTGGGTTTGAGATTATTTCTTTAGCTTTCTGACTTTCTAAATTTGTATAAAAAACAAATCCTTTATCATCTGCCTTTTTTAATAAAACCATGCGTGCGGATGGGACTCCATCCTTATTTGCAGTGGATAAGGTCATGGCTTCCGCAAGTCCGGGTTCTTTTTTTTTCGCTTCTGAAAACAATTTTTCAAATCGTTCCAGTGGATCGGAGATATGGTCTTTTTTCATTAAATTTCTCAAAATCTAAAATTCAGTCTTGAAAACAAAACCTCGTTAGTTCAAATTCAGCGAATGATAACCCTTTGTTGAAATTTTTCTCATCAAGCAGCAAGAAATGAAAAAGATAACATAATACGGTTATTTCAATGATTGAAGCCCCTAAAGAAGGTATGTTAATTCCTTAAACTCCAATCAGAGGTAAAGATATGCTAAAACAGTTTTCTTCGCTTTCAATAATTTTTATTTTTGCTCTTACCTTAATAGGTTGTGGAGGCCAGAAATATGGAGAAAAACAAACTGGAGGAGCCCTAATTGGTGGCTTAATTGGCGGTATACTGGGCTCTAAGGCAGGAAGCGGCAAAGGCAAACTTGCGACTACAGCAATTGGAACCGCTATAGGAATTCATCTTGGAAGCGAGATCGGAAAATCTTTAGATAAAGCCGACATCGCATATGCAAAACGCACTACTAACAAGGCTTTAGAAAGCAATCCCACCGGGAAACTTTCTAGCTGGTCTAATCCTGACTCGGGAAATTCCGGTACCATTAAACCTATAAAAACCGTCAATTCTTCGGCGGGACAACCCTGTAGAGAGTATTTTCAAACTATAACGGTTGGAGGCCGGACTGAGAAGGCTTATGGCCGAGCCTGTCGTGATGCGAGTGGAGATTGGCGCATAGTTAAGTAATTTTAATTTTCGACAATCAAAATCTCGTTTCGGTGGAATTAGATTTATTAAAAATTAGAGTCTTCTTTGGCGGAAGGACGCTTTAGTGTAGAATCGTCAAAGTAATCAAATTTTAAAGGTTATTTAATTTATGGGCGATTCTGCGCATTTACTCAAAGGCAAAAAAGGTCTCGTGATGGGCGTTGCCAATGACCGCTCTTTAGCTTGGGGTATTAGTAAAGCCATAACCAGCCAGGGTGCTGAAGTCGCTTTCACTTTTCAAAATGAAGTACTTGAAAAACGCGTTCGCCCTTTAGCCGAAGAGGTCAACAGCAAGCTTATTTTTAAGTGTGATGTATCCAATGACCTGGAAATAGAAAATGTTTTCTTTGAACTGGGTAAAGCCTGGGGTTCATTGGATTTTGTAATACACGGCATAGCATTTTCTGATAAAAATGAGCTAACTGGCAAATATATCGAAACGTCAGCTGAGAATTTTTCTCGAACCATGGCCATATCTTGCTATTCTTTTACCTCCGTTTGCCGTGCTTCTCAGCCTTTAATGAGAAACGGAGGGAGTATAGTTACATTAACCTATGCAGGCTCTGAACGGGTTGTCCCTCACTACAACGTAATGGGCGTCGCAAAAGCGGCCCTTGAGTGTAGTGTCCGTTACCTCGCAGTTGATTTAGGAGCAGACGGAATTAGAGTCAACGCAATTTCTGCTGGACCTATTCGTACACTAGCCGCATCAGGAATTGGAGATTTTCGTTACATTCTTAAATGGAATGAAATTAATGCACCCTTAAAAAGAAACGTAACAATTGATGATGTAGGGTCGGCAGGTTTATACCTGCTTTCAGATCTTTCAAGTGGCGTGACGGGTGAAATTCATCATGTGGATTGTGGGTACAATGTCATTGGCATGAAGGCAGTCGATGCCCCGGATATTAGTGTGTTAAATGAGAGGTAAAAATACAATTTGTAAATTACGGGACTTTAATGATGTCTGATAACAGTTTTGGCGTCATGTTTCGGGTAACTACATGGGGTGAAAGCCATGGTCCGGCTATAGGTTGTGTTGTTGATGGTACACCACCCGGCCTTAAACTTTCGGAACCAGATTTACAAATTTGGTTGGACAAAAGAAAACCTGGAACCTCTCGTTTTGTAACCCAAAGACGGGAGCCTGATCAAATTTCAATCCTTTCTGGCGTTTTTAATGGCAAAACCACTGGGACACCTATCAGCCTCGTTATTCACAACGAAGACGCTAGAGAAAAAGATTATACTGCGATCAAGGACAAGTTTCGCCCAGGACACGCTGATTATACGTATTGGAAAAAATACGGGATTCGAGATTACCGTGGCGGGGGTCGTTCCAGCGCACGCGAAACGGCCATGCGAGTAGCCGCAGGAGCTATTGCAAGAAAAATTTTAGGGCGCAAAATAAAAATTCGTGGATCCATTGTACAAATGGGTGACGATAAAATTTCCCGAAAGAACTGGAAATGGAACCAACGTGAGAAAAACTCTTTTTGGTGTCCCGATAAATTGGCAGCTGATCGTTGGGAGGGTTACCTTGACAAAATTCGTAAAGCGGGCTCATCAATTGGTGCGATAATTGAAATCGTTGCCTCTGGCGTACCAGAAGGAATGGGCGCGCCAATTTATGGAAAGCTTGATGTTGATTTAGCTGCCGCAATTATGGGAATCAATGCCGTTAAAGGTGTTGAAATCGGCGCTGGATTCAAAGCAGCCCAACTTTCTGGCGAAGAAAATGCCGACGAAATTCGCATTAAAAATAGTAAAATTGAGTTTTTATCTAATAACGCTGGAGGAGTTCTTGGTGGCATCTCTACTGGCCAAGAAATAATCTTGAGGTTTGTTGTCAAACCTACAAGTTCTATCTTGTTACCTAGACGAACCATAGATAAATCAGGCCGTAATACTATGATCGTGACCAAAGGGCGGCATGACCCGTGTGTTGGAATAAGAGCTGTGCCTATCGGAGAAGCAATGGTTGCTTGTGTGTTGGCCGACCATATGATCCGCCATCAGGGTCAATGTGGCTAATTTTTATGCACAAACTTGGTTTAAAGCTGCAATTAAAAATTCTCTGTTTCCCTTAGGCCCTTTAATTGGACTTTCAGTTATACCAATTGGTGACCAACCCATTTTCGAATTTAACCAATTCTCGATATTCTTACATACTTCCTGATGCAAGTTTGGATCCCTTACTACCCCATTTTTTCCAACTCTGCTCTTCCCCACCTCAAATTGGGGTTTAATTAGAGCAATCAAAGTACTTTCGCGACTTGTTAATTTTAATGCCGCCGGTAAAACCGTCTTTAGCCCTATAAAACTGGTGTCGCAGACCACTAGGGATGGCTCATCTTTTATTTGGTCAGCTCCCAAATATCGTGCGTTTACACCCTCCATAACTACAACCCTAGGATTCTTTCTTAATCTCCAATCAAGTTGGCCTCGACCAACATCAATGGCATATACCTTTGCTGCACCAGACTGAAGCAAAACGTCAGTAAAACCGCCGGTGGAAGATCCAATGTCTAAACAAACTAGTCCATCGACTTTGATTGAAAAATAATCTAAAGCATGTTTAAGCTTGACCCCTCCTCGAGATGCCCAAGGATGTGATTTTTCCTGAATTTTGACCGGCATGTCTGGATCTACTTGGTGCCCTGCTTTTTCAAGACGGTTTTCCCCTGAAAAAACGGATCCCGCCAAAATCAACGCATGCGCACGTGTTCGATTTTGAGCCAACCCACGGTCAACCAATAATTGATCCAGTCGTTGCCTTTTCGTCACCCCAAAAAATCCCTACTAACCGAAATTAGACTACTAAAGTCTCAATGGATGCCTCGTGACCAAGCGCTGCTAAAGCTGTTTTAATTATATCTGAAGCTGTCAGCCCTGCCAGTTTAAATTGGTTTTCCTGAGTTTCATGATCTATAAAAAAATCTGGTATACACATAGGGCGAAACTTTAAGTTACTATCTAAAAGACCCTCATGTGCCAGAAATTGTACCACTTGGCTGGAAAATCCCCCAATGGCCCCATCCTCTATCGTCACGAGCACCTCATGTTCAGAAGCAAGTCGCCGCAGCAAATCTTTGTCAATTGGCTTAGCAAAACGTGCATCGGCAACAGTTGTAGATAAGCCTCGAGAATCGAGGGTTTTGGCGGCTGTCAGGCATTCATACAAACGGGTGCCATAAGAAAGTAAAGCAACCTTGGTCCCTTCAAGTAAAACACGACCTTTACCGATTTGCAAAACTTTGGCTTTTTCCGGCAATTCAATACCAATTCCATTCCCGCGGGGATACCGAAACGCTGATGGTCTGTCATCAATAGCTACAGCTGTTTTAACCATGTGAATCAATTCGGCTTCATCAGCAGCAGCCATTAAAATAAACCCAGGCAAACAACCTAAATATGTGATATCAAACCACCCCTGATGCGTTACACCATCAGCGCCAACCATACCGGCACGATCGAGCGCAAAACGCACTGGAAGACCCTGTATTGCTACGTCGTGTACTACAGAGTCATACCCCCTTTGTAGAAATGTAGAGTAAATTGCAGCAAATGGCTTAAGCCCATCAGCAGCCAATCCTGCAGCAAAAGTGACCGCGTGCTGTTCTGCAATTCCAACGTCAAAGCATCTGTCGGGAAAAACTTTTCCAAAAGCATCCAGACCCGTACCAGAAGGCATGGCACCGGTTATTGCGACAATTTTGTCATCCTTTTCAGCTTCTGAAATAAGTGTTTTAGCAAAAACTTTAGTGTAGTTGGGGGGACCTTGGGGAGATTTTGCTAGAGCGCCTGTAATGACATCAAACTTTCCAACACCGTGATATTTATCCTCAGAGGCCTCGGCAGGTGGGTAACCGCCACCTTTTTTTGTAACCACGTGAATTAAAACAGGGCCTGGTTCTTCAGAGTCCTTGACATTCTTGAGTACTGGTAACAAGTGATCAAGGTTGTGCCCATCAATCGGACCAACATAAAAGAAACCTAATTCTTCAAACAAAGTACCACCAGTTACTAATCCCCGCGCATATTCTTCAGAACGATTAGCTGCGACTTCTATAATTTTTGGAAATTTTTTAGTCAAATCCTGCATTAGGTGGCGTATTGATCGATAATATCGTGATGAAATTAAACGAGATAAGTACGCGCTCATGGCGCCAACCGGTGGTGCAATTGACATATCATTGTCATTAAGAATAACCACCAAGCGAGATGCCATAGAGCCAGCATTATTCATGGCTTCGTAAGCCATCCCCGCCGTTAGGGAACCATCACCAATAACTGCAATTATATTATTGGATTCCCCTTTAAGATCACGTGCAACGGCAAACCCGAGTGATGCAGAAATCGAAGTGGCAGCATGGGCAGCACCAAAAGGATCGAATCTACTTTCAGATCGTTTAGTAAATCCTGAAAGCCCCTTCCCTTGGCGTAAAGTCCTAATACGGTCTCTCCGCCCTGTAAGTATTTTGTGCGGGTAGGCTTGATGCCCTACGTCCCATATAAGTTTATCTAAAGGGGTATTAAATACATAATGTAATGCAACCGTGAGTTCTACAACACCAAGACCTGCGCCTAAATGACCGCCTGTAGTCGAGACAGCTTCTATTGTTTCGTTCCTCAATTCATCAGATAACTGCTTTAGCTGGCTTGTTTTAAGCAATCTGAGGTCTTTCGGAGTATCAATGGCATCCAATAAAGGTTTGACCGTTTTTAGACTCAAAGTTTGCTCCTTATGTCTGACGCTCTACTATGTATCTAGCTAAAGAACGGAGATGTGCCGCTTTTTTTCCAAATATGTCAAGGTGGGAAATCGATTGTTCTATCAATAATTTTGCTTTGTTTTGAGCTTCTTTAACACCAAGAAGGGTTACAAAAGTCGCCTTTCCCGCAGCAGCATCCTTTTGAGTTGCCTTCCCCATGATTTCTGCGCTGCCCAATTCATCAAGCAAATCATCCTTTATCTGAAATGCCAGTCCTAAATCATAAGAAAAATTTAGCAAACCTTTCCTGGCTTCTTCAGATGCACCTCCAATTATTGCCCCAGATTCACATGAAAAACTAATAAGAGCACCGGTTTTTAAACGCTGCATTTTTGTAAGCGTAGAAACATTTATCACGCTATGTTCAGAGAGCAAATCAATCATTTGTCCTTCAACCATACCCCTGCTTCCACTTGCTACCGCTAATCCTTTGATTAAGGCTGTGCGTATATCACTGTTTGGGTTTGTCCCAGGGTCTGCAAGAACTTCATAAGCAATTGCCTGCAACGCATCCCCTGCAAGAATTGCTGTTGCTTCACCAAATTTTATATGACACGAAGGTTTTCCTCGCCTCATATCATCGTTGTCCATCGCTGGTAAATCATCATGTATTAAAGAATAACAATGGATTAGCTCAATCGCTGCGGCAGTCCTCAGCAATTGGGATTCTGGCACGTCAAAAAGGAGCCCACTTTCAACTGCAAGGAACGGTCGTATTCTTTTTCCATTTCCAAGAGAGGCGTAACGCATTGCATTCAAAAGTTGGGACTCAAAGTCTCGGGGAACAGCAAGAATTTTGTCAAGTATCTCCTGCACCGCAACCGCTGACTGAGCCACCAAATTCTGAATGGATAATTGATCAGGGCTATGACTCAAGTTTTTCCAATCCTAAAATTTCTTTATCGTCATCATTAAGCCTTATTTTTTCGATCCGAACCTTTGCTTCACTGAGTTTTTTCTCGCAATGTTTTTTCAAAGCAGCTCCGCGTTCATAGGCACTAATAGCCTCTTCAAGGTTGCTTTTGCCTTGTTCTAATTGCCGTACAATTTCTTCTAATTCAGCTAGGGAACTTTCAAAAGAAAGTAAAGAAATGTCAGGGGGTTTTTGATTTTTTGCCATTGTTCTCCTTTCGAAAAATTTTCTAAGTCAAATTATTATTGTTTTTAAGAAAAACTAAAGAATGAACACAACGAATATAATGAATTTTAATACAGAATCAAAAATTTGAAGGGAACTATCAAGATTAAAAGATGAGAAATTCTCTATCCTGAAGATTTCAACGCTGTTACATGTGCTGTAACACTAGACGCCAACGCATCTAAATCGTATCCACCTTCTAGGGAAGAAACGATTCGACCATCGGCATATTCACCTGCAATGTCTAGCAACTTATTGGTAATCCACTCAAAATCTTCATCTTGAAGTCGAATATTAGCTAGTGGGTCCCGTGCATGTGCGTCAAATCCTGCTGAGATAATAATCAAATCTGGGCTAAATTCTTGAAGGGCAGGAAAAACAACTTTTTCAAACCCCTGTCGAAATTCCTTCGAACCGGACATCTTGGCCAGTGGTATATTAAAAATATTTCCGACACCGCGTTCCTCTTGGGCGCCAGTCCCAGGATAGAAAGGGTATTCATGCGATGAGGCAAACATAACGTTCGGATCCGACCAAAAAGCTGCTTGAGTACCATTACCGTGATGAACGTCAAAATCGACCACAGCGACATGATTTATACCGTGATTTTGCCGAGCATGCGCCGCCCCAATCGCCACATTATTAAAAAGGCAAAACCCCATACCCCGACTTGGCTCCGCGTGATGGCCAGGTGGTCGAATGGCACAAAATGCGTTACTTGCTTCACCCGATATAACGGAATCGATAGCCGCTATTACCGCCCCGGCCGCTGTAAGAGCGGCCTCTCCCGAGGATGGAGACATGGCAGTATCGGGATCTATCCTATACAAACCCGTAGACGGAACAGAATTAAGTATTAATTCCACGTAATCCCTCCTGTGAATACGAGAAATTTCATCAATGGTTGCCCTTGGGGCTTCTCGACGTTCCAAATCATTAAATCTAGGCGCGTTTAAAGCCTCCCAAACAGCGCGAACTCGATCCGGGTTTTCCGGATGTCCCGTCCCCATGTCGTGATTTTCAGAACTCTTATGGGTAAATAAAAGGGTAGCCAAATAACTATTCCTAAGTTAGATACGATCTCATTTAAAAATTTTACTTTTTGTTTTCAAAAATAACAACGCTATCAATAGGGTAAAACCGTTTAAAACCTGAAAAAAAATTTAAAATCGCTTGTTAAATTTTATATTTACTAATGGGTTTAAACAGCTTAGGACTTAAACCTTGGGCACCTTAAAACCTGCAGTTAGAACTTCATGAAATATATAAAAATCCAATTGCTGAAATGCAACGCAATCCAAAGGTTTTGCCGGTTTTTTTTCATTGGTTTCGTGGCAACGATTGCCATTAGTTTTGCACCTACTAATCATAAGGGGTTTGAAGCTGCAGCACAAAAGCCTGCGGCCGCTAATATAGAAACAAGATTGAATAAAAAAGAAATAAAGGAGAAAAAAGACTATTCCCGTCGTGGAAAAAGTAAACGTAGTGGAAAAAGGGGCAGAAGAGCCCGAGGGAGGCCAGCAACAGTTTTTGTTGATACGGTAACAAGAGGACGGACTGTTGAAACTGTTCAGGTTTATGGCCGTGTGGTTGCCCGAGAATCAGGTGTAATTGCCGCTCGCAGTCGCGGTGCGGTGAATAGAGTCCTTATTCAGGTCGGTGATAGAGTAAAAAGGGGTGGTATAATTGCAACGCTCGTTTCAGAAATTTTATTGTCTGAACGTGCACTAAAAAGAGCAAAGGTTAAAGAATACAAAGCCAAAACCAAAACTGCCGGCGTTCAATTACGACTTGCCTCCCAAGAATTAGAAAGACTTGAAAAATTGCGTAAGTCTTCAGCATTTTCTGTAGCCCGTTTTCAAGACAAAATGCGCGATGTAGAAAGGTTAAAAAGCTTGCTCTCGGAAGTATTGGCCAGACAAGAACAATCCCAAGCTGAACTCCGCATGGCAAATATCAACCTTTTTAATGCCAAAATTAGAGCTCCCTTTAATGGCGTCATAACTAAAATTAATGTCCAAACTGGGGCCTATGTTAGTGTAGGAGCTCCGGTTGCCCAAATCATCAATGACCAATCATTAGAAGTAGAGGCAGAGGTGCCCGCCAATCGGTTAGGCGGCCTGGGCAATAGTACCGTTATTGATGTCAAACCGGAGTTTGGAAAATCTTTCAAAGCATCGGTTCGAGCGATAGTACCTGAGGAAAACGCATTATCCCGAACCCGCGTGGTGAGGTTTACCCCAAAATTTATTTCAGCAATGGATACGATTGCCGCCAATCAAAGCGTTGTTCTGCATATTCCATCTGGCGCTGCCAAAAATGCTGTCACGGTTCATAAGGATGCTATTACACAAAGACGTGGCAAGCGAGTTGTCTTTTTAGTCAAACAAGAAAAGATGATTGTTACGATGCGCCGTGTAGAACTTGGCGAAGCATTCGGTGTTCGTTTTGAAGTTCTCAAAGGGCTCACGCCTGGGGACAAAGTGGTAATTCGGGGAAATGAACGGCTTAGACCGAGACAGAAAATTCGTATCTCCAAACCAGGAGCGAAAAACCAAAGGAGTGTTTGGGGCAAAAAAGGGGAACACGGACGCAAAGGTCGAAAGAGAGGCCGAGGTAAAGGCGGTAAAAAATTTCGATCCAACTGAAAATCCGGGAAACATATGAACCATGAAGTTAATTGATTTAGCAGTTCGACGACCCGTTGGAGTTCTTTCCGTCGTCCTAATGGTTGTTTTGATGGGTTGGCTGGCTCTCAAAATAATCCCAATCCAGCTAACACCCGATGTCCGAAAACCCCTAATCTTTGTACAAACCTCTTGGCCAGGAGCTTCCCCGGCCGAGATTGAACGTGAAATCATTATTCCCCAGGAAGAAAAACTAAAAGGGCTTGAAGGTTTGGAAACCATGGAGTCTCGCGCTAGGCGTGGCCGTGGCCAAATTGTTCTTGAGTTTAACATAAACTCAGACCGAAATCGTTCTATCCTTCTGATAAACAACCGTCTTCAACAGGTTGGTAACTTACCGGAAGAGGCTGGCGAACCAATCTTACGTACCCGTGACACCGACGATAATCCCATTGCCTATTTTTCTATTAAAAGGCTTCCAGGCAATTCCCGTTCCATTCGGTCATACGGTGATTTCGTGGATGACGTAGTCAGAGATAGACTTGAACGTGTCAATGGTGTTGCTGCGGTCAATATTTATGGCGGAAATGAATCCGAAATCCGAGTTATTATCGACCCCCGCCGATTGGCACATTATCGGATGACGGTAACTGATCTCAATAATGCACTTCGTGGAACCAATATTAGTATTTCTGCGGGTGAGGTGGATGAAGGAAAACGCAGATACACAGTAAGAACAGAAAGTGAGTTAAACACAATAGCCAGAGTTCGTGAGGTCATATTGCGCACAAACAGGGACCCTGTAACGGGCAGGATTTTAAGGGTCCGAGTTGGTGATATTGCGGAAGTAGAATACGGACATAAACGCCGAGACGCCCGAATTCGTGACATGGGCGACCAGGCAATGGTGGTAAACGCAATTCGTGATACCGGTGCCAATGTTATAGAGACGATGCAAGGTATCAAAGCCGTCGTAAACGAACTTAATCGGGACTTAATGCCCAAAATGGGCTTAGAAATGAAACAGGTTCACGACGATACGGTTTACATTAATTCTGCAATCGACCTTGTAACCCAAAATATTTGGATTGGGGGAACGTTAGCAGCTTTTGTACTTCTTATTTTTTTAAGGTCGTTTGGAGCCACAGCGGTTGTCTCCCTGGCAATTCCCGTATCTGTCATCGGTTCTTTTGTTGCGCTTGCTGCTTTGGGCAGATCAATCAACGTCATTTCATTAGCAGGCATTGCGTTTGCCGTTGGGATGGTCGTCGATGCAGCTATTGTTGTCCTTGAAAATATCTTTCGGCACCGAGAAATGGGGAGGGCTAAGTTAGAGGGAGCAATACAGGGAGCTAGCGAGGTTTGGGGTGCAATTATGGCTTCCGCTGTTACAACTGTGGTTGTATTTGCACCAATTCTTGTTATGAATTTGGTTGTGGGCCAGCTTTTTAGAGATATTGCCGTCGCCCTTTCAGTTGCAGTTCTATTATCCTTAATCGTTTCAATAACCGTCGTCCCTGCACTGGCCAACAAGCTTTTAGGCAATAATACCCATAAAATTTCAGGAGCCAGAAACATTCCGGTGATTGATCACTTTGCAAGGGGTTTTGTACATTTCGTAATGGGATTTACAAGGATTGTTGTCTCAAACAAATTTTTTGCCGTGATCGTGATAATGGCTGTTTCAGGGCTCGCTGCGGCTGGAACTTGGTTGTATTTGCCAAAACTGAGTTATCTCCCAGAAGGAAACCGAAACTTTGTAATAGCAATTGCCAACCCACCCCCCGGTTACAACCTTAAAACGTTGAACGCTATGGCGTCTAAAGTTGAAGGGTCAGTCCGCCAATATTGGCACAAAAAAGGTGAAAAAGTTAAAACATGTCCATCTTGGATAAAAAGAGTTAGCCTTGGGACGGGAGGAGAAGGGTACTTTCCATTCCATATAGAAAAATGCGATCAAGGCCCACCAAAAATGGGACGGTTTTGGTTTGTAGCGAGATCTTCATCTACTTTTATGGGGGCAAATTCAGTTGATCCAACCAGAGCTCGGGAACTTGTACCGATAATGCGCCGCGCAGTGTTTAGCGAACCGGGCACTTTTGGTTTTGCGCGTCAAACGTCGTTGTTCGGTCGCGGCTTTGGCGGATCTCGCGTTATTAACCTCGACATCACTGGCCCTAATCTAGAAGACTTGCTAGTTCTCGCCCGCAAAGGTGTTTCCATTCTGAGTCGTGAAATGCCAAGAAACAAGGGTAATCAAATTCGGCCAAAACCCGGCTTAGAGCTTGGGGCACCAGAAGTACGTATTATACCCAACTTGTTGCGCCTCGCCGATGTTGGACTAACCCCCAAAGATCTTGCACTAACAATTGATGCTTTTAATGACGGTCTTCGAGTCACAGAAATAACCCGCGGCAGCAAACGAATTGATCTGACCCTAATGGGGCCTGATCGGCAAATTAAATCAACGCAAGGCATCGGGAATCTCCCAGTGGCAACACGTAACGGTAAAATTTTACCAGCTTCATCACTCGCTAAAATAGATGTAACAGAGGGACCAACACAAATCCGTCATTTAGAACGGGTGCGTACAGTGACCTTACAAATTCGACCGGCCAAATTTGTCCCACTAGAAACTGCCATAGCGAATGTCCGGGAAAAAGTGATGAAACAGATGGAAGATGGCGGACTACCTCCTGGGGTGCGGCTTACCATGTCTGGCACTGCAGATCAGTTAACAAAAACTTGGAACGCAATGATCCTTAATTTGGCCATCGCTATAGCTATTGTCTATCTTGTAATGGCTATCCTCTTTGAGAGTTTCATTTTTCCTTTAATCATTATGTTTTCTGTACCCCTCGCAACTGCTGGCGGTGTCGCAGGATTGTCAATTTTAAATTTATATACTTTTCAGGCCTTAGATATGCTTACGGTTTTAGGCTTTGTCATTTTGGTAGGAACGGTGGTAAACAACGCAATTCTGCTTGTTCACCAGACCCTTCATCATGTCCGCAAGGAATCTATGGATACAACAGAAGCCATTACCGAAGCCACTAAAAATCGAATTCGTCCCATTTTCATGTCCACTATGACAAGCGTTTTTGGGATGTTACCTCTAGTGATCATGCCGGGGGCTGGCTCAGAATTATACAGGGGACTAGGCTCTGTTGTCCTTGGCGGTCTTGCCCTTTCCGCTCTTCTTACTTTGTTGATTATTCCACCATTACTGTCATTTGCCGCTCCTTTATTGCGGCGACAGCGTGGTTCCATGATAAAGGAGGTACCTGCAGTCTCACCTGCAGAATGAGTTCTACAGAACGTTCAAGGGGATCCTTAAATAGCTAACGCCATTGTCTTCCGCTGCCGGGAGTCTGCCCGCTCGGATATTAACTTGAATTGCCGCCAAAATTAATTTGGGCACGGAAAGTGTTGAATCACGATCATTTCTCATGGCCACGAACTCTGCTGCAGTTTTAGATCCACCAATGTGAATATTGGCCTCACGCTGTTCAGCAACTGTCGTTTCCCAACCGTATTGTCTTTTTCCCTGACTCCCGTAATCATGGTTCAGAAATAATCTCGTTTTCGGGGGGAGAGATAAAATTTTTACCAGTGATTCATAAAGCTGTTCCGCACTACCACCAGGAAAATCACACCGAGTTGTACCCGAATCTGGCATTAAAAACGTATCCCCTGTAAAGGCAATATCACCAATAACATACGTTACACAAGCGGGTGTATGCCCCGGCGTATGGATGACACGTACTTCCAAATTCCCCAAAGGAAAAATTTCTTCATCAGAAAAAAGCCTGTCGAATTGGGAGCCATCAGTCGATAGTTCGCTCCCATCGTTGTAAAATGTTTTGAAGTTCTTTTGTACCTCAACAACACCAGCTCCAATACCTATTTTTCCACCTAATTTTTCCTGAAAATAAGTGGCTGCAGTCAAGTGGTCCGCATGGACATGTGTCTCAAGAATCCACTCAGTCTTTAGCTTGTTTTCAAGGACATAGGAAATAACTTCTTCCGCTGATATGGTGTCGGTTTTGGCGGCAGAAAAATCAAAATCCAAAACCGTATCAATGATCACACATGATTTGCTTAACGGGTCATGCACAACATGGGTGGCATTGTTTGTGACTTCATCAAAAAAAGTTTTTACAAGGGCACTCATTTTTAATTGTCTGGTTCCATCATCATTGATGAGAACATGAAATCAAAGAATCTACAAAGATCCGAAAAATTTACCTTTTCCAAATTCTCAGTTTGACCCGGGCCCTGATCTCTTTTAACAAGGAAAATAGAAAAGACAGAAAGTTGATTTATGGTAAAAGGGTATTTTGACCCTATCGAAGAGATAGATACTTCGCCTTTGGTAGCAGACGAAATTAAAGACACCACTTGCTATATGTGTACGTGCAAATGCGGAATAAAAGTACACTTAAAAAATGGCGGTATTCGTTTTATTGAAGGAAATAAACATCACCCGACAAACAAGGGGGTCCTTTGTGCCAAAGGTGCAGCTGGCATAATGAATCAATTTTCACCAGCAAAACTAAACAAACCTTTGAAACGCGTAGGTGAACGTGGATTAGCCAAGTTTGTAGAAATTGAATGGGCCGAGGCGTTGGAGACAGCAAACGGTTGGCTTCAGGACATTAGAAATACAAACCCAAAAAAACTGGCGTTTATTACCGGCGGAGAACAAGACCAAGCCCTGACCGAATGGTGGGCAAGTCAGTTCGGAACACCAAATTATTCGGTTAATGGTGGTTTATGCTCAGTTAACATGGAAACTGCTGGGAGATATACAGTTGGTGGTTCATTTTGGGATTCCGGGGAACCTGACTGGAAATTTACAAAATATTTTTTGATGTTTGGTGTATCGGAAGGGCAATATAGTAACCCTATCAAAGCAGGACTTTCCACTTTAAGGAAAAATGGTGGAAAATTTATTTCCTTGAACCCTATCCGAACTGGTTACTCTGCTATTGCGGATGAATGGGTTGGAATCCGACCAGGTTCAGACGGTAAATTTGTACTTGCTTTAGTTCATGAACTTTTAAAATCCAATAGAATTGACCTTGATTATATTGTTCGATACTCGAATTTACCTTGGCTAGTCATACAGGATCCCGGAGGTCCCAAAGAGGGGCTATTTGCGCGCGGCCTCGATGGCGAGCCCCTTTGTTGGGATTCCAACACCCGCCAAACTGCTGATGCCCAACTTGCGGGAATCACTCCTTCCCTCATTGGTGAGGTATCTTTATCGGAAAATCTCAGGGCCGTTCCAGCTTTTGAATTAATGGCAAAACGTTACCTTCAAGATGATTTTTCTCCAGAGGCGGCGGAAATTGAGACAGGCATACCTGCATCAACAATCAGGAGGATCGCAAACGAGATTACTGATGTTGCTTTTAACCAACAGATAGAAATCGAACAAACTTGGATTGATTGGGCCGGCCGTCAACATGACAAAATGATTGGCCGGCCCGTAAGTGTGCATGCAATGAGAGGAATTTCTGCTCATTCCAATGGGTTTCAAACCTGTCGTGCCATACACCTTCTTCAAATTTTGTTAGGAAGCATCGATTGCCCTGGTGGATGGCGCTACAAAATCCCCTTTCCCAAACCTACACCACCCACTCAAAAGCCAACTGGTAAAGAAAATGAAATTAGTCCAAATCTCCCGTTGACCTCCCCACCGTTGGGGTTTCCATTGGGACCACAAGACTTACTAGTAGATCCTGACGGTACACCCCTACGCATAGATCATGCTTTTTCTTGGAATGCCCCCTTAGCAACGCAGGGGGTAATGCAAATGGTCATTACTAACGCAAACGATAAGAACCCCTATCCCATAGACCTCCTCTTTTTGCATAAGGCAAATTTGAGTTGGAATTCGTCTATGAATACGACTGGCACTATGGAGATGTTAACCGTAAAAGATGAGACTACAGGTGATTATCGCATTCCAAAAATTATATGTTCAGATACCTATTTTTCAGAAACGGTGGCTTACGCTGACCTCGTCTTGCCAGATACGACCTATTTGGAACGCTGGGATTGCATGTCACTCCTTGACAGCTCTATTAGCAGCGCAGACGCAGTTGCAGACTCGATTCGACAGCCCGTAGTAACCCCAGATGCTGATACGAGACCTTTTCAAGAAGTCCTTTTAGACCTTGGCACAAGGCTCGAATTTCCCGGACTAGTCAAAAAAAATGGTAAAGCTAAATATCCTAAAGGATATGTGGATTTTCTTACAAACCACGAACGAGTGCCGGGTATTGGAATGCTAGCTGGTTGGCGGGGAAAACAAGGTGATAACCATGGCGCCGGACCTCCCAACGAGAATCAGCTTAAAAAATATATTGAAAATGGGTGTTTTTGGGAACAAAAACTCCCACCTGATCAGCTATATTTTAAACACGCAAACAAAAATTATCTTGATTACGCGGCATCAATGGATTTTGTCGAAGCGCCAAATCAAATTGTATTTCAAGTTTATTCAGAACCCCTACAAAAATTCCGGCTAGCCGCAAAAGGACACGGCGATATACTTCCCCCACATGAACAACGTGAAAGAATTGAGACCTACTTTGATCCCTTGCCTTTTTGGTATTCCCCTTTCGAAGATGTAAACACCAATTCTTATTCTTACCCTTTGCATGCGCTCACACAACGGCCAATGGCAATGTATAATAGTTCGGGATCACAAAATGCGTGGCTGCGTCAAATCCACGGAACCAATCCGCTATACATGAATTGTGTGACTGCAAAAAAATTGGATATAAATGACAATGACTGGGTTTGGATCATTAGTCACCACAATAGAATTAAGGGAAGAGTAAAGTTAATGGAGGGTGTTCATGCGGACACTGTTTGGACTTGGAACGCTATCGGAAAAAGGTCTGGCTCTTGGAACCTCGACCCTCGATCGCCTGAGGCTAAAACCGGTTTTTTGATAAACCATTTAATTTCAGAATATTTGCCACAAGAAAAAACTGAAGCTCGTTATGCCAATGCGGATCCCATCACAGGGCAAGCTGCATGGTATGACCTTCGCGTAAAAATTGAAAAGTGCGAAGAAACGGAAGATGAGGAAAGTAGACCTATTTTCGAGGAGTTATCGCCTTTCAAGGGATTACCAGAACGTCCAAAAATTTTACGTTATGGGCGGATGTATGCACGTTCTTTTCAAAACCAAGCCTTTGGGGAAAAAAATGAGTAATTTACCATCTGACCCAACAGGCAAAAAACTTGGCCTAGTAATTGATTTAGACATTTGTGTGGGATGCCACGCCTGTTCTGTAAGCTGCAAAGAGTGGAACACGGGTGGTCATTCCGGACCCTTGCCCGATGACGATCCATTTGGCAAAAATGCTACGGGTGTTTGGTTTAACCGTGTTCATACATTTGAATGCGGCGATGGTGTGGACGGGCGAACAGTTCACTTCCCCCGTTCCTGTCTTCATTGTGAAAATCCTGCTTGCGTAGAAGTATGTCCAACCGGGGCTTCTTATAAAAGAGCTGAAGATGGAATTGTTTTAGTCAATGAGGAAATATGTATAGGTTGCAAACTATGTAGTTGGGCCTGCCCATATGGCGCACGTGAATATGACTACGATGCAGGAGTCATCAAAAAATGCACCCTTTGTATTGATCGTATTTATAATAAAAACTTGGAAGAAGAAGACAGAGTTCCAACCTGTGTATCTAGCTGTCCAACCAATGCCAGGCATTTTGGCGATTTGGCTGACCCAAATTCAGAAGTCTCACGGATGGTTGAGGAACGTGGTGGTTATGATTTAATGCCCGAATTGCACTACCAACCTGTCAACAAATATTTACCACCTCGCACAAAAAAGGTGCATACGGAGCCATCAAAACAAGATAAATCTCTCATTTCAAGCACTCCAAAGGAAAAGTTGCCTAATGGTCTTTTTCAGTGGTTAGACAATATCCTCTCTCGTTAATTTGCTAACACTCAAACCATGCACCCTGCTTATTCCGTCATTATTTTCACAACCCTCTCAGGCGCAGGGCATGGTTTACTAGTCTTGATGGGAATTTTCGCAGCCGGGCAATGGATCCCGGTTAATCGTTGGTTTGGATTAACGGGATTTTTAGTCGCTTTTTTACTAATTCTTATCGGTCTTTTGTCATCCACTTATCACCTGGGACATCCAGAACGGGCTTGGCGATCATTTTCGCAGTGGCGATCGTCATGGCTTTCCCGAGAGGGTATACTATCGGTCGGAGGATTTGTTCCCTTTCTGTTATTTGCCTTCGGCTGGGTTATTTTTGAGAGCCACAGCGGGGCATGGCGTTTATTTGCTATGCTCACGGTGATTTTTTCCACCCTGACTGTCTATTCGACTGCCATGATTTATGCCAGCCTAAGGACCATTCGGGCCTGGTACAATCGGCATACATTGAGGGTTTATCTTTCCTTTGCGCTCTGGACAGGCAGTGTTTGGTTTAATTTTTTAGCCCATGTGTTTGGTTTACACACCCCTGCCATCTCTATGGTGGTCGTTGTTTTAGGCATACTCACCTTGATTTTGAAACGCAAATACTGGATGTTCATTGACACAGCAACTACTTGGGTTCCTGTGGAAAGTGCAACGGGTTTGAAAAATTTTGGTTCCGTCAAACTTCTGGAAAATCCAAGCACACAAGAAAATTTTATCCAGCAGGAAATGGGATATAAAATAGCTCGCAAGCATGCAGAAAAACTCCGCCGTATAGCCTTCCTCTGTTATTTTTTAATTCCATGGTGTTTGGCTTTAGTTACGATGGAATCAGAGCCATGGGTCAAATTACCTTCAGCCTTTTCGGCTACTGTTATAGTTATGGTTGGAACCATGATTGAACGTTGGTTATTCTTTGCAGAAGCAAAACATACCGCAATGCTTTTTTATGGTGCCGAAACTTCATAATGAGAATTCCAAATTAGAGGAAAGATTAAGTTAATCTTGAAATCATCAAAGACAATTTTTGTTTTTTAAAAAATGCGACTTCGCTAAATAACTTCAAAATTGCGTACTCCATTACGTCTGAGATCTCAGGTTTGATTTTTAAATTTAGCGTCTTTAAAAACCTAAATTAATTTCTCTATTTCAACGCTGCTAACGTCCATTTCGTAGTCGAGCCCTTTAACCGGCGGGCGGGCATAGTAACAAGTAAGACCGCTATGTTTTCCAGCCCCCCGAGAAAGTATTTCGTCTAATAAGAAAGAATGTATTTCATAAACAGTATAAATCTGTGTAAGGCCTGCATCCGCCCATGATAGCCCCAAAGCTGCCATTCTCTTTTCCATGGCATCCAAAACATAGTGGGCTTTTTCCCGCATAGCGTCCGGAGATCTTTCCCCTAACCTAATTATGCGTTCATTGTAAGTTCCTACACCTTCTGGTACCTCCGCTGAACCGGCTATAACGAACGATTTTATTTTTGAATTTCTTGGCATTGTATAGGAAAATGAGTGGAAACTGGGCTCAGATGGGGGGTAAACCTTAGGGCATACGTTAGATCTTGCAACAGGATTTTCTTCTTTTTTAAAAATCTCCCAACGTTCTAAGGTACCAACATAAATCCTGTTAAAATCAATAAAACCCTCTTCAGTGAAGGGGGCAGGTGAACGAAGTTCGCACGCACAAAATGCTGTCAACGGGCGGCCAAGCTGATTCAAGTGTTCTTTTATGGCTACAAAACCTTCCACGAGTGGCATCGGGGATAAAAACCGTACCCGTTCAATAGAGAAGCCTGGTTCAGCTGCAACACCACCTGAATATTGAAAAGGACCACGAATATACCTATAACCACCAGGATCAAAAATTGCTGTTTCCATCCTTATACCCTTTTCAAATACGGTGTTGCCTAAAACTTAAATTTTGGGAACGGTGACACCAACGAGCATATCTCTGGTAACCAGTTTTGCTAGTTGTTCCTCACTGTAATCTTCTGCCCCACTTGGGCGCTTGGGTAGAACCATATAGCGAATATCGGCTGTTGAATCATGGACCCTGAGCTCCACACCGTCATCAATCTGAGTCCCAAACTCTTCTAAAACTGCACGAGGCTCGATCACAGCACGAGACCGATAGGCTCGACTTTTATACCAATCGGGGGGCAAACCAAGAACTTGACGGGGGTAACACGAACATAAGGTGCAAACAATTAAATTGTGGTGATTGGAAGTATTTTCCACTGCTATAAGGACAGCCTCTCCCATATCAACATTAAAAATTTTAACTGCCTTTGTGGCATCAACCAAAAGGGTTTCTTTAAATTTTTGATCGCACCAAGCCCGAGCTACAATCCGGGCACCCAGTGTTGATTCTACACTATCGACCTTATCTACTTCAGACCTCACCTCTTCTGCGTCGAATATACCTTTCTCGATTAAAAGTGTTCGGATGGCCTCGGCCATTAATTCTGATTCGCTAGGCGGAAAATCTTCTAAATCCGGTTGAAAAGTTCGATCGTGGTCATGATTATGATCATGATTTTCATTCATTTGTTTCTCTACCAATTTAACCTCCCAAGCTTTTTAAACGCTGCAAACGTAACTCATCCACTCGGGCAGTGATTTCTTCTTTTGTCAGAACATTTTTCTCAATCAAGATCGCACCTATTGCTCTGATCCATCGATCAAAATATGACAAATCCAAATACTGATCCTGAGGTAAATCTTCGATAGCGCGCCGCAATTCATCAACACAGATAATTTTGCGTTTACTATCTCCTAAAACCTGGCGCATTGCTCGTGTCGTTTTTTGCCAGGCTTCTAATGGGTGATCTGTAGGTTCTAAATTGTCACTTTCAAGCCCACCCATGTCATGGGTCCGTCTCATTTTCATTCACCACATCACTCTATTCTCGGGTTTTATATCTTCTAGCCCAAAGAAGCGGGGGTCAACTAACAATGATGATTTTAAACTTTATGAGGGTTGCACCTAGCGCCTATGCCCCCCAAAATAGTACCTTCTGTAGCTGTAAGAACTTGCTTACCGTTATGCCATTAAAAACGGTTCATATTGATGCGCGATCAATCTTTTCGTAACCATCTCCAAAATCTGGAACAGCGGGGTGAATTGGTTCGGGTTGATAAAATAACAGACCCCCATGAAAACGTTTCCGCTATTGGCTGGAAAACTTATGACCGGTTTGCAAAGTCTACTTTATTTTCAAATCTAAAAGGGTTTCCTGGTTGGAAATTGGTATGTCAGGTTGTTACAGATCGGAGCAAATGGGCAATCGCGTTTGGGGTAAAAGAGGAAGAAGTTATTTCCACTGTAGTTGAGAGAATAAAACATCCTTTAGAACCAACTTTAGTCGACGCAAAAACCGCACCAGTTAAAGAAGTCATCCTCAAAGGAGATGCAGCCAACCTTACAAAGCTACCGGCAATGTGGACTTCAGAACAAGATCCAGGCCCATATATTGCTGCCGGAATGGCCATTATCAAAGATCCGGATACCGGAATTCGAAACATGTCCTACCATCGCCAACAAATTATGGGACCTCGAAGAAGTGGTTTCCTAATTTGTCCCCGACACGCTTTGCAGACTTACAAAAAATATCAGGCTCGTAGGGAGCCTATGCCTGTCGCAATTGTGGTGGGAGCCCATCCCGCAATACTTTACGCGGCCGGATATACAACCAAATATGGTATCGATGAATTGGCACTTGCAGGCGGACTCCTCGAGGATCCGGTACGCTTGGTCAAATGTGAAACCTGTGATTTGGAAGTTCCAGCGGATGCTGAAATAATAATTGAAGGTGAAATACATCACGAGGGTAAAGTCGAAGAGGGTCCATTTGGTGAAGTGACGGGCGGTTACGCAGAAGAAGGTGCTACAGAAATTTTTGAACTCAAAACCATTACTCATCGAAAAAATCCTATTTTTTATGGCATGCATTCCGGGGCACCCATGACGGACCCTCAATCAATTACAGGCATCTGTATTGAAGCCGCATTGTTTGAGCATTTGGCCAAGGTAGAAGGTGGATTGAAGATTCTTGATATCCGTTGCTTGGGCGTATCCGGTCTTATGGCAGTTATAATTAAAATGCGGCCACTTTATGCGGGGCAGGCTAAAACCGCACTTCTTGCCGCCCTTTCAAGCCCGTATTTACATCCTAAACTTGCCATTGCTGTAGATAAAGACATGGACTCATCCAGGTTGGACCAAATTTTCTGGTCCTTAACAACTCGTGTACACGCAACTCAGGATATCACAAAGATTGAAAACACACGCATTTGGTCCTTGGATAATGTATCTGACATTGTTCCTGGAATGAGCCCTATGTATCGTATAGGGTCAAAACTAGCGATTGATGCAACCAAGCCCTGGGTCCAACGAGTGGATCTAAAAAGTCGCTTTGATCGCGCGATGCCAAAAAATTTTCAAAAAGTGTCAATAGAAGACTTTATAAAGTGATTTTAGTCATGAATCATTTCTTAAGAAATGAATTTAAAACTTCAAATAAAGAGTAAATGGAACCTTGAATAATTAACAACAAAATTGCTGCGCTTGACCTTGAAACTGGCAAAAACTACGATATTCCGAATAAAGAGTCTGGTGATGTTTCCCTAATGTATAAAATAGGGCGGATAAACTCTGGCTCGAATTTAAGTGGGTTACTCTAAATTAAATGGGGAATTACCATGTCTGAACAAAAAGGGATTTTCATTAATAAGTCCGGTTCAACAGAACCAGCACCAGAGCTATGGGAACCTGCAATCATTAAAAAAACTGATTTCGATTCTGAAATAGAACGTCTATCCAACATGCCAACGCCAAATAATGGGCGGCGTCAGAGCTGGATCGTACACCCCGATTCACACAAATTGGGGGTTGGCCTTGGCCTTGCACCAGGAATTAGACCTATAGTTGAAGTTCTAAACCCAGGTGAGCAAACCAGGCCTATCCGGCACAATTCCACTCAGGTTAATTTCTGCATCCAAGGGAGTGGCCATTCCGTTGTCGGAGGCAAACGCATTAATTTCGAACAATACGACTTGTTTAATTTTCCGTCTATGCAGACCTATATTCATGTAAATGATACCGATGAAATTCAAGTTCGTCTTACCTATACAAATGCCCCTTTATTGGAAAAAATGAATGTCCACATCGTTGAGGAGGACCCTCCCACAGACATAAAACTAATTGAAAAAAACGAAAAAGACGGTATTTCAGAGGATGATCCTCGACGTAAAAGCCCATATGGAACCTTCCAGCTCACAAAGGAAGGGGCATGGCTTATGCCCTATGAAATTTTAATTGCCCCGGAATCAGTAGAGTCACATGCCCTGCACTGGCCCTGGAGAAAAGTAAAAAAAGAGCTCGATAAATTAACTGCTCTTGGCTCCGATTACGTAGGAAGACGATTGTATCTTTTGTGGAACCCTATGACCGGACGCACTAATGGCACCACTCCGAACTTTTTTGCAACCATCACCATACGTCCGCCCGGTATTGTTGATAAACCCCACCGGCATGTTTCAGCAGCAATGAATTATATTTTTCAGGGAGAGGGTCGTTCGACCGTCGAAGGTAAGGTTTATGAGTGGCAATCAGGTGACCTTTTGCTTACAGCCCCAGGCTGGGGTGTTCATAACCATGCAAGTACAGGGGATGAAGCTATATATGAGCTTACAATCCAAGACCAGCCTTTGAACATAACGATGGAATCTTTGCTTTGGCAGGAAGATCTTAAAAAACCTTGGAGCGTGTTAGGAATGGAAACCGGTTTTGATACAAACAGAAAAAAAATAGCGAGTTAATTTGACAATGCGTTTATCTAAAAATTTTCTCAAAGGATCAATTCCTCCTATCATCACTCCCTTTAAAAAGGGTGCCGTCGATTATGACGCCTACGCTGGACTGGTTGAGTTTCAAGTCAAGAATGGTTCACACGGAATTTTGGTTACGGGTACGACATCAGAGCCATCCACTTTAACCATAGATGAAAGAAATCGTTGTGTTGATGTCGCCGTTGAGGCCGCCGCAGGGAAAGTGCCAATTGTGGCAGCAACAGGTTCCCAAAGTCATGCCGAGACCGTTACTTTATGCCAGCACGCAGAAGCGGCTGGAGCTGACGCGCTTTTAATTGTTACGCCTTACTACATAAGGCCACCACAACGGGGATTAGTCGCCTATTACAGTGATATTGGCAAGAAAACCAAATTACCATGGATGATTTATCATATTCCTGGTCGCGCTGCGGTATCGGTCACTCTCGATACCCTGGATCAAATTAGCCGGAACTGCCCGAACTTTGTTGGAATGAAGCACGCAGTTGATGACCTTGGCTTTGTATCCAAATGCATTGATCACTTTGGCAAGGATTTTCGAATTTTTGTCGGATTGGAAGATTTGTCCTATCCAATGATGGCTGTAGGGGCTTGTGGACTTATGAATGCTGTTGGAAACTTGATGCCAAAAAAACTATCGAAAATGTGTGAACTAATTTGGCAAGGCAGAATGAAAGAAGCCCAAAAAATTCATTATGAATTGTTTGAAATCAATCAAGCCGTCTTCTTTGATACTAATCCCATACCTATAAAGTATATGATGAAAAAAATTGGCATCATGCCTAAAAATGAACACCGACTACCTATGATGCCAGCGGGTAAGGAACTTGAAAAACGGTTAGACGGGGTGTTGTTGCGTAGCGGACTTTTGAAATCCCGAGTACAGAGACAAAAAGCAGCAGCCTAAAAAAAAGAATTTTTGTTAAAATGGTCTTCCTCGTACGGTACGGTCTGGGGGAAATTTAATGAAGCCTTTTGTATCAGGGTTCCATTTAAACATTACGAACAACAAAAAGCTGGAAATAAAAAAATATGGCGGACGAAAAACAAAACTCTCCTCCAAATACCGAATCAGCAGCAGCATTTGAGAAATTTTTAGTTCCAACAATTTTTGGACCGTGGTCACAGGCGTTAATCAATCATGCCGCAACCAATTCTGGTGAAAAGGTTCTGGATATTGGTTGTGGAACAGGGGCTGCTGCCCGTTATGCTGCGGAAATTGTTGGCGAAAACGGACAGGTTGCAGCTATTGATATAAATGCTGGAATGATAGAATTTGCACGCAACCTTGTAACGGATTTCAGTATTGATTGGCGCTTAGCAGATGCCAGTACTCTTCCCTTTGGTGACAGAAGTTTCAATTTAGTAGCGGGCAATCAAGTACTACAATTTTTGCCAGATAAAACCAAAGCGCTTTCAGAAACCAAACGCGTGCTTTTAAAAAATGGTCGTATAGCGCTTTCAGTTTATTGTGCGATTGAACTTTGTCCCGCGCATTGCGCAGTAGCCCGGGCCCTAGAAAAATACAAGGTGGATCCTTCCGGAATCTTGAACCCTTATTCATTTAATGACCCTGTGATTTTAGGGGATATTATCCAAGACGCAGGTTTCAGGGATGTTTCAGTCGTCAGAAAAACCATGGAATCTCGTTTTTCGTCCGCTGAAAATTTTGTTCAAAGTTTAGCTGCGGGTGGGCCTTCAGCTCGTCACGCATTAGAACAGTTAAACAAAAGTGAACTGGAGATGGTTATTGCCGAAGTTACAAAAACATTAGCTAATTACGTTGAGCAAAAAAACCTTCGCGTAATCACAACCTCTCATTTCGCGTTAGGGAGGGTCTGAAAAGACCCTTAGAGATTTTCTAATAGATTTCGATATTCCGTACTAAGTTTTTTAGATAAACTGTCAGGGTTTGAGACACAGCGGGAACACATATTCCAGCTACCATGAGTGGCAGGATAAATACTAAATGCTTCTTCAAAATCCGCAATTTCATCATTTGTCGCAGGAGCGAAATTTGCTCCACCCGTTAACAGGGAATGCATTTGACTTTCATTACCCTTAGCAAGACGCTTTAAAATAGAAATGGTTGCCCGGTGATACCGTAGAGCGCGATCATAATGGGCAGCAACACAACAATCTGGATAACCAAGTAAACGGGCTTCCTCAGTCATTCCTAGTTTGCCACCAGCCTTGTTTATCCTTGAAACAGCCGTCACCGTTTCTTTCCCACTGGCAATGTAAAAGGCCAGAAGGTGAGAGATTTCTTTTTGACAATGTTTCTTATACCAGGAAGGCAAACCGCCATACGGCGTTGCATCCCAAAAAGGCCCCTTTGAGACGTTGAGTTCTAGGTCTTCGCTCAAGGATATAACGCCTTCAATCCATTCAGGATGATCTACTCCGCGTCCGAGCAAAAATACAGGTTTCAGCCCAGAAACCATAGCGACAAAGTCAAGACACTCAGTTTCTAACTCTGTAGCAATTGAGGTGTCAGTTAATTTTTCTACCGAAGCCGTTAAAGAATAATAAACGTCTTTCAAAAGGGGTTTCATCGAAATTCAACCATTTTGAGCCTTGAATGATAGATAACACAATTTGGAATCGTTAGCATTCTTGATGTATAATGTTTCCATACCTTTATGATTCGGAGAACAAAAACATGGCGAGCCTTCTTAAAGACGATATAAGAATTTTGCCCCTTTCTGAAGCACTCGGAGCCCAGGTGACTGGCATCGACCTGAACCGACCTTTGAGTGGCGACGCTATTTCCGTAATCAAAAGGGCATGGTACGAGTACATTGTCCTGATTTTCCCCGATCAGAAATTGAACCAAGAAAAGCAACTCGCCTTCGCTAAAAATTTTGGTAGGACTGGGATCCGTTCAAGGAGAGCGGAAAATCGACCTGAAGGTGCCGACTATCACGATGGGATCATGCTGGTGTCCAACATCAAAAATGAGCAAGGAAAATACATAGGATCTTTACCGGACGGTGAAATGTATTTTCACCATGACATGTGTTACATGCCTGAGCCGCATAAAGGGACCCTCCTTTATGCAATAGATATACCATCAACGGGTGGTAACACACGATTTACAAACATGTATCGTGCCTATGAAAAAATACCAAAATCTCTCAAAAAACAATTAAAAGGCTGCACTGTCCTACACGTATACAATTACCATATGACAAAAACTGAGGATATTGACGGAGATCTAAAGGATATCCATCATTTATCTCAGCCAATCTTTATTCAACATCCTGAAACAGGTAGAACCGCTTTATACGTAAACCGACTAATGAGCGCAAAAATTAATGAATTGCCACGAGGTGAGAGTACTGAAATTTTAAATGAACTGTGCAACATCGCCGAAGCCGATGAAAATGTCTATGAACATCGTTGGACAAAGGGTGAACTGGCGATGTGGGATAATTTCTGTTCCTGCCACGCACGAACGGATTTTCCAGCCACCGAAAGGCGGCTATTGCGACGTTGTACTTTGCTTGGGCAAAAAATGATCGCCGCCTAATGATTATCACCCCACTCTCTTCCGCTTGTGCCGCCGAAATTAAGGAATTGGACCTTAGTCAGAAGTTAGCACAAAAAGCGATCAGACAAATTGAACAAGCCTGGCATGAACATCTCGTTGTGGTCATTCGGAACCAAAATCTTTCACCTGAAATGCAAATGACCTTCGCTGGTCAATTTGGGTCCTTGGGAGAAAGGGGGAGGCCAACCAATCGTCGGAAGGAAGTTGATGATTATGATGGCATCATCATGCTTGTAACGAACAAACGTAATTCGGAAGGGAACTTTATCGGTACAATTCCTGAAGGGGAACTTTGGTTCCACAGCGATGTCAGCTATCAAGAAATACCTCATAAAGCAACTCTGTTACATGCCATTGAATTGCCTACGACAGGCGGAAACACAATGTTTGCCAATATGTATACGGCATTTGAAAATATACCAGAGAACCTGAAGACATTGTTAAATGGCCGTCGGGCGCTACACGCTTATGATTTTGCCATGTCGGAAAGAGTCAATATAAAAGGAGGGCTAGAGAGCATTCAGCATTGTTGGCAACCTATTTTTATTCAACATCCTGATACCGGCCGTACAGCGCTTTATGTAAGCCGATTGATGACAGCGGCAATTGAAGGTTTATCTCAGTCAGAAAATGATGAGGTCCTTTCCGAATTATTCGAAATCTCTGAAGATCCAAACATAATTTATGAGCACGTTTGGCAACAGGGAGACTTACTTATGACCGATAATCGTTGCTGCATACACGCACGACACGATTTCCCACACGATCAGGTGCGTCTCCTCCGACGTTGTACGATAAAAGGAGAACAAAGTCTCATTGCTGCGGCATAGTGTGAGACATAAAGGAGAAAAAGATGGCTCTTACCATAACCCCTTTTGATGCCCCTTTAGGTGCTGAAATCACCGGAGTGGATTTACGGTATGACCTTAATCAAGAAATGGTGAAGGAAATTTACTCCGCTTGGTTAAAACACATTGTCTTAGTTTTTAGAAATCAATCCTTATCAACACAAGAACAAGTTGCTTTTGCACAGAACTTCGGAAGCGTTGGTGACCGGGCCTCACCAAAACACGAACAAAATGAGGTGGCGAATGGGTACGACGGCCGAATAATGTTGGTAACAAACAAACGAGACAAAAACGGAAAATACATTGGCTCACTGCAAGATGGGGAAATGTGGTTTCATCATGATATGAGTTACACACCGGAACCCCACAAGGCAACACTGTTACACGCCCTAGAATTGCCCTCGAAAGGAGGCAATACCAAATTTGCGAACATGTATTTGGGATATCAGAACGTTCCAGTTGATATTGAAAAACGGGTCAGGGGAAGGAAAGTTTTGCAAGCTTATAACTTTACTATGCTAGAAAAGGTAGACTTGGATGAAGATCTAAAAAATATACAACATCAATGGCAACCCATTTTTGTTAAGCACCCAGAAACGGGGAAAACCGCCCTTTATGTTAGTCGCCTCATTTCCATGGCTATAGAAGATTTGGAACGTAAAGAAAGTAACCAAATTTTATCTCAACTAATTGAGATTGCAGAGGATTCGTCCCTTGTTTACGAACATGTTTGGCAGGAAGGGGACCTTACTATGTGGGACAACCGATGTTCCACCCATGCCCGCACAGATTTTCCTCCTGAAGAAAGGCGTTTACTTCGCCGTTGCACTATTGAAGGTGGAGAAATGATAGCCGCTGCTTAAATTTCACGCCATTCTCTACTTTTCCAGACCAAAAGTTGGACATAATTAACGAAATTAAGGAGACCCATTTTATGCCATCCATAGAAGCAAATGGAGAACAAATTTATTTTCTAGATGAAGGCGATGGCCCTGTAGTCTTTTTTATTCACTCGCTGGGTACCAACAGTTATTTATTTCGAGAACAAATTTTGGAAATGAAAAAAAACTATCGATGTGTAGCCCCCGATTGTAGGGGCCATGGTAGTTCTTCCTATTCGGGAAAATTTACCGTGGAAAACGCAGCCTCTGACCACAAAGCGGTTTTGGACCATCTTGGTATAGAAAAATGTCACCTTGTTGGACTATCTATGGGTGGACCAATTGCTATAAACCTCAATGCAAGATGGCCGGAGGTAGCCCTTTCAATTTCTTTGTTTGATACTTTTGGCCGAATTCGTGAAGGCGCTGAAGACCGAATTTACGCCACTCAGGAAGCAGTCGCTTACCTGTCAATGTTAGAGTTTGGTAGCCAATATGCTGGTGATAGGTTGCTGCCAACTACACCCATTGAAAAACTTGATGAACTTGCAGAAGAAATAGCTAAATGTCCCCCAAAAGCTTATGTAGACGCTGTCAGAGCCATATTCACCTACAATGCTTCCAACGATTTAGCAGAAGTAAATGTTCCCACCTTTATTGCTGTAGGGGATTCTGACGACGCTACACCCATTGAAGAATCAGAATTCCTACGCGATAAAATTAGCGGCCCTGAAATTACAATAATCCCCAATGCTGGTCACTTATCAACTATCGATAATCCAAAAGAATTTACTTCTGTTTTAACAAAATTTTTAGCTCCACATAGCTGAAAGTACAAAAATGGCAAAGAACCTAACTGACGAGCAAGTCAGAAAATACAATGATTTTGGTTTTGTTACCCCTGTACCAATTTATTCAATAGAGGAAACCAGGATTTACTGTGCCCATTTAGAAAACTTTGAAAACAATATGAGCCAATTCTTTCAAGGCATCGGTCAGACCAAGTTTTATTTGCGCTTTTCCTGGGCTTATCAAATGGCAACACACCCCAAATTGTTGGATGCGGTAGAGGATTTAATAGGCCCAAACATTATGCTGTATCATAACACCGCCTGGATTAAGGGTAAAAAAGATGAAGCTTACGTGAGCTGGCATCAGGATAACACCTATTTTGGTCATGATCCTTGCGAGGTTCTTACTGCATGGATTGCTCTTTCACATGCGACGGAGGAGAGTGGTTGCATGCAGTTTTTACCGGGCAGCCACAAAAAAGGATTACGTGAATTGGAAAAGCCTGACACTGGTGGTGCTAATATGTTGTCGAGTGGCCAAAACATTGACATTACCTCTGAAGCTCATGACCCTGTTCCCGTAATTCTTCAACCAGGAGAAGCCTCTATTCACCACGCTTTTTTGATCCATGGATCTTTACCAAATTTTTCAGAAAACCGTCGTGTAGGGATTACTTTTATCTATCACCCTCCTCACCTGCAACAAATTGGAGATCACCCAACGAGTGCAATGCTCGTACGGGGGGAGGATAAATTCGGAATTTTTGAACATGAGATACCACCAGTTGAGGATGACGAGGAAGGGAATACTTCACGTCATGAAAGAGCGGTTAAACTGTATCGTAATAAAGTGCGGGAATTAGGTAACGTAACAGTCGCAAGATTTGACTAGCTAGAAGGCCTCTTCATAATGCTCAAACTTTTTCACGGTGCTACCTCTACTTGTTCAAAAAGAGTACGAATTACGCTTGCCGAAAAAAAATTGGTTTGGGAAAGCCAGCACATTGACTTAGCCAAACGTGAAAACCTTCAAACTTGGTATAAAAAGTTAAATCCTAACGGTGTCGTACCAACTTTGGTGCACGACGAAAAAGTCATCTGTGAGTCAAACTTCATCATAGAATATTTGGATGAAACCTTCCCTAAACATCCATTACGGCCCCAAGATTCTTTTAATCGGGCACAAATGAGAATTTGGATGGACCGATTTGAACACGTTCTCCATCGAAATATAAATACAGTGTCTTGGATTAAGCAGGGACGATATAAACGTTTCGAAGGCATGGACAAAAAGCAATTAGAAACCGTTTATGCAAGGCAGGCCACTGAAGAACAGAGGAAACTTTTAAAGCGACGTTTAGAAAAAGGGGTTTCGGATGCAGAAATGGCATACGCAGAGGCTCGTGTTGCCGAGATTTTGGATAAGATGGAAACAGCGTTAACCAAACAACCTTGGTTGTGTGGAGATACTTTGTCACTGGCCGACATCAGTGTGGCCCCTTTTATTGAAAGGTTTGAAGCCAACAAAATGCCCGGACTAACTGACTGGCAGAAACGACCCTGTCTCGGACTTTGGTGGAAAAAAATGCAAGAACGAAAATCTTTTCAGATTGCCTTTTCTTTTAATCCAAACTCATGAGCCCACACGCAAATTCTCCAGCCACAAAAATCGACGTATGAGAATTTAATCGGGTTCTGAAACGGTATAACGCCTTAAAAGACGCCGTTGATCAGCCGGAAAATCACTCCGCGCATGATTAACACAACGGTTATCCCAAATTACCAAATCCCCTGGGGCCCATTTATGACTATAAACAAATTGTGACTGTTCACAATGATCAAATAAAAACAATAAAAGATTCTCGCTTTCGTCTGGTTCGAGCCCTACAATTTCTCGTGTCATAAGTCGACTTAAATAGATGGATTTTTGTCCCGAGGTGGGATGTTGTTTGACTAAAGGATGGATAGCAAAAGCGACATCATCGTCATCTAGTCTCATTTCTTCGCGGGTTGTTTTGTTATAATTAAAAACGTGCTTCGCCTTAAGACCCTCAATTGATTTTTTCATATCTTTTGACAAGGAAGCGAAAGCCTCCACCAACCCCGCAAATTTTGTGTCTCCTCCATAAGACGGAACTTCAATGGCAAATAATGTTGTTGCACGGTATGGGATACTCCGGTGTGCACCATCGGAGTGAAAATGCATTTCTCCATCTGGCAAAACACCAATCGGTTGGCCATTTTCCCGGATATTGCTGACATACATCACACCGCGTAACGATTGTTTTTTATCAGGAATTTCGCTAGCCCGAGAGGCCGTATCGACTTTGCCAAATATCGAGGCAAATCTGGACTGATCTTCACCTGTGACTTTTTGTCCTGGAAAACACAAAACAGCGTGTTCTGTAAAAGCATCCCTGATCTGCTGGGTCTCTCCCTCAGTTATTGGGCCGCTAAGATCAATCCCAGTTATTCGTGCACCCACGGCTGGGTGTGATTTTTGAACAAACATTTTTTTGCCCGATATTACCATTTAACGATTTAACCAAGGCCATAGAAAAGATTTTATCAGTTCACTTATTAGATAACAAAACTATTTCTCCAAAAATAACCGAGATTTTTGGGTAGAAGACTTTGTAATAAATTTAATCTCTCCGTTTAACCGGTGTTTTTATTTTTTATTTGTTTCATACCCAAAATAAAAATTTTAATACATTTTCTTTTACTGGAGGTTTAAACTTCGTCCCAGCTTTCCAAAGAGGCTGCTTCCTTACCAGCAATTTGACCGGTTACGAGACATTCGGCCAAGTTACCACCTGACATGTAAAGATGGCCCCAAGCGCTTCCTAACTCCCCCGCTGCAAATAACCGGGGGATCGGATTATCATCAATATCGATTATCCGTTGCCTAGAATCATGTTCGGGACCCCCTTGGGTATTTGATACAACTGGCCAAACTTCCCCGGCATAAAAAGGGGGGCGTTGTATTTTCATCATTGTTCCCGGCGGGCGACCAAAATCTGAATCGTTTTTGACCGAACAAGCTTCATTCCAACGGGTCAAGGTGGTTTCCAGGATATCAGCTTCAACACCAATGTTTTTTGCTAATTCAGGAATTGAATCTGCCTTTTTTATTAAACCGGACTCTATTTCTCTCAAATTGTTTTCGCTCCAATCGTAATGGGCATTTGGATCGTTTCGAGTTGGGGCGCCGACCCTATAGCGGCGGCGGCCAACCTCATCAAAAATTACATAAGAAGGAATACGTGGAAAATCTTGTGTCACCGTATCAAAAAACTCCATCGGTCGATGAGAGGTATCTTGCGTATAGGGCGGATTTTCATTCATATATCTATGTCCAAATTTATCAACAACAATCCAAGTCATTTGCACAACAGCGGTAGCCTCTCGACCTGGAATCCAGTCGGGCAATCGTTTCATTCTAATTGCGTAGGGATATTCTGAATGCCGGAATCCGTAGGACCCATGATAGTGCCACATATGCCATAATCTAGCACCCAGCTCTTGAGCCATTCGTATACCGTCACCGGTATTGGAATTTGTTGTTGCCGCAAAAACCGGAGTCATTTGCCAAAATTGTTTTTTCATTTCCTCATTAGCTTCAAACCCACCACAAGCAAGAATTACCGCTTTCTGAGCTTGTACCCTCCGGACACCATCAGTTGTTTGAACAACGACTCCTCGAACTTCGCGAGAACCTTCTTGGCCTGTAATCAATTTTTGAACGGGGGCCTCAAGCCATATGTCTATATCTCGTTGCGCTACGTTATCTTCTAGCGTTTTAAAAACTCGAGCACCGCCGGGTGCTCCCCTGACATGAGGATAATAGGTAGCGGGATCAAAATTTGGGATTTCTTCTATCAGTGTTTGGTAAAACGTTTCGTATCCCTCAAAAGGATAGTTCGCAACCTTCTCCCGGGGATTGACAGCGGCCCCATTAACCTCAGCCAATTTTCGCATGTAGGGTTCTATTTTTGACATTCCCTCTGCCAAAGCACGTAAAACCGCATCTGGTGTTCGCCCAGCATTGGTTTTTTGGAGATATTTAAAAGCAAGTTCAGAATTGTGGGCTGATCGCATTGCACCATATGAACACACGGAGATGCCTCCTGGATTAGCCATTTTATCAACTAAAAGAACACTTGAACCAGCATCGTGTGCCTCGATTGCTGCAATGCCACCGGCATAACCGTATCCAACAACAATAACATCATACTTGGCATCAAACTCACTTGCTTCTTTGTTTTTGGAGGCATTAACCATTAAAGATCTCCGTATTTACATAACTAGTTTGCGTCGCACCTTGCCTCACTCAGGACTGCCATGCAACATTCCATTTCAGGGGTTTTGGAGGAACAAATGAGTAGTCATTCAGGCAGCAACATCCACGGCAAAATAGCTTATGACGATTTACGTGAATGGTTAGTGCTTGCGGATCAATTAGGTGAGGTAGAATACGTCAAGGGAGCTAGTTGGGAAGAAGATATTGGCCTTGCTGCTGAAGCTGTATTACGAGAAGAAGATGGTCCTTGTGTAGTATTTGAAGATGTACCCGGATGTCCCAAAGGGTTTCGGCTTTTGATGAATATGTTTGCAGGGACACGCCGAAACATGACACTAGGCTTTCCTGATCACTTAACAAAGTGGGAGCTTTCTAACGCTTATCGGGAAAACTTTTTAACTGATCAAAAAATTATTAAACATGAAATAGTCAAAGACGGGCCAGTCTTTGAAAACATTGTCACAGGGGAAAATATTGATGTTAGAAAATTTCCTTCTCCTGTTTGGCACGAAAACGATGGTGGAAGATATATTGGAACAGGAACTTACAGCATCACGCGTGACCCAGAAGATGGTTGGCTCAATGCCGGAAGCTACCGTGCCCAGGTACATGGCCCCAAAGAGGTTGGATTTCTAACCGCACGGGGGCATCACGGTTATATACATCGTCAGAAATATGCTGCACGAGGGGAAAAAATGCCTGTGTGTATGGTTCTCGGCGGTGATCCTATATCATTTTATTTTGGAGGCACAGAAGCCCCTTTTGGAACCTTTGAAATCGATATGGTTGGCGGTATTCGCGGGAAGCCAATGCAGCTAGTAGAAGGAAAGGTCACCGGCCTTCCATTTCCTGCGAATGCTGAAATTGTACTAGAGGGCTATGTTGACCCCCAAGAAAGTCAGATGGAAGGCCCATTCGGCGAATGGACTGGCCACTATGCAGGAGGGCGTGAACCCCGGACCTTGCTGCGTATTGAAGCCATATACCATCGTACTGACCCGATACTTTTAGGTGTACCGCCGATGGGACAAGGCCCGGATGAACTCGCTCGCTATCGTGCAGTAATGCGTTCCGCCATGTTGAAACAAAACATAATTGAATCCGGAGTTCCCGATATCCATCAGGTTTGGTGTCATGAGACCGGTGGGTCTCGAATGCTACATGGAGTATCAATAAAACAGCGGTATCCGGGCCATGCCCGGCAAGCTGGACAAATTGCTGCACAATGCCGGGCCGCCGCCTACGCTTCAAAATATGTAATCGTAACCGATGAGGATGTAGACGTAACAAAATTAGATCAGTTGATTTGGGCCATGATGGTGCGGACAGATCCTAAAAACTCAATCGATTTCATCACTGGCGCCTGGGATTCGCCCGCAGACCCAGTGCTGACGCCTGAAAAACGGGAAGCAGGAAATATGACCCACTCAGTGGCGGTAATTGATGCCTGCCGACCATTCCATTGGCGTGACAAATTTCCGATGTCTAATGCACCAAGTCCTGAAGTCTCACGAAAATCCCAAGAAAAATTTGGTTATCTTATGAAAGATCGTTCAAAAAGAGATAAATCGAATAGAGAGTAAGTCCTTTTATAGAATGTTTTTTAAAACGTTTGCACATTTTGACACTGGAATTTTATTACCCAAAAAGGGTAAGCCACATGTCAAAGTTTAAAACGATCAATTTAAAGAAAACTTTAAATGGTTGAAACACTTATCCCTACTGGATTATTACCGGAAAACTTTAAGACAGTGGGGTCTCAACTTCATGAAAATTGCAAAAAGGAAAGCCGGAATGCTTTCGTGTGTCTTGATGATGGACAAGCGGTTACTTGGCAGGACCTTTTTAACTTCATCCTAAAGGTCGCCCACTTTTTGAAAATAAATGACATAAAAGCAAATGACCGGATTGTAGTACTTGGTGAAAACACGATTGAAAATTTAATTTTTTATTACGGCATACAGGCATATGGAGCCACATACTGCACCATTAATGTGGAGATAAACCGAAACCACCTGTTGGAAATGTTACACCGGCTTCAACCAAAAATTGTATTATTCCAAGAGGGACTTGGACTGGATACAATTGACGATTCCCAAGTGGGAAAATGGGTTAGATTTGGATCGCGTTTTGCAGACAACGGCCTTTTTGAGGTTCTTCATAAATTTTCTCAAAAGCCAAAGTTAGATCCCGTTAATGAACTAGAAGACCGTTGCGTCATCAGTTTTACTTCTGGTACCTCAGCCCAACCAAAAGGCGTCCTTCACAGCTTTTCCAATTACCAAGCCATAGCACAACACCAAATTGAGAGATGGACACTTACAGGAGAAGATAGGATTTTGGAGTTTCGTTCTTTTAGCTGGGCATCATCACATATGTTATCTCTCAATCCGGTTTTGTTAGCGGGTGCCACTTTGTTATTTGCAAAACGTTTTTCACGGTCAAAATTTCAAATTTGGATTAAAACCTATAAACCCACTATTATTATCGCTGTTCCAACCGTAGTAAATATGTTGCTAGACGAACCAATTAAAAATGCTAAAAACGTTTTTTCTGGAGTCCGTTTTGTTTCTTGTAGCACCGCCCCTTTAATGCCCGATTCTCATCAACGCTTTGAAGACACCTATTGTGTTCCCTTAGTCCAACTTTATGGCATGAGCGAAGGTGGGGTGGTTGCAGCTAACCGCCCCGAAACGCGCGTCATAGGGAGTGTTGGAACAGCCGGCTTATACCAAAAACTGAAAATAAAGGGGCCGGGCAACAGCGAATTACCCCGAGGTGAGATTGGAGAAATAGAATCTATCAGTACTCAGCACGCGCATGCTTATTTATACGCCGATGCAAAGATGGAGCCCATTCGCGGGGAACCGCTAAAAACCGGTGATTTAGGGTATATGGATGAAGACGGTTTTCTTCACATTACCGGACGCGCCAAAGATGTCATTATCAAAGGCGGTGTCAATATTTCTCCGCTAGAGATAGACGCTATATTAACAACCCATAAAGATATTGCTGAAGCCGTCACCTTTGGAATTCCAGACCCCATATACGGAGAAAATTTAGCTTGTTTTGTTACACTTGCCTTAAATGCAAACATTACAAATGAGGACATCGTTGCTCACTGTAGAGCAAAATTAACTGAGATAAAGTGCCCCAAAGAAATTATGATTATTAACAAAATACCCAAGAACGATCGTGGAAAAATAGATCGAATAACAGCCCTTGAAGTATGGAGAACAAAGAACTTCAGCTAACCTTCTTTATTATCGCCTTGCATCTGCCAATGCCTGAGCATCATCATAGGATGTCTGCACATTCAACACAGCTTGGCGTTTTTCATCATCCACTGCTTTTAAAGCACGCTCTAATGCATCGGGAAGATCCTCAGCATGATCAACGCGTTCTCCGTAACCACCGCTTGCCTCCACCAATTTTTCAAAATGGGGATTAGGTTCAAGCGATGTAAGAGGCGATCGGTTTAACCGCGAAGCGGCGCCGTCGGGATGTAAACCAAGTGTCGCTTTGCGAACAGATCCCCACATACGATTATTTAAAATGATTGTACAAACAGGGAGGTCCATAGCCGCTCCTACAAAATGCGCAGGGGTTGGATTACCAAACATGTAAGCCCCATCACCTGCCACACAAAAAACCCGCCTTGTATCATTTCCCAATTGTAAGCCAAGCGCTGCGCCATTCCCCCAACCAAGTCCTCCAGCTGGACTGGTACCAAATAAAGTACCCGGTTTCCGACTACCAAGAAAACCGACTGGAAGCTGAGATTCGCTTACAAGGGCATCATCTTCTCCCATCACTTGCCCTATACAATGCGCAACCCACGGTGGTTCCATCGGGCCACCGGTGGATTGGCGCTGGATTACATTTTTTTGGTTTTCAGCTGCTTGGGTTTTAAGTTCAGCCATGCGTTTTCGTGTCTTTTCCATTCTTTGAGATGTTTTTTTAACTCTTTCATCCATTGCATCCGTTATTATCAAGAGCGTCGCAGCTGGATCTCCAGCGAGCGTTAAGTCGCTCCGGTAACCTCGAATGGGATAACTAGAAAATAAGGGGTCAACACCAACCTGTATGACTTTGGCTTGTGGATTAAGTTTATGAAGGCTTGGAATCCAAGGTGCATCTGCTTCGATGGTCATTATTACATCTGCCTCATCGATATGACCTGCAGGTTCAAACCCCGCATGCATGGGGTGGTCTGTCGGCAGGCAAACATAGCGAGGACGATAACAAATCACCGGTATAGAAAATCGTTCAGATAAATTTGAAAGGGATTCGACGTCCCGAGGCTTTTGGCCAAAGGAGGAGACAATAATTAGGGGATTTTTAGCCTTGACCAACATGTCAGCAGCCTCATCAATCACGTTAAGATCAGGGGATCCTGCAGCGGCTGCATTTCTGTTTGTCGGGCTTTCGAAAGTAAACTCCCCCGGATTTTGTGCTAAAATTTCCCTAGGGAGTGTCAAATAAACCGGGCCCCGTGGCTCTGACATAGCCACTGTAAGCGCGCGGTCTACAACGGTTTCCAACTGTTCAAGATTACGCAGTTCGTACTCCCATTTTACAAGTTCGCGAACCATACCCGCTTGATCAAACATTTCTTGTGCCCAATGTATAAAAATACTTCGTGCACCCGGCAGACCTTCTTCGGTTATGGGCGTACGTCCCGCAGAAAATAGCATAGGCACGCGTTCGCGTGCCGCATTCATAATGCCACAAACCCCGTTTGCAGTCCCGACTGTAACATGCAGCATAACAGCTTGCGGTCGCCCCGTGGCGAGGTAATAGCCATGAGCCATTGACACCGCAACGTTTTCATGAGGTACAGTAACTGGTATGGGTGAACGAGCCTCACCCAATTGAGCCTTAGAAAGGGCTTCGATTACGGACGCAAAGTCTGTTCCAGCATTACCAAACAAATAATCTACACCCCGGTCTGCCAAAAGGGCGAGATAAGCCTCTGCCGTTGTATCCGCATTAATAACCTTTTTACCCATTTGGCTCTCCCCGAATCCTGAAATAGTTTATTAGGAATAATAACCGGCATAAAGGTATTGCACAGCCCAAAATAAAAAAAAGGAACAATATACGTTGGCTTTACGAATTTCCTTATTTTACGCAGCTATTTTTTCTGTCATTGGCGTAATGATGCCGTTTTGGCCGGTATGGTTAAAAGCTCAAGGAATGACGCCAATCCAAATTGGACTAATTTTAGCTGCCGGAACCTGGACCCGTGCTATAGTGAACCCGCTTCTTGCCCAAACAGCTGATCGACAGGGCCGTCCGGATATTTTGATAATTGGGCTCGGTTGGGGTGCTTTAGGACTACACACCTTACTTTTGTTTACGAATGGTTTCTGGCTTCTATTTGTGGTGTGTGTGATTGCATCAACACTTCTTTTTGCACTGATGCCAATGGCCGATGCGGTGACGATGCTCAAAGTCCGGAAGGGGTTAATTGACTACGGTCGGGTTCGATTATGGGGATCTCTTACTTTTATAGTAACCGCTATTGGGGGGGGATATCTACTTAAAGACAAGACAGAGGATTTAATTCTTTGGTTAGTGATAGGATTATTAATAATCACCGTTGGGAGCTGCCACATTGTTCCTAGGTCTGATACTTCGGGAACAAAACGTTTTTTGGAGCCTCTAACCTATATTTTTCGCAACCGGAGTCTGCTTTTCTTCATTTTAGCCGCAAGCCTAATTCAAGCAAGCCATGCCGTTTATTACGGTTTTTCAACGCTCCACTGGCGGGCACAAGGGATAAATGAAGCC
>JAYZBC010000082.1:0-90550 GCA_036339375.1 Pseudomonadota bacterium | reverse complement strand
AGTTTCTGGCAAAGCTTTTCGAGGTATAAAAATCGGTAAACCTTGCAAAGCCTTAGCAGCCTCGCGATTATTCACACCTTTAATACAAGCAAGAACTTGTTTTTTAACCATCCGTTTTGCTTTTAATTCAAAATTTCGATTGCCCGTCCTATCAGTTACAGGCCCATATGATCCAATATCCAGAGGCTTGGCCGTATAACTGTTGACGCGGACCATGCCCTGCACACCGTGTGGGCCAATAATACACCCAACACATATACGTTCTGTTGAAATAAACTTAACCATTTACGTCAAATTTTCTATTAACTATTTCTTAGATACCTCTGCCTCACTCACCTCTTCCGTAGCTGCTTCCTCCGCAGGTGCTTCTGCCTCACTCACCTCTTCCGGAGCTGCTTCCTCCGCAGGTGCCTCGGCCTCACTCACCTCTTCCGTAGCCGCTTCTTCCGCAGGTGCTTCTGCCTCACTCACCTCTTCCGGAGCCGCTTCTTCCGCAGGTGCTTCTGCCTCACTCACCTCTTCCGTAGCCGCTTCTTCCGCAGGTGCCTCTGCCTCACTCACCTCTTCCGTAGCCGCTTCCTCCGCAGCTTTTTTTGCTTCCTCTTCTGCTTGGAGACGCGCTAAAGTTTTTGCCCTTGGTTTACTCTTTTTTGTTTGTTCAGGGTAAGTAGGCATGGGAATAATTTCAGCAGCACCCAAAAATCGTGCAACACGAACGCTGGGAGTAGCACCATGAGAAAGCCAGTGTTTCACACGCTCCTCATTAAGCCTGATACGTTCAGGATCATCTTTTCTAAGCATAGGATCGTAAACACCGAGGCGTTCGATAAACCGTCCATCACGGGGACTACGAGAATCTGCAACAACAATACGGTAAAAGGGCCGCTTCTTCGCCCCACCTCTAGAAAGCCTAATTTTTAGTGCCATAGGTTGGTTTTTCCTTATTTGTTTTTTTATAATTTTGGTTGAATCAAAAAAGGTGGCCCTTTTCTATCTGCCAATCATTCCAGGTAGATTTTGGCGCATCATGCCTTTTTTACCTAACTTGTTCATACGTTTCATCATTTTGGTCATCTGCTGGAATTGTTTTAGAAGACGATTAACTTCTTGAACTGTAGTTCCAGCGCCTTCAGCCACACGTCTGCGACGCGATCCATTAAAAATTTTTGGGTTTTCACGTTCAGTTTTGGTCATTGAAAATATTATAGCTTCCTGACGTGCAAGCCCTTTATCGTCAATACTGGAACCAGCCATCTGACTTTTAATCTTTTGAGCACCCGGCAACATTCCCATTATGCCTCCCATGCCGCCCATTTTTCTGACTTGTTTGATTTGTTTAGCAAAATCTTCAAAATCAAATTGTCCTTTTTGAATTTTTGCCTCTAATTTTGTTGCGTCCTCTTCCTCCGCTGTCTCTGCTGCCTTTTCTACCAGCGTAACAACATCACCCATTCCAAGAATACGCGAAGCTATTCTCTCCGGATGGAATACTTCTAGTGCGTCAATCTTCTCGCCCGTGCCAATGAATTTAATTGGGCAACCGGTTACAGAACGAACTGACAATGCCGCACCGCCTCGTGCATCACCATCTATTCGTGTAAGTACAATCCCAGTGAGGGTCAGTTCCTGATGAAAGGCTTTAGCCGCAGTCACCGCATCTTGACCCGTCATTGAATCCGCAACAAATAGCGTTTCCACTGGCTTTACGGTCCTATGAATTAGTTTAGCCTCTTCCATTAATGTTTGGTCAATATGTTGCCTACCAGCAGTATCAAGAATTACCGCGTCATATCCTCCTTTTCGGCCAGCATCTATAGCCCGTTTTGCAATTTGTTCAGGAGTTTCAAAGGGGACAATCTGAAGCGTATCAATCTCGGATAGTTTGCCAAGCACTTCTAACTGCTTCTGCGCTGCTGGTCGGCGAACATCTAACGATGCCACAATGGTTTTCTTCCGAAAACGTTTTCTAAGGTAGTCAGCAACCTTCGCAGTGGTTGTCGTTTTACCCGACCCCTGCAAACCAACCATCATGATCGCGACAGGGGGTACAGAAGCCAAGTTTATTTCGGCAGATTCACTGCCAAGCATTTCGGTCAAGTGGTCATTAACAATTTTAACAACCATTTGGCCGGGTGTAACACTACGAATAACCTCCTCACCAACGGCCCGCTTACGAACAACATTAATAAAATCTTTAACAACTGGGAGAGCAACATCTGCCTCGAGGAGAGCTACGCGAATTTCACGCAGTGCTACCTCTACATTTGCCTCAGAAAGTGTTCCGCGTTTTTTTAAGGTTTCGAAAACTTCCGAAAGCTTAGTACTTAACGTATCAAACATACTTCCTCTTCTTTTGACTAGCTCACCTTTTCTTAATTGGCAATTATCCCGATAAACTTTGGTAGACACATACTTTAAAATAGAAATCAGACAAAGAAACACCGCACCGGTGCGCGAACACTCGCGGACTAGTGGACACCCTTGGGCGTGACAGCCAAAAAGCCTAAGAGATTTGGGCAATTTACCCATAGACAATGGAAAGTCAAGTAAATCTGAGATTGTTATACTTGACGTAGGCTAACGGAACTGTACCTAATTGTTTTTATGGAAAATTCCTCTGTTTTTGCAACCCTACATCGCGTCAAACGTGTTTGGGCTATTTCTTCAGTGCATGGAGCATCCACACGTCTAAACAAGCTCCACAAACAACTCGAGAAACACATTATTCCGGGCGATCGACTCGTCTATTTGGGTAATATTTTGGGATTAGGTGATGAAGTAAGAGCCACGGTAGATGCTGTTCTTTCCTTCCGACGAGCATTTCTTTCCCAACCAAACACATTTGTACATGACGTTGCATTATTACGTGGTGCACAAGAGGAAATGTGGCAACGTCTAATGCAACTACAGTTTGCAGTTAATCCTCAAGAGGTATTGGAGTGGATCGTCCAAAAGGGGGGAACAGCAACCCTTAATGCTTACGGGGGAAGCCTAAGTGAAGTAATGAGTGCCATTCGACAAGGGCCAATGGCGATTACTCATTGGACAAACAAAATTCGGGCGCAATTTCAAAAATCCGGTCATCAGCAGTGGTTAAGTAACCTAAAACATGCCGCCCGCACTAGAGGAGGTGAATTGCTATTTGTTCACCGCGCAATTAACCCAGAACGCCCTTTGGACGCCCAAGCTGACATTTTCTGGTGGGGTTCCCAAAATTTTGAGGAGATGAAAAGTCCGTATGGAGGATTCTTAAAAATCATCCGGACTTTTGATCCAAACCACCAAGGTATTATAGAGAATGAATTTACAATTAGTGTAGACCCAGGACACGGGGGGAGTGGGCCTTTGTTAGCTTGTTGTATAGGTATTGACGGTTCTCTTATTGAAACCCTTGAAGCGTAGTCGAGACTGTATTGTTCTCAATAATTACTTTTATAGAACAGCCTTAAGAACCGAAAGTACAAAAATTTAAAATTCCGCGCGCTATTTATACATCGTCCAAATACAAAACCTAGTAAGTCCTTCCAACAAAATGTAATTCGATTATAATTCCAATCTTATGTTAATCAGGGGAAATATAAAAATTTAACCAGCTCAATTTCAACAAACGAACGACTGAACCCGTTGAAATTAGTAGACGAGAAGTCTGATATAACTCTATAAGGCCATTATGACTACTACACCTTTCACAAAAATGCATGGGCTGGGCAATGATTTTGTTGTAATGGACAGTCGCGTTCAACCTGTAAATTTAACCTCCATTCAAGTGCAGGCCCTATCCAACCGAAATACTGGCATAGGGTGCGATCAGATAGTCGTTATTGAACATCCCAGCGAAAATAGAAAATCCAAAACTGCAGACGCATTTATTAGAATATTCAATGCGGACGGTGGTGAAATCAACGCTTGTGGTAATGCAACCCGATGCGTCTCTGCTTTGATGTCTACAGAAAACCAAATCGATAAAATTGTGATAGAAACTAAAGCAGGTATTTTGGAGTCTAAAATTTTGGACAACGGCATGATAGCAGTGGATATGGGTAAACCAGTTTTTCAATGGCAAAATATACCACTTTCAGAAAGCCAAAATACCAGAGCATTAGACGTGACTTTTGGTGAACTTAGTTCCCCCGCGGCCATTAGCATTGGAAACCCACATTGCGTATTTTTTGCAGAAAATTTGAACAAAATTACCTTAGAGGAAATTGGACCTGCTATAGAAAATCACAAATTATTTCCACAGCGAACAAATGTTGGTGTTGCACAAATTAAGGACACTGATTTAATTCGGCTCCGCGTTTGGGAACGTGGGGTGGGAATTACCCTCGCCTGCGGCACCGGCGCATGTGCAGCAGCAGTGGCGGCAAATAGAGCAAATCTTGTTGGGCGAGAAGTAATTGTGGAACTTGACGGTGGTCGGTTAGAAATTAATTGGCGGCTAGACGGCCATGTTATAATGACGGGACCTACAGCAACCAGCTTTTCTGGTGCGGTAGACTTAAGGTTATTGGCGTGAAAACACCAGAAATTTTCACCTTTGGCTGTAGGCTCAACACGTATGAATCTGAAATTATCCGCAAACTTGTGAATAACGCTAACCTGCAAAACACCCTAGTTATTAATACCTGTGCGGTAACTGCGGAGGCTGAGCGTCAGGCACGCCAATCCATTAGAAAAGCAAGACGCAAATACCCTCAGGCCACTATTGTAGTGACGGGCTGCGCTGCACAAATCAATCCCCAACAATTTGCTGAGATGGATGAAGTAAATTTAGTTATAGGCAACGAAGAAAAACTCCAGCCCCACACTTGGAAACAAATAAAAAAGGGTGACCAAACCGGATCTAATATGCGGGTAAATGATATCATGTCGGTCCAGCAAACCGCCGGACACTTTATTGATGGATTTTATGGCCGCTCACGCGGGTTTGTCCAAATTCAGCAAGGGTGTGATCATAGGTGCACGTTTTGTATTATTCCGTTTGGGAGGGGTCCTAGCCGTTCTGTACCTGTTGGAACAATTATTAGACAGGGACAACGTTTAGTAGATCAAGGATATATGGAAATTGTTCTAACGGGTGTGGATCTTACAGATTTTGGGAAAACACTTCCGGGCAAACCGAGCCTAGGAAATTTAGTTGCCCGATTACTTAAAAACATCCCTTCTCTGCCTCGTCTACGTCTGTCCTCATTAGATCCTATTGAAATCGACGATGAACTTTATCGGTTAATTTCATCCCAAAAGCGTTTGTTACCCTATTTTCACCTTAGCCTACAGTCAGGTGATAACATGATTTTGAAGCGCATGAAGAGGCGCCATAGCCGCGAAGATTCTATTGAAATTTGCAAAAAAATAAGAAGGGAGCGTCCTGATGCCACGTTTGGCGCGGATATTATAGCAGGGTTCCCAACTGAAACCGAAGAAATGTTCAACAATACAATTTCACTAATTGAAGCCTGTGACCTCACTCACCTCCATGTTTTTCCTTATTCAGAACGAGTTGGAACTCCAGCTGCTCGTATGCCGAAAGTACCCATAGAAATTAGACGCCAACGTGCATCGATCTTGAGAGAGGTTGGAAAAAGACGTTTACAAACAAGTATGAAAAAAAGAATCGGAAAAGAAGCAATTGTAGTAGTGGAAAAAAATAATTTTGGACGTTGCGAATCTTATTTTAACGTCAAACTAAACCGTAATTTTAAATCCGGTACACTTGTTCCATGTCTAATAACCAATATTGATGATGAATTCCTTTACGCTGATTGCGCATGAATGAAAAATCCACCAATTGGCTTTCCCAACTGCGTTCAGGATTGGCTCGAACTTCCGAAAAAATTACCATCGGTATTTCCGAGGCCTTAACACACGGTACTTTAGATTTTCATACGCTACAGAAACTGGAGGAAACTCTAATCAGTGCAGATTTGGGTGTCACTACAGCTGAAAAAATTTGTCAGAGACTTTCTACAGCAAAATTCAATAAAAACATTAATGACCAAGAAATTCGGGAAGCACTGGCTGAACATATTTCCCAAATTTTAGATCCTGTCGCGGTCCCGTTATCGGTTGAAGGTAAGACATTGCCACACGTTATTTTGTTCGTTGGCGTCAATGGTTCTGGAAAAACAACCACGATAGGTAAGTTAGCCAAAATGTGGTCCGAAGAGGGAAAATCGATTTTACTTGCAGCTGGTGACACATTTCGGGCAGGTGCAGTTGATCAATTGCGTATTTGGGGTCAAAGAACTGGATGTTTTGTTTTTTCTCGGGACACCGGATCAGACCCAGCCGGCCTTGCTTTTGACGCTTTTGAATTAGCGCGTCGAGAAAAAAAAGAACTCCTTTTAATTGACACTGCGGGCCGCTTACAAAACCGAGAGGATCTGATGGATGAATTGGCTAAGATAATCCGTGTTTTGAGAAAGCTCGACCCCACTGCGCCCCATAGTTGTATTTTAGTGCTAGATGCAACAGTAGGCCAAAATGCACATTCACAAGTAGAAACGTTTAAAAAAATTACTGAAATTAACGGGCTTATTTTAACCAAGCTAGACGGGACCGCCCGTGGGGGGGTATTGGTTGCATTAGCTGAGAAGTTTGGGCTTCCTGTTCATGCTGTAGGTGTAGGTGAAGGAGAAAATGACCTTCGTCCCTTTAGAGCCCAATCTTTTGCACGAAATTTGGTGGGGCTTAATTCATAATTTGAATTGACCCATTATTCATGCAAAACGCCCCACTCCCCGGGTGGATTTGTTTTAGTCGAAATAGTTTTTTTGTTTTTTGCTTCTTTATAATGATTTAACGCCCATTTGACAGAGGGGAATGCTATTTCCTTCCAAGGAATCTCAATCCATTTGAAAAGCCCTGTCTCTTCACTTTCAGGACCGGGAGAGACATCAGGGGATAACAAATCCGCAATATAGATAATTTGAACTTGGCTTAGTCTTGGAATACTGTATACGGCTAAAATACCACGGGGTTCGAATTCAGCGTGCGCCTCCTCCCATGCCTCGCGTTGTGCTCCCTCTAGAGACGTTTCATTCTGTTCCAGATAACCAGCTGGCAAAGTCCAAAACCCTTTGCGTGGATCAATCGCACGACGGCACAATAAAATTTGGTCATCCCATAAAGCAACTGTACCCACAACAATTTTCGGATTTTCGTAAACGATAAAACCACAATCCGGACAAACAAGCCGTTCTCTATTATCGCCTTTGGGAATTTCACGAACAGTTGGCCCTGCCGGTTGATTTTTAGCCATTTACAAAATTAAGCCTGAACGCATTTTTTAAGCAAGTGTTGAAAGTAGGTTTTTGGTTACCACGTTACTTATTTCGTTAGAAATTACTATTATCAATAAAGGCTTCAATAAGCTTTTATCGTTTCCATTTTGCTTTTTTTAACAAATCAAATTCCCTGTCTGTTGCGTGTTAGCAGCATCAGGCGGTAAAACACGTTGTAAATTTTCATTTTATAGGATTAAGGTTCCCAGCGATGAACAACAAAGTATTTGGTAGCCGGGTTAAAAGGCTTGAAGATCCTAAATTACTCCGAGGGCTCGGGTTATTTATTGATGATATAAACCTCCCCAATATTTCCAATGCGGCATTTGTAAGAAGCCCCTTTCCCCATGCCCGGTTAAAGAGCATTGATAAAACAGCAGCAGAAGCTATGCCAGGTGTTATAGCAGTTTACACGTATACAGACTTAAAACCATTTCTTACTGCCGAACGTTTGCCAGTAGAATTTCCGGGGGGAGTTCCCAACGTAGAAAACGCTGGACCAGTGGTTATGGTTTTTGACGAAACTATGTATTTTGGTGAATGTGTTGCTATCGTTATCGCAGAAACCCGCCACATTGCTGAAGATGCATCTGTTTTAGTAGACATTGATTGGGAGCCTTTGCCTGCTGTAGGAAATTGTAAGAAAGCTCTTGAGCCGGGTGCAACTTTAGCGTCTGTACACACTGACACTAATCTAATGATGGAGATGGTTCAGGAGTATGGAAAGGTCGACGAAATTTTTAAAACCGCGCCAAACACCTTTCACGAAGAAATTTGGCAACACAGAGGAAGCGGACATCCTATTGAATGCCGAGGGGCTGTGGGAAGGTATGACCCAATTCAGGACGTAACAACCCTTTGGACTTCCACCCAAATGCCAAATTTAGTGCAAGGGTTTATCATAAAGCTCATGGGTGCTAATGAGAACCAAGTACGTGTCATTACTCCCGATGTGGGAGGCGGTTTTGGTCCAAAATTTGTTTTTTACTCTGAGGAACTTATAATTGCACTCTCCTCTAAGCTCTGCGGCCGACCAGTAAAATGGGTAGAAGATAGACAAGAGCATTTTGTGTCCGCGGTACAGGAGCGTGATCAGTACTGGAACGCGGAAATTGCTGTAGATGATGAAGGTATAATTCTCGGTATCCGCGGCTCCCTAATTCATGACCATGGGGCGTACACTATTCAGGGAATAACCCTGCCCTATAATGCTGCAACATGTGTTCCAGGACCCTACAAGGTCCCCAACTATCGTATGATTCAAAAACTTGTTTTTACAAATATGATACCGTGTGCGCCGGTGCGTGGAGCCAGCCATCCCCAAGGAACCTTTGTTATGGAACGGTTGTTGGATCGCGCGGCTCGGGAATTAAAAATGGACCGGGCAGAAATTCGTTTAAGAAACATGATTCCTGGAAAGGAAATGCCATACAAAAAACCACTAAAGACACGGGCAGGAGTCAACATTACCTATGATTCTGGAGATTTTCCAAAAGCACAGCAAATGGCAATGAAAGCCGCAGGCTATGAAAATTTTCAGAATCGGCAAAAATTAGCAAGGCAAAAGGGTCAATATCTGGGTATTGGGGTTTCCTTTGGCGTTAAAGGAACTGGGCGTGGCCCATTTGAAACAGCAACGGTGCGCATAGGAACATCTGGAAAAATTTCTGTCTACACCGGCGCAGCCCCTATGGGTCAAAGCACGCACACCATGATTGCGCAGGTTGTTGCTGAACAGCTAGGCGGCAACATGAATAATATAGAAGTAGTGGCTGGCGATACCGCTCAAATTCAAATGGGTATGGGTGGGTTTGGTAGTCGTCAAACTATCACAGCGGGATCTTCAGCGCACATTGCTGCTATTGAAGTACGTAAGAAAGCCTTAAAAGTCGCAGCAAACTTGTTGGAAGCTTCAGAAGAAGATCTTGAAATCATTGATGGTAAAATTTCTGTTAAGGGTGTGCCAGAAATATCTGTCACTTTAGGCAAAATTGCACACGCAGTCGCCGGAACTCCCGGTTATGCATTGCCGGCTGGGATTACCCCGGGAATGGAATCTACACAAAATTTCTTAACAGATCCGTTAGCATATTGCTATGGCTCCCATATCTGTGAAATTGAAGCAGATCCAGAAACAGGGGGTGTAAGCATCCTAAAATACACAATTGTCCATGATTCCGGCACTCTGATTAACCCAATGATTGTCACAGGTCAGGTTCAAGGAGGAGTAACGCACGGAATTGGGAACGCATTTTTTGAGTGGATGGGTTATGATGATGATGCACAACCCGTGACAAATAATTTTGGGGAATACCTTTTACCGTCGGCACCGGAAACCCCAAATTTTGACATAGAATTTTTAGAAAGCCCTTCACCGCTTAACCCGTTAGGTGTCAAAGGTGCGGGCGAAGGTTCTACGGTTCCAGCTGCCGCTGCCGTGATTTCAGCCATTGAAGATGCGCTTACTCCTTTTAAAGTGCATATTACAGAAGCACCGGTTACACCCGCCCGTTTGGTAGAATTAATTAAAAATAAAAAAACTACTTTTGCGGCTTAAACTTAAAAACGCAGAAGTTTGTTTTAAAATAACTAGAATTATGAATTCCTATCCAATCGTTCTTTAGGGGGAACAATATCGGTCACTAAATCACGTATTAATGTTTTATTAGGCAGCGGCTCGACAGTGACCATGCCAGTGTTTAGCCTTGCGGTACAGGCGTAAACAACCTTGCCGTCTACCAATACCATACACTCCTTGCAAGCATTAGCGTTGACACAAGAATAGCGGAAAGCAAGTGAGGAATCTCTATTTGTCCGCACCCATACCAACGCGTCTAGTACAGATGCACCATCCTCATAGGGAACTTCAAAATAATCAAAAGTTCTTTTTTTATCTTTCGTTCCTCGAAAAACTTTTAGTTGCGTCTGGAGTCCTTTTTTCATAGTTTTGCCAGCTGTTTTTTCTCTAAATCAAAAGAAATACGGGGTACGGCGGCCCAGCCAGAAACTAAACGATCACCTTTCAACTCTATTGTTTGATTAAGCTCAAATTTTGGGGAGGCATCGGGTAAGTCCTCCCGCTGATGAGCCCCCCGGCTTTCTTTCCTATTAATAGCAGAAAGCGCAACTGATTCAGCGCACAAGAGTCCTGCTCGGAGTTCATACCAATCTAATAAGGCTTGATTGAAGGGTGTATTGTTGGGAATATCAATATTCCAAATGTCCTCTTTTTGCATTTCCTTAATTCGGACCAACGCCCCTTTTAGTTTTTGTTCCGTACGAAAAAGGCCAACGTTTTTCCACATTAAATCTTGAAGTTCCGTCATTAAACTAGCAGCGCCAGCAGATTCGGTTTCTTTTCCCTCTTGTTTAAAAGGTTGTGGAAGCTTGTCCTTTATCATTGCTTTTTCAATTTTTATCTTAACAACACCCTTAGAAAATTGAGCTGCAAATCGGCCCGCTCTTTCACCAAAAACGAAAGCTTCTGGTATGGCATTACCAGAAAGTCGTGTTGCACCATTAGCGCCACCGACTGCTTCACCCGCAGCAAACAAACCAGAAATACGCGTAGCCATTTTTTTGTCCACTCGAATTCCGCCCATATGGTAATGAGCAATCGGTGAAACCTCGATGGGCATTTTTCTCAAATCAATCCCGTTCTTAGCTAAACGGCCTATCATTGGACCAAAATTCTTCTCCATTACATCATCTTCAATATGTTCAAAACTGAGCCATACACCGCCATGAGGTGAACCGCGACTACTTTCTACCTCTTTGTAAATTGCATAAGAAGCAACGTCTCGGCGAGCCGTATATTTACCCCCATCTGAGGCTCCATAGTTATGTATAAATTCTTCAAAATTCCCATTTAGAAGGCGCCCGCCCACCTTATAGCGGAATGGGTCCCACATAATTGGATCCATTCCCACCATTCGAGGTGCCAAATGCCCAATGGGAAAAAACTGAACAAATTCCATATCAATCAATTCAGCTCCAGCAAGAAGGGCGATGGCATACGCTTCTCCCCCCATATTAATTGAGGCACTGTTTCGTTGATAAAGTTTAGTCAGGCCCCCAGCCGCAATTATCACTGCGCTTGCTTGAATTAAGACAGTTTCACCGCTTTCCACATCAACTGCTACCGCCCCAATTATCTGATCATCTGCTAAAACAAGGTCTATCACCGCGAGGCCGCTAGCACGCTTAATCCCGACCCCCTGCGCTACTTCACCCCTGAGGGCACGCGCAACTGCCGGACCTGTGTTAAGGTAATCAACGTATACACAACGTTTTAACCCATGGCCGGGAGCATGGACCTGGCTCATACGTCCATTTTGTCGCGCCCATCCCACTTTCCATTGATCCATTTCCGTTATTCTTAATGGCGCTTCCTCACACAGGATTGCTGAAAGTTCTTCGTTGCAAAGCCGATGACCCGCTTCAATGGTGTCAGCAAGATGATGGGTCCAATGATCAGGTTCCTCATGCCCCACGGCTGCTGCCACCGTCATCTGAGCCATTATTGTCGCACCACCGCGCCCAATTAAACTTTTGTCAGCCAAGATAACGTTCACATTTTCACGTGCAGCAGAAATAGCCGCATACATACCCGCACCACCTGAGCCTATTACCAACACATCTGTAGAAACGTGCATCATCAGTTTTTACCTAACTATTTACGACTTAATGTAAACTAAGGTTTGGAGCATCGCTACATTGAAAACTCCCTTGCACTGCCGCATTTCTCATTCTAATTTTTCTACAATTTAATTTGTAAAATAATTTTGGAGTTGGTCATGCCTGGTAAAATGCAAACATTAATTGATACCGCCACCCCTTATTGGGACGTGGAGGCAGAAATTGCAAGGCGCTTTTATAAAGGTGCTAAACGCTCTGACCACGCTTTTTATTTAAGAGCACAACTTTGGAAGGAATTAAACCCAGTAGATGGTTTTTTTAACGGCTTACATCGCGAACTCACGAAAGCTGCAAATATGTTCCCCAGAGTTGGAAAGAATATTGACCGACATGATTATTTATTTTTACTGGAACAACTTGTTTCCGAATATAATCACTTCGTATTGCTGGCCGATATCTTAGAATACATCCAGGGCAGAAAAATTTCAAAAAGGGATTTGAAACAATTGCCGCAAGAAAAAAAATTAGCGGAAATTCGACGAAATTTTGTTAAAAAAGGCGGCCCAATCGGCAAAGCGGCAGTAGGAATTACCGAAGGTGGGGGTACAGCTTTATTTAGAGTTGGAAAAAACCTTAAAGGAAGCAAAATCAACAAAATGACAGCACAAGCCATGCGTGTCATTTGGAATGATGAAAAACAACACTATTTGGTCCAGGCGAAGGAAGCAGCAGGAATTGTAAAGACAAGTAACGACATGAAGATAATGAAAAGTGCCATAGTTGATGTTAGTCTACAAAGAGTGTGGATGCGAAACGAGATGTTTATGGAACCCATGGCGAAAAAAGAAATCGAAAATTTTCTAGCTCGTCGTCGATGAAAAAATGATAATAGCTAACGAATTTTAGTTAACCGCCCAACGCCACCACACCGGGGAGGTCTCTACCTTCTAACCACTCTAAAAATGCACCCCCAGCTGTCGATACATATGAAAAACCATTTAAAGCTTTTGCAGTTTTTAAAGCTGCCAAGGTATCCCCACCCCCAGCGATCGAATGCAGCTTCCCTTCAAAAGTCAAACTGGCAACGGCTTTTGCGACCGCAATTGTCCCCCGATCAAAGGGTTTTGTCTCAAAAGCGCCCAAAGGACCATTCCATAAAATTGTCCTACACTCTCTAAGACATTCCGTTACTGCTTCAATAGTTTCTTCACCAATATCCAAGATAAGGGCATTAGGTTGGACACCAGCTATTGGAACATTTTGGTTTGCAACGTTCGCTGAAAATTCTTCAGCAACCACAACGTCAGAAGGCAGTACCAATTGACAGCCAGCTTCATCAGCGCTCGCCATGACTTGAAATACCGTATCTGTCATGTCTTTTTCGCAAAGCGACATCCCAACGTCGTTTCCAAGCGCGTACAGAAACGTATTCGCCATTGCCCCTCCAATAACAAGTCGATCCACTTTGGAGACAAGATTACTTAAAATCTCTAATTTGCTGGAAACCTTGGCACCACCGACTAGAGCCATTACGGGCCGTTTGGGATTTTCAAGCGCAGACTCTAAAGCCTGGAGTTCCGCTTCCATCGACCTACCTGCGGCCGAAGGTAAAACATGCGCAAGGCCTTCAGTAGACGCGTGAGCACGATGAGCGGCTGAAAAAGCGTCGTTCACAAATATGTCTCCTAAAGAGGCCAGGGCTTCAACAAAATTTCGGTCGTTGGCCTCTTCACCAGCATGAAAACGCAAGTTTTCTAGTAAAGCCACTCCTCCAAATGGGAGCCCATTTATTGAATCTTTTGTCGTTTGGGCAAACAAATCATCCAAAAACAAAATCTTTTGCCCGTCTATTTTTGCTTCCAAAAATTCCAGCAAAGGCTTGAGTGACATTTCTGCGATTACTTTCCCGTTTGGTCGGCCAAAATGTGACATCAAAATTATTTTACAACCGAGGTGGGATAGCTCATTAAGAGTAGGTAAAAACCTTTCTATCCGTGTGATATCGCTGATTTTGCCCTCTTGCGTTGGGACGTTAAGGTCAACACGCAATAAAACCCGAGTCCCAGCTACCCGTTCTTTTAACTTGGGGAGGGTGTCAAGAGTCCAAATTTTTCCACTCTTTCCGCTAGTTATTAATGACTGCCGTCATCCAAGTTTGCCCATTTTCACAGCAGTATCAGACATACGGTTTGAAAAACCCCATTCGTTGTCATACCAAGAAGCAACACGACAGAGTTTTCCTTCTATAACCTGAGTTTGAGTTAAATCAAATATAGAACTTGCGGGATTGTGATTAAAATCTGAAGACACTAAAGGTTCGTTATTTGTCTCCAGAATTTTCCTAAGGCGATTACTTTTCGCCGCTTTTGTAATGGCTGTGTTAATCTCCGTTACAGAGGTCTTGCGTTTCGCGGTAAAATTCAGATCGACAATTGAAACGTTAGCGGTAGGTACTCTGATGGAGGTACCGTCAAGTTTACCATTCAGGGTTGGCAAAACCAGGCCAACAGCTTTGGCGGCCCCGGTCGAGGTTGGAATCATTGAATAAGCCGCAGCACGAGCCCTCCGAGGATCAGGGTGAAGCGTGTCTTGCAAACGCTGATCTCCGGTATAAGCGTGTATAGTCGTCATATAACCTTGTTGAATACCAATTGTTTTATCTAAAACAGCAGCTACCGGTGCTAAACAATTAGTTGTACAGGATGCGTTAGAGACGACCTTGTGACTTTTTCGAAGTTTGTTATCGTTAACACCAAAAACAACTGTAAGATCTTCTCCGCTTGCGGGTGCAGATATCAATACTTTGCGAGCTCCTGCAGAAAGGTGTGCTTGAGCATGCTCGCGTTTTGTGAAAATACCCGTACACTCCATTACTACATCTACGCCTAGCTTGCCCCAAGGCAATTTAGTGGGATCACGCTCAGCAAAAATTCGAATATTGCCTTTACCTAAATTAATTCCAGTTTTTGTTGTCCTTACCTTGCCGGGAAAGGGCCCATGGACTGTATCACGTTGAAGCAACAACGCATTGGCTTCAATACTGCCAAGATCATTTATTGCCACAAATTGAATATCTTTACGTTTAGATTCATATGCGGCACGCAATACCAATCTTCCAATACGCCCAAATCCATTAATAGCCACTCTTACTACCATGAAGTCCTCCGTCCAAAAATGCGGCCAATCTAAAGTCGGGCTTTTGCCGCTTCTACTATAGATTGTGCCGTGATGCCAAAATGATTAAACAAATCTCCAGCGGGCGCTGACGCACCGAAACTCGACATTCCCACAAACCCTCCGTTGTCTCCTGTATAACGTTCCCAACCTTGGGATATAGCTGCCTCCACTGCAATCTTAACATTATTTTTTCCAAGTACAGATACTTGGTAATCATCTGGTTGTTTATCAAAAAATTCCCAGCAAGGCATAGATACAACAGATGTTGTTATTCCTTCCGCCTCAAGTATTTTTTGCGCTTTAGTCGCGATGGAAACTTCAGACCCTGTTCCCAGTATGACCACGCGTGCTTTACTACTTGCTGGAGAAATTACATAAGCTCCTTTTGCGCATTTATTCTCTTCACTAACTTTAGTTCTTAAAGTTGGCAGACTTTGCCGAGTAAGTGAGATAACCGAAGGTTTGCGTTTAGATTCTAATGCAAGTTCCCAGCATTCTGCAACTTCTATGGAATCTGCCGGACGGAAAACATTAAGATTCGGAATTCCACGAAGGCTAGCCAAATGTTCAATTGGCTGGTGGGTTGGACCATCCTCACCCAACCCGATTGAGTCATGAGTTAACACAAAAATTACTCGCTGTCCCATGAGTGCTGCCAACCTTAAAGAGGGCCGTAGGTAGTCAGCAAAAATGAGGAACGTTCCAGCATAGGGTATAATTCCTCCATGCAAAGCCATCCCATTCATTGCAGCTGCCATTCCGTGCTCACGAATTCCATAATGAAGATACTGTGCGGCAAAATTACCCCTTTTTATTGCAGACATGTTTTGAGTTAAAGTATTTACAGAACCTGTAAGATCCGCGGATCCCCCCATCAAATTTGGGATAACATCAGTTAGCTTTTGCAAAACCATCCCTGAGGACACTCGGGTAGCTTGCGACGGCTCTTCTTTAGCAAAACTTTTTTTGAGATTAATGAGCGGTATTTTCCATTCCGTTGGCAATTCACCAGAAATTGCGGAGTCGAATTCCTCGTATTGGGTTTTATCTAAACTTTTTAACCGTCCTTCCCACTCGGTTCTTAATTTAGCTCCCTCTTGGCCGGCTTTGCGCCATAGAGAAAGGACGTTATCGGGAATTTCGAAAGCCACATGAGGCCACCCAATACTTTCGCGAACACCCTTTATTTCGTCTGCACCCAACGGAGCGCCATGGGAAGCGGCTGTCCCTGATTTGGTAGGCGCTCCATAACCAATAGTTGTCTTACATGAAATTAACGTTGGTTTATCTTGGGCCTGGGCAGTTGCAATAGCACTTGCAATCTCCACCGGGTTATGTCCGTCAACAGCAATGGTGCACCAACCGTAGGAATTAAATCGTTTGGGAACATCATCTGAACAGGAAAGTGAAATACTGCCGTCAATTGAAATGCTGTTATCATCAAAAAAAACAATCAAACGAGATAACCCAAGATGCCCAGCAAAAGATCCGGCTTCATGGCTAATTCCTTCCATTAAGTCACCATCACTAGCGATTACGTAGGTATGATGGTCCACCAAATCTTCGCCGAAACGTGCAGCCAAAATCCGTTCTGCCAGAGCCATTCCAACGGCATTGGCGAATCCCTGTCCCAACGGACCCGTTGTTGTTTCGATACCCTTCGCATGCCCGTATTCTGGGTGGCCTGCTGTTTTACTACCAAGCTGCCGAAAATTTTTTATCTCTTCTATGGTAAGGTCTTTATATCCCGTCAAATAGAGCAGGGCATACAGCAACATTGAGCCATGGCCGGCGGACAGAACAAACCTATCTCGGTCGGGCCATTTTGGACTTGTTGGATCAAACTTTAAAAATTGGGTAAACAAAACTGTTGCAACATCGGCCATTCCCATTGGCATACCGGGATGACCAGAGTTTGCTTTTTGTACAGCATCCATAGCAAGCGCACGAATAGAATTTGCTAACTCCTTATGGGGAGAATTTGGCTGATGATTACTCACAAAATTCTTCTGTAATTTGTTTAAAAAACATTACGCAACTGTGTTGTTTGTTATGATACTTAGTTATGAACGTAATGTCAGCTTTTGCTCAAGACTAAAAACATTTTTAACTTTTTGAATTCACTAGGTTAAAACTCACAACCCTTTAAAAAATTTTTAAACTACTCAAAGCTATTTCGTCAAAAATTCTGTCGTATTAAAATTTTTTAAAAAGTCCATTGTATGTTGAAACAATAAAAATACGTTTAGTTTTCCTTTGTCAGCAGAGATACCCCGAGCAATGCTCTCCTTTTTAGCCAAGGACTTGGACGGTAACGAGGATCACCATAAAAAGCCTGCATCCTCTCCAATACCCTCAGTAATCTAGAGGGCTTTAAGGAATCTCCCATAGCAAGTGGGCCCTGAGGATAGCCAAGCCCAAGCTGCACCGCTTTGTCAATATCCTCAGGAGAGGCAATTCTTTGTTGCGCAATATCACAGGCAATATTGACAATAATCGCTACAACCCTCTGATTAACAAAACCAGGGCTATCGTGAATTACAGTAACACTATGGTTGTTTGCTGCTAGCAATCCGTGCATTTGATCACGGAGTTCTGGATCAGACAAAGGAGAACACATTAATGCTCTTCTACCTCCTAAACCAAACATGGTATCTGTCGCAAACGAACGCTCCGCTTCAATTCCTTCTGCGGTTGCTACAGTTGTTACATCCAAACCCAGGGGTGTAAACAAGCATAAACTTTTTGTGGAAGGTTGCGGGCGATCATCAATTTCAACAATCCCCTGAAGAGCTGCGACCAACACTTTACGTTCATCTGGCTCGGAATTACTAACCCAAACTGATTTAGGCAGAGTTTTTGGTACTTCTACTGGGGGTTCGGTAACTTTTGTGTTCTTGTCGTATAAATAAAACCCTTGTCCGGACTTTCGACCAAACAAACCGGCTGCAATTCGTTGGCGCATTAATGGTCCTGGACGGAATCTTGGTTCCTCGTAAAATTGACGATAAATTGACTCCATAACGGGTTGTGAAACATCAAGTCCAGTAATATCCATCAATTCAAAGGGGCCTAAACGAAATTCTGGTCCACCTTCACGCAACAAGTCATCAACCCCAGAAAAATTTGTAATCCCTTCCGAAATGATACGGATTCCCTCAGTATTCAGGCCGCGGCCAGCATGATTAACGAGAAAACCAGGTGTGTCCTTGGCCCTGACAGGTTCATGTCCTGAACGTTTGGCTACAGCTGTAAGCGTTTCAATGGCGTGTGAAGAAGTTTGAACACCGTTAATTATTTCTACAATTTTCATTAAGGGCACAGGATTAAAAAAATGAAAGCCCGCGAAACGGCTCGGGTTTGCTAATACTGCGGCAATAGCCGTCACTGAAAGAGAGGAGGTGTTGGTGGCCAGTACACATTTATTGGAAACAATTTTTTCTAGGCTTTCAAACAAATTTCTTTTTAATTTTAGGTCCTCAAGAGCTGCTTCGATTACCACATCTGATTTGGAAAGCTCATGGAGTGCCTCAACTACAGACAGCTGTCCAACAGCTGCTTTAGCTTGCACCTCACTGATTGTTCCCTTTTCTGCTGCACGCAATAGCATTTTTTTAGCAAATGTTCGCCCTTCTTCAGCTGCACCTTCCTTTGAATCGAACATCAAAACATTCATACCACCAGCAGCCATTATTTGAGCAATTCCGCGGCCCATAGTGCCCGTACCAACGATTCCGATGGTAAAATCAGCGCTGTTTAGTTTTTTAGCCATATGGTTACGTTACCTCTTTAATTTTGGGTATTCAAAGTTTCCAATCGATCGCGCATATGTTTTGCGTCGGCTAAAATTTCATCAAAAATATCTGAAACACTCATTATTCGGTCTGCAAAAACGCAGCTTTGACCCATAGAAAGTGTTCCGCGTTCAAAATTTCCTGTTTCATAAGCGGAACGCTGGTTCTCACCTTCCACTAGTTGCCGGTATTGTTCAAACTCAGTAATTCCTTTTTTTTCCAAATCATTAACAGCCTGCGAAGTATGATTGTCTAAAACTCGTGCATGATCATTGAAGACAGACATCACTATCCGAGTGGCTGTTTGGTCAATGCTTGTTATATGAGTTTTATATTTTTCGTCAGCCCAAATTTCTTTTGAAACCGTCATACGGGATCCCATGAGCATTCCTTCTGCCCCCAACGCGAGTACAGCTAACAATTGACGTCCAGTGCCCAGTCCACCTCCTAACACAACTGGTACATCCAAGTCTGAAGATGCAATAGCTCCTTGGACTATGCTGCCAATCATGTCTACCCCTGGGTGACCCCCTGCTTCAGCGCCGAGAATGGTAACCGCATCTACCCCAGCTTTCACTGCACTGTTAGCGTGTCTGAGGGTTGTACATTTGTGAATCACCTTCATACCGGCATCTTTGATACGCGGTAAAAACACTTTAGGACTATAGCCAGCGGTTTCCACAAATTCGACCCCTTCTTCAATTGCAATATCGAGAAAAACTTGTAGTTGTTTGTTCGCTTCGGGTCGTGCAGATATATAAATGTTTACCCCAAAAGGTTTACCCTGGGTGATTTGACGGCATTTTCTTAACTCTGAACGATAATCGTCAAGACTGGGGAAACTACGGGGTGTAATAAAACCCATTCCACCAGCGTTAACCACAGCACCCACAAAATTCGCGTCAGCGAGCCACATGAGCCCCCCACATAAAATGGGATGATCAATACCAAACAATTCCGTAATTTTGGTCCGAAAAACCTGCGATATCATAAAGTTTTACAAATTTGTTGGAATAAATTTAGTTCCGTATCTTAGTACGCCCTCCTGATCATAGAGCCGACGCACTACAGCCTTTACTTTCATACCTATTTCTAATTGATCGGGTTCTAAGCCCGCTAATCGCGCCATAATTCGGGGCCCTTCCTTAAGTTCCACCACCCCACAAAGGACATCCCCAGTCATCATCTGCTCATCGTCAAATTCGGAAGGTGCACCGGCCCCAGCTACGACGGTATAGGTGAATATTGTGCCTTCCCCGGAAAGAGGTATTTTCTCAAAAATTGCATGCCCACATTCCGTACAAACAGTTCTTTGTGGATATGCTACTTGATTACAGGAAGTACACTTACCCCCTATAATTCGGAGCCTTTCGTCAATGTTTGCAGCATAAAGTGGTAGTGAAATATAAGATGTCATCCGGCATCTCCAAATTTACTGGATAGGACACGTTTGTGTTTTAAATAAGTGACATAATCGACTATAGAACCATCCGCAATTTTATCTGTTACTTTAGGCCCTTTTCGCCGCCGAATAGCGAGTTTTTTCCCTGCTGTAAAAAGTGCGCCAGTAGCACCCGCCCCCACACCAGCACAAAAGATCGTGTCGCCAGAGCGACAAACATCTAAAGCAGCAGCGAGTGCAAAGGGCGCCGACGCAGAACCAGCGTCACCGATTTGGCTCCACAAAGAATCTATTTTAGCGTCCGTTTGGCCTAAAGCGCGCCCTACACTCCTCATAAGACCACTATCCGCCCCAAGGGCTAATCTTTTGATTTTTCCAACTTTCCCCTTGGCTAACGCGCGGCCAAGCTCTTGAACACTGGCCAAATTATCGCGGGTTCTAAGTTCAAGATCCGCCAAGACAGATTCACCATGACGGCGGAACCTAGCTCCAAATGTTTCCCTGGTAACACAAAAACTCTCATTGAACTTTGCTATTGCTCCGTCAGGACCTACGACAAAAGCTGCGGCAGCCGCTCCGAGAGCATGTTCAAATGCTGCGTCCAACGGGCCCTTTGGCGCGTCGGCCGCTATCGCCAAGGCATGGCATCCCTTTTGCTTCAAACTACAAAATTCAATAGCAGACAGCAAAGCTTGTACCCCGGCTTGTGGAGAACCGGTAATTTCTGTAACTCGCATTTCGGTAGTAGAAAAGAGTGCAGTTGGTAGAGTCGCGGCAGAAGGTTTTTCGTCATATGGGGGGGATGTAACACCAAAAAACAGCCCCTCTATCTTGACTTCGGATCGCAACTGCTGCAAGGCATTGCGCGCGGCTTCTATAGCCAAAGTCACAGCATCTTCATCGTAGGAACAAAAGGCTTTTTGTAACATGCCCCGGGCACCGCACGAACCCCAGGTTTCAATATAGGCTTTTGCCGGCAATCTTAAAGCTGGGAGCGCTATTCCATAACTTTCAACACCCACCATTGTTTTATTCCATCGCCTTAAAAATGTGAACAGCGACCGCAGCTCCAGAACCGCCAACATTTTGGGTTAATCCATAACGCATATTTTTCAGTTGCCTTTCTGGTTGATCTGCGCGACCTCGCAATTGGTTGACTATTTCATAAATTTGTCCCGTTCCGGTTGACCCAATTGGATGGCCTTTTGCAATGAGCCCTCCTGAATTATTCACAGGCCGTTTACCATCACGAGCGGTAATACCACTTTCAACATATTTTCCGGCGGCTCCTTTTTTACAAAATCCTAAATCCTCATAAGCTAGCAATTCTGCAATTGCAAAACAGTCATGCACTTCCGCGAAATCTATATCATCAGCGGTTAACCCCGCCATTTGATAAGCCTCTTGAGCTGCTCTCACTGTAGCCTCCAGTGTCGTCATCGATGGCCTATCATGAACAGCGACGTAATCACTTGCAGCCCCTGACCCAACAACAAGAATTGGCTGATCGGTAAAAAGTTTTGCCATATCAGCGCGACATAAAATTGCCATAGAAGCACCATCGGTTATTCCGCATGCGTCTGAAAATGAAAGTGGAGACGCCAAATTTGGCGCTTTCATAGCACGTTCAATATCCAGTGGCGCTCTAAATTGTGCCTTTGGATTAGCAACAGCATTATTTCGATTTTTGACCGCAACTAGAGTAATCTGTTTCTTTTTCGTCCCATAATCATTCATATGGCGACGAGCCATCATGGCATAAATGCCTGCAAAATTGGTACCGGCTAACCTTTCCCATTCTACATCACCCGAAATCCCAAGCCACAGCCTATTTCTCTCACGGGGCAGGTCAGACATTTTTTCTATGCCACAAGCTACAGTGATTTTTGACCGACCTGAAGCGATGGCGGCGATAGCATCACGCATCGCAAAACCGGATGAAGCGCAAGCATTTTCGACATGCCGAGCGCTTGCACCAATCATACCTGCGTTTTCCATCATCAATGGAGCGAAGTTGCCAAGCTGTGCCCCTCCCGTTGATAAGGTGCCCACAAAAGCCTCCTCGACCTCCTGAGGATTAAAGCCTTTATCGACGTCTTGAAAAGCGTTTTTTGCTGCTTCATAAAACAATTCTTTAAGCGTCCGATCCGGGAACATTCCATATCGAGTTTGCCCCACACCGATTACTGCTACATCTATCATTAGTTATTACTTTCTTTCATTTTTATCGTTTATTTTATCGGAATTTGGGTTTTCTCTTTTCTTGGAATGCTAAACGGCCTTCCTCAAACTCTGGGCCCAAAAAAGCCAGGGTCTGCGAAAGGGCCTCCATTTCAAGGGCTTCTTCTAAGGTTTGGGGTTCCATCGCTAAATGCCGTTTCGTAAGTGCAAATGCATGCCGAGGCATTTTTATTAATTCTTCCGCGCAGACACAGGCATATTCTTCTGCTGCACCCTTTTCAACCACAATATCCGCAAGACCTACTTTCAAAGCATCATGCCCTTTTAAATTCTTGGAAAAAAGAAGTATCTGTCGCGCCTTTGCCAACCCGACACGTCTTGCCAAAGTAAATAAAATCCCATAGTCGGGTGTTAACCCAACCCTAAAAAAAGGAAATCCTAAAGAACCTTCTTCGGACAGAACAATAGTATCACAAAGGAGCGCTATTCCAGCTCCTGCACCCACTGCAAACCCTTCTACAGCCGCAATGATAGGTTTTTCTGCTTCGGCAAAAACTCGCACTAATTGATGATTTTCCTTCATTCTTTTTCGCGCAGAACGAGCATCTAATTCAACCATTGAATTTATATCACCACCCGCACAGAAATGACCTTCTGTGCTTCCCATGACAATCGCTTTCACAGCATCATCCGAAAGCGAATTCGTAAGTACATCGATTAATTCTTTGCGAGTATCTGGATTAATAGCATTTCGCTTACCAGGGCGATTAATTGCAATCCGGTCTACTCCAGTTACGGGGCATTCAGTGATAACTAGCGACATGATTCATACACATTTTCAGAATAACTTTTCACAAACACTAAACCGTTTTTGTCCTAAAGGGGCAAGGGAACGATTAGATTTTAAAAACAGATTGGTTAGATAGCGCATTGCCAATGGCTTCCATTAAATCTCCAGTAGTTACGCCAGCGAACTCCACATCCTCACGTTGTAGAAAATTTTTTACTCGTTTTTTTAAAGGCTTAATTTTTGCCTCTTCTCCTGCAAGGGCTTCCTCTAACCAGGATACACTGTCGATTGGACGGGGATGCCAATCACCGTTGATGATTGAGTGTATTACGATGCCTTGCCGAATAACCAACGTTACCCATATTAAGCCCCCCAAAGCTTTTGCTCTCCCTCTACCAATAAAATCATCCTGGTTTAGAAGATTTTTTAAACGTATTCCTTCACTTTTACCATACAGCCACTCGTCACTTTCATATATTTTCCGAAATTCTTGCGCATAAACCTGTTCAGTTTGTTGAACAGATCCTGGATTGAGCATGGTTTCTCCAAATATGTGGGTTGTTATGTCATGCACCATCTTAATAAGTTCGCCCGTGTCAATTTTCTTGCCAGCCTCACGTTCCAACCAAGTAAAGCGTGTTGTCATAGTTTTCAATTTTTTGTCTCTAACTTTTTCTGGGGGCATTGGCATAATTTTCCCCGCCCGTTCTGTATCAATTGGCGTCACATTGATCACAATACGAAAGGTCATAACGCCGTCTTCAATTTTGAGGGACGTGGGAATAAGTTTCCTACCGTTAATTTGAATATCGTTTAAGGGACGGTATTGGGCGGGGAAATTGTAACGTTTCCTCAGAACTTCTGCCATACCAATTAAAATTTTAGGAAAAGCCTCAGCAGTTGTTTCCGGCACCTCGGGGTGATTAGTAGGTAAATAATAGACTAGGAACGCAGACCCCTTTCCTGCAAAAACTGCACCTCCGGTGTTTGGCCGACGACGGAAATCTATACCCTGATTAGAACAAAAATGGACATCCAAAACCTGTTCCGGGTCTTCATTTACTCCGATAGTAATGGAATCTGAATTAAAAACATTTAGAAAAACGGTTGGCGGGGCTTCTCCCTTGATTACCGATTTTTCTATGGCTGGCGAAACTGATACAGAAAAATCTGCATAGGAGTTATTATCAACGATGAAACGCCAGTTATGATCTGCCATTTTTAGTTTACCCTTAAATCAACTAGTAAGGGCACCTCCCCAATCTCTGTAACTATTTGCACTTCATCAAGAGAAACCAACGTTTGGCTTTTAAACCGACGTGTGATTTTTTCAACCGCGTCATCGCTCGGTTCTCCCTTAATTTTAAGATTTATTGAATCGCCCCCGGTTGGCTTTTTCGATAGGGTTAGCGTGTATTTTCTTTCTAAACCATCAATCCCCAATAACACGGTCGAAATTTCTGAAGGGTAGAGTTTTACACCTTTCACCTTAACCATCTCATCTGTGCGCCCAAAGACAACACCAGGTAAGCAAACCGTTCGACCGAAAACACTGGGTGTCGTAATTTTGATGGTGAGATCGCCGGTACGATAACGCAAGAGCGGCTGCGCTTCCTTATGCAAATGGCTCAAAACAAGTTCCCCACGTTCTCCATCTTTAACGGGCAACGCAGTTTCTGGATCAATAACTTCTGCATAAATAAGTTCATCAAAAACATGAACCCCGTGCCCCCCTGGGAAGGTCCTCCCTACGGGTAAAAATTCAGAAAGGGAAAAGGAATCCACTAACATTGCTTCCGGCATTTGATTAGCAAGATTGTTGTAAAGGCTGCGATTGGCGGTAAAGGGTTCACCACCCGCAAAAAATACCTTCGGGGGGTTTACTCCAGCTTCAAGTAAGCGCAATAAAAAACTGGGATTTCCAGCCAATATATTGACACCTTGGGTCTTACATATCTCCACAGCACGCTCAATTTCCCCTGGTCCTAAAGGAATACAAGTCACGCCATGCGCTTCCATTTGTGACTGATAAAATAATCCAGCCACAAAAACGTGATAACCAAAAAAGACTGCGCACACATCGCCCTCTTCAACCCCACAAGCATCCAGGTGGGTTCGACACGCACCTAGCATATGATCAAGGTCGCGTCTGGTTTGCAAAATAGGGACAAGCCCTCCTCCCATAGGGCTGAGGTTCATTCGGATGGCCTTGACCCCCCCGAAGGCACCAAAACCTGGTTTTCGCATTTCAGAAACGAGTTCAGCTCGACCCATTAAAGGTACGTTGAAGGCAAATTCATTTTCATCTGAAACTCGATTCGGCAATCTTCCAGAATAAAAACTATGATTTGAAAGCCGGTCGAGAACAGCATTTATAAACTCTGTTGGGAAGCTCATGGGTATTTTTTAATCGGGTCTTCTTAAGCGAGCAAGTGTCAACCAACCTAAACTATCTTTATAGACACTCAAAATATTGATTCCGGACAGAAAATCTTCGAAATAATTTAGCTAAACCCCAAAAGGGCCTGTTGAACCCAAAATGACTTGAGACGGCTCGGCTTTGTATTAAAATTTATAAACACGGCTTCCACGAGTGAGTACAAACTAAAATTTATTTTTGATTACGTGACTTTCGCAGAACTTTTTCGTTGAGTGGCAATTTATCACCCAACCATAAACCGTATACCAAGTGATCATTATAAGAATTTTCAGTTAACGGATGGACAAGTATATTTAAACCGGATCGATTTAAGATCAGCCATTGTACAAATCCATCAAATTGAGAAATAGAAAAAGCTACCTGATACATAGAAACAAGATGTGGCCCAACGGCTTCGTCATGCCAACGCCCCATTCGCGTATTAGGAAACCCTGCCACGATTTGGGTTCGTAAATCGGAAGCAATTTTTTTGGTTTTTTCTGGATTGTAATATATGTGGGCATGCCAACCTTCTAGAACTTCCAAAGGTCGATTTAAAAATCGCATATTTTTCTCTCAAAACAAATGATCAGTAAAGATTCAAGTGTATATTAGAATTGAAAAGGGTAAAGCCATTATTCAAAATAGAGAATCGATAAATTCGGGCGCAAAATCCATTCGGCCCTTTTTTCATTGCCAATCCATATTTATGATAAAACAAATCGTGAAGAAATTATTATAGTGTTTAGTCATAGTTTTCACGCTAGGTGTCACTTACACTTCAAGGCTTAATAATTGGTGCATTAAAGTTTTTCGCGGCAAATGAAATGGCAGAAAAAAACAAAACTAAATTTGATCTTCCAAATCAGATAGATATGGCTCTTTTGCCAGGTTTAATCGGTTTTAATTTGCGTTGCGCACAAGTGGCCGTTTTTAACGATTTCAGGCACAAAATTGGCAAATTGGAAATATCACCCCCTCAGTTTGGCACTTTGGTACTAATAGAAGCCAACCCGGGGATTAGCCAAAGTGCGATCGCTGCGACCCTCCGGTTTGATAGGTCGACGTTAGTGCAAATCATCGATCGGATGGAAGACAGGGGCTTCGTTATCCGCAAACTAGCAAAAAATGATCGTCGATCACATGCATTACATTTGACCCAGCTAGGACAAACAACCATTGCAAAACTTAAAACGATTGTTTGGGCACATGAAGAGCATATGAGTCGGTCCTTATCTGACAATGAACGCCAAACTCTGCTAAATATCCTTGCACGTATTTATCAAACCCCTGAGAAATCTTAATTCAGATTATGGAGATAGAAATGGCCAATATATTAGAAAAAAATCTTTCCAATGATCAACCAAAGATCAGATCGCCCCAAATTTTCAAATATAACAAACCGAAAGGTTTGTCTGCAGGAAAATCAATTGTCAATTTGGGTACATCAGGTCTCCTAAGAGGTTCCGTTCAAATTGTAAAAAATGGCAGTGGCGATAACAACCTTCATATCCATACGGGCATGGATGGCATGTGGATGGTACTCAAAGGAGAGGTGACCTTTTATGGAGCAGACGAACAAATTATTGGTGTTTTTGGGGTTAATGAAGGCATCGTGATGCCACATGGCAATGCTTATTGGTTTGGCAGTACAGGGGAGGTTGATTTGGAGATACTTCAAGTGGTTACGTGGGCCCCAGGCATTAAGGATGAACGAAAAGATTTAACCCCACAGAAAGATGATGTTGGACCTGGGAAGGGTCAATATTCGGATGCCCGTATCCGCTAGATAATATAAAGGTTTTTCGTTTGTTCCGAATAAAAAAACAATGTCTTTTCTCAATTTTAAACGAAATATACGGTTATTAGTTGATCATATTGCCGCGTTTTTCCCGATAAAGACCTAGTTTTTCCTGCAAAATTTTTTCGGAGAAATTGAACAGGAAGGCGTCACCACTGCCCAATTCATGATGATGCGGCTGCCAGCCGGGAACAACAAACACGTCTCGTGGGCCCCATTCTAAAGTTTTTTCACCAACAATAGTCTTTCCTGTACCTTCCACAACAGAGTAAATCCATGCAGCAGTCGACTGAAAGGTCTCAGACTTAAATTTTTTCGGAAGTAACTGCATATAACAATCAATTGTTGGCATCACCGGGCCACCATTAGCAGGATTAATGTATTGCATCTTGATCCCGTGACAGGGGTCTACTTCTTTAGCTTCCTTCAAACCAACAAGAGCATCGCGCGTTTGGGCATAGGGGTAATGGAAGACAGGTGAATTTTCAGTTTCAAATTTGGACCCTATTGGCAGCATATTTGTTCCATACCGTGCCGTATTATCATTTTCCGGGAACCCTTCTGGGTGTCTTTTTCCACCCTCAAAAAGTTCAGTAAAAATTGGGCCTAGAAAACGCACTAACGGTAAATCAAGCCCATCCAACCAAACCACAGGTTCATCACCAGTATTTCCGTGATCATGCCAAACGAGCGAGGGGGTCAAAATTAGATCACCAGGTACCATAGGTGCTTTTTCCCCATTAATTGCCGTATAAGCGCCTGTACCTTCAACGATAAAACGCAAAGCAGCTGGTGAATGGCGGTGGGTCGGCGCAATTTCTCCAGGCATTATTAGTTGCAAACCCGCAAAAAGTGCATCGCTAATAGCGGTCTGGCCAGCCAAAGCAGGGTTCTCCAAAACGAGAACGCGGCGTTCCGCCTCTTCTGCAGTGATTAGGGTTCCTGCCTCCATCAAGTGCGGGCGAATTTGATCATACTTCCAAATATGCGGGAGCGCGCGGGGTTCTGGCTCATGTTTTAAAATGTTAAAAAGCCTCTCCCAGAGAGGGGCAACAGAGAGCGGATTTATTTTCCCATAAAATGCTTCGCGTTCTGGTGTGGTTTCAGGTCGGTCATGAAGTGCTCGCGCCATATTTTTTCTCCCTGCCGGTAGTTCAGCACGTTTTAAATTTTATAATGAGACCCGGAGCATATATAAGCAATCAAATCTAAAAGATCAATTTTTCCGTTTAGGTGGTAAATCGGCCTCAGCACGCCTTCGAATACCTGCTTGTCGGTTAATGGGAAATGATTCCTCGTGATAAGCCGGTGGTAAAGTGTCAACAGGAAAGATAGCGTAACGGTCTTCCGCGTGGGGTTCAATTTTGGTTTTTAAATCCCTTTCGTTTGCTGATTTTGCGACAATATACTTGCCATCAACATTCTCGTGATCCCACCACCATTTATTTTTAACTGTCCTTTTACCAAATTTAAACCAATCGTCCATTCGGGCGAGCAACCTTCGGACAATTGGTATTTTCACCGCAAACCATAGAGCAAGGCGATGGGCTAATATTCCTTCCTTATTGAACGGGCACATTTTCATACATCTGCCGCATGAAGCCCCTTTCTGATTAGTCACACGGTATAGTGTGCATTTTTCAACATCGGGTTTCCACATTTCATACCCGTTGAACATAATTTTTTTGCCAAAAGAAATTGCGTTACAGGGACATTCGTTGGCACATTTCAAACATTTATTGCAGAAATCTTGGAGGCCGAAATCGATTGGTTGGTCCACCTCAAGGGGTAAATCCGTCGTGATCACTGTCGTTTTAAAGCGTGGTCCCAGAAATGGGTTGAGAACCATTTCACCAATTCGGCTAAGTTCACCCAGTCCCGCCAACAAAGTTAATGGCAAATGGAGCACGTCTGATTTTGTTGCAGTTTGTGCCCGAGCGGGAAATCCAAGTTGACGAATATAATCTGCCACAGTACAAGCAATTGTTGACCCAATAAGATAAGCACGCTGGCTTTGAGCGTTACTAATCCAATCATCCCCCGATGCGGCGTCTAATGTTTCAAATCCTTGGTCTGTAACGATAACAATAGCATATTTGTGATAAGGCTCTATCGCAGTCCCATCGTTATCATGGCTGTACCAAGCATAATTAGGCACCTCACAAATTCCTACTATGTCTGCGTCAAGAAAATAACACATGGACTTTATATGCTCGGAAATTGTTTTTGGATTATCCGTAATTGGTGCCCTTTCCGAGGCAACTTTCCCATCATGTATTTCATCATGAGTTGCCGACATTTTTCGCAAAGCTACACTTAAGGGTGTCTTCGCAAAACGGTGAGTTCTTTCAAACTGCGCCTTTTTGCCCAGATCCCCCTTAGCGGCACGAGTAAAAAAGTTTGAGCGTTTGGGCACTCTGGGTACGTCATCCGAAATAAAAGTCGTGGGACTAATAACCCGCTTTATTTTCTCCATTTTATAACGACCCAAATGCATGGGACGTTTGCGCTGCGAAAACAGTCTCATTTTCCTTCCGCCTTCTCTTTAGCTTTACGAGCCTTGTTTTCTCTTCTTCCCAAATCGTAAAACCGCTGTCCCTCTTTCCGATCGATAGGAACTGTCTCGGTACGGTCAGCTTGGGGTATTGTATCAACCGGATACATTCCCAGCCTTTCAACAGAAGGAATTTTTGGAGCCTTTTTTACCGAACGTCTATTCACTCGGTTTGGCACGGTAATTTTTTTGTCCACCACCTCGAGATCCCACCACCATTTTTTAACGTCGTTTTGTTTTCCAAAGGCTAACCAATTATCAAGACGCGCAAGAAACCCTCTCAAAAGAGGAATTTTTATTGCAGCCCAAAGTCCTAGGCGATGTGCAATCAATCCTTCTTTGTTGAAAGGACACATTTTCATACACCGCCCGCAACCACCTCCCTTTGGGTTGGTAACACGATACGATGTACATTTTGCCACATCGGGTTTCCACATTTCATAGCCGTTGAACATCACCTTTTCGCCGAAAGAGATTGCATTGCACGGGCATTCAGTTGCGCATTTCATGCATTTGGAACAAAAATCCTGAAGTCCAAAGTCTATGGGTTCATCTACTGCCAGGGGAAGATTCGTGGTAATAACTGTTGACTTAAATCGAGGCCCTAAAAAAGGGTTCAACACAACCTCGCCAATTCTACTAAGTTCTCCAAGCCCCGCCAACATCACTAAAGGTATATGCAAAACGTCACTATCAAAATTTGTATGAGCTTGAGCTTCATATCCGAGTTGCCTGATATACTCAGCGACTGTGCACGCAATATTAGAACCCCACATATAAGCTCGAAAACTTTGGGCATTACTGATCCAATCGTCACCGGAAGCCGCGTCTAACGTCTCAAAACCTTGATCAACTAAAACGACGATGGCAAATTCGTGGCGGGGCTCTATTTCACTGCCATCTGTGTCGTGACTGTACCACGCATAATCAGGAATTTTGCAAATACCTACCAAGTCAGCATTTAAAAAGTAAGCAAGCGCTTTGAAATGTTCCGCCCTTTCATTCAGGTCACCCGGCAAGGCACCCTTTGTTGCAAAAACATCACCTTTGTGCATTTCCATATGTGCTTTACAAACCTTACCCATTGAACGGGCAAAAGGAATTTTTGAAACAAACCTTGGGCGCTCGCGTTTGGCTTTCGGACCCAAATCTCCTATAGCAGCCCGATTAAAAAAATTGGCTCTCTTCGGTACACGAGGTATTTTTTCTGAAATATAGGTGGTGGTATTCTGGACGCGTTTAATTTTCTCCATTGGAAATTTACCAAGATGGAGCTTTCTGTTTTTTTGAGAGAAAATTCTCATTAATAATCCAGTTAGTTAATCATCTTGTTAGGCAGATACAGGGCTATTTCGGGATAAACAACGAGAAGCATGAGACAAATCCCCATTGCAAACCAAAATGGTAGGATTCCAATAAAAATTTGAGTCAAGGGGACATCCCCTGCAATACCTTTTACCACAAAAACATTTACACCGACGGGAGGGCTGATGAGACCCATTTCCAGAACAATAACCATCACTACACCAAACCATATAGGGTCATATCCCAAAGTCAAAATTATGGGATAAACGATAGGTAGCGTCAAAACCAACATTGCAAACCCTTCGAGAAACGTACCCAAAACAATATAAGCTGCTAAAATTATCAAAAGCGCGGCCACATTGGGCATGTTCTGCGAGGTCAAGAGTTCAGCAAGGTCTTCGGGGATATCGGTCAGCGCTATAAATGGGCTAAAAATATGAGCTCCAACGATTATTAAAAAAACAAGTGCCGTGGTCCTAACCGTACGAAGTAACCCATCACTTAATAACGTCCGGGTAACCTTTTTTCTCCAAAAAGCGAGCATAAGGGCTAAAAACGCACCAACACCCGCGGCTTCAGTGGGACTGAATGCACCAACATAAATTCCCCCGATAGTGATCACAACAATACCAACCATTGCTGCAGCTTGTTTCAATGCAGAAAATCTTTCGCGAATAGACACAATGGGACCGGGCGGACCCAATTGGGGATTGATTCGGGTTTGAATGTAAACCACTAACATGAAAAGAGCTGTCAACAAAAGGCCGGGGAGAACACCCGCCAAAAAAAGCCTGCCAATAGATTCTTCTGTCAGAATTGCATAAATCACAAACCCTGTACTGGGAGGAATTAAAATCCCTAGGGTTCCGCCCGCCGCAATGCAACCAGTTGACAATCGGGCATCGTATTTATAACGCCGCATTTCTGGTAATGATACCCGCCCCATTGTTACAGCAGAGGCTACAGAAGAACCGGAAACCGACGCAAAACCAGCGCAAGCAGCAATTGTGGCCGACGCCAACCCGCCGCGCCAATGCCCAAACCACGCGTAAGCCGCCTGATACAAATCTCGGCTCATACCAGATATGCTGGCAAAATTACCCATTAAAACAAATAACGGAATAACAATAAGTTCGTAAGACGAGGCAATGACGAAAGGCTCGCGCCCGAGCTGGGCCATAGCAGCGGGCCAGCTGTTTAGTACACCAAAACCGATTGTACCAACGACAGCCATGGCTATTCCAACCGGCATGCGCAAGGCTAACAATCCAAACAAACCCGCAAGGCCAAGCAAACCAACCAGAGTAGGTGTCATGCCTCACCAGGATCGTCGATTTCAACGCCCTTTGCGGCACGCACTACCTGAATTATGAGTACAACGCAGTAGACAATTGAGCCAAAGGCTACGACCAGAAAAAATGGGAAAAGGGGTATTTCTACTTCATTTGTGCCCTCACCCATTTCAAGGGCATCGAGCCCTTGAATAAAAGCCTGCCAAGCCATTAAAAAAATTATAACGACGCAACTGATGCGTATTATAACATCGGAAATCGTTAAGAATTTAAATGGTAAAAAGGAACTAATAAAATCAACTGCGATGTGCCCACCGGTAAGCCCACAATAACCCAATCCAAAGAAAACTAATACGACTAAGCCCACGCGAGCATAATCCAGGGCCCAAAGTACAGGCGCGTTAAAAACATAACGCATCACAACAGCATAAACTGTAACCAACATCAAAAAAAGCAGCGTTGCCCCAGCGATTATGGCAAGACAACGCACACTTTTTTTAGTCAAGCGCTCAATACCATCGTTAACCACGCCAATACGGCGGATTAGTTGCCAGCTCCCATCGCCTTAAGGATAGCTTTCGCAGGAACCCCCTCTTTTTCAAGTTGGTCCACATATTGAGCCCGCGCCTTCAAAAGTATAGAGCGCATTTTTGTTTTATCCGATTCAGAGAACGATAGTATCTGATGCTTGCCTGTCTTACTTACGCTTTTAAGTCCACCTGCACCGGCCTTGTTATAAATGGCTGTTGCTTTTGCGCTCCATTCCGCCCCCGTGGTACGCATAAAAATAATTTTGTGGCTAGAGTTCAAATCTTTCCATTTCTTTTTATTCATTACCAAGAAAAATGGGGACCTACCAAACGCGGCGTCGAGGCCAGTGGTAAAATACTTGGCTACTTCTCCTATTTTGAAACTCCGGATGACACTGGGCGGTACCAAGAGAGCATCTACCCTGCCTGTTTCTAGAGCCCTATACATTTGCGTTACAGGAAATGATACAGGTGTAGCACCCAACGCTTTAAGCCAACGTGATTGATTAGCTGATGGTGTCCTAATTTTGAGCCCTTTTATATCGGTTAAATTCCGAATCGGTTTTTTACGGCTCATAAAAATTGGTGCCTCTCCTACCCAAAGCGCCAATACCTTGACCCGAGAGTATTCGGGTGCCAAATGAGAGTACGCCGCCCACATCTTTTTTACTAATTCCGTAGAATTAGCTGCTATTCCGGGGAGTTCAACCATTGCCGTACGTTTAAAAATTTTGGAAGTGTAGCCTTGCAAGCCAAAAGTTATATCGGCAACACCATCCACCGCCCGTTTGAATTGGGCGCGCGGTCCTTTACCAAGTTTTCCACCTGGGTAAATTTTTATCCGCAACGTACCACCCGACATTTTTTTAAGTGCTTTTGTCCATGGACGCATAAAAAAACGATCCATTGGATGTTTGGGTGATGTAAAATGTGCCAGCCGTAGATTTGAGTGCCCAAACCCAGAACCCGGTTTATCTACTAAATCTCCAAGAACCGGATTGCTTGTCGCAAGAATAAACCCAAGAGACATTGTACCTATTAAATACCGCACATTTATCATTTCAAAACCTCCCCTACCGTTTATTGTAATAGTTTTTACTTTATCATATTAGTTATCAAACTGAACCAGCTTGGTGGTTTTTTTATACCTCATAAGTATCATCGTCCCCGCACAAGCAATTCAGCAAAATGACCGAAACATATAATATTCTATGTAGCGTTTATAGCGAGGAAAAGGCCTTTTAAACAATACTCCAAAGATAACAAAACGTGCACTTCTTAATTTGATACTTTAATTTAATGGTCAAATTAAAAAATACCCTTGTTTGCGGCAAATAAATTTAGCGTAAACATGACGAGCTGTAGTAGGTAATGACATAACAAAAAATAATGAAATTTTCTATTTTGGATTTTCAACTTATGATTTTAATAAAGGCCGAAATATGTTAATTTTATCGTCAATTTTAAAAATTAAATAATGCTAACTATCCACTTAGTTGCTGGTGCGCGCCCTAATTTTATGAAGGTCGCACCGTTGTATTTTGCTCTTGAACGTACAAATTGGTGCCAACCATTAATCGTACACACAGGGCAGCATTATGACCCCAATATGTCAGACTCCTTTTTTAAAGACCTTGGATTGCCTAAACCTAATTTCCATTTGAACATTGGAAGTGGGACACACGCAGAGCAAACAGCAGGAATATTATTGGCGTATGAAAAAATTTTGGTTTCTGACCCGCCTGACTGGGTAATTGTGGTGGGAGATGTAAACTCTACCTTAGCCGCTACTTTAACTGCTAAAAAACTGAATTTTCGCGTTGCCCACCTTGAGGCAGGTTTGAGGTCAAAAGATCGTACAATGCCAGAGGAAATTAACCGAATTATAACAGATTCTATCTCTGATCTTTTATGGACCCCTTCAAAAGACGCTGACAAAAACTTAAATAAAGAAGGTATCCCAGCAGCAAAAATAAGCCGCGTCGGGAATGTAATGATTGATTCTTTTGAATTATTACGAAAACAAATAGAGAAAACTTTAACTTATCAGGAATTTGGCCTTACACCAAAAAACTTTGGCGTTGTAACGTTGCATCGTCCTAGCAATGTTGACAACAAGAAGGTCCTAGCTGAAATTATAAAACAACTGTCTATTGTGGCTCAAACAATCCCGCTGGTTTTTGCGTTGCATCCACGAACCAAATTAAGGCTCCAAAAATTTGGATTCTTTAAAGATTTTGCAACCACAAAAGGTATTCACCTTACAACACCAATGAGTTACATTAAATTCATGGGACTTGTTCGGTCTTCCCAATTTATCGTGACTGACTCCGGGGGTATTCAAGAAGAAACAACCTATTTAGGAATTCCTTGCTTGACTTTACGTGATACAACAGAACGCCCAATTACTGTCGAAATGGGGTCCAACATGCTTACAAAACCTTCTCATATATCCAAACTGATACAAAAGGCTATCTCTGGAAATTGGAAACAGGGAAAATGTCCCCCGCTTTGGGACGGCAAGACGGCTGAACGCATTGTAGAGGATCTTTTTCGTCGGTCTGACAAACCATCAAATTTAGTTTTGGAGTAATTCCAAATAGGCGTTTTAAAAGTTTTAATGGGTTAATATTAATAAAGCCCTTATCCGGTTCATATATTATATTTTGTTCCGTAAGCTTTAAACCATTCGACAAATTTTGGGATGCCTATGTCGATGGATGTTTGGGGTTTATAGCCAAGTTCATTGCGGATCAAATCAATATCGGCAAAGGTCTCCCTCACATCACCGGGTTGCATGGGTTCAAAGTTTATATCCGCTTTTTTACCTAAACCCTCTTCTATTAACCCTATGACTCTCATCAAAGGCTCACTGTTATTGTTCCCAATATTATATAACCTAACCGGGGGTTCACCATCAGCCTTGAAAGGGAGGGCGTCGAGCGCTGCTATAACACCTGACACAATATCATCAATATAAGTAAAATCTCGTTGCATATCGCCTTGATTGAAAACTGAAATGGGTTTTCCCTCGCTAATTAACTTGCAAAATAAGTATACTGCCATGTCAGGCCTTCCCCATGGGCCATAGACAGTAAAAAATCTTAAACCCGTTTGACAAATTTCGTACAAGTGGGAATAACAATAACTCATAAGTTCATTGGACTTTTTGGTGGCCGCATAAAGCGAAACGGGATTATCAGTCGGATCTCCAATCGAAAATGGCAATTTTGAATTGCCGCCATAAACAGAACTAGAGCTTGCATAAACCAAATGTTCAAAGTTAGGTAAATTCCGACATATTTCCAGAATAGACATGTGTCCAACTAGATTGTCTTGAACATAAACAAACGGTTTTTCGATAGAATGACGCACACCGGCCTGCGCGGCCAGGTGGATTATACGGCGTATATTATTCTCATTCTGAGCGAGATTTTGCATTGCAGCGTAGTTGGAAATATCAACTTGATGAAAAGTAAAATTATTTTTTGCCTGCAACAAGGCAAGACGTGCTTCCTTCAGTCGAACATCATAATATTTATTTAAATTATCCACGCCTATAATTTCATCACCACGATCAAGAAGAGCTTTGGCCACGTGATACCCTATAAAACCTGCAGTACCAGTAATAAGTACAGTCATCCTTTAGACCCACATATTGTTATATTGCATCGCCTATTTTGGATTTTACCGCGCATTTATTGACCAAATTCATCCAGATGAATTGGAACTTAAAAAAAAACTTTGAAGCTTTGTTCCAAATATATATTACTCAAAGCGAGGAATTACTTTTTCCCCAAACAATTCCATCGATTTTTCAGCGTGGTCATAGGTCATATTTGTAAAATTCACTTGGAGAGACCCATCATCAAAACCACCAACTTGGTTATCATAATCTTTGATCATTTCAACTAACTCATCGGGAGTTCCAACCCATGCTGAACATTTTTCTATTTGCGTATCTAAATTTTCTTGCTTCAAAGAAGCTAAAATTTTGTCATAATTCCGATAATCATTTGATGCTGAACCTGTCGTCCAACCACTAGCCGAATCGACAAGAGATATGAAATAATTATCGACTTGCGTCCGGGCAATCCGAATAGCTTCATCATGATCTTCGTGACAAAACATAAAAAATGCTAACATAATTCTACCGTTTCCAGGATGGCCTGCTGTTTTCCATGCGTCACGATAAATGTCTAAAAGCTCTTTCATTTTTCCACCCGCAATGGGTATCCCCATAAGCCAATTTCCGGCTCTTCCTGCTTTTTCAAACGACTCCTCAGTGCTTAGGGCTGCAGTCCAGAATTGTGGTCTTGGTTTTTGTAATGGGCGGGGAAAAGAAGTAATATTTTCAAAGCTGTGAAACCTTCCCTTACACGTCACATTTTCCTTTTCCAAAAGCTTGGCAATTTGTTCGACGCCTTCATCAAATCGCGCTACACTTTCTCCCAAATCAATTTTAAAAGCCTCAAATTCTCGGGGTATAAAAGCACGCGCCAAACCAACTTCCAATCTACCATTGGAGATGCCATCAAGCATTCCAATTTCTCCCGCAATTTTAAGGGGATTATTAAAAACAGGTAAAACGGCCCCGGTCACCAACCTGGCTTTATTTGTTCTTTGCGATGCGGCGGTAAGAAAAACAATTGGATTGGGACTATAACCACCATATACATGGAAATAATGTTCCACAGTACGTACATGGGTATAACCGTAAACATCCAACAACTCACATAATTTCAGACATTCATCAAAATATTGTGCAGAGGATTTCTCCTCGGGTTTAATATTAGGAAAAAACTGGACCCCAAATTCCATAGACCTTACACCGTTCCAACTTTCATAATGCCCTTTTATTTTGGCTGCTATTTGCCGTCTTTAAAACATTTTTTAATTAAAAGATTCAAGCGCTGTTCAACAAATACCAAAAAATAGGATTTTAAACGGAGTTTATTTAATCAACAAATATTTCTTTGGCACGATAAAAGGCTCAAAATCTCAAAGCAAATTTATCCTATGTAATTGTTTCGAATTGAACCGTAAATTATGTCCCCGACAACTGTTTTTCTATACTTTCAAAAACGGAATCAAGAAGATCATTCTCCGGATCCCCCAATGCTGCGACACTTGCATTAGAAAGTGCATCAACCGCTTTGTTTGCGGAAATCGCCCCCGACAAGGCTGGCAAAATTATTTTTTCTCGAATCCGCGTGAAATTTTGAAAACCCCGTTGATGTGTGTCCCCGTAACCCTTAACCAGTCGAGCGCATTCGACGATTGCCTGAGCTAAAGCAACATCGATATTTATAGCTTGTTGAATATCCTTTAGCCACGTTTCAATGTTTGCTTGCTCTTCAATAAATTTGTAAGTCCCGCGTCTCCAGCGGCGGAGACCCGCAAGCAATCTAAGACGCAGGTAACCAAAAATACTGGTGCTTTTTAAGTGCAACCCCAAATACGCGCGGGAATTCCAATCTCGACGTTTTGCAAAGTTTAGAAATGCTCTGCCCAACCGGTTCGGCAAAATTGAACAAATTTCTTCAATACCTGGTTTAAAAAAATCAATGACCTGTATAGGTTCCTCCGGTTTTGCCCCAACTTCACTACGAATTTTTTCAAATCTTTTTGGGTCAGATTTTAACTGTGCAACTCGGATAACGTCTTCGTAGGTCATCCAAAGAGCTAAATGGCGTCCTGCCTCTATAGTAAGTGTCCCTTTTCCAAGAGCATTTTTTTCAAACTCCGAAATTTTAGCCATCCTGTTAAGATATAAAGATGCGTATTCTTCATCCTGATAATCAGTCAATCGATATACTGCCTCAATCAAAGTTTGGTGGGCAGAATTTTGAAACTCTGCGTAAATCCGGCTTTCCAATTCCTTAACAATATCCTTTTTTTTGTGGGAAGTTGGGTCATTCTTTTGCGGTTCATCTGAAAATTTATAAGCCAAACCAACTTCAAAACCACGCAAATTTGGTTCTACGGCAATACCGGTTTCTTTAATTGCAATTTCGTAATCCGCTTTAGACATAGGTAAACGTTCAATCGATGCCAGAATTCCAAGTAAAACGGCATTCAAACTGACGCCGGCTGTTTGTGCGACTTCACGGAAGTCTCCTAAAAAAGCTTGTTTGGATCGCTTTCGTATAACATCAAAAAGTTTATCATTTTCATATCTACCATCGCCCATGTCACTTCGCTCTCCTATCGAATAAACGCGATGCGTTGAAGCTATCAAATGAGTTCGATCCGGTGTTATAAAACCATTGGCAATTGCCCTTCCTGCTTCAGCAAATTCGCTTGCTAGCATAATATCGATGTCACCCACACCTGGATAAAGGGCCATTATCGGACGTTTTCCGTCAAGGTCGGTAATCGGAATTGGAAAAACTTCTAAATAATAAACGGTTGCACCGGTACGCTGAGCAACTCCGGGTATAGATGTGCTTTGCACGGGAAATCCGGCGTTTTGGGCAGCCGCCACAATCCATCCTGAAAGGACACCTCCCCCTTCACCACCAATAGCAGATACTTGAAGCGTAATGGGACGCAAATCGTCAGACATTATTACGAGGCTCTTTTCACACTCTCTGGTGGCGCTAAAAAACTGATGACTGTGGTTCGAACCATCCAGAGGAAACGATCAAACCAATTTGCATTCCTAATAATTCTTGCTTTAAAAAAAGAGGGACACAACACAGCCGCATGCGCAATTTCTCCACAAACCCCACATCCCACACAGTCGTTATTTACGTGAGCTACTGGATCTTTCTTCAATGGATCGGTTGATGGCTTAATCGTTAACGAAGGACATCCGGAAAGACGAATACAAGAATGATCACCGGTACATACATCTTCATCAACTCCAAAGCGTTCTCTCACCACTCGCTTGCCAAGGGATAGTTTCTTAGAAATTTCAGGCCTTATTCTCCGTTGTCGGGCAAGCTGGCATTCTCCATCAGCAATTATTACTTTTAAGCCTTGAACCTGGGTTTTCATTGCCTTCCGAAGAGTTTTTATCATTTTAGCAATAGAATAAGTGCGAATTTCTCGAAGCCATTTTATCCCGAGCCCTTTCAAGACACGCTCAATTGACATGTCTCGAGGGCGGCCATGGCGGTCCCGACTGCTAGAAGGTAGCAATTGCCAGCCGGTAGCTGATGTGTATCCATTTTTAATTACTAGTAAAACGCCATCGTTACCATTGGCTTGAGCAGCCGCAACGCCGCTTGACATTCCATTATGCCAAAAACCACCATCCCCCATGATACTGATAACGCGTTTATTGAAATTTGGCGCTAAACCGGCTGAACTGGCTAACCCGAGCCCATACCCCATTACTGTATTGCCTACATTGAAAGGTGGCAGCGCCGCAAATGTATGGCAACCAATGTCAGCACTAACGTGGGTTGGACCAAGCTCCCGTTCAAGTATTTTAATCGCACTAAAAACTGGCCTTTCCGGACAACCTGTACAAAAGCTTGGAGTCCGGACGGGAAAGTCTGCACCAAGAGTTTCTTTTGTCTCATCCCGATCTGAAAAAAGAGTGCCAATAAAGGCCAATTTGTCTGATATTTCTAATTGTGGGGGAGCATGTTGAGAAATAAAACCATGGATACCACGTAGCATCACTTCGGAGGTGTATTCACCAGCCAACGGAAAAACATCTTTCCCACAAATTTGAGTATTTAAATCTTTCTTGCGCAAAATTGCGTTTATAGCTTGTTCGATAAAATCTGGTTGCCCTTCTTCGACGATTAAAACAGCTGTCTTTCCAACACAAAATTCCGCAATTTCCTCCGGCACGAGAGGATAGGTAACATTGAGAACAAATGTTGAAATACGGGATTTTCCATACGTATCTGCTATACCAAACTGTCTAAATGCGCGCATTAATGTGTTGTAAATTCCACCTTGAACAATAACCCCAATCTCGGGAATGTCTCCTATAAAATGCTCATTGAGTTGGTTGTCGGCAATATAGCGGATGGCGGCCGGCAGGCGTTGGTTAATTTTTTGTTTTTCCTGAGAATAAGTCGCTGGCGGTAAGCAAACCCGGGAAAATTCAAACTCTGCTTCCTCAATTGGCTTGTTTCGTGAAAAGATTGGGTGTGTATTATTGGAAGCATCAAAATGCCCAAAAACGTGGCATGCCCTAATACGGAGCTCCAACATTGCAGGCATGTTAGACGCTTCTGACAAGCGGAAGGCCTCTTCAACCATTCGTACAATTGTGGGCAATTCTGGTCTTGGGTCTAGCAAACACATTGAGGACTTCATTGCAAAAGCATGTGTACGTTCCTGAATAATACTTGAACCTTCCCCATAGTCTTCCCCAATAACGATCAAGGCACCGCCTTTCACACCTGCAGAAGCTAGGTTTGACAAACCATCTGCAGCAACATTGGTGCCAACGACAGATTTCCAAGTCACGGCCCCCCGTACTGGATAATTTATCGAAGCTGCAAGCATCGCGGCCGCAGACGCCTCGTTGGCACAAACCTCAAAATGAACGCCAAGTTCATCCAGAACAGGCTCAGCATCAGAAAGAACATCCATTAAATGGGATATGGGAGCCCCTTGATATCCACCAACGTAGGAAACACCCGACTGCAGTAAAGCTTTGGTTACCGCGAGTATCCCTTCCCCATGAAAGGTGTCACCTTCGCCCAGACGTAATTTCTCCACTTCTTTTTTAAAGGACCGTTCCATCGTTTTCCCTTTTGCGTCTTGCTACATGCAAGACTTTAACAGCGCCATTCACGCGGTCAATGGAACTCGCTCAATCAATTTTAGCGTGGAAATGCACAATTTGGATTAGTAGGTGCGAAAGTTTGGGGTTTAGGATAGTTTGCTGACACAAATTCAATTAGGAGTTTAGCTTTGCTCACTGGCGATATTTTGCGGCTAAGTGCGGACAGACACCCAAACAAAATTGCTTTTATTTATCGCAAGCGGCTGATGACGTATGGCGAGGTCGGTCAATCCGCAAATAGATTTGCAAACGGGCTAATGAGTTATGGCATTTCTATTGGTGATACCTGGGCCATTATGTCACGCAATTCACCTGAATACGCCATTTCAATTTTTGGCGGATCCCAAACGGGAGGTTTACTGGTAAATCTGTTGCCTGCTTACGCGCCTGACGAACTGGTCACTATTTTAAATAAAACAAAAGTAACACTCATTGTTGTGGAGGAAATTTTTCAGGAAAAAATTTCAACAATCACTGACCGTTTGCCAAACCTCAAGACAGTGGTTGTAATAGGCCAACCTGGATATGACGGCTGGATTCCCTTTGACCGTTTTATTGCTGCTCAAACCGATAGAAACATTGATCTAGGTCTTTCTGAAAACACTCCTTTTGCCATGACCTTCACTGGAGGTACAACAGGTTTACCAAAAGGTGCCATGGTTAGTCATCAGGCTCGATTTGTTAGCACATATACCACCGCAATAGAACATGGGGTAACTGAAACCGATATTGTTGGAATGATAACTCCATTTTACCATGCCATGGGCTCTTTAGTTTGGCTTCCTACTGCCCTGTACGTAGGAGCGACCGCAGTCATATTTGATAGCTGGGATCCGGACGACTTCGCCATTCAAACAGAGGGCCACGACATTACATGCTCTTTCATGGTTCCTATTCAATTGCGTGAATTACTCACCGATAGTCATTTCGATCCAAAATCTCTGAAGACTTTAAACAACATTGCTTGTGGCGGCGCAACTTCTCCGCCCGGCCTTGTTTCAGACGTAAATGAAAAAATGCCAAACACATTATTTACTAACCACTATGGCCAATCAGAAACAGGGCCAATTTGTTTTTACAGGCCAAGTCATCCCCGAAAATTTGCAAATACGGTTGGTCGAAATGCAATTGGTGTAGAATTAGATATTGTCGATAAAAATGGAAACTCTGTCGAGGTGGACGAAAGCGGTGAAATCATCGTCCGAGGCCCTTTTTTGATGACGGGTTATTACGACGATCCAAAGGAAACAAATTCCTATTTTCGTAACAATGACGGTTGGGGTTGGACCGGTGACCTCGCTACAAAAGATAAAGAGGGTTTTATAACGTTGGTAGGACGTTCCAAGGATATGATTGTTTCTGGAGGCGTCAATATTTATCCCCGAGAGGTAGAAATTGTCCTCGAAAAGCATCCGTCAATCGTTGATTGCACGGTGTTTGGCATCCCCGATAAACGATGGGGGGAAGCCCTCGTCGGTTATATAGTGGCAAAAGATGGAAGCACACCACATACCGAGGATATCTTAAATCATTGTACAGAACATTTAGCCCGCTTTAAAAGACCCAAAATTATTCGTATAGTGGATACAATACCCAAAACACCTTCTGGGAAGGTTCAAAAACCTAAACTTCGTGAAACATTTCTAAAAGAATATAAAACTCCGTGACCATTTGACAAACTCTAACGCAACTGCGACTGACCGTTACAAATGATCATAAAGACTGTTAAAAATTTAAGCGAAAAATAAACATTTGACTCAAGGAGAGCTAAATGGCTCGGATGACAGGTGGCGCAGCTATAATTAAATCACTCAGAAAATACGGAGTAAGCACAATCTTTGGGGTTCCGGGTGTACAACTCGATCATTTTTTTAACGCTTTATACGATGAAAAAAATGCGATTCGATTTATTCATAACAGGCACGAACAGGGGAGTGGTTATATGGCATTCGGATATGCCGCATCGTCAGGTAAAGTTGGCACTTATGCAGTTGTCCCCGGACCAGGCTTCCTCAACTCTTCATCCGCCTTATCAACCGCTTATGCGTGTAATTCGCCTGTTTTATGTATTTCAGGTCAAGTCCCGTCCAATCGAATTAACCGGAATTTAGGATCCCACCACGAAATCAACGATCAACTAGGAGTGCTCTCCAGGCTTACCAAATGGTCCGACCGAATTAACCATCCAACCGAAGCACCGGGAATTATAGAAACAGCCCTTCAACAGTTACAATCCGGGCGAATTCGCCCAGTTGGTATTGAAGCCGCACCAGATACTTTGGAATTAGAAGCCGAGGTTACACTTCTCGAAGCAATGCCGAAACCAGAGGGACTTAAACCCGACCCTATCCTGATAGAAAACGCTGCAAAAATGTTGGGTTTGGCGAAAAACCCGTTAATTCTTTCCGGCCGCGGCGTTTTCGGGGCAGAAGAAGAGCTCCTTGCTGTTGCTGAAATTTTGCAAGCACCAGTTAGCATGTCGCGGAATGGTAAAGGTGCAGTACCAAGCAATCATTATTTGGGCATACCCGAAAGTGTAGGCCATCGGCTCTATGCCAAAGCGGACGTTGTCCTTGCCGTTGGTACAAGAATGTTTGAACAATATTTCGGGTGGGGTGTCAATAAAGGGATGAAACTCATTCGCATGGATATTGACTCTACAGAAATAGGGCGCAACCAAAGTCCAATGGTGGGCATTCCGGCGGACGCAAAAATTGGCCTCGCGGCACTTGCCAACGCCTTGGAAAAACATAACCAAAAACGAACCTCGCGGAAGGAAGAACTTGAATTGATCAAAGCTGAATTACAGGTAGAGTTCGAAAAGCTTTCTCCGCAATGGAATTTTATTAATGTATTGCGGAAAGAGTTACCGAAGGATGGTTTTGTTGTGGGTGAATCTACCCAAATGGCGTACATGGCCCGTATCGCTATGCCCTTTTATTACCCACGGACCTATGTGTCGCCCGGATATCAAGGTACGCTCGGCTACGGATTTCCCACCGCACTTGGTGTTAAAGTTGCCAATCCAGACAAAGAAGTTGTCTCACTCACAGGCGACGGCGGTTTTATGTTTGCGTCAAATGAACTTGCAACCGCAGTCCAACAACAGATCGGCACAGTTACATTAGTTTTTAATGACGGTGCGTATGGAAACGTAAAGAGAAGCCAGGTACATAAATACGGCGGGAGGGTGATTGGAACAGATTTACAAAACCCTGATTTTGTGAAATACGCAGAAGCTTTTGGCGCGCAGGGGATCCGCGCTGAAACTCCAGAGGACCTACGAGATGCACTGAAGAAAAGTCTCGGACAAAAATTACCAACTGTTATTGAGATACCTGTCGGGGAATTACCGAGCCCTTGGCATTTAATGCACCTACCTAAAGTTCGAGATTAGTTTTTCTCTTACTCTACAAATTTTGGTTTTTCCTTGACGTAATGTTCTCGCATTGCGGGTCGAAATTGCTCCATCATTTGACGATTTAAATCAACCGGGGGTTTCTGTTCACCGGGAATGAGTGGCTCGTATACAATGTCGCCAATTTCTTTTGAAAATGTTTCCTTAGCGCGATGAATTAACGAAGGATTGGAGAATAAATCTAAGACGGAACCGGCCAATGTTTTTGCCCCTGCCACAGAACCCTTATGCGCAATCGTGGTAGCAAGTGCAGCCCCACCCGCCCAATGGTGAAAAGGTACATTAGGAACGTTGGAAGCAAAACCCACTCTCCCCATAGGCACTTTCCATGACACGTCCCCACAATCGTTGGATGGCGCTCTTTGTTCTGTTGGACCCAACAGCGGTTTTATTTCATTTTTAAGGCCCTCGATCTTTACTTGAGCAGCTTTTTGTAGGTCCTTGGCAAATTTTTGTTCTTCATCAGACCATTCGGGCACACCAACAAGCAATAAGTTTTCCTGGATTACTTCAGCCAATCCTTGGTTGGTTCGAACGGGCCAAACCGCACTCATCACCTCTATTTCTACTTCAGTGTTAGTCATCGTCGCTGCACCTTGAGCAATTTTTTTCCCTTGTTCAAATACAACGCGTGCGCCTTCAGCCGTCGGTGCTCTAAATGTCCACCAAACTGTTGCTTTGGCGGGTATAGTGTTAGGTTGGTCTCCCCCATCTTTAATGACACGATGAGCACGCATTGTTGGTTCCATGTGTTCCCGAAATTGGGCCATTCCCATATCCATTAACACCACACCATCAAGTGCATCGCGGGCACGCCAGGGAGCCGTAGAAGCGTGGGCGGTTTCCCCCTTAAAGTGAAAATACGCTGATACAGCAGCAGAATGTGTTAGACCGTAGACTGTAGACATGTCACCGCCTATATGATCATGGATTGCTACATCAACATCATCAAACCAACCATCACGAACATAATATGGCCGGCTGATAAGCTGTTCTTCACCGGGGGCACCAAATACCTTCAGTGTGCCCTTGAGGCCGAACTTCTCCATAGCATTTTTGGCTGCTATTGCTCCGGACACCATAACAGCGGCGTTGCAGTTATGCCCTTCACAATGGCCCGGACCATAGGTGGTAATATTTTTTTGTTCAGTAGATCCAGAAACCTGACTATTATTTGGATTAGCGTCATATTCCGTATGAAGTGCGATTACCGGTTCCCCAGAACCATAGGTCGCACAAAATCCTGTTGGAAATCCGGAAATTCCTCGTTCTACAGCGAACCCTGCCTCTTCGAGAGTGTCACTGAGCAGTTTAGCACTTTCAACTTCCTGCATTCCAAGTTCACCGAAATAGAAAACTGAATCACTAATTGTTTTGACCTCTTCTTTATTCCGCTCAATAAAATCAAAAACATAAGATTTTTCTGGGGAAAGGTTGCTATCAGACATTTAGGCTCTCCTTTTGAAACTAAAAACAAATTTTTTAACGAAGCCGACGTTATAATGTTTATAATTACTCGGTTATCCTAATAAAACTTTTCTTTTTTATTGACTGCAGCTGCCTCCACCGAGAACGCAAAATTGCGCGCAATGGGGATGATTGAGTTTCACATCCACAAAGGATTCTGCAATTGAGTGACCAAGTTCAAATTGATCTTCATAGGGTAATAAAGTGCAAGCAATGACAGCTGTTTTTTCAACACCTCTCCGTTTAATTACCATACGCGATGAGCTGCACATCATGTCCATCGGATTAACATCCAAAATTTGCCAACATTCACTTGTGATTTCGGGAACATCTAAGTTGGCATCCATCTCTGGAAACAAAACCAATTGTGAAGAATCCTGTGCGTTTACGTTAATCTTAAATTGTGAAAATAAGTCAGCATAACGACCACGTACGTGTTTTTCTTCCTCTTTCCAGATTGTGCGCCCAGCGACATTTACTTGAAAATTGTTATTGGACAGCCAAATTAATCCGTCAATGGCAGCCTTCCAACTGCCTGGGCCTCGTATTCTTTCGTGCAGCGACTCCGAATAATGATCAATTGAAACTCTCAAAATAAGTTTCCCCGGGTAAATTTCGTTTAATTTTGTTATCACACTTTCATAACGACGCATGGGACGCATCGCGTTAGTTAAAATTAACGTCCTAAAACCTTGTGATAGAGATATTTCCAAAATCTGGGCTATCTCAGGATTCATAAATGGTTCACCACCCGTGAAACCAATTTCTTTTGTGTTTAACTTTAAAAGAGCAATTTCATTTAAATAGGATTTGACTTCCTCTGACGAAATATAAGACAGGCGGTTGTTTCTTGGGCTTGATTCTATATAGCAGTTTTTGCAGGTTATATTGCACAAGGAACCAGTATTAAACCAAAGCGTTGATAAAGTCTCCAAAGGAACACGAGCACGCAAATCTCCAGTAAGGGTAATATCAGGATCCCTGAATTTTTCTGGGTCTAAATGTCTACTGTCCCTCAATCTTTTTTACTCTATCTTATTCAAGCCTTCAGAATAGGGTCCGAGAGAGTTGTATCTTGACCTGGTGGTGCATTTTCGACAGCATCCTCCAGAGAACTGACAGGCAACCATTCTTCAGGGGGTCGTGCATTTTCGTTTGGAGCAACTTGATCAAGCCCCCAATAAATTTCAAGAAAATGACCATCGGGATCCCGAAATTCGACTGCTACCTGGCACCCGGCTCGCCTCCGTCCAGCAAATTCAATTTTAACGTTATTTTTTTTAAGGTGTTTTTGGGCTAAAAATACTTCGTCTAAAGTTTCTACTTGAAAGGCCATGTGATGCATTTCAGCATTTTTAATTTCCTGTTTTGCGCCACCAACTAATGCAACACCATGATGATCCTTATTAAAACGAAGAAAAACCATACGACCTGGCATCATACTTTCTGGATAAACATCAGAAATCTGGAAACCAAGAACTTTAGTATAGAACTCAGCTGACCGTGCTACATCCTTTACCAACAGAACTACGTGGCCAATTTTCGTAATGCCAAAGGGTATATCATCGGATGGAGACAAGTCACGGAGTGCTAACATATCATCACCCTGAAGAGCTTCTTGATCTACTAAACCTCGCGGAAATTTTTTTGCCATCTCATGGTTTCCTTAATTTTATTTTAACCCACTGTTCACAACGAACAGGCAAAGCAAACTGTGAGTGGGAACAATTTTTCAAAATAAACAAACAGTTAATTTTCAATGGGCAGATCAGGATCATTGCCCCACTCAGACCACGATCCGTCATAACCTTTGATTTTTTTAAATCCTAACGACTTAAGAACCACATAAGTATGGGACGAGCGATGATGGGTCTGGCAATGAGTTATTATCTCGTTTTCGGGGTTAACACCGATTGAGGAGAAAATTTTCATCAATTCTTCTGTCGACTTAATTCTAAAATTCCGTTCCTGATCTATAGCCAACGTCCAGTCCATATTGACCGCCCCGGGAATATGTCCCCCACGCGCAGATCGTAGATCCTCTCCAGAAAATTCTGCTGGCGTCCGACAGTCGAGAATAACCACACCGTTATCATTAAGATGATCCAAAATATATTCCTTACCCGCCAATGCTGTTTCACCAAATTTTACTTGGTATTTGCTGGGATTTGGTGTGGTATTTTTTGTTTCAGTAGGATAACCCTCACCCTTCCAGCTGTGAAAACCTCCATTAAGTAAGGACGCTTTGGGGTGATTGATTACATCGAGGGTCCATAAAAATCTACTCGCTTTGCCAGTCCCCTCTGTGTCATAGGCCACGACGTGGTGATCGTGTGTTAAACCAATCTCTGAAAGTGCTGCAGAAATTTGTTCTGCACCCGCTATTGTGCCCATCGCGGGCGGGCGGGGACCTATTAAAGAAGCAAAGGACAAATTTACCGCACCCGGTATATGCCCCTCTAGAAATGTGGGCTTCTCATTCAGGTCAACAATAAGCAAACCATCAGTTCCAAGCTTTTGTTCCAAAACGTCCGGTTCAACAATTAGAGGTAACAAGGGTTCATTCATAAAAGGGGCCTTCCATTTTAAAAAAGTATTAAAATTCTAGCTTATGGGGAAGTTCTGTGAAAGCAGGGACGTCTAATTTGTTTTGCGTGGGATCGAAGGTTTGAATTATGATATCAGGTTAGGACTGGTACCTCAAAGGACGCAAGCTTTTTACCGGAAACCCATATCGGTTGACACAAGATTACCCAAAATTTTATGACATAAACAAAAGGATCAAAAATGTTTGACTAATTTTTGTCGGCTAAGTACACTGTTGGGTACTCAACAATTGATTAGGAAACAAAATCTTTTATCCGATTTCGGGTCAAGACAGTGTTAACTAGGAAAAAGTTAATTCTATCATGAAAAAGAAGAAGCTTATGAATAATTTGGTTTCAATAAACCTAAATGGACAAAACTGCATTGAGGGTATTCCCGACAACATGCTCCTTGTTGATTTTTTAAGAGAAAAAATGGGGTTAACAGGGACAAAGATTGGTTGTGACGGTGGAGAATGTGGTTGCTGCACTGTCTTAATAAATGGCGAGCCCCGACATGCCTGTCTTACTCTAGCCGCCGGCTGTGGCGGAGCTCGCGTCGAAACCATAGAATCCCTTGAAAAAAATGGCCGCCTGTCTGCAATCCAACGGGGTTTTCATGAAAAACTGGGGGCCCAGTGTGGTTTTTGTACGCCCGGGATGATCATGGCTGCTGAAGGATTACTGAGAAAAAATGGTAACCCAAAAATTTCAGACATTCGACTTGGTATGGCCTCTAATATTTGCCGCTGCACGGGCTATGTTAAAATTATTGAATCAGTAGAGGCTGCAGCGAAAGAAATTATTTCTTTCGAGAATACACCATGACCGAAAATGTTGGGAACAATACCAAAGACATTGGACCTGTGCAGTCCATCGGAGTGCCAATGCCGCTGGTCGATGGGCCGGAGAAAGTTTCAGGGAAAGCCAATTACACTGGGGATTATATTACCCATGATACTTTAGTTGGGCGTATTTTACGATCGCCGGTATCCCACGCCGAAATTCTTTCAATTGACACAACCAAAGCAGAAAATTTACCCGGCGTCGTTGCTGTGATTACCGGTGAAGAATTTGTTAGCCCTTTTGGGGTGTTGCCGATAGCCCGGACAGAATGGCCTATTGCCCGGGATCGCGTGCGCTATCGGGGTGAGGCAGTAGCCGCAGTTGCAGCGAGGGATATAAAATCCGCGCAAAAGGCCTTGGATTTAATTGAAGTAAAATACAAAGAATTGCCTGCCTATTTCACTGCAGAAGAGGCAAGAGTTAAGGGGGCAGTGCCTCTCCATGAAAAACGCCCGGATAACGTAGAGCGTCATGTTGACTACGACATAGGCGATGTGGAGGGAGAATTCCAAAAAGCTGACCTCATTTGTGAACGAAAATTTGATTGTGCTGAAGTTTGCCAAGTACAAACAGAACCGCACGCCGCAATAGCAGAATATGACGCAGAGCGGGATCGCCTAACCGTAAAAGCAAGCACCCAAGTACCGTATTATGTGCATCTAATGCTTGAACAAACCTTGGGCATGCCAAAATCCAAAATCAGGGTAATTAAACCCCATATTGGGGGTGGTTTTGGCTGTAGAACTGAATGCCTCCATGTTGAGTTAGTCGCGGGTGCCTTGGCGCGCAAAGCAAAGGGAAATGTAAGAATTGTCACCAATAGGGAAGAAACGTTCATTACACACCGGGGGCGACCTGAGCAACAAAGCACGCTGAAAATTGGAATGACCAAAGATGGCCGTGTCACAGCTGTGGACCTAACAACTATTCAAAGAGGTGGCGCCTATGCGGGCTATGGCACAGTGACAATTCTCTATTCAGGTTCAATGGTCTTTGCGCTCTATGATTTACAAAACGTGAGGTATAACGGGTATAGGGTCCTTACAAACACACCGCCCTGCGGGGCATTCCGCGGTCATGGGACTGTGAATGTGCGGTTTGCTTTTGAAAGCTTGTTGGATGAAATGGCGGCAGAGCTCAACTTGGACCCCTTCCAAGTACGCCGTAAAAACCTGCTCAAGGCTCCAACCTTCACCGCCAACGACCTCATGATCAATAGTTACGGCCTTCCGGAATGTTTAGATAAAATTGAAAAGGCAAGCGGTTGGAAAAAACGCAAAGGAAAAATGGAACCCTACCGAGGTTTGGGAATTGCATGCTCACATTATGTGAGCGGTGCATCTAAACCCGTAAACTGGACGGGAGAACCACAGGCGACCGTTAATATCAAATTGGACTTTGACGGTTCATTAACAATTTTAACTGGCGCCCCGGAAATTGGCCAGGGTTCCAGCACTATACTAACCCAATGTGTTGCCGAGGTCCTTGGTATTGATGTCACACGCATCAGAATAATTACCTCGGACAGTGCTATAACGCCCAAAGACAATGGTGCTTATTCATCACGCGTTACCTATATGGTGGGGAATGCAGCTATTAATGCAGCAACAAACCTCAAAACCATTTTAATGGAAGCCGCTGCCCGAAAAATGGATGTAAACACTCAAGACGTAGAATGTTTGGGTGAGGTTTACCGTGCAGGGTCGCAGGACCAAGGAATGACTTTTGACGAGGTTGTCGCTTCTGCGCTTGAAGGGACAGGGACAATCACTGCAAAAGGAAACTTTGACACAATTCCCGAAAGTTGGGGTGGAAAAAAATATCGGGGGGCGGCAATTGGTGGCACCATGGCTTTTTCCTATGCAGCACAGGTTGTTGAAATCGTTATAGACCCGGACACAGCCGAAATTAACGTTGAAAAAGTTTGGGTTGCCCATGACTGTGGGAAAGCGCTCAATCCGCTGGCGGTCGAGGGCCAGATTGAAGGATCGGTGTGGATGGGTATGGGCCAAGCAATGACTGAGGAGACAAAGTATCATAAAGGTCTGGGTATCACCGGAAATATGTTGGATTACCGGGTCCCAACAATTATAGAAAGTCCACCGATTGAAGCCCACATCGTTGAATCGAATGACCCGCACGGACCATTCGGTGCCAAAGAAGCAGGTGAAGCTTCACTTGCGGGCTTTCTTCCAGCACTCTCCAACGCCATTGCCGATGCCTTGAAAATCCGTGTTTACGAACTTCCCGTCACACCGGAAAAATTGATGGAGATTTTGGAAAACAAGAAGAAGCAAACTAGAAAAGACGCCAAACTGGGGGTTAACGCTTAATGGAATTTATGCCCGATTTTAAATTGTACCGGCCGACAAAAATAGAAGAAGCTGTTAAACTACACAATGGAAACTCCGGAACAAAATATATAGCCGGCGGGACAGATATGATTGTAAATGTCCGTCGGGGTATAGAACAACCCAATGCTTTAATTGATCTTTCAGCCATTAAAGACTTGCAAAAAATTAAAGAAAATGGGGAAGAAGTAAGTATTGGAGCCGGTGTTACGCTTTCTACCCTCGCAAATGAACCTAGAATCAAAAAGAACTTTTCTGCAATTTCCGACGCTGCAGCCTCCGTAGCAGGACCAACCCATCAGAATTATGGAACAATAGGAGGAAACCTTTGTCTTGACACGCGTTGCCTGTTTTATAACCAGTCAGAATGGTGGCGACAGTCCAACGACTATTGCCTTAAGGAACGAGGTTCACTTTGTCATGTTGCTCCAGGTGGAAAAACCTGTTTTGCAGCATTTTCTGGAGATGTAGCGCCAGCCGCTTTAATCCATAAAGCTGAAATTGAAATTGCCGGCAGCAAAAGTCGGAAGCGAATTCCACTTGAAGAGCTATACACGGATGATGGGATGAACCATTTAACAATAAACCCCGGAGAACTTCTTTGCGCGATCCATTTGCCCAAATCGAAAATTGGTATTTCAAGCACCTACGAAAAAGCCCGCATTCGAGGCTCAATTGATTTTCCACTCGCAGGTGTAGCAGTAGGCCTTAAACAGAAAAACAAGTTAATTGAAGAAATTCACATAGCAATAACTGCCGTCAATCCGTATCCCCGTAAAGTGAATGGCCTCGAAAAATTCTTTGGAAAAACGATAGCGAACGGTGAACTGTATGAAATAGACGAAATTGTCCGACGGCAAGCTAGACCGATGAGAACAACAACGGTTAAGCCCTGGTACAGGAGACGTGTTGCGGGTGCAATGGCCCGTCGTCTCGTCGAGCAACTTATCAAATCTTAAAGATCCAGCCTTCTAGTTATATTTTTACAGTCCAAATAAGCCAGGTTAAGATGCGGCAAGACATCATTACAAAACAAAAAATGACAATGGCAAATGCGGGGCTTGATGCATTAGTTGCAGTGTCACCGGAGAATGTTGCCTACGTCACCGGATTTGTCGTTCCCTCTCAGCCTTTAATGCGCTGGCGGCATGCCCTTTGTGCCCTAAATGTAAACGGCCAAACCGGAATGGTAGCTGTCGATATGGAAGAAACAACGGTGCGAGAGCGCTTACCCAATGCCGACATTAGAATTTGGGGAGAATTTACAGACAAACCGATGGCCGCACTCAAAAACCTTCTCATGGATTTAGGGGTAGAAAGGGGGCGCATTGGCATTGAATTAGGTTATTTGCCAGCACGGGATTACGACGAATTGACGTGTCTTTTACCTCGGGCTACCTTCGTTGCCGCAGACGAGCTTTTTGACCAGATGCGTCAAATAAAAACAACTGATGAAATCAACTTGCTTCGGAGGTTAGCACGAATAGCCGATTCAGCAATTTTGTCGTCTTTTGAAGCCGCTTCAGCTGGAAAAACCGAAATGGATATGGCGGCTGCACTAACTCGTTGTATATACGAAAAAGGTGCTGAACAATTTAAGCTCATGATCGTGGCTACAGGACCCCGGTCCGAACTTCCAAATGTGGGACCCACTGAACGGAAACTCGAAACGGGCGACATATGCCGGGTTGAAATATTTTCGATGATTGATGGCTACCATGCTGGTGTATGCCGCACAGCATCAGTAGATGATCCACCTGCTAAAGCCTTTAAAATTTGGGAAAATTTGGTTGAGTGCAAGTATCGATTACTGGAAGACATTAAGCCCGGCGCCAGTGCTAAAATGGTGTACCAAAAATTCATTAATAAGTTTAGTGAACTGGGGCTTCCATCAATTTCCTTTGTTGGTCATGGTATCGGCCTTCATCTGCATGAAGAACCCTATCTCGGTAAGTATACCGATTACGAGCTGAAGGCAGGCATGGTCTTAGGTATTGAACCCTTGGTATACCAAACCGGCCATGGATTTGGTATGCAGCTTAAAGATATGATTGTTATTAACACAAGTGGCGCGGAACTGCTCTCAGACGTAAGTGATACGGATAAGCTCTTTCGAATAGTTTAAACTTTTCCTTTTAAAATTTTGACATTTAAACCGTTGTAAACTCCCTAATAACTTGAAGTGCCTGTGATTTTGAAGCTTCGTCACCCGCTACCTGGATCACTGGCTCATTTAATCCTGTTGCGACATAAGCTTCAAGACTTTTTATACACTCCTTTATTGTTCCAGCAACGCCAAATGCATCGATCGCGTCGTCCGGAACAAAGGTCGCAGCCTTTTCAATATCACGGGCTGCTATGGCATTTACAATTGCATCCTGGTCTATAGGAATCCCAGAGGCCGCAATATTTTCCGCCATTAGTCTATTTCGAAACAAAAAGGCCAATTTTTTTCTGACATCCTCCCTTGCTTTCTTTCCGTCCTTTGAAACTGAAAAATGGATGAAGGCTGCTGTTCTTAAATTTTGTGCAACCCTTCCAGTACGACTGGCTGCCTCTTGAAATAACTTTAAACAGGCCTCAACAAATGAAACAGAAAAACCGGCGGACATTAGAATACCGTCCGCAATTTCGCCAGCCTTTCGTGCGACGTCGCTGCCAAGAGCTGTCACGTAAATCGGGATCTCATTTCGGTTTTTAAAGGACATCCTTGCGCCCGCTAATCGGTAGGCTTCTGACTCTCTCTCTACAGGGTTTGTTGTCCAAAGTGACCGAAGGTCTGCCACATAGTCCTCCACAACCTTTACGGGGTTTTTGGGTTCCTTACCAGATTCTTCAAGGTCCAGCGTATTCCCTATTGCAACTGCCACTCCCACTCGACCGGGAAAAGCTTCAGCTATAGTTCCAAGAGACATGGCCGTTGGTGTGGGGTGAAAAAGATAGGGGGTTACTGCAGCCGGAATTACCATCAACTTTTTGGTTTTCATGGCGAAAGCCATACACGACACCAGAGATTCTCTATAACCTATATGTTCAGTCATCCAGAGCGTACTCACCCCGGCATCTTCCGCCAGTTTTGCTACCCTAAAAGTTTCTGGAGTACTTTCAAAACCGTCAAAACGTATCCCAATGTCTGGCATAATTTGTATCTTTCTGGTTTGTTTTGTTATCGGCCGGAAGTAAATTCACGTATCACCTCCAGCGCCAGTGTTTTTTCTTCTTCCGTCCCGCTCACCTCAATTACAGGCTCCTCCACACCGGCTTCAATGTATGCCTGCAGCCCGTGACGGCACTCCTCCGGTGTGCCAGCAACCGTGAATTTTTGAACTGCTTCAAGTGGTACAAGTTGAGCAGCTTCCTCAAGCTTTCTTTGTCGCACAAGCTCTATGATTCCCTTGTGATCTATTGGTATTCCGACCGAACTTATATTATCTGCCTGTGTGGAATTTCGAAAAAGAAAAGCAATCTTCCTACGGTTTGCTTCCAAAGCGGTTAAGCCGTCACGGGAACAAGAAAAATAGACAAAACCTGCTTTTCTTAATTTTCCAGGATCACGGCTATTTTTTTTAAGCCCTTCATTAACGAAGCCCACACACCGTTTTGTATATTCAATTGAAAGACCCCCAGAAAACAATACACCGTCCGCTATTTTTCCAGCCAAACTCAAGACTTGTGGACCCGTCGAAGCCACAAAAATGGGAATGGGCTTTGGGGGAGTAAATGCCAATCTCGCTCCCCTCAATTGCCAAATAAGCCCATCTTGTTCAACTTTCTCACCAGCCCAAAGTGCTCTCAGTACTTCTACATATTCACGGATAACGCGGACAGGTTTTTGAGGTTTTTCGATCCCTGATTCACGCAAATTCAGGATATTACCGATTGAGACACAAATACCAACACGTCCTGGCGCTGCTTCCGCCATAGTAGCAAATTGCATGGCGGTGGGCATGGGGTGCCAAATATAAGGCATAATCGCAGTGGGAATAACCATCGCTTTTTTCGTCTTTAAAAGGAAAGCCATGCAGGAAACAGAAGCCTCCCTGTAACCCAAATGTTCCGCCATCCAAATAGTATCAGCTCCTGCATTTTCAGCAGCGGCCGATACTTCGATCGTCTCACCTGCTGGATCAAATCCGTCAAACCGCATACCCAGTCTTACTGCCATGTCTTTAACCTTTTCAATCGTCAAATCCAAATTCCAAAAGACGGAGAAAACGGTCTTTTGAAATACCTGCAATACCCATTTTTTCAAGTGTCAGCGCGTCAACCGATAAATCATGCCCTAGTGCTACTGATGCAAGGAGAATTATATGATCAATTGTGGGCGTAGACACCCCAGCTATTCGTCCAAGTTCCGAATAAATCATATGTCCATAGGGCACATCCTCTAAAAAATAACGATGTTCAAGTTTTGAGGGGGCTGGTATCCACTTATCTGGTTCACTCTGGTGAAATGCCTCGTAGGCAATGCCAGTGTCACATGCGGCCTTGGTAGTATAACCCATCCGATAAAAAAGTTCGACAAAAGGCATTGTTTCTGCACCTAGTGCCCCTGCTACTTTTAGCCTTTCACGGTCTACCGCGTCAATTAAACGACCGACAGAAGGTGTGATCCCGTCGTAGTAATGCCGAAAATTTCCACCAGTTGCTTCTACACGACCAGCATTGCAAAGAAAGGCAGGGGGATGGTGAATAGCGTTTCCATAAGGCAAAACCGTTTCCAACACGTTTGAAAAGCATTGCACGGAAGGGTATACGGTTTTTACAATTTCAAATTGTCGTGCAGTTTCACAACCTGGAAATCCTCCAAAAACCATAAAATCAGACACCCTTGAAATTTTACAAGTTGTCGGCCCTATACGTCTACAAAGGTATGGGAGGGTTGCTGTTTCGCAAAACACAGGATGTTTAATACCGTTTGCCCGAAGAATTTGTGGAATTAACAAAAGAGTGTGCCCAGGAGACACAAACAAAACTTGTTCATCAGTAAGGTGGGGTGCCGCTGCAGTAATCCATTTTTCGTGGAGATGTGCCGGGCTCACTATCATCACAATGTCAGCGCCATCCATTGCTTTAAAAGCATCATCTGTAATTATCGGTATTTCAGCAAAACCCTTGCCAAAAGGAGCTTCATATTCAATTCCCCCAATTTTTTGTAAGGGTGTCAGGGCATTCCGGTCTTGACTGTATAACCTGATTTCAAAACCTAGTGTCGTCAAATGTGCCGCTGCAGAAGTCCCGCCACCGCCAGCGCCAAAAATGGCAATCGTTTTAACAACGCTGTTGGGCATTAGGCACCATCCTCTACAAACTGGTGAACACCCCGGGGATCAAGGTTTTCAAGACCCATTCCTGACAGCGTCAAACCTTCCTTAGAAAAAGAGGTTGTCATCAACTCTGAAAAAATATGGACTAGAGCATCTATAGTGGGGGTCCTAACACCCGCAAGCCTTCCAAATTCAGCAAAAGGTACCAATCCATACCCAACGTCCTCATGGACATAACGATGGTCTAGTGAAGATGGACTCTTAATTTCTTTGTTAGGTTTACTGTCAACACAAGCTTTCGCGATATCACCAGATTCAAATGCCGCTTTTGTTGTAAGGCCAGCCTGATAAAAGTTTTCAAGAAAGCTCGCCGTAGGAACCTTCAGGGCTCCGGCAATTTTCATTCTTTCAGCATCCAATTCTCCGATTACACGGCCAACTGCGGGAGTAATACCCTCGTTATAAAATCTGAAATCGCCCTTTGTATCCTCTATCCAGCCAGCATTCAAAAGCATTGCTGGTGTATGAAAGACAGCGTTAATATTTGTAAGGGCCGTTTCCAGTACACTACTGACCAAAGATATTTCGGGATAAATAGGTTTTATAAGATTATACATTTCTTTTGCGTATTTTCCGGGAAAGGCCGCAAATTTCAATTTCCGAGTGTAAGAAAAAATGTCCACAGCCTTTAAACTAGATTTGCGACAAATATAGGTAAGCGTCACCGTCTCACACGTTTTAATTGGCAAAACATATCCCGAACGACGCAACTCATTGACAAAATGTAAAGCACCGCCTGTATGCCCCGGATTTACAAAAATGGGGATGTCAGGATTGAGCAGTGATGCTAAACCCTCGGCATAGAATTTATGCGCGACGGAGGGCAAGACCAGCATAATTAAGTCTACCCCAGTAATAGCCTCTTCTAAATTCGTGGTAAGCAAGTCAATTGGAAATAACCCATCCTGAACCCCTTGCGCCAAAACGCCGCCTTGGTTTTGGAGCGGTGACAGGGTTTCCTGTCGACGAGCGTGCAAACTCACCTCGAAGCCACGCGCCGTTAAATCAGCTGCTGCCGCAAGGCCTCCGTGTCCAGCTCCCAAAATAGCAACTCTTTTTGTGCCCATTTTTTATTAACCTGTGCCTGAGTTGTTTTATATTTGAAGTATCAAACTTTCTCTTTCGAAATTTTTCGTTAATCGCTTTCACAAGGCAAATTGAAACAAACTTTACCAGAAAATTTTGCTGAAAAATAAGTATTGTAGATACTAAATAAAATGAGGTTATTGTAGGATAAATTCTTTTTGCAAAGTTCAAATGATATTATCCCAAAAATTCAAATTCAGGGAAAGTGCAAAACGTAATCAAAGGCAAATCCAGAAAATATGAAAACTAAGAAAGATCCAAAAAATTTAATTTTAGCTTTGGCTGGGGGCGTTGGAGGCGCAAAACTTGCCAACGGTCTATCCCTAGTAAAGGACCCCTGTGATTTGGTAATTGCTGTCAACACTGGGGATGACTTTACTCATTTAGGATTTCACATTTCCCCCGACCTCGATTCCGTAATTTACAAACTAGGTGGAATAAACGATCCCGTACGGGGTTGGGGCATGGCAGATGAAACTTGGAATTTTATGAAAGCACTCTCCCGAATTGGAGGAGAAACGTGGTTTCAAATAGGAGACCGAGATCTCGCCACACACGTAGAAAGAACACAAAGGCTGGCAGAGGGACAAACGCTGTCAAAAGTCACCCAGAAATTATGTCGCAGCCACCAAATTTCTCACAATATTGTTCCTATGAGTGATCATCGTGTTGGCACCATTGTGGACACTGAAGAGGGAGACTTTTTTTTTCAAGACTACTTTGTGAAACTCTCATGCAAACCGGTATTCACGGGTGTACATTTTAAGGGTATGGAGCAGGCAGTACCGGCACCGGGGTTCGCTAGCGCTCTGTCAAACCCAGCTCTGGAGGCTGTTATCATTTGTCCTTCCAACCCCTTCATTAGTATCGAACCGATTTTAAGTGTGCCGGGTATCAGAAAAACACTCAAAAACCTACAAGTCCCAGTTGTCGCTGTTTCCCCCATAATCGGCAACAAATCCATAAAGGGTCCAGCCGCAAAGATGCTAGCGGAGATAGGTTTCCCGGTTTCACCCTTAGGCATAGTAAAATTTTACGGGGAAAAAATTGATGGCATTTTAATTGATCAATTAGACGCCCATTTAGAAAAAGACATTGTGAAGGAAGGTGTTCAAGTTTTAGTCACGAAAACTTTAATGTCATCAACTAGCGATGAAAAGTTACTAGCGGAGGACACCCTAAAATTTACAAATCAATTAAAAAACAGTTCTGAAAAACGCTAAATCATTTCGTAATCCAAGGAATTCATAAGGTTGTATTCTATAAATCTTTTTGAGGGAAATTTCATTTTAAGGTTTGGTGATGATCATCTAAAATTTTTTTAAGACGTTGGGGTGTAATAGGCAAAGTTTTCACGGCATTAGGAATACCAATTGCATCATCCACAGCAGCGGCTATTGCTGCAGCTGTTCCAGTTATGCCACATTCCCCAGCACCTTTTATACCCAAAGGGTTACGAGAACTTGGCTCATCTTCCGTAAGTAAAAGCTCCGGAACAGGTACTTCGCGTGCGGTTGGAAGTAAATAGTCAACGAAGGTAACTGATAGTGGTTCGCCACGTTTATCGTAAACAAATTCTTCATATAATGTACCACCAACCCCTTGCGCTAATCCCCCAATTAATTGGCCTTCAACCATCTTTGGGTTGATTGCGCGTCCTATGTCGTAAGCTATCAAATACCGTTCAAACTTGATTCCACCAGTCTCTCTATCAACCAAAACCACGGGTATTTGAACCCCGTACGAATATGTTTGATGATCCGTGTAAAACCATTCCTCTGCCGAAAGGTAGGGTGTCCGATCCCCGCGCGAGGAAGATTCTGGTGATAGGGCCTCAGCAACCTCACCTAGGGTTACCGACGGACCAGTGGGATTTTCCGATAACGTCACTACCCCGTTTTTTATATCCAACTTGTCTGCCGGAGCTTGGAGCAAATCCGCAGCAACGGAGAGCGCCTTTTCCCGTACTTTTAGTGCGGTTGCATTAACTGCATTACCAGTTAGCACACTCGCCCTTGATGCGTGCGCACCGATACCGTAATCAATCCGGTCTGTGCGTCCGTGGACGACACGTATGCGACGATAATCTACGCCCAACGCGTCAGCACAAATTTGTGCCATAGCTGTTTTGAAGCCCTGACCCACAGAAGCACCTCCCGTGACAACTTCAACAGCGCCCGTTGGCTCTACAAATATCCGGGATCCATCACCTGGCCCAAGACCGCTTTTATCACAATACATAGAAATGCCGGCGCCCACCAATTCGCCGGTTGCACGGCGTTTTTGGAGATTTTCTTGTAACTCATCCCAGCCTATTTTTTCCAACGCCTGATCCAAAAGACCCTCATAATCACCCGTGTCCTGTTCAACAGAGTCGCCTAACACATTCAGCTTTCGAGCATAAGGCATTTCGCCCTTCGAAATTAAATTGCGCCTACGAACAGCAATGACATCCAAACCCAGCTCGTTCGCTATGGCATCCATAAGCCTCTCCCGAACGAAGGTGCTTTCAAAACGACCGGGGGCACGATAAGTGGCAGCTGGCGTTTTATTGGTCAGGCGAAAGTGACAAGTGGCACGAAAAATTGGGAAACGATAGAGCCCAGGCAATGTCCCGGTTGTTAAATTGGCAACACGTGTTCCATGCGTCCGGATGTACGCCCCCTGATCTAAATACAGTTCATCATCAACGGCCAAAACTTCGCCATCAGCAGCAACCGCGGCCCTTATTTTATGGTGTTGTTGGCGGGAATGGTTTGTTGCCATTAAATGTTCCTGGCGATCCTCTATCCACTTTATTGGACGGCCCAGACGCATCGCCGCTGCGCCAACAAGCACATCCTCTGGATATAACTCGCCACGAACGCCAAAACCACCTCCTACGTGCCCCTCAAAAAAATGTACGCCGGAAAGATTGCGTCCGAACATTCGAGCAATAGCTTCACGATTACGGTGCGGTACTTTTGCGGCTCCATGTATTTCCAAAACATCATTAGTTGCATCATAACGCCCGATTGCCCCACGATTTTCTAAGGGCACCCCTGTATGACGCCCAATCGACGCCTCCACTTCGACAATGACATGAGCATTAGCAAACGTGGCTTCAATATCGCCGTAAGATTGTTCTATAACCGTTGCCTCAGTAGTGTGACCCGGTAAAAATTCTTGAGGAGCATCCACAGCATTTAACAACGGAGTTTTTTCATCTATTACTACTTTTACCAACTCGGCCGCATCCTCTGCGATATATGCATTTTCAGCAAATACAACAGCCACCGGTTCGCCTACATACCTAACAACACCCCGTGCTAATACAGGTTGACGGAAAGGGGCAAGGGTTTCGTTTTTACCATCCCGAAAATCAATGGGGGGTATGTCTTCAATATCTCCGAAGGTCCAGACGGTTATAACACCGGGTAAAGCTAAAGCCGCCTGAAAATCAATCGAACGTATAGCACCGTGTGCATAACCTGAACGCACCACACGCATGTACATTTGGTTAATAAAATTAACGTCTGCTGCGTATTGGCCTTTGCCCGTAACGAGTGGCGGGTCCTCCAACCGCGTAACTCCATCTCCGAGGTTACCCAACAAAGGTTCAGTTTCTATTGTCATTTCCACACTTCCGTTTTAGACAGCGATTTTTTCGGTAGAGGATCTATTTGGCCAAGAATTGCTGTCCGGTAAAGATCGTTCATACCAGCCCAGCGGGTTTTTACCTGAACCTCAGCCACCTCTACAGCCTGATCTCTCAATTCTGGAGACGTTATAAGGCGTTCAACAAGTTGAAGTTGTCGACTGGAATGATCAGCATCAGCGACATGGTGTTCAGTAAAAAACTCAATTTCTGGAGATTCCGAGGTATACCCGTGATATTTTTTAAAAGCCGGTAAGGTTCGTTCTCCATTGATAGCGGGTTGCTGACCCTCCTGAGTACATTGCATCGCCAAAATTACGCCAATAGGCATATCATGAACGACATTCAAGTAATAATAGGTTCGAGCACGCCACGCGGGTAACTGTTCCGTAGACCTTACCTCTTCCTTTGTCATTCCAGCAGCGAGACAAAATCGAAAAATTAATTCCATGTGATCATGGGCTTCTCGACCCTTGCCGGGACCAGCAACCAAACCCTCTTCCTCTGCAAGATTTTCAAGCGCAAAACTGCGTGCTTCGGGTGGTGATTTGTAATAAATCAAACCGAAACTTGGCAGACAGCGGCGCACATGTTGGTAATGTTGTGCCATCAGAGCTGCCATAGAGAGCAACCCAATTTTTCCCTCGGAAAACTCTATATAAAAAGGGTGATTCTTGGTGTGCCACGCCTCTCGAAGCAGAACAACGCTTTCCGCAGCTTCTTTGCCAAATTTGTTAGGGGTCAATGCCATCAGGAATATCTCGGTCCATTTAACCTTTGAGTGTAAACATTATCAACCCAGCCACCAAGCCCCTCGTAAAATGCCAAATTTGTATAATTTAAAATAAATTTTTACGACATTTTCAGAATAGAAATTACAATTTGGTCTGTAGATACCTAATTTGACCACAACATTTTAGAAATAAATGGAATTGTAGCATATTCACCTCAAAAAAAATGGTGCTAAGTTAAAAACCTTAACGTTCTGAAACAACGAATAAAAGCCGACCAAGTGTAAAAAAGGTCAAAGGCAAAATTACAAACACTAATTACTAATATCAATTTTATTAAAGACTAGTCATAATTTTTCTTTAACCAGGCAGCCACGCCATATTTTTAGACAAATGTGGAAAAACCTGCTCTTAGACCTGTAAAGGGTTATTATTTTAAATGAGGTGAAGTTAGGATAAAACAATGGCAGCAAGTACATTCAAAAACGTCAAAAACACCTCCGGTCTTCCGCGGAACTACCCCGACCTTCACGACCACATACGTGCATTAGATGAGGCCGGATATTTAATGACCATCGATATTCCCGTAAATAAGGATACGGAAATTCACCCACTGATGCGTTGGCAATATGTTGGGGGACTCGAGGAAAACGATCGCAAAGCAATGTTGTTTACAAACGTCATTGATTCAAATAATCAAAACTATGATATACCCGTGGTAATCGGCGCCATGGCAGCTAACCGTGAAGTTTATTGCATTGGTATGGGCTGTCCTTTAGATGAAATTACTAACAAATGGTCTGAGGCAATGAACAATCCCATTGCGCCCTTGGTAGTTGAGAATGCGCCCTGCCAGGAAATTATTATTGAGGGCAAAGACCTAGACAAATCGGGTAATGCATTAGACGCGTTACCGGTGCCTATTTCAACACCAGGTTGGGATAATGGACCATACTTCAGCACCTCGGGTTACGTCACCCGAGATCCGGATACAGGCATACAAAATATGGGGGTTTATCGTGCTCAGCTTAAAGCACCCAAACGCCTTGGCATGAACACCTCGGTTGAGCTGAGGACGGGCGGCTACCTACACTGGATAAAATACAAGGAACGGGGAGAGCCCATGCCGGCTGCCGTTGTTGTAGGTGCTCCTCCAGCCATTTCTTTTGCAGCGGTCCAAAAAGCCCCAGAAGAAATCGATGAAATAGCTTTAGCGGGTGGCCTTGTCGGGGGACCCATTAACGTCGTTCGTGCTCGTACTGTCGACCTCTTGGTTCCAGCTGAAGCCGAAATTGTCATCGAGGGATACGTTAATACTGAGTATTTAGAACTCGAAGCTCCTTTTGGGGAATCTCACGGCCACGTAAATTTACAAGAATATAACGCGTTTATGGATGTTACAGCTATAACCCGACGCAACAACGCCATTCTCACAGGGTTTCTAAGCCAACTAACACCTTGTGAGAGTTCAGTTTTACGCCGCCCGGGTCAGGAATTCGTATTAATGAGGCACTTACGGGAGCGGCTCGGTATCAAGGGGGTAAAAAAAGTTTCCATGCATATACCCCTAACCGGGGGTTATAAAACACTGTTTGTTCAGTTTGAACACGGGGTACCGTCCACAGAAATTTGGCGGGCACTTTATGGGCTTGCTACAGCTCTCCGGGCGGCAGGAAAAATTATTATAGCGACAAATGACGATATTGATCCAGAAAACGCTGATGCAGTCCTTTGGGCAATTGCTTATCGTGCCAAACCACACCTTGACATGCAGATTCTACCTCATAAGGATGGTGGACACGGACCACGTGACACCGTTCGGGATTCAGAAGACTCCGCTCTTTTAATTGACGCCACCCTCAAGGAAGATTTTCCGCCAATTGCACTTCCAAAAAAAGAGTTTATGGAAAATGCTCGCAATATTTGGGAAGAGAAGCTTGGCTTACCTGCCCTCAAACCCCAAAATCCTTGGTACGGATATTCGTTGGGTGCTTGGACGGACGATTTGGAGGCCCAAGCTATGAGGGCTGTAAACGGGAATTATTGGGAAACAGGGCAACGAACGGCGCAACAAAGACGGAACGATGTTCCCATGAACACCTCACCCCAGTCTGTACCCGAACTCCCAGATGACATTTAGGTTATAGTGAAATTTCAGCTCACCGGAAGCTTTGTTTTCCTTCCACGAAATTTCATGGGTTGTTTCCAAACAAAAATCCATTACCTGAATTATTCAATGTCTTCTTGAAGATGTAGTTAGTAAAAATATGTATGGAATTTGACTTTTGAAAATTTTGCAGAGGTGACTAATCAAGTAATACCTCACATTGCAAACGAAATCCAATTGGGATATTTTCTAAGTTCAAACTGGGCCCTATTTTTTATAGACTCGGGAACTGAAAATTCATTTAGCGAGGATTGCCTGTGGAAAATGATGATCGCTTGCCGGTCATGTTGCTCACTGGGTTTTTGGGCAGTGGCAAAACTACTCTCCTTAACACCTGGTTACGCACCCCGGATCTCGAGAACGCTGCTGTTATTGTTAACGAATTTGGAGATGTAGGGATAGATCACTCTCTAATTGCGTCTAGTTCAGACAACATGATTGAACTCTCAACAGGTTGTCTTTGTTGCACAGTTCGCGGCGATCTCGTTGATACTTTGCGAGAGTTAATAGAAAAACGTGCCAAAGGAGAGGTAAGAAAATTTGATCGTTTGATCATTGAAACTACCGGATTAGCTGACCCGGGGCCTGTCCTCCAGGCCTTAATGACGTTGCCAGTCGTGAAACGTTTTCGTCTTCGTCAAGTAGTTACTACAGTGGACGCGATGAACGGATTGTCTACTCTAGAAAAACACCCGGAAGCGCTTAAACAAGCAGCGGTTGCTGACGAGATTGTCATTACCAAAACCGACCTCAGAAAACTTGTTCCCGACGAACTAGACGAACACTTACAAACACTCAACCCCGGGGCTAATTTGCATTTGTCCTCCCTCCAAAAAATGCCAATGCCCGGCGATCTCGCAAAAGCCGATGTTTACGACCCTGAAACCAAAAGTTCAGACGTGAAGAGCTGGCTTAATATTGAAGCCTATTCGAAGAATGGAATTAGTGAGCATGAACAACACACCCATCCTCATCATGACGTAAATCGTCATAGTAAAGAAATTGGATCCTTCTGTCTCGAATACGATCAACCCCTGAAATGGGAACATGTTGCCAATTGGCTTGATGCTTTAGTAATGGCCCATGGGGAAGATCTTTTAAGAGTAAAGGGTATTTTGAATATTGTGGGACAAAAAAAACCAATTGTAGTTCAGGCTGTACAGCACCTGTTTCATCCCCCAAAACCGTTGGAAAAATGGCCCAATAGCGGCAAAAAGTCTCAAATTGTTTTCATAACACGCGGTTTATCTCGTGAATTTGTTTCAGAAGTATTGGAAACTATTCAAGGATCTCAAGCGTCTTCGGAGTTGTCGACCAATTAACGAAAGCATAACATCAAAAACATTAATCTGGAGGTAAATTTATGGATTCTCTGATCAAAAACGGCCTGCTAATCACTTCAACAAACCAAATCCAAGCGTCGGTAGGGATTAAGGATGGTTTGATAGCAGGCATATATGACCCAGGAGAGGAGCCAGAGGCAGATGAAATAATTGAGGCGGAGGGTCTAGCTATCCTACCTGGAGCGGTAGATATGCATTCACACCATCGCCAGGGAAGCGAACCTGGTTTTGAGTATAAAGACACAATCTTTACGTCTACACAGCAATGTGCAGCAGGCGGTGTTACAACAAGCATAGCAATGCCCAATGTAAATCCACCACCCAATACTTTAGATTTACTCAAAAAGCAGTTTGCAATTTACGAAAGTGATTCAATTGTTGATTGGAATTTTAATCCAGCACCAACGGTAAATGATGAAATTCCCCTATTAGCGGGACAGGGAATCGCCGCGTTCAAAATTTTCATGGTTGTTGATACAGGGCGCGATTACCCACACATGCCGGGAATTGGGGTGCATGACCACGGTCGTCTCCTAGAGATCATGCAACACTGTGCGAAAGTAAATATTCCGCTAATGATTCATCCACACGACCAAGCTTTAATGGACGTTATTGAAAAAGAATTTTGGGACCGCCAAGAACGTGACGCTCTTGCTTATGCCAAAGCTTACGCCGCGCATGACGGTGTAATTTGGGAAACCGCTATTGCAACTGTGCTGCGCCTCCAACGGGCAGCTGGTTGCCACCTTCACATCCTGCACACTCAAACTTCAGGCAGTGTCGACCTTATTCGCCAAGCAAAAGCTGCAGGCCAAAAGGTTACCTGTGAAATAAATCCATGGGCACTCTTTCTGGGCTGTGACTGGAGTACAATTGAGAGACTTGGGTCGTACGCACTCTCTTATTGGGTCCCTGAAAAGAACGCGCCCGGCCTTTGGGAGGGGCTTAACGATGGCACAATTGACATCGTTGCGACTGACCATGCTCCTCATACGAGCGAAGAAAAGGAAATTGGTTGGCAAGATGGTTGGAAAGCCCATACGGGAACACCCTCAACCCAGTTTTATATAAGTATGCTCCTTACAGCTGCGTTAGAGGGAAAAATTTCGCTGGAACGGGTTGTGGATGCTGTTGCTACCAATCCAGCTAATATTTTTGGTGTCCAGAACAAAGGTGACATCGTACCAGGCAATCATGCCGATATTGTTTTGGTGGATCTTGAAAACGAATATGAAATCAAAGATGAAGATGTGTTAAGTCTCACGGGCTGGACACCTTATGCCGGTCGTCGCCTTCGTGGGAAAACCATTCTCACTCTTCTCCGGGGTAAACCAGTATACAAAGATGGCAAAGTCGTGGGCGAAAAAGGCTATGGCGTGCAAGCCATTGCCCGGCAAACTACTTAGTGCCTTGACCTTCACGGTATGCCTTTTCCAACCCTGTTTTTCCAACCACCGCCAATCAAATTGGAGAAACCGCTAAACTTTATCGGGTGGTTACAAAAAAGAACTGCTTAACACCTTGCGGTTCTTTTTAATCGAATGATAAAGACATGATTGCGAGTGGTGCTTTTAAAACCAATAAAAGGAGAATGTAATGCTGAAAATTGGATACAAAGCCTCTGCCGAGCAGTTTGGGCCAAATGAACTTTTGGATTTTGCTTGCACAGCGGAAGAGGCGGGATTTGACTCCGTCTTTATCAGCGACCACTTCCAACCCTGGAAACACACCGATGGGCATGCTCCAGCTTCCATTCCTTGGCTCGGTGCCCTAGGCGCTCGTACAAAAAAAATCGTAATGGGCACAAGTGTTATGACACCAACATTCCGCTACCACCCTTCTGTAGTGGCCCAGGCGTTTGCGACTCTAGCGGTAATGTTCCCAGATCGAGTTATACTTGGTCTTGGCAGCGGTGAATCACTTAACGATGTCCCTGCCCTGGGTTTAACATGGCCTAAGTTTAAAGAAAGGCAGGGCCGACTAGAAGAATCAATAACGCTGATGCGACAATTATGGACTGAAGAGCGTGTATCATTCGAGGGGGAGTATTACCAGACTGAAAAGGCCACAATTTATGACCGCCCTGCCTCACCCGTGCCAATTTATATTGCGGCATCTGGCCCGAAAGTTGCTAAACTCGCGGGCCAAATTGCTGAAGGCTATATTTGTACCAGTGGTAAAGATCCGGCTTTATACAGTGAAAAACTATTACCGAGTGTAGACGCTGGACTAGAGGTCTCCAACCGACCATACAATGCGATAGACCGGATGATAGAGATGAAGGTCTCTTTTGATACGGACCGACAAAAGGCGCTTGAAGATACAAAACATTGGGGGGCCTTAGCATTAAAACCTGAAGAAAAAATTTCAATTGAAGACCCTGTAGAAATTGAAAAACTCGCCAACGCATTATCAGTAGAACGCACCGCCAGCCGTTGGATAGTTTCCACAGATCCGGATGAACATATTGAAAAAATCAAGGCATATACTGATCTCGGATTTCGTCATTTAGTGTTTCATGCACCCGGGCCTGATCAGAAACGGTTTTTGAGTATTTATGGCGAAACTGTAATACCCAAATTACGGGCAAAATTGGGGTAAGTTGTGGGTTCTCCAAAACAATTAAGTTTGTACGCTGTTCCCAGGATACCTTTAATTAAACCCGGTGATGATATAGCCAAAATAACTTCTAAATCTTTGTTCGATGTGAATATCAGACCAAAGGATGATGATGTTTTTGTAATAGCTCAAAAAATTGTATCTAAAGCTCAAAATAGGTACGTTGATTTGGCAACAGTTGTTCCATCTCAGCACGCGAAATCGCTTGCAGCAAAGGTTGATAAGGATCCCCGCCTAGTTGAACTTATTCTCTCTGAATCTGTTCGCGTGGTAAGAAAAAACCGGGGCATTTTAATTGTTGAGCACCGCGAAGGGTATATCATGGCGAATGCAGGAATAGATCGTTCGAATGTGGATACCGCGAATGGAAAAGAATTAGTTTTGCTCTTGCCTCGAGATTCCAACGCAACAGCAAAAGAATTACATTCAAAATTCGTGGAACAATTTGGAAGACGCTTGGGGGTCATCATTAGTGACAGTTTTGGCCGACCCTGGCGTCGTGGCACAGTTGGGGTAGCCCTCGGTGTTGCAGGAATACCAGCATTAAATGACCTACGTGGCAAAAAAGACCTGAGTGGTTACCCTTTAAAGGTTACAGAAACGGGGTTTGCTGATGAAATAGCCTCTGCTGCCTCGCTCCTAATGGGGCAAGCTGACGAAGGCAAACCTGTGGTCTTGGTGTCTGGTCTCTTGGCTAGAAATTTTTCTAATTCCAAAGGGTCTTTGATTAGGCCCGCCGCTGAAGACCTTTTCAGGTGACGCAATTCTTGGTTATTACCACGGCAAATTTAAGAAGTGAAATTGTGTTCCTTTATTGTTTGAAAAAAATGATTTCCTTAAACTTATAGAGAAAGCAATCAATGCCGGATAAAGATATATGCGCTGTCATACCAGTTAAGGAAACAAACAAAGCAAAGCAGAGGTTAGCAAGTCTGGTACCGAAGCACCTCCGCCCGGGCCTCTCCCTTGCGATGTTTGAAGACGTTATTGATGAAATTTCTAAAACAAAAGGTCTTTCTGGTATTGTTGTCGTGACGATTGACAATGCCGTTTCTTCAATTGCAAAACAATATGGTGCCCGTATTTTTTCGGACGAACCACAGGGTGGACACACCGCCGTTATTGCTGCGGCAGCCCGGCGTCTCCAGGACGAAGGACGCGGGGGAATGTTACAAATTCCTGGGGATATTCCTCTTATAACAAAAAACGAAGTCAGTCTAATTTTGAGCAAATACCAGCCAGCACCCTCATTTACCATTGTCCCGTCACACGATAACCAAGGTTCTAACGCTATACTGGTCTCGCCACCCTGTGCAGTTCCTTTAACTTTTGGAGACAATAGTTTCGTTCCACACTTGTCGGCTGCAAAACTTAATAACATAAACCCTCAAGTCATTCGCTTTCCAGGAATTGGCCGTGATATTGACTGCGCGGAGGATGTACGTATTTTTAGGAGTTACAAATCAGAAACGCGAACACAAACTTTTTTGGAGTGTAACAGTTTAGGAAATGGTATACCTCAATACAAAAACTAAATGATAAACAAAAAGCAAAACAACATTAGTATTAACAATGGCCAATCTTAACCTTAGTATTTTTCGTAAAATGTTACCAAGTCTGGAACAAGCGTTATCTCTATCAAAATTTGAAGACCTTCCAGCGTTAATGAAAATAGCAACGGAGCTTCGTGACCGCGGGCATGGTACAACCATAACTTACTCAAAAAAGGTATTTATACCGCTGACGAAATTGTGTCGTGACACTTGTCATTACTGCACTTTTGCGCAACCGCCAAGCCGTGAAAATCCCCCATTTTTAACACCGGATGAAGTACTCAAAATTGCCCGAGCGGGTGCAAAAGCCAATTGCCGGGAAGCTTTGTTTACACTTGGAGATAAGCCAGAACTGAGATATCGAGCTGCGCAAAAGGCCCTCGTTGACCTGGGTTATGAAACGACTCTTGATTACCTTAGAGCTATGGCTGACTTGGTCCACAAAGAAACCGGCCTCCTACCACACTTAAATCCGGGTGTAATGACAGGGGAGGACATTAAACGTCTGCGTACCGTTTCGGTGTCCCAAGGTATTATGTTGGAGACCGCTGCGGAAAGATTGTCCTTTAAAGGTGGACCCCATTATGGGTCCCCAGATAAAATTCCATCTGTCCGCCTTGAAACCATTGAAGAAGCTGGCAAAGCCGCTGTCCCTTTTACCACGGGCATTCTGATTGGCATTGGCGAAACCAGGTTGGAACGGATAGAAGCGCTTTTTGCTCTCAGAAAATTACAGGAAAAATACGGCCATATTCAGGAAATTATTATCCAGAACTTTAAACCCAAAGCCGGTACACGTATGGCTCACATTCCGCAACCGGATGCAAAAGACCACCTTTGGACCATAGCAGTTGCCCGAATTGTATTTGGGTCCTCAATGAATATTCAGGCTCCCCCAAATTTAAGTCGTGGCCCACTCGCAGATCTAATCGCCGCTGGTATAAACGATTGGGGTGGGGTTTCTCCTGTTACCCCAGATCACGTTAATCCAGAAGCGCCCTGGCCAGCACTCACGGCTTTAGCTAATCGTACCGCTGAAACGGGGAAGACCCTGGTCGAGCGTTCCGCCATTTACCCTAGTTACGCTTGTGATACTAAGCGCTGGGTCGACCCTAATTTACAAAAATACGTGCTCCAAATTTCTGACAGCGAGGGTTATTCCCGCAGCGATCCCTGGGTACCGGGGACGGGACAACCGCAACCATGGCAATTGGACATTCAATTTCCAAAACGCCAACAGGACTCTCTACAAAAAATCATAGACCGAGCGTATAAAGGTGAAGGGCTGGCAAAAAAGGAAATTAAGAGGTTATTTGCGGCACGAGGCGATGAATTCTATCGCGTCTGTGATGCAGCCAATGAATTGAGAAAAAAAATATGCGGCGATCAAGTTACCTACGTTGTTAATCGCAACATAAACTACACAAACATTTGTTATTTTCATTGCCAGTTTTGTGCGTTTTCAAAAGGCAAAACGAGTGAAAATCTCCGTGGCAAACCATACAACCTGTCGTTAAAAGAAATTCAGCGAAGAAGCGAGGAAGCATGGGCACGAGGCGCTACAGAAATTTGCTTACAGGGTGGAATTCATCCTGACTTCACTGGGTCTACCTATCTCGCGATTTGCCGGGCAATTAAAGAAATTACCCCCGAGATGCATATACATGCTTTTTCTCCACTGGAAATTTCGCAGGGAGCGATGACCCTTGGGCTCTCTGTGGCAGACTTTCTGTTGGAGCTCAAAAATGCAGGTCTCGATACGCTCCCTGGAACAGCAGCTGAAATCCTTGATGACAAAATTCGAAAAATTATTTGTCCGGATAAATTAAAAACACAAGAATGGCTAGACGTCGTTGAGACAGCTCATTGCATCGGATTAAGAACAACGGCAACAATAATGTTTGGGCATGTGGATAGTCCAAACGACTGGGCTACTCACCTTCTGCATTTACGAGAATTACAAATTCGTACTGGTGGTTTAACTGAGTTTGTACCTCTACCATTTGTGCCCATGGAAACCCCCATTTATCTAAAAGGATGCTCTAGACGTGGCCCAACTTTTAGAGAAGCAGTTTTGATGCACGCAATTGCCCGTCTCTCTCTCCACCCATTAATCCCAAACATTCAAGCCTCATGGGTCAAAATGGGCCCCGAGGGACTAAAGGCATGTTTAAACGCTGGTGTAAACGATATCGGCGGCACGTTAATGAATGAAAGCATCACTAGAGCTGCAGGTGCAACCTACGGCCAAGAAATGGCACCCCACCAAATGGACAAATTGATCTGTTCAGTAGGACGAACACCCCGGCAACGCACTACGCTCTATTCAGACCCCCCTTTGCAGCAAACAACTTCGTCTTTCGCTGCCTCTCCGTTAAAAATTGAAACACCATCCTTGCATTAGTTTTCCTTATATCCTTTGTCTGTAAAAATGTTTCGTCCTGAAAACCAAAGACATCGTCATATTAATAGGAAGTCTCAGGATGACGGGATACTTGAGCGGTTGTTGTATCCAAAATGTCTGTAAGTTACCATATAGCGTCAGAATAAATTTTGGGGAGGAATGTTGGGTGCGTGAGGAAATTGTAAATTTTTATAGTGAGGGGGCTAAGCTGCAAGGATTACTTCGATTGCCCGATCAAGGAACAGGCCCATGGCCTGGAATAGTGCAGGGACCTGGCTGGCTTGGGCTGCACGATGCCAAACTCTACAAAAGGTACCACCAAAGTTTCACAGATGCGGGGTTTGCTGTTCTTATATTCGATTATCGAGGTTTTGGTGATAGTGAGGGAGAGCGTGGATTAATTTTACCCTTGTGGCAAGCCGATGATATCCGAAATGGAATTACTTATATGCAAACGAGGAGCGAAGTGGACCCAAACCGGATTGGCTTATTCGGATCAGGCGGAACAGGCGGGGCTATCCCAATATACGTGGCAGCCGTAGACCGGCGCGTGAAATGTGTCGTGAGCAATTATGCCTTTGCTAGTGGGAAAGAATGGCTGAGAAGTATGCGCAGAGAATATGAATGGCTTAATCTTCTCGAGCGGCTGGACAATGACCGCAAGAAACGGGTTATAGAAGGGAAAGGAGAAATGGTGCGCCCACGCGATGAGTTAATGATTGTGACACCAGAGCGTCAGCAAACAGCTGTAAAAAAGGATGTCGACGCACGAATTCCTGAATTGGTCCCCTTACGTTGTGCAGAAGCCATTATGGAATTCAGCCCGGAAAAATATGTTTCGTCTATTTCACCGACTGCCATCCTTTTTATAAGCACGGAAAGGGATGCCGTTACACCGGAAGACCAAACTTTTCAGTTATACGAAAAAGCGGGTCAGCCTAAAAAACTAATTCTCCAAAAAGAAACTTCCCATTACAAGGCTTACGACCAATATTTTGATGAGGTCACCCCCCAGATTATCGAATGGTATAACACATATTTAACTTACAGAAAGGTTGAAGCTTGGAAGTAGGAAAGCCTCAAACTCGACACAAAATAAAAAATAGTTTACTTACAACAAAATGGTTTTTGTTTATTTGAGAAGGAAAGAGAGAGAAAAATAAATGCCTACAGAATATGGGTTGCTTTTACCCCATTTTGGCGCTGAATGCGACAAAGATAAGGTAATTGAGGGTTCAAAAAAAGCGGAAGCATTAGGTTTTGATTCCGTATGGGTCCGTGATCACTTGGTCTTCCATCCCCACGGTATGGAAGGTACAAATAATAATTTTGTTGACCCTTTTGTTGCCCTTGCAGCAATCGGAGCGGTTACTTCCAAAATTAAACTTTGTTTTGGCTCATTAATCCCCCATCGCCATCCCTTGCTATTGGCCCTCATGATAAATTCATTGGAATACATGGCAGGCGAAAGGTTAATTCTTAGCATGGGAATTGGTAATTTTCAGGTTGAGTTTGACGCTCTTGGTATGAATGACTGGCCGAGAGATCAAGTAGCCAAGGAACAACTAGAAATAGTCAGAAAGGCATGGACTGAAGATCATTTTACTTTTGATGGACAGTTTTATAAAAATGCCGAACTAGGTTTAAATCCACGCGTTGCTAAAACTCTTCCTTTTTGGTACGCGGGAAGTACACCTGCCTCAGTACGCCGCGCTTTAGATTTTTGCGACGGATGGCTTCCGGGGAGGATTACATTAAAAACCTACCAAAAAAGGGTGGAAAAGCTTAGGACTGATGCTCCTGCCATGGGAAGACCCCGAGTATTAGAGGGTTGCATCCCGATAACGAGTATCGATGAAGACCTCGAAACTGCATTACGCAAAGTCAATGTACAGGGCCTGATAGAAAATGCTTGCGGCCCAATGGGCAGATTTTGGGTCAAACCGGAATCTGGCGCCTTTACAAAATGGGAAGATCTTGAAGGGTCTTTTATCGTTGGCACTCCTGATGACGTCGTGAGGGAAGTCGAAAAATATTTGGAAGTTGGTATTGACCATATAATTTTTGACTTACGTTTTCGTTTTGATGATTGGGACCATTGTGTGGATTTGCTAGCGAAAGAGGTTTTACCGCGGGTCCGGAAGCACTCTTAAAAAAAACTTAGGGTGGGCTTGTTAAAATTTGAAATTTTCATGAGCTATTGGTCCTGATAAGGACCACAGCTGCGTAAATAATTTGATTTTAACCCTAATTTTGTGATCTTGCTAAGGCTTTTTGACGCCAATTCAGAGAAGAAATTTGAATTCAATGCGTGTAGGTCATAAACCAGGCAAAACAAAGCCTGAATGGAGAGCGTGATGCAAATTGGTATGGTGGGCCTTGGCCGGATGGGCGGTAATATAGCGCGTCGGCTATTGCAACACGGACACAATTCTGTGGTATACGACCAAAACAAAAATGCGGTCGATGACTTAACCTCCTACGGTGCTGTAGGCGCTGAAAATCTTGAAGAGGTTGTAAAGCTTTTGGAAGCTCCCCGATGTGTATGGGTCATGCTGCCAGCCGGAGAGGCAACAGAAATAACCATCCAACAATTAGGCAAACTGCTTCAACCAGGTGACCTTATAATCGATGGCGGAAATTCATTTTGGAAGGATGACATCCGCCGGGCAAAAGCCCTAAAAACAAAGCAAATTCAATATGTTGACGTCGGTACCAGCGGTGGTGTATGGGGCCTGGAGCTTGGTTATTGCATGATGATTGGGGGCGAAAAACATGTCATTGATGGGCTTGACCCAATCTTTAGTGCACTCGCACCAGGGGAAAATGAACCTTCAAGTCCAAATGATGACCAAAAGAGAGATAACCGAGCCAAACGGGGTTATATTCATGCTGGTCCAAACGGGGCTGGTCATTTTGTCAAAATGATCCACAACGGAATCGAATATGGGATGATGCAATCTTTTGCTGAGGGGTTTGATATTTTAAAAAACGCGGGAAGTGAAGCTTTACCGCCAGAAGAACGCTTTGATTTAGATCTTGCCAATATTGCAGAAGTCTGGCGACACGGGAGTGTGGTGAGGTCGTGGCTGCTCGACCTAACAGCCACCGCACTGGCAGAAGATAGAACACTAGATAACTTTTCCGGATATGTAGAAGATTCCGGCGAAGGCCGGTGGACCCTCATGGCCGCCATCGAAGAAGCCGTGCCGGCCGATGTCCTATCTGCCGCGCTTTATGCTCGTTTTAGGTCACGCCAGCAGCACACTTTTGCAGAAAAAATTTTATCGGCCATGAGAAAAGGTTTTGGTGGTCATAAAGAACCATAAAACCATTGCAAATTACTGCAAAACTATCTTTTAATTTAACGTTGAAAATTAAAAACTAATTTAAATGACTAATCCATAGGACGAGAATTCCTTGCCAAAAACACAAATTATTGTTGCGCCTGACCTATCAATACTGGTTGAAAAAGCTGCAGCGCGAATTGCGGCACGTGTCTCCCAATCTGACACCCCCGTTGCTGTTTGTCTTACTGGTGGCTCAACACCAAAACCTGTTTATGACCGCCTTGCAAGGGAACCCTACAATAGCTCTTTACCCTGGGATAAAATTCATTGGTTTTGGGGAGACGATCGTTTTGTTCCAATTGAAGATGAACGCAGCAACGCTGGTATGGCAATTAAGGCTTTACTAAGGGAAACTCCTGTACCACCCGATAATATTCATCCAATACCAACGGAAAGAAATTCTTTAGGAGATGCGAGCAGAATATATCAAGAGGAGCTCAAATCGTTCTACGGTCAGAATCAACTGGATCCCATGGACCCATTATTTGATATCGTTTTGATGGGGCTCGGTGCAGACGGGCACACAGCCTCACTTTTCCCTGGTACATCAACATTGACAGAAACTGATCGTTGGGTTTTAGGGGTGGAAGAAGCCGGGCTAGAGCCTTTCGTGCCACGGATTACTCTCACATTTCCAGTCATGGCATCAACAAAGGAAATGTTGTTTCTGGTGAGCGGGCAAGGTAAGCAAGAAATACTTAGTCGTGTGCTTGCTGGAGAAAACTTTCCTGCAACTTCAGCCTATGCGGAAGGCGATCTCATATGGTTGGTTGATAGAAAGGCAGCTCCTCAGGAATTTCCAGAAGGGGTAACAACCCTAGGGTCAAAAGAGTAAGCTTACGTAATTTCGATCCTGTAAATTTTTTCAACACCAAAATAAAAAAATAGCTATCTTTTATAGAATTTGCCCATTCTGGAATTTGATTTTGGTTTCATCGAAAAAACACACGACTAAATAGAAAGGCTTAAAGTCTTAAAATTTTTTATCCTCAAAAACTTCGTTAATATTTCTACCTTTTCGTAATGCCCAAAACCAAACCAAGAGACAGACAGCACCGCAAGTGCCGATAGGAAGCTGTAATCCAAATATTTCTGAAAGGCCTCCCATGAAGAGTGAACCAATTGCGGCGCTTCCCATCCAAATAAGTCCGTAGAGGGCCAAAACACGCCCGCGCATTTCTTCTTCTGCTACTGATTGGATGAGCGTTTGTACGCAAGTGGCGAAAAGTGAATATTGTATACCAATGAAAACCATGCAAATTACACCGATTTCAAATTTGTCGGTATTCGCAAAAATAATAAGAGTAATCGCTCCGACTAAAAGTGCCCAGCAGGTTATTTGCACTAAACCGGTTAATTTTCCGCGTTGAGCAATCCAAATCCCAGCCAAAACTGCACCCAGCCCCATGGCGGATGTCAAAAAAGCTAGCCCCTCGGGACCTCTTCCGAAAACTCCTGCGGCAAAGCCAGGGAGCAGCTCAACTACTGGACGCGTCAAAAATGAGCCACCAAACAAAATCAGAATTAGAGGGGCAATTGCTGGGTGGGACATGGCATATTTATAACCAGAAAATATTTCGCCAATCACTCCTTTTTCTGAAGTCTCGCGTCTAGGGGTTGGTGGTAGGCGGAGGCTAAACAGCGCAAAAACGAACCCTAAATAAAAAATAGAATTAATTAAAAAAATGGCTTCCGGGCCGGCAAAATGTAAAAAAATTGCTCCAATTGCGGGGCCAATGAGACGCGCGCTGTTCCAGGTAAAACCGCCAAAAGCAATGGCGGTGGGTAAACTTTTTCTTGGTACAAGTACGGAGGCTAGAGCACTCCGAACGGGCTGAAATACGGCATGATCAATTCCAGTTAAAGCCGCAAAAATAAGAAGTACATAGACATTTAGCAGCCCTGTATATGCAAAAATAGTTAAAGACAACGTTACTATAACATTTAATGTTTGAAGGAGCTTAGCTAGCATTAAACGGTCATGTTTATCCGTCCAATATCCAGCAAATGGGCTTAACAAAACAACAGGGACAAGGTCTGCAAAACCCATCAATCCTAACCACCAAGCAGATTCGGTAAATTCCCAAGTTAGCCAACCAATCGCAAACCGTTGGGCCCATACCCCACATTGGGATGGAAAATTACCGGCCACGTAAATTGCAAAATTCCGGTGTGAAAAGGCTAGAATTATTCCGCTAGATGTTTTTTTGTCTTCAACCACTTTTTAACCAAAAGTATGATTTTAAATTTTCACGAATTGTCCAAATTAATTAGCCGTTCCCAAAAGCCCGTTAAACACTCCGCAGTAAAATGATTTCACAGAAACAATTACCCAACGATTTCTTTTAGGAAAGTTAAACTCCGACTTCGAGCTAATTTTGTTGCCCCCGCATGATATCGAGCTGGTCGAGTTTCGTTGTCAAAGCCATGCTGTGCACCAGGGTAAATATTCCAATGCACATCGAAGTGTTTAGCCTGAAAAGCGGATACAGCGTTAGGTGGAACAGCCGTATCAAGATCACCAACATGACAAAGGACAGGACACTCAGGAAGTTCGTTTGAGTAGTCACACATATTAGAGCCATAATAAGCTATTGCCCCGTCAAGTTTGCAACGGCATGCTGCGAGCCATGCTACTGTTCCCCCGAAACAAAAGCCAATGAGGGCCACTTTCCCAGAATTACTTAGTTTTTCTACCGCTGTTTCAACGTCAACCATGGTTTTATTGTGATCAACTATAGCTGAGAGTTTTTTACCACGCTGGCTACCAAATTCATCGTAGGGCAACGTCAAGTCTCGTTCGTGTCTATCGAAAAATGCCGGAGCTAGAGCAAGATACCCTTCCGCTGCATAGGTGTCACAGACATTCCTCAGGTATGCATTAACACCATACATCTCCATAGCAATTATCAGGCCTCCGCGTGGTGGGCCTTTTGGCTCAGCAAGGTAAGCACTGAAGACATGTCCATCCGGCGCTTTTAGATTAACAAAATTTTTCATAAAAAATCCTTGCAAGAGAATAGCCAGGCAACCTTCGGCACCTTTTTGAAACTAGCAATTTCAACATAAGTCTAACAGGTTACCTGAAGATGATGGTGGTGTAAAAAATGAGTAGACCAAAAAAATTCACTTCTTAATTTTACTACACAAATAACTAGACACTTTAACTAGCACTCCTATTCATTCTTAGTTGGGAATCAGGTAAATTGGCGACAAGTTCTTTTTCGAAACTATTGAAACTTAAAAATTATGACCCAATTACCAATTTCAGTATGTTTTTGGAACTATGACCGCACCCTTCCAATGGTAGAAGGGAGGGTCAAAATTGACGGTTGTAAACCCAACTTCGACATTCGTCGCCCTGAAGACGCTTTTGAACGTGCATTCAAGTCCGCAGAATATGATATTACGGAACTCTCACTAAGCCGCTATATGGCAAAAATAGCCAAGGAAAATTTTGAGTATGATTGCATTCCCGTTTTTCCTTCACGGGCCTTTCGACACGGTGCAATTTTTATTCGTACAGATAGAGGTATTAATTCTCCCAAAGATTTGAAAGGGAAGAAATTAGGGTTACTGGATTTTGAAATGACAGCTGCCCTCGTTGTGCGCGGGATGTTGGGCGATGATTACGGCGTCGCAGCCACTGATATTGATTGGGTTGTTGGTTTTGTTGAAGACAAAGATGGGGATAACCCAGTGTTTCAGCGCGACATAGTAAAAACTTCAGAAAATATTTCCATTTCTCATGCACCAAAAAATATTTCCCTGAATACTTTATTAATGGATGGTGAAATTGATGGAATTATTGGTCTCTACGAACCGTCTTGTATTAAAGCGGGAGCTCCTGTCGCCAGGCTTTTTTCGAACTGGCGGGATGAAGAGCAAAAATATTTCAAACAAACGGGAATTTTCCCAATTATGCATACCATTGGGATTAGAAAAAACTTACTGCACGAACATCCCTGGCTAGCACGGAATGTATTTAAGGCATTTTGTCTTGCTAAGGATGTTGCAATAAGGGAACTACAGGTTCCTCAAGCGAGCAAAGTAACATTGCCTTGGGTAGTTGCGGAATACGTTAATACCTTACATGTTATGGGTAAGGATTTTTGGCCTTATGGTTTTAAACCTAATCAAAGAGTCCTCGAGGCTATGATCAATTGGTCTTATAGAGAGGGTTTGATTTCACGAAAAATATTAGCGAAGGAATTATTTTTGACAGAATTTATTGAAAATGATTGTAGGGCCAATGCTTAAACTCCGGTTTGCGTGCGGCGGATATGATAGGATGGAGGCAATTAAATATGGGATCGTAAGCCCTGAAAATATCGAAATTGACTTTAAGGAAATTAATTCGCCCCGCGAAATCTTTGACGGGATGATTGGCAACCAAGCATTTGACCTCTCTGAATTATCAAGTTCAGAATTCATTACCCGGAGCTTACGGAGTGAATTCCCTTTTGTTGGGATCCCGGTTTTCCCGTCGCGTGCTTTTAGACATGGTTTTATTTTTTTGAATCGGAATTCAAATATAAAAAGCCCAAAGGACCTTGAAGGAAAGTTGATCGGGGTGCCGCAACACTCACAAACGGCGGCCGTTTGGATACGCGGCCATTTGCAACATCAATTTGGCGTGGACCTCTCAAAGTTGCGCTGGTTGGAGGGTTCTGTGGAAAAAGCGGGCGAGCATGCAAAAGTTTTAACAACAGCAGCAATGGTTCCACCCCTTCTGGAAACCAATAAAACTGGTAGATCTCTCAGTGATTTATTGGCTACGGGCGAAATAGATGCAATTTTAGGTTCCCGCCGACCAGAATCACTTGATAAAAGCGAGAATGTGACACGCCTTTTCCCAAACTACAGATTAATTGAACGGGAATTTTACGAGCGTACGGGTATACACCCAATTATGCATGTAATTGCTATCCGTCGGAAAATTTTTGAAAAACATCCATGGATAGCAAGTAGCCTTTTTCAAGCATTTGAGGCCTCAAAAAACTGGGCGCTGGAAAGACTGAAAATTTCTGCATCCCAGCACACTATGTTGCCTTTCATGTACGCTGACTTGGAGGAAATGGAAAATTTATTTGGTAGTGACCCATGGCCTTATGGAATTAACGCCAATCGACCTACTTTAGAAGCGCTTGTTCAACACTTGCAGGAACAAGACTTTATTTCTGAAGTAGTCCCTATCGAGGATTTATTCATAGCTATTCATTAAGACAAATAAATTATTTTGCTTCTTAATTTATAAATTTTCTCTCTAAACTTTAGTTTGCATCCGGTCCCTCTAAAAATTTGTTGGGTTTTAACAGAAAAGCGAGTACCAGGCATCCTTCCTTGGACCAAGCATCGTGTTGACTGCCAGCCGGGCGCCAGGCGAAATGACCCGATTTACACTCACCCTCAGAATCACTGAGGCTCCCCTCAATTACGTAACTTTGTTCTATATTCACGTGTTCATGCAATGGTAAACGGGCGCCAGCTTCCCATTGAAACAAAGCAGTCATTAACCCGCTTGATTCATCCTTTAATAATATTTTCATTTTGATGCCTTTGTATGGAGTATCCATCCACGGCAATTCATCGACATTTAGGTAGCGCGTGTTAAGTGAATTTAGAGCGCTATCATCAAATGCAGGCGTATGAGCGTGTGGTTTAAATGCGGATTTTTGCATGCCTCTCTCCTAAATTTTACCTTTGCAAGAAATTTTCAATGTTTAAACTTTAACACTAGTTCTCAAAAACATTTTAACACTTGTTTAAGATATTGAAGGTTGATTTTGAACAAAATTTTACGTTTGGATAGAACGGTTTTTCTCTCTAAACCCAAGCCAGCCCAAAACCAATAAAATTGAAACTCCAACCACGTAAAAAGAGGCTCCTATACCAAAGAATTTTGCAATTGCACCCATAAAAATGGGCAAAAAAACAGCTGCTACTCGACCGGCCGTTACTCTTAAAGCTGCCCCTTTACCTTGTGAACTACCCGCTGCTTGTGCAATTAGAGAAATTTCCATTGCCTGTGAAACGCCTGAACTCGCTCCACGTATGCTGATTGCAAACATGAATAAAATATAGATTCCAACCACTCCGGCAATCGGATCAATATTAAAATTAAGTCCTAATTCCTTTAGAAAGGAAACAACAACATCGGGTGCTATTATAAAGCCACTCCCACCAATAGCTGGTGTTAAAGTTATCATTAAAATTCCCGCCGCATTGGCAGCAATTAGAACCATTGAACTTGAAAAACGGCGTGATAACCATCCAACGGATATCGCTCCAGCACCCCCGCTCGCCCCAAGAACGGAAAAAAGCAAACCTATAAATGTTCCGGAAATACCTATACCATTGAGGTAGACAACATAAAAATTTGCCTGCATAGCACTTCCTGAATGGCGCAACATGGTCACCAAAAACACCAAAAGAATTGCGGGAATTGCTATTAACCGAAAAGCTTCAATGTAATCACTTAGCTTAGGTTGTGATTCTTTTATTATGTCCCAAACTTTGTTTTTATTCGAAGAATTTGAGTTTGAAGGCTGAGATTTTGAAATCGGGAGCAACATGGTGGAAATAAGACAAAGGGCGGCCCAAAAACTAATGAAGGTAAAAGCGGCCCAGGGACCAGAAAAGTCCCAAATTGCACCAACTACTGGTGGCCCGACAAATGTCCCAACACGGGTAGCAAGTGTCAAACGGCCGCTATAAACAGGTTTTCCCTGCATTAACTCACCGGTCAAAGATTGTGCCCCAATCCAACAACACATGACTGCAAGGCCGCCCAACATTTGTAAAACAATTAATGAGTAAATCCATGGAAAAGCTGGATAGAGGACGGGAATAAACAAAGAAATACTTGCAAAAAACAACATAATTTGCCTTGTCCCAAATCGATCCATCATGGCTCCACCGTGTATCAACAACAACATCGGCAAAAAATGACGCGCGCCGAAAATTATTCCAATAATAAGTGGATCCCGAGTGAGCGTGACAGCCCAAAGAGGTACAACGACGTTATAAAGCTGTAGGGCACTGTTGGAAAACATTGCCGAACCATAAACGGCAAATTGTATACGGAGATTTATCGGTGTACGGTCATCGGTTGGCATTTTGAATTAAGCCACAGTTTCACTGGTTTCCTAAAGAAACGGCCGGGTTTTTGGAGCTTCAACCCGGCCATTCGATTGCAAGAAATTCTCTTATTATGATTTACAATTAATTTTCTTTGCTTGGGTTCCACTTCCAAGATACTTGAAGTCACACGTCATACCCTTTTTAATGGCCTTTCGTTTGACTTTCTTGCCGTTAACAAAGACCTTAGTCTTCTTACCGGAAACCCGTGCACTTTTTTTCTTACCGCCTTGTTTGAATACAATTTTTCGGCCACCACGTTTGGACGCGGTAACTACACCGGTTTCCGTTATATAAGTTAATTTTACTTTCTCTGCCTTTCCCCTGTATTTAATAGCGTTTTTAGTTCTTTCTATGAGTTCTTTCGGTGTTTTTAAGACAGAACTAACCAAAGCGGCCACTTCAGCCCCTGAAACTGGGGCGCTCATTAGTTTTAAGCGCTTGGCGTAAGCTTTGAATTTCGGGTCCTGGTGAAAAGAATCGAATGCCTTACGGAGAGCCATAACACGATCAACTGGCACTTCTGGGGGTGCGGCGAACGGACGTCCCATCGTTTGACGCGAAAAGAGTAACTTCATCATTTTTTTCTGGTCAGCGCTACGCGCAAGATCAGTTATCAAGGGCACCTTCGAAAGCATGGGATGCTTCCTGAGGGCCAGTTGCATGATGAAGTTAAATTTCCCCGCCTCGAACCAGTCTCGTTTTTGCTTCATAAGGCTGGAAAAGGACCATCCGCACAGACCGTCCACTTCACCCCTTTCCATTGCGAGGACTACCTGGCGTGTTCCGGGGTATCCTGTAATAAGCCTGAATTTAGCTCCCGTCATATTCTTAGCAAATGCTAGAAAGGAATCTGTGTCAGAGGCAGGGCCGGTACCTCCCATGATGACTTCATGTTTCATTGCATCATCAAAGTTCTTGGCTTTGGAACGATAAGTAGTAACACAGGTGGCCACTTCACTGTTCATACTGCCGAGCCAGTTGAATTTTTCGGGATCGAGTTTGGCACCCTTTTTTCCAAGCATTGCGTGGACGGGAATTGAGCGGCCAACACTTCCGATTACTGACCCGTCACGTGGTGCTACATTGTAAAGCCAGTTTGCACTCTTTAGGCCTCCACCCCCTGGCATGTTTGCAACAACCATTGTGGGATTGCCGGGAATGTGTGCCCCCATGTGCATTGCCAAAGTTCGCGTATAAAAATCATAACCTCCACCCGCACTGGCTCCAACAGTGATTGTAATTTTGCGGCCTTTGTAGAATTTTTCTACAGAGGCTAGAGCCGTGTTTGCGGCAACAGAAACACCGGCTATTAAAGCCAAGATACTAAATTTTTTTATGCTCATAATTCCCCCTTTTTAAATTTTAATTATTTGCCTATGCTCATGATTAAGATGAACGAGCCTAAGGACTGACCTTCGCAGGAGTCAAGCAGGATGACGGAGCCAAAAAGTCAATTTTTGAGAAACGCCTGGTATGCCGCAACTTGGTCAAACGACCTCGTTAAATCCACTCCAGTGGCGAAAACCATTTTAAACGAACAAGTTGTCCTTTTCAGAATAAAGGATGGTAGCCCGGTAGCCCTGAAAGACAAGTGTTGTCACCGGGGGGCACCCCTATCACTAGGAACATGCCTTGAAAACACCATTCAGTGCGGGTACCACGGATTACAATTTGACGCTAATGGACAATGTGTTGTTGTCCCCGGGCAAACTCATATTCCGCCTGGTGCTAGTGTCAGGACTTATCCACTTATAGAGCGTTGGAATATGGTGTGGATCTGGATGGGTGATCCTAGTGTTGCAGACGAAACAAAAATTCCAAACTATTTTTGGCTCGATGACCCTAAATGGGTAGCCGCAACGGGCTATATTCACATGAAAGGAAATTATCAACTTCTAATTGATAATTTACTGGATTTTACCCATGTCACTTATTTGCATAAAAATACCATATCCGCTGATCCAGCGGAGGCTGCGATACCCGTTACCGTAGAAAGGGACGAAAACAGCGTCAGTGTGTCGCGTTGGATTTATGGTTTTGAAGCTCCACCCTTATTTGCAAAAGCGGGTGGGTTTAAGGGTAAAGTTGATCGATGGCAAACTACAAAATGGGAAGCACCATCCACATTAGCTTTTGATGTCGGTTGCGCTGAAGCGGGAACCGGTGCACCAGAAGGCAACCGCGCCCAGGGCATCTCTATTTGGTCTACTCATCTGATTACGCCGGAAACGCTTACGACCTCGCATTATTTTTGGGCCTATGTCCGTAATTTCAGGCTTGATGATAGCAGGATGACCTCCTTATTGCACGAAGGCGCCAAGGCAACATTTGAGGAGGACGTCACAATGATTGAAGCACAGCAGAAAAGTCTTAAAGGAATTACGCTTGACGGACTAATTGATATCAACGCCGACAACCCCCCATTGCAAATGCGAAAAATTTTAGAAGACCTTATAACTGCAGAAACCCGTTAAGGGCTATTTTGATTGTTTTTGAGCCAGACGTTGAAGTCGCGGGGTTTACCATATTAAATGAAAAATAACATACACAGAGGCAGCTTTATGTTTAAGACTTTTAATAGATTAGCATTTGGCCTAATTATGATTTTTCCAAGTGGCATCGCTTTAGCGCACCACCCCATGGGGGGAAATACGCCGAGCACTATGTGGCAGGGGTTGCTTTCCGGATTAGGCCATCCAATCATCGGCTTTGACCATTTGGCATTTATTATTGCAGTTGGTTTAGCAGCCTCCTTCTTGGCTCGCCGTTACTTGTTACCCTTGGCATTTATTTTCACAACTGTCATAGGTTGTCTGCTCAGTTATAATGGGGTAGCGCTGCCTTCTGCGGAAGTAGTTGTAGCAGGATCCGTCGTGGTCCTTGGTAGCTTTATTGTTTTAGGAAAAACTTTTTCAGGAATCACTTACGGCAGTATATTTACCGTCGCCGGACTTTTTCATGGTTGGGCTTACGGACAAGCTATAATTGGTGCAGAGAGTACTCCCCTATTAGCTTATCTGCTGTCTTTCAGCCTGACCCAATATTTTTTGGCTGTAAGTACCATCTGGTTAGTTCGAAACGTTTACAAAGCAACCAAACCGTCAGCCCTCCACCCAAGAATAATTGGCGCTTTGGCTACGGGAGTAGGCATAGCGGTATTTTTGGAAAATATTGAAAATTTAATTTTATTTTAAAAGGGTAGGGTACGTTTCAGCCTAATTCTTATTCGTCTGTATTCGTCTTTCAGCTTCAGCGTAGTCAAACTCAAGGGGATTTATTTCTCCCTTAATGATCGCGTCAACCCTATCGTCGGAAAGCGGTTTGCTAAATTGTATGTTTCTTCCCGGAATACGCAATTTGAGTTGCTCAACCACTAAATTTTGTAGGAGTTCAAACTCTTCGTCTGTCCATCCTTCATTATCTATCCCGACAATTCCGGTCAACATATGACCAAATTCGTCCTCGTAAACTTGAGTACAAGCAGCAGCAATCATTTCATCGAACCCGCCTCGACCTTTGAGCCTCATTCCCTCGCGAAAAAGAGTGCAGTAACCTCCCTCAGTAAATTGAGAGGCCCGTAGACCGATTGCCCCATGATCTTTTAGCTGACGATGGCGCGTTGCCCGGAATTCATTTTCTTCCTGCCATTCCTCAAACTGACCTGGATTTATAGGTGATACATTATCTGGCTTAATTGCGTCATAAATATCAGCAAACAACACATAATGTGAAAACTCGTCACGCATTAAATCCATAAGTTCGAGTACTTCATGACGGTCCAAACCCCTATCAATTTTGTCAAATTCTTCCTGTATTTGGACCGCGGGGCCTAACAGTATTCCCAAATTTTTATAATCACCGGCACCAGTGCCATTAAATTCCTTTATACATTGCCGGCGTAACCAATCGAGATCAGTTTGAACATTTCTCACCGGTGAATTCCAGTAAGTACGTACAACCTCCGCTTCACCGGCCCAAAATGGGGCCGATACTGAAATTAATCTTTGTAAGTTATCACTTACCGCCATTTTTTCCTCACGCAATAAAAAAAGTTTCCATAAAATTTGTTCAACTCTTCAACTCACAAACCTTAGCCTTTGGTTTCTTTTGGCGATCCCGGCAGGATTCGAACCTGCGACCTACAGATTCATCACAACTACAACTTTCGTTGCCACCCCTAAAGGGATGTTTGTGTGCTGGACTTTCTCTTCATCATAGTCTTTTCAAACCTTAGATGCTGCCCGTCAAGTCTCTACACCTTCACCATTCAGTGCTTGGCACGGGATTGCCATTTTAAAGGTTTCCCCGTTTTTGAGCAGTTCTACACGTCAAGTTTCCTCAACAGCACCCAATCGTCTTAGGAATCTGTCGCTCTATCCTACTGAGCTACGGGACCGCAAGACAAACCTAAAACAGTTTGTCCAATTTATAAAGTCTATTACTTACCGTAGTTCGGCGGTTGTGCAATAATTTGTCTGACTAGGGTTCATTCACTACGGGGTTCGTCAGGACACCCACGCCAGAAACCTCAACCTCGACTGTATCTCCATCGCAAAGCCATACTGGTGGTTTCATGCGGGCGCCTGATCCTGTAGGCGTGCCTGTGGATATGACATCGCCCGGGTTGAGCCAATTCCACGTAGAGACATAGGATATCAGATAAGAGAAGTCATAGAGTAAATTTGCCGTTGTGTCGTCCTGCCGCGTTTTTCCATTCACTCGGGTGGTAACACGGATATTATCGTAACCTTGGCTAAATTCATCCGCCGTTACTAACCACGGCCCGACTGCACCGCAGCGGTAAAAATTTTTTCCCTGAGTTACGTTCGTTTTACCGTGTCGCATCCAGTCCCGAATGCACCCTTCATTAAGGCAAGTTACAGCCCCAATATGATCAAGTGCATCTTTTTGAGAAATTCGCCTGCCACCTTTACCGATTACAAGTGCGATTTCGCCCTCGTAATCCAGTTGTTTAGATTCGGGGGGTACCAATATTGCCTGGTTATGTGCCGCTAAAGTGCCCGGAGTTCGTAGAAACACATTCGGGTAGTCCCCCTTTATTGAGGTTTCATATTCTGCATCCCGGTTACCATAATTAACCCCTATGCAAACAACCTGCCCGGGAAACTCTATGGGTCTTCGGAAGTTAACTTCTGATAATTTTAAGTCGGCTTCCGCACCGTTTGTAAGAGATTTTATTTTTTTCTGGTTCGGTGGATTTAAAAAATCGATAATACTCCAAGCTTTGGGAATCCTGGATGGTATGTCAAATATATGATCACCGTCCAGCATACCGAAGGACGTATTCCCGTTTATTTCAAAGGTTAAGAGTTTCATTAAAAACACCCTTTTCTTTCCATAAATTTTTTTGAATAAACATAGCATTAATTAGACGTTTATAACCATTTTATTAAATACAGGACTTTTAATCCGATATAACCTTTTTCAAACCTTTTATAAAATATGGTCAAAATGGGGTTCCATAAAAAGAAAGACAAGAAAAATTACGGATTTTACTATAATGTTACATGAATAACTGAAATTATTCAGTTCAAAACGTATTTCCTTTTTTGATGGTCAGGATCTTTTGATACTACAATCAATATCAATTGGAAAACCATATAAAATGTATCCTTAATTATGCTACAATGGAACATCGCCCGCTCTTTTGGGCCAAAAATTGCAATAAAGGAGAGTGAATTGTGGCTCGTATTCGTCATTTAGCTATTCTTACTGAAAACGTTGAAAAACTGGTGAATTTTTATACGAAATCGTTTGGCCTTGAAATTGTTGAGGGTGAGGGGACTGCGACTTATTTAACCGATGGACACTTAAACCTTGCCATCATTCCCATTGGCCCCGAAAGAGAAATAGAGGGCAGCCAACTTAAAGAGGGAATAAATCATTTTGGTTTCGAAGTGGACAACATTGAAGACCTGGTGCCAGTTTGCAAGGAGTTGGGTGCTTCAAAACAAATAAGAAAACGGCCTCCCAACAGAGAAGCGGAATACCGTCTGCATGACCCTGACGGAAACCCGATTGATCTCTCCCAACACGGTTGGCCCCATTGATCATAGGAAACGTATTTTAATTGAAATTTAGGGGCTAACTTTTGAAATTCATGCTGGTAGTTTTGATTACGATGGGTTTGTCCAGTGAAAAACCCCAGACTATTGAAATGCGTATACCTCAAGAAAATAGGGATGAATGTCTTAAGTCTGCAAAAACGTTCAGGTTTACTCTCCCCCTTCCCAGTGTGACGTTTTCGGTAGACACACGGTGCGAGCCACGCAAAATTAATGAAAAACCGGAATTACGGGGAACAAAAACTTAAAGTCTAAAAAGCAGAACATCATCAACTCCAATTACTTTCTAAAGTCTCGAATACTTGCAAAAAAAACAAACCAGTAAAATCTAAGCCTTTGGAAAATCCCCTTCTTGCTCCGCAATTCAGAAAATTTTTCAAGTCCACATTCTGTCTTGATAAATTTTACCATGAGTGTTTTACATTTCTGTCATTGAAAAAATCAAACGCCAATAACGAATAAACAACAAATATCCGAACAGAGACAACCAAAATTTAATTTATTATTTTCAAT
>JAYZBC010000081.1:0-16632 GCA_036339375.1 Pseudomonadota bacterium | reverse complement strand
TTGCCAGAAGGTACAGAAATGATTATGCCGGGGGATAACGTTACGATGGACGTCACCCTCATTCAACCGATAGCGATGGATGACGGTCTTCGTTTTGCAATTCGCGAGGGGGGACGCACAGTTGGCGCTGGGGTTGTTGCCGCAATTAAAGAGTGATTTTGTTACAAAATAAGATGATCTACTAGGAATTATAGGAACCCTAGTTTGAAAAAATAACTTAAAGATGGCGAAAAAAGGTGGTGACATCTTTTAAAGGATTGGATAGGAAAGGAGTGTAGCTCAACTGGCAGAGCACCGGTCTCCAAAACCGGGGGTTGTAGGTTCGAGTCCTACCACTCCTGCCAGTTCACTCTCTCATTTTCCTTAGTTTTTTGGAGGACCGTTTGACCGGTAATAAGAATGGCAAAAACTAACCCACTTGAATTCGTTCAACAGGTTCGTCGGGAAGTAGCAAAAGTTACCTGGCCAACTCGAAAAGAAACAACAATTTCAACCGTAATGGTGTTTATTTTTGTGATCTTAGCAGCATTATTTTTCTTTTTCGTTGACCAAGCTTTAGCTGTCCTAGTTAAATTTGTTCTTGGTTTTGGAGGTTAATTAGTGGCAACACGATGGTATGTAGTCCATGTTTATTCCGGATTTGAGAATAAAGTAGCAATTTCCATTAAGGATCAAGCTCGACAGAATAGCATGGAGAATTTATTTGAAGCTGTTGAGGTGCCTACGGAAGAAGTGGTGCGTATGAGGCGGGGTTCAAAGGTTAGTGCTGAACGAAAATTTTTCCCAGGATATGTTTTAGTTAAAATGGAAATGACTGATGAGAGTTGGCACCTAGTTAAAAATACGCCAAAAGTCACAGGGTTTTTAGGTGGAGGTGGGTCCCCAAGCCCAATTAGCCAGGCTGAAGCTGATAGGATAATGGTTCAGGTGGCTGAAGGAATTGAACGTCCAAAACCATTGATTAGTTTCGACGTAGGAGAACAAGTTCGTGTAGCTGATGGTCCATTTAGTTCTTTCAATGGTATTGTTGAAGAGGTAGATGAAGAAAAAGCACGCCTCAAAGTAGCCGTATCAATTTTTGGGCGTGCTACACCAGTTGAATTAGAATATGCACAGGTTGAAAAGCTTTAGGCCGATTTTACGGTTTGATTTAATTCGAGGACAAGATGGCAAAAAAGATAGACAGTTACATTAAATTACAAATACCTGCCGGACAAGCCAACCCTTCCCCCCCTATTGGTCCTGCTTTAGGCCAGGCAGGACTGAATATAATGGAATTCTGTAAAACTTTTAATGCTCATACACAAAAACATGAACAAGGAGTCCCAACTCCGACAATTATAACCGTTTTCGCTGATAAATCGTTTGCGTTTGAAACTAAGAGTCCGCCTGCTTCTTATTTTATAAAAAAAGCAGCGCGTTTACCAAAAGGATCAGGGGAGCCCGGCAGAGAAATTGTTGGAGCAGTGACAATGGATCAGTTAAGGAAGATTGCAGAACTTAAAAAGGAAGGGCTTAATTCTAATGATCTAGAGGCGGCTGCACGTATGCTCGCAGGTTCCGCACGTTCAATGGGTATTCAGGTGACAGGAAACTAATAAATGTCAAATGGTAAAAGGATGAAAACAGCTAAAGAAAAAGTCGATAGGACGAAAACCTACGAGCTTTTGGATGCTGTAAAACTGTTAAAAGAAAATTCCAAAGTAAACTTTGATGAAACAATTGAAGTATCGATGAACCTTGGGATTGATCCTCGCCATGCCGACCAAAATGTTCGAGGTGTGATTAGTTTACCAAATGGGACCGGTAAGTCAGTGCGTGTGGCAGTTTTTGCTAAGGGTGATAAAGCCGAAGAGGCAAAAAAGGCAGGTGCAGATATAGTGGGTGCAGATGATCTGGCCGAAAAAATTAATAAAGGGGAAATTGAATTTGAGCGTTGTATAGCTACCCCCGATATGATGCCGGTTGTTGGAAAGTTAGGAAAAATCTTGGGCCCTCGTGGAATGATGCCCAATCCTAAATTGGGTTCGGTAACTCAGGATGTTTCCCAAGCAATCCAGAATGCAAAAGGTGGGCAAGTAGAGTATAGAGTGGAAAAAGCTGGGATTATTCATGCGGGTGTTGGTAAAGTGAGTTTTGGAGAAGATGCGCTTATGGATAATATTCGTGCGCTTGTGGATGCGGTAAGTAAGGCAAAACCTAGTGGGGCAAAAGGGACTTATATTAAACAAATTTCAGTATGTTCTACTATGGGGCCGAGTATAAAATTGGATATTCCTACTACGCTCTCTTCTTAAGCTAAACTAAAAGGTATAAAATACGTGTTAATTGTTTAATGAAAAATTTTCGAAAAAGTAAGGATAAAATAAACTATTATCCTTGCCTGTCCAAGACTACAGGTGCTTGAAAGGTCATTTACCTGAGGGGTTAAAGGGGTTATACCCGCCTGTACAGACGATTGTTGTGAACTTTTCTATGCTGCTTTTGTAGTGTGAGATGTGACTTAATTTTCTGGGGCAGGAGATCCGGACTTGGCGGATGGGCTGCCGGGTCATTAAAAGAAGCCGGTTTCGGTTTAGAAAACTGGGTGAAACGCGAGGAGTATTTGCGTGGACCGATTGCAGAAAGAAGAGCTGGTCGCATCACTTAATGATGTGTTTGGAACAACTAATTTAGTAGTTGTCACCCGTCCAATAGGGTTAACGGTAGCAGAATCAACTGATTTACGGCGCCGGATGAGAGAATCTGGTGCAAATTTTAAAGTAACAAAGAATAGGCTTACGAGGTTAGCTCTAAAGGGTACAAAATTCGAGCCTCTGTCAGATTTTTTCATTGGGCCCACTGCAATTGCTTTTTCGGAAGACCCCATAGCAGCAGCGAAGGTAGCAGTTAATTTTGCCGAAAAGAATGATAAGTTAGAGATAATTGGCGGCAGTCTTTACGAAGAAATTTTGGACAAAGCTGGCATTTCTACATTAGCAAGACTTCCATCTCTCGACGAATTAAGGGGCAAGATAGTCAGTTTAATCAACGCACCCGCTACAAAGATTGCTAGAGTGTTGGGAGCACCTGCTAGTCAAGTGGCAAGAGTTTTACAAGCCTATGCGGGAAGAGATGAAGAAACGTAAAAATTTTTTACGAAACGTTTACATTAATTTATAAGGAGAATGTAATGGCTACTAATTTAGACAAAATTGTGGAGGATCTTTCAGCTTTGAGTGTTCTTGAAGCGGCCGAACTTAGCAAAATGCTCGAAGAAAAATGGGGAGTTTCCGCTGCAGCTCCTGTAGCAGTAGCCGCCGCAGCGGCTGTTGATGGCTCTGGTGCGCCAGAAGAAAAAACTAGTTTTGATATAATACTTACCTCTTTTGGCGAGAAAAAAATTAATGTAATCAAAGAAGTCCGACAAATTACTGGTCTCGGGTTGAAAGAGGCAAAAGACCTTGTGGAGGGAGTACCTAACCCTATTAAAGAAGGAGTTGCAAAAGAGGAAGCAGACGAACTAAAGGGTAAGCTTGAAGGAGCTGGAGCGACTGTTGAGGTTAAATGATACATTGCAGTGTGGTTTGAATTACAGATAAATTCTTTTATGTTTTGGTCTGCTGTGTCTGCCATAATAAAAAAATTATTTAATCCTAAAATAAAGCATTGCCGTAGTTCCATGCGGCAGCTTTCTTGCACATCTCATGGACAAATTGGTTAAGAGGTATTTATGTCGAAGTCGTTTACTCAGCGCAAACGTATACGTAAGACTTTTGGTAGAATTAAAGAAATCACTCAGATGCCAAACCTCATAGAGGTTCAAAAAGCGTCTTATGATAGTTTTTTGCAAATAAATATTGCTCCAGAAAACAGAACAAATTCGGGCCTTCAAGCCGTTTTCAAATCGGTTTTTCCAATTACGGCTTTTTCTGAAAATGGTATGCTTGAATTTGTGAAATTTGAACTCGAGAAGCCGAAATATGATGTAGATGAATGCCAGCAACGAGGAATGACTTACGCTGCTCCTTTAAAACTTACTCTTAGGTTAATTGTTTTTGATATAGAAGAAGAAACGGGAAATCGATCCGTGCGCGATATTAAACAACAAGATGTTTATATGGGCGATATGCCTTTAATGACGGATAATGGTACATTTGTAATCAATGGAACAGAAAGAGTAATTGTATCACAAATGCACCGTTCACCAGGTGTTTTTTATGATCACGATCAAGGAAAAACTCATTCCTCTGGGAAATTTTTATTTGCCGCTCGCATAATACCCTACCGAGGCTCGTGGCTTGATTTTGAATTTGACGCTAAGGATCTGGTCTACGTAAGAATTGATCGTCGGAGAAAATTGCCAGTAACAACCCTTCTTATGGCGCTTGATTCTCCAGAAACAGAAAATCGTCGTGCTGAAATTGAAAAAGAAGGTCAGAAATTATTACCCGAAGATGCAGTGGGTATGTCGGCGGAAGATATTTTTGAAGAATTTTATGATACGAAGGTTTGTACTAGGGTTAAAGAAGGGTGGAAGACACCGTTTAATGCCTCTGCTCTCCGTGGTCTAAAATTAACCCATGATTTATTTAATGCCCGCGACGGTAAAGTCGCGGTGCAAGAAGGAACTAGGATCACTCCGCGTGTGGCCCAAAAATTAAAGGATGAAGGGTTCAAAGATCAGTTAATCCAAGATGAAGAACTCATAGGTCAATATGTAGCTGAGGACCTAGTAAATGAGAAAACGGGAGAAATTTTATTAGAATCTGGTGATGAACTTACTCAAGAAAATCTCGAAGCCATAAAAGAATTAGGTGTCAAAGTTTTACGCCTGCTTTCTATCGATCATATGACTGTTGGTCCATACATCCGAAATACATTTGTTGCAGATAAAAACCAGTCCCGTTCAGACGCACTAATGGATATTTACAGAGTGATGCGTCCTGGCGAACCTCCAACACTTGAAACCGCTGAAGGGATGTTCAATAGCTTATTTTTCGATAGTGAAAGATATGACCTTTCGGATGTTGGCCGAGTGAAAATGAATGCGCGTTTAGGGCTTGATATCGAAGACACTTATGGCGTGCTTCGTAGACAAGACATTCTCGCCGTAATTAAGCTTTTGGTTCAACTAAAAGACGGTCAAGGTGAAATAGATGATATAGATCATCTTGGAAATCGAAGGGTACGATCCGTCGGTGAATTAATGGAAAATCAATACCGTATTGGTCTCTTGAGAATGGAACGCGCGATTCGGGAGCGGATGAGTTCGGTTGAACTAGATTCAAACATGCCGCAAGATTTAATCAATGCGAAGCCTGCTGCCGCTGCTGTTCGTGAATTTTTCGGGTCGTCTCAGCTTTCTCAATTTATGGATCAAACTAATCCATTGAGTGAAATCACTCATAAACGGCGTCTTTCAGCTTTGGGACCGGGTGGTTTGACACGTGAAAGGGCTGGGTTTGAGGTGCGCGATGTTCACCCAACTCATTATGGACGTATCTGTCCAATAGAAACCCCAGAAGGACCCAATATTGGACTTATCAACTCACTTGCGACTTATGCTCGAGTTAACCAATATGGTTTTATTGAAACGCCTTATCGTGTTGTCAAGAAAGGAAAAGTGACAAAAGAAGTAATTTATCTTTCGGCCATCGAAGAGGGTCGATACACGGTGGCCCAAGCAAACGCTGAGCTTGATCGAAACGGAAAACTTGTTGAGGAATTAGTGAGTTGTAGATCGGGCGGGGAATTTGTGATGGCTAGAAGAGAGGATATAGATTATATCGACGTTTCGCCTAAACAGCTCGTGTCAGTTGCTTCAGCACTCATACCGTTCCTTGAAAACGATGATGCAAATAGAGCTTTGATGGGCTCAAATATGATGCGTCAGGCTGTACCACTGATTAAGGCTGAAGCACCTTTGGTTGGTACAGGAATGGAAGAATCTGTAGCTATAGGGTCTGGTGCAACAATAGTGTCTAAGAGGACAGGAGTAATTGACCAGGTTGATGCCACAAGAATCGTGGTCCGTGCAACAGATGAAACGCAGTTTTCATCTTCTGGTGTTGATATCTATAATTTACGGAAATTTCAACGATCAAACCAAAACACCTGTATCAATCAAAGGCCTTTGGTAAAAGTGGGGGATAATGTAGCATCTGGAGATATTATAGCTGATGGACCTTCTACTGAATTGGGGGAATTAGCGTTGGGAAGAAATGTGTTGGTCGCTTTTATGGCGTGGCATGGATACAATTTCGAAGATTCTATTTTAATTTCTGAAAGAATAGCCAGAGATGATGTTTTTACTTCAATCCATATTGAAGAATTTGAGGTAATGGCTCGAGATACAAAATTGGGTCAAGAGGAAGTTACTCGCGATATACCGAACGTCGGCGAAGAAGCACTAAAAAACTTAGATGAAGCTGGAATTGTTTACATTGGAGCTGAGGTGGAGCCCGGGGATGTCCTAGTCGGAAAGGTAACACCTAAGGGCGAAAGTCCGATGACACCAGAAGAGAAGCTTTTGAGGGCGATTTTTGGTGAAAAAGCCTCAGACGTTCGCGACACTTCTCTTCGGTTGCCCCCGGGGGTTGCAGGTACGGTAGTTGAAGTTCGTGTTTTTTCTCGTCGTGGTGTTGATAAAGACGAAAGAGCTTTGGCGATTGAACGTGAGGAAATTGAACGATTAGCTAAAGATCGCGATGACGAGTTAGCAATTCTTGAGAGGAGTTTTGGGCAGCGTTTAAAGGAAGTGCTTGTAAACCAAACTTTTACAAATGGGCCTAAAACATTAAAGAAAGGGAGCCGAATAAACCGCCAAAGTTTGGAAGATTTAAATCCCCGTCAGTTAGCACAAATTGCGGTTAAAAACGATAAAGTAATGTCCACTTTGGAGGTTCTTCGGAAACAATTTATAGAAAGTGAAAATAGCCTTCAAAGTCGTTTCGATGATAAAGTAGATAAGGTCCAAGGAGGAGACGAATTGCCGCCTGGGGTGATGAAGTTAGTCAAAGTTTTTGTTGCTGTAAAACGTAAACTGCAATCTGGAGACAAAATGGCAGGACGTCATGGCAACAAGGGTGTGATTTCCAAAATTGTACCGATAGAGGATATGCCATACTTGGAAAATGGGCAGCCGGTAGACGTTGTTTTAAATCCCCTTGGGGTTCCATCTCGAATGAATGTTGGACAGATTTTAGAGACGCATTTAGGGTGGGCGTCTGCTGGACTTGGACAACAAATAGGAGACATGCTTGACCAAGTGGTGAACGACGGCAAGCTTATTAAACTGCGTGATGAATTAAAGACTTTATACGGTAAAGCTGTTTTTGATGACGATATTAACGGTCTGGTAGATGAGGAAATACTTGAGCTCGTAGGTAATTTGCGTCGCGGTGTGCCAATGGCTACTCCCGTATTTGATGGAGCTCGTGAGGATGATATCAACGAAATGCTTGACCGTGCTGGCCTCGACACTTCCGGACAAGTGAATTTATTTGACGGTAGAAGCGGTGAAATGTTCGATCGGAAAATAACGGTTGGATATATTTATATGATGAAACTCCATCATCTAGTGGATGATAAAATTCATGCAAGATCTATAGGCCCCTATAGTCTTGTTACACAACAACCACTGGGAGGTAAGGCACAATTTGGTGGGCAAAGGTTTGGTGAAATGGAGGTATGGGCGTTGGAAGCGTATGGTGCTGCCTATACTTTGCAAGAGATGCTTACGGTGAAATCAGACGACGTTTCTGGCCGGACAAAGGTTTATGAATCAATCGTAAGGGGTGACGATACGTTTGAAGCCGGCATTCCGGAATCATTTAATGTTTTGGTTAAAGAATTAAAATCCTTAGGATTAAACGTGGAACTTGACCGAAGCGAAACAGTATAACCTTTTTTTTAACTCAATTTAAAAGATTGAAAGAGTTGAAAATTATTTAGGAGCGTTTTCATGAATGAATTGATGGACATTTTTGGGCAAGTAAGTACCGCTGAAACGTTCAATTCAATTAAAATTTCTGTTGCAAGCCCTGATCGAATTAGATCTTGGTCTTTTGGCGAAATTAAAAAACCTGAGACCATCAATTATCGCACGTTTAAGCCTGAACGCGATGGACTGTTTTGTGCAAGAATTTTTGGCCCAATCAAGGATTATGAATGTCTTTGTGGAAAATACAAACGGATGAAATACCGCGGCATAATCTGTGAAAAATGTGGTGTTGAAGTTACATTGAGTAAAGTTCGCCGGGATCGGATGGGGCACATTGAGCTAGCATCACCTGTCGCACATATTTGGTTTCTAAAATCTTTACCTAGTCGAATCGGTTTATTACTGGACATGACGCTTAAAGATATTGAAAGAGTTCTTTATTTTGAAAATTATGTAGTAACAGAACCAGGGTTGTCGGGCCTTGAAGAACGACAGCTATTGAGTGAACAGCAACTTTTGGACGCACAGGATGAATTTGGTGAGGATTCCTTTAAAGCACAAATTGGTGCGGAAGCACTCAAAATGATTTTAAGTGAAATAGTCCTTGAAGATGAACTAGAGCAAGTCCGTACCGATTTTAAAGAAACTGGATCAGAAGCAAAACGAAAAAAGCTTGTTAAAAGGCTAAAATTGATCGAGGCTTTTATCCGTTCTGGCGCTAGGCCTGAGTGGATGATTCTTGATGTCGTTCCTATTATTCCTCCTGAACTCAGGCCCTTGGTTCCGCTCGATGGTGGCAGATTCGCCACATCAGACCTTAATGACCTATATCGGCGGGTCATTAATAGGAATAATCGCTTAAAACGTCTCATAGAATTGCGTGCTCCAGACATCATCATACGAAATGAAAAAAGAATGCTTCAAGAATCTGTGGATGCTTTGTTTGATAACGGCCGTAGGGGTAGAGTGATTACGGGGGCAAATAAACGGCCTCTTAAATCTTTGTCTGATATGCTGAAAGGTAAGCAGGGACGTTTTCGGCAGAACCTTCTTGGAAAGCGAGTGGATTACTCTGGTCGTTCTGTAATTGTAGTCGGCCCAGAATTATTGCTCCATCAATGCGGAATTCCAAAAAAAATGGCTCTTGAGCTTTTTAAGCCCTTTATTTATTCAAAACTCGAAATTTATGGGATGGCTAGTACTATTAAGGCAGCGAAAAGATTAGTGGAAAAAGAACGTCCTGAAGTTTGGGATATTTTAGAAGAAGTAATTCGAGAACATCCGGTGCTTTTAAATAGAGCTCCTACATTACATCGTTTAGGCATACAAGCCTTCGAACCGGTTCTAGTTGAAGGTAAAGCAATCCAGTTGCATCCCCTGGTTTGTACTGCTTTTAACGCCGATTTCGATGGTGACCAAATGGCAGTCCATGTGCCTTTATCGCTAGACGCACAGCTTGAGGCGCGTGTACTTATGATGTCTACAAATAATATTTTGAGTCCTGCCAATGGGAAGCCAATAATTGTTCCATCTCAAGATATAGTACTAGGTTTATATTATTTAACTTTAGCACGTGAGGGAGAACCTGGCGAAGGTATGGCGTTCGCTGATATTGGTGAAATTGAACAAGCATTAGATATAGGGATTGTTACAGTTCATAGTAAAATTTTTGCACGGATTGATACGGTTAATGAAGATGGCAAGCCTGTAGTTCTGAGGTCAGAAACAACCCCAGGACGAATGCGTGTCATGAAATTGCTTCCAAAAAACCCAAATATTAAATTGGAGTTAGTCAATAGGCTTCTTACCAAAAGAGAAATTACCAATGCTATTGATGCTGTTTACCGCCATTGCGGTCAAAAAGAGACAGTTTTATTTGCTGATCACATCATGAGCCTGGGTTTTTATAGTGCATGTAAAAGTGGAATCTCGTTTGGCAAGGATGACCTCATTGTACCTGTTGCTAAAGAAAAATTTGTGGGTGATGCACAGGATAAAGTTAAAGAATACGAACAGCAATATCAGGATGGATTAATCACACAGGGTGAAAAATATAATAAAGTTGTTGATGTCTGGTCTCAGTGTACCGATGAAGTTGCTGATGAAATGATGAAGGAAATTGCTAATCCAAGGTCTGGCGAATTAGAAAATTCGGTTTTCATGATGGCAGATTCGGGAGCCCGTGGTTCGGCGGCGCAGATGAAACAACTTGCCGGGATGAGAGGGCTAATGGCCAAGCCGTCTGGGGAAATTATTGAAACACCTATAATCGCAAATTTCAAAGAAGGCTTAACTGTACTTGAATATTTTAATTCTTCCCATGGCGCACGCAAGGGTTTGGCGGACACAGCCTTGAAAACTGCTAATTCTGGTTATCTAACGCGCCGCTTGGTAGACGTGGCACAGGATTGCACAATTGTAGAACATGATTGCAAAACAAAAAATGGCCTCACGGTTAGAGCTGTAATTGAGGGGGGAGAAGTCATAGACTCGCTTTGTGAACGTATCCTTGGCCGTGTCATAGCATCAAATATTATTGACCCAATTGGAGGCAAAGTTATTTTAAAAGCTGGCCAAATGGTTGAAGAAGAGAAGTTAGACAACATTGAAAAAGTTGGTGTTGAATCCGTTCATATACGTTCTGGTCTGACCTGTGAGAGTAACGGGGGGGTGTGTGCACTTTGCTATGGAAGGGATCTCGCCCGTGGGACACTAGTTAATACAGGAGAGGCAGTTGGAATTATAGCAGCTCAATCTATAGGTGAGCCAGGCACACAACTCACAATGAGAACCTTTCACATTGGGGGAGCTGCTCAACGGGGAGCGGAGCAATCCAGTATCGATGCAGATTTCAATGGAAGCATTGTCTTGCGAAATCGTAATCTCGTGTTGAATACAGATAAGGTGCTAATTGTAATGGCACGTAATACAGAAATAGCGATAATCGATGAAAATAATCGTGAACGGGCGAGTTACCGGGTCCCTTATGGCGCACGTTTATTAAAAGATGACGGGGATAGTGTGAACCCTGGGGACCGATTGGCTGAATGGGATCCTTATACGCTTCCTATCATTTCAGAAAAGGAAGGTATAGCCAATTATGTGGATTTATTAGATGGCGTTTCAATGCGTGAAATTATGGATGAAGCCACAGGTATTTCCTATAAAAAAGTAGTAGATTGGAAACAGCAACCCAAGGGATCTGACCTGCGTCCTCGGATGACTATACGTGACAAAGATGGAAACGTGATTAAGTTGGCTAATGGTGCAGAAGCTAACTACTACTTGTCTATTGATGCAATCTTGTCTGTTGAATCAGGGGCAAAAATTCATACTGGTGATGTTTTAGCTCGAATACCTCGTGAAACGAGTAAAACACGTGACATCACGGGTGGATTACCGCGCGTCGCTGAGTTGTTCGAGGCAAGAAAACCGAAAGACTTTTCGATTATCAGCGAAATAAATGGTCGTGTGGAATTTGGAAAAGATTATAAAGCGAAACGGCGAATAATCGTTAACCCTGTTGAAGAAGATGGAGATCCTGTTGAACACCTAATTCCAAAAGGAAAGCATATCAGTGTTCAGGAAGGTGATGTTGTTCAAAAGGGTGATTTTCTCATGGATGGAAACCCAGTCCCCCACGATATTTTGCGGGTTCTAGGTGTTGAAGCGCTTGCAAATTACCTGATAGATGAAATCCAAGATGTCTATAGATTGCAGGGCGTTAAAATAAATGACAAGCATATTGAAATAATTGTTCGGCAGATGTTGCAGAAAGTAGAAATTATAGAACCCGGAGATTCAACCTTTTTAGTTGGTGAGCAAATTGATAGGGAAGAATTAGAAGCAGAAAATGCCAAATTGAAAAAACAAAGACAAAAACTAGCAACTACGGTACCGGTTCTACATGGGATCACAAAGGCTTCGCTCCAGACTAAGTCCTTTATTTCTGCAGCTTCTTTTCAGGAAACTACTCGCGTGCTTACAGAAGCCGCAGTTTCTGGTAAAGAAGATAACCTTGTTGGTTTAAAAGAAAACGTAATTGTTGGACGGTTGATACCGGCGGGGACTGGGTCTTATATGAATGAAGTGCAACAAATTGCCCTAGATCGAGATCAAGAGGCAATTGAAAGCATAGCCAAGAAAAAAACAACAAAAACCGAGATTACTCAAATAGATAAAATCAAAGACAAGGAAGAACAATCGAGTGCAGCATAAGATTAATATTTGTTGGTTAAACTTTATAATTAATTAAAATTTTTAATTTAGAACAAAAAAAACTATAAAATCGGTAATGTTTGCTTTTTTCTTGGTTGACGATGCTATGCAGCACAACTATATTGCGCGCCTCTTTGGAAACTGGTGGTAGGGAAACAACCTAAACGCGTTTCCGTAGTTTTTGAAACTTAATTATTTATAGTTTATTGCTGAGTTCGAATCGTATTTAGGCCTAGAGGGGGAAATGTAATCCCATCCTTTGCAGGTGTACTCTCGGCCATATGAATTAAAGTGGGTCTAAAATTATTTAGTTTCCCTCAAAAATAAGGATTGTACTTCGTGCCAACGGTCAACCAATTAATCCGCAAACCGCGCAAGCGACCATTTGTAAGGAATAAGGTGCCAGCTATGGAGGGATGTCCCCAAAAGAGGGGCGTTTGTACAAGGGTATACACAACCACACCGAAGAAGCCAAATTCTGCTCTTAGAAAAGTAGCTCGGGTTAGACTGACAAATGGTTTTGAAGTGACAAGTTACGTGCCTGGAGAGGGACATAATTTGCAGGAGCATTCGGTTGTTATAATTAGAGGTGGTCGTGTTAAAGACCTCCCAGGCGTTCGTTACCACATTGTCCGAGGAGTTTTGGATACTCAAGGAGTGACTGATCGAAGGCAGCGACGTTCCAAATATGGCGCTAAGCGGCCAAAGTAAGGTTTAAAACATGTCACGTCGTCGCGCCGCCGAAAAAAGAAAAGTTCTGCCAGATGCTAAATTTGGTGATCTTGTAATAGCAAAATTCATTAATTGTCTAATGTTACAAGGTAAAAGATCTACTGCAGAGAAAATAGTTTATTTAGCCCTGGATGAAATTGGAAGTAAGGCTGGCGGGGACCCTGTCAAATCCTTTCACGAGGCTCTTAATAATGTTAAACCTGGAATTGAAGTTCGGTCACGGCGGGTAGGAGGAGCCACCTATCAAGTACCTGTTGAAGTTCGATCCGATCGCCAACAAGCTCTCGCTATTCGTTGGTTGATTGAAACAGCACGATCGAGATCTGAAAATACTATGACAGAGCGACTGTCACACGAATTGCTTGACGCTATAAATAATCGCGGAAACGCAGTCAAAAAGCGTGAAGATACACACCGCATGGCTGAAGCCAATAAAGCTTTTTCGCATTATCGCTGGTAATCGAAAGTAGTTAGAGTACAGGAAAATAAGATGTCCCGCGAAACTTCAATCGATATGTATCGAAACATAGGTATAATGGCGCATATTGACGCTGGGAAAACCACTACCACCGAGCGAATTCTTTATTATACCGGTCGAGCTTATAAAATTGGAGAGGTGCATGAAGGCACCGCAACCATGGACTGGATGGAGCAAGAACAAGAACGAGGCATAACAATTACCTCTGCTGCTACTACATGTTTTTGGAAAGAGCATCGAGTAAACATTATTGATACCCCTGGTCACGTCGACTTTACTATTGAGGTTGAGCGTTCCCTTAGAGTTTTGGATGGTGCCGTTGCAGTTTTCGATGCGGTTTCCGGGGTAGAACCTCAGTCAGAAACCGTTTGGCGACAAGCAGACAAATACGATGTTCCTCGCATTTGTTTTGTAAACAAAATGGACCGTGTTGGGGCCGATTTACAAAATACTTGCGAAATGATTTCCAAAAGATTGGGTGCAAATCCCTTACTAATTCAATTGCCAATAGGGGTGGAGGCAAATTTTAAGGGTGTAATCGACTTAATAGAAATGAAAGCGAAGATTTGGAAAGATGAAAGTTTAGGTGCAGAGTTTGATATTGTTGATGTGCCTATCGATTTTATAGACAAGGCAAATGGCTATCGGGAAAAACTCATTGAAACAATAGTGGAGCACGATGATAGTGCAATGGAGGCTTATCTTGATGGTCAAGTACCAGATGATGAGACACTTCGGTCTTGTATTAGGAAAGGAACGCTATCGGGTGCATTTGTACCGGTTTTGTGTGGAAGTGCCTTTAAAAACAAAGGTGTGCAACCCCTATTAGATGCGGTGATAAATTATCTACCTTCACCTCGTGATGTTCCTTCGATGCATGGAATGAAAATGGGTACTGAGGATACAATCAACGTTACCACTTCAGATGAAAATACCTTCGCATCATTGGCATTTAAAGTTATGAATGATCCTTTTGTAGGATCACTAACGTTTGTTCGAATATATTCCGGAGTTTTGAAAAGCGGTATGTCTCTTTTAAATACCGTTAAAAATAACCGTGAACGAATAGGGCGCATTCTTTTGATGCACTCCAATTCGCGTGAGGATGTAAAGGAAGCTTATGCAGGAGATATTGTAGCGTTGGCCGGCCTTAAAGATACTACTACAGGAGATACGCTTTGCGATGTAAGCGACCCGGTAATTTTAGAAAGTATGGAGTTTCCTGATCCTGTTATAGAAGTGGCTGTTGAGCCTAAGACAAAAGTTGATCAAGAAAGAATGGGAATTGCGTTGAAAAGGTTGGCTGAAGAAGATCCTTCTTTTCAAATTTCAAGTGATATTGAAAGCGGTCAAACTGTGATTAAGGGCATGGGAGAGCTACATTTAGACATCCTTGTGGATCGTATGAAGAGAGAATTTAAAGTGGGTGCGAATGTTGGTGCGCCCCAAGTGGCTTATCGTGAGACAATCTCAAAACCTTCTGTTGTTGATTATACTCATAAGAAACAAACCGGAGGAGCAGGACAATTCGCTCGTGTAAAGTTTAATTTTGAACCTTTAAAATCAGGCAGTGGAGTTAGGTTCGAAAGCAAAGTGGTTGGAGGCTCGGTCCCTAAAGATTTTATAGCAGGTGTAGAAAAAGGAATAATGAGTGCTGCGGAAAACGGGATACTCGTCGGGTTTCCTATAATAGATATGAAAGCGATTCTTATAGATGGAGCGTCCCATGATGTAGACTCTTCTGTAATGGCTTTCGAAATAGCGACGCGGGCTGCTTTTCGAGAGGGAATAGCAAAAGCGTCACCTCGTTTGTTAGAACCGTTAATGCGGGTAGAGGTTGTTACGCCAGAAGAGTATCTTGGAGATATAATAGGGGACTTGAACAGTCGTCGCGGAAACGTGACAGGTATGGATCAACGTGCTAAAGCCCATGTACTGAATGCTATGGTTCCCTTAGCTAATATGTTTGGTTATGTAAATAATTTGAGATCAATGAGCCAAGGCCGTGCACAGTTTACCATGTTTTTCGATCATTATGAAAAAGTTCCCCAAGCAGTCGCTGAAGAAGTTAAAGCCAAATTGGCCTAATTAATGGAGCATAAAGATGGCTAAGGAGAAATTTGAGCGTACGAAGCCCCACTGTAATATCGGGACTATTGGTCATGTTGATCATGGTAAGACGACATTGACGGCTGCGATTACGAAGATTCTTGCAGAAAGCGGGGGCGCTGAATTCACCGCATATGATCAGATTGACAAGGCACCAGAGGAGAAGGAGCGGGGGATTACGATTGCGACCGCCCATGTTGAGTATGAAACGGAAAACCGCCATTACGCGCACGTAGATTGCCCTGGCCATGCTGATTATGTGAAAAATATGATTACGGGTGCGGCTCAGATGGATGGTGCTATTTTGGTTGTTTCTGCAGCGGATGGCCCGATGCCTCAGACTCGGGAACATATTCTTCTTGCTCGCCAGGTAGGTGTCCCAGCGATTGTTGTTTACATGAATAAGGTTGACCAGGTTGATGATCCAGAACTTTTAGAGCTTGTTGAATTAGAGATCCGTGAGCTTTTAAGTTCCTACGAATTTCCAGGTGATGATATACCTATTGTTTCGGGTACGGCACTTGGAGCCTTAGAAGATGGTGATGCGGCGACGGGTAAGGATACGGTCCTAGAGTTAATGGCAGCTGTTGATGATTACATTCCTCAACCTGACCGTCCTAAAGATCTTCCCTTTCTTATGCCGATTGAGGATGTGTTCTCTATTTCGGGCCGTGGAACGGTTGTCACCGGTCGAATAGAACGCGGCATTGTGAATGTGAGTGATAAAGTTGAAATTGTTGGTCTTAAGGAGACTCAGGAAACAACAGCAACTGGTGTTGAGATGTTTCGAAAACTTCTGGATTCTGGTGAAGCGGGGGACAATGTTGGTTGTTTGTTGCGTGGTGTTGGTCGTGATGAAGTTGAACGCGGTCAAGTTTTAGCAAAACCTGGTTCAATAACACCACACACGCAATTTACGGCGGAGGCGTATATTCTGACGAAGGAGGAGGGTGGCCGCCATACACCATTTTTCTCGAACTATCGCCCACAATTTTATTTTAGGACAACAGATGTTACAGGTTCCGTGGTGTTGCCAGAAGGTACAGAAATGATTATGCCGGGGGATAACGTTACGATGGACGTCACCCTCATTCAACCGATAGCGATGGATGACGGTCTTCGTTTTGCAATTCGCGAGGGGGGACGCACAGTTGGCGCTGGGGTTGTTGCC
>JAYZBC010000080.1:0-31746 GCA_036339375.1 Pseudomonadota bacterium | reverse complement strand
TTTTGTTCCACAGAATTTCTCCTAATGGTCCGACAGATAGAAAGACAAACACACTTTTTGCCTTTCCAATGTCAGAGCTGATTCTTTAAAAAATTACTAGAAAAAGACTGAAGGCTATCAGGCCTCTCCCTTTGTTTCGATCATTGCCGCATCAAACGCTTGTTCGGGAGTTTTACCCCCCCATACGACATAATTAAAAGCGGGATAAAATCTCTCGCTTTCAACTAACGCGATCTCCACTAAGTCTTCCATTTGTTCAACACTTGCTCCTGAAATTCCCCTTAAAAGCATTGAGTGTCTAAAAACAGGAAGGCCTCTATCTGCCCATAAATCGAAATGTCCAACCGCCAACTGTTCATTTATACGGGCTAAAAGATTATAAAATGCCGTTCGCCGGTGACTGGGAACCGAAAGCTCAAAGGCACAAGCAAAGTGCATAGCGCTGATATCATCGAGCCAAGAAAAAAATAAGCGGTAGCACGTCCAACGACCGTTGATCTCCGCTGCCATTTCGTATTCGTTGCTTCGTTCAAAAGACCAACCTTGGGCCCCAGCTATTTGTTCTAATAAATCAATAGGATTTTCTGTAATTCTTGTGTCTTGTTGGACCACTGCGACAGCCATGGCATGCCTCTAAACCTAAACAACAATTTATTTGGCTCAGACTACAAAGATATTGTACCCAAGTGGAAAGGCCATACTACATGTAGATTGCCAAAAGGATAAAAGTTTATCAAGTTCAGATTTATATTTTTGTTGTTTTTATGTGGAAAACTTAATCAGAGATGGTTTTGGATACTTCTTTTTTTAAACAGTAGAAGATTTTGGTTTTTTCTTTTTCCTAACAATTTTTCGCGGGCGGGCACCAGAAACATTTTTCTTTTTTCCCTGACTTTCAAATTTTGCCAGACGAGTATTGATTTTTTCCTGCTCTTGTCGAGCTTTAACAGCCATTTCTTTAATCGTTTCAAACTCATCTCTGGTCACTAAATCAAGTTTAGAAAGCATCCGTTCAAATTGATGTCTTACCATCTCTTCCACTTCCCGACGAATACTATCGAGGGTACCCAATGCTCCCCCAGCTAACTTTGTTACGTCACTGAAAAAACGGTTTTTTGTTTGCATGATATCAGACTAGTACCCCATAAAAAATTCATTGGAAAGTCTAGAATTTGTGTAAACTAGATTATTTCTTGAATTTGTAAAATCAAATTTTTCTATTCAAAACTAGTTAGTAGCCACAACACCCAAACCACCTGATGCCTTAGTTGTTTTCGTTTTTCCAGAAGCGGACACCATATGTCTGTTCATTCTGTCCTGAAGACGTGTCATCCCAACGTTAGCAAAGGCTGCTAACGCGAAAATTATAATAATAATAGCGTACATGGGGGCGATTTCAAATTTTTCATAGTAAACACCTAGCCTGTATCCGAGGCCCCCATCCGCAAATTTTAACTCAGCTACGAGGACCCCAATAACTGTAATTGCCATACCAAGTCTAAGGCCGGTAATTATAGGGTTTACCATTGCTTGAATATAAATTTTTGTAAACATTTGCCATTTGTTGAGGTTAAAACTCTTTCCAACCCTTATTAAAACCGGATTGATCAATAAAATTCCAAGCGTCGTTGAAAAAACCACAGGAAAAAATGAAGAAAGGCAACCTTTAGCCATTTTAGATTCAATACCAGTCCCAAACATTAAGAAAAGTATAGGCAAAAAAATGATTTTCGGCGTTGACCCAATTGCATTCAAATAAGGTTCAAGGGCTTTTCGGAAGAATGGATTTGTGCCCATGCCAATGCCCACAAAGATCGCCACAATTGAGCCTCCTACAAATCCCACTGCGTGTTCAGCAAAAGTAATGCCTAAATCACGATAAAAACTAGCCGAGATAATTTCTGTCCCAACAGTATAAATGATCATCCAAGAAGAGGGGATAACATCTCCATATAAAATTTCAAAGCGCCCCAGGAGAGCCAACATTTCCCAAATTAAGAGCAAACCTATTATGGTACAAACTCGAATTTGCGTTACCGAAGCATCACGGTTCACTAAGAGCCCAAAACTGATAGCTTTAGTCCCGGTCATACTGGTCTCAACCATTTCTCGATTTTTCCGAAACCAAAATAAAAGAAAACACTCACAAAAATTACTGCAAAAATGCTTGCATAAGTGCCTGGAGTATCAAATCTAAAATACATTTCTGAAACGATACGCCCAAGACCCCCAAAATCCGTCAGGTACTCCATGGCTACAATGCTGACAAGCGTATACATTACGCCAATCCGTATGCCCGTAAAAATTGTTGGAACTGCACTAGGCAGCTGTATTTTCCAAAACATTTCCCGTTCAGAAATATTAAAACTACGCCCGACGTTCAATAAGGTTGGTGACACACTCAACAATCCCTGACGTGTCTGAATTATAATCGGGATTGCACCTGGAATGAATCCCATTACTACCAGCGTTAGATGGGTTCGTCCGAATAACACCAAAAACAAGGGATACAACAACACGATCGGGGCTGAAAAAGCCGCCGCCAGCCACCCTTCGTAAGCAACACCAAACCGTTCTTTTCGATACATAAAATATCCGAAGGGAACGCCAACAGACAGCGCAAAAAATGTTGCCGCCCCCGTCATACCAAGGGTTACAAAAAAATTTCCTATTAAGTCCATTTCTTCCTGGACAGAAGGAAAAGCTATAATGGCGTCTGTCGGACGTGGTACAACCAACGCCATTAAAAACCCTTGGGCAACCGCGAATTCTATAATTGCCGCCAAGACTATAACCGCTAAAAGGCCTGCAATTATTGGCGATCGGATCAATCGAGCCACAAGCTTTTAAACCCTAAACTTTTTTCTCTAATATGGCCCCTTCTACGGCTTGTAACCGTCAATATGAACCAGCTCTTTAAGTTGTGCCTGAGTAAGAAGCTTTTTAGTCCGTTTGAATTTTAAAGCCATTTCATTAAGCTGATTGATTTTGCCTATTGGTTTATAGCTTCCTTCTGAAAGAGGAACATATTTGTCCATTTCATTTATGTTTTCATATTTCAATTTCCAACGTTTTGCGTAAGCCCTTTGTTGTTTTTCACTCGAATAGGCTATTGCTTGGCCAATATACATTGCCCGCATCAAACGTTTGGCGGCATCACGGTTTTTGTTCAGCCAGTTGGAATTGGCAACCACTACGCGAATAGTTACACCATTAAGCCCTACTGCTTGTTTACCGGATCCGATAACTCTGATTTTTCCAGAGTTGATAAGACCGGCATTTAAGGGATAAACAGACCAACCGGTATCGACTTGTCCAGACATAACCTGTGTACGAGAACCAGATGGGCCACCAACAGATACTAATTTTGCACTTAGGTTAAGAGCATCTTTCAAAAATAATGTAGTCAGGTGCGTAGAAGAACCAGGTCGAGAGTAGACTAAATCTTTGCCCCCATTTAAATCCTTTAAGCTTTTAATTTTACTATTGGATTTTACATACCAGTAAATATCGCCTGTACCTCTTTTTGTACTGCCAAGAATTCGAACTGGTGCTCCTTTTGAATAAGCACTGATTACCGCTAAAACACCACAACCGAATGCTACATCCTGGCTTCCAGTAATTATTGTCTGTAAGGTTGCAGCACCTCCAGAACCATGAATGATGGAAACATCAAGCCCATTTTTTTTGAAAACGCCGTTTTCTAGAGCAGCGTAAGCATGTTCCATTTCAAAAACAACTTTTGTACTATTTATTAACCGCACTTTGTCTAATGCAAAAGCTTGCGTCGCTGTAAACGCGAAGCCGAAGGCTGCTACTAAAATCGATGAGATTGTTTTATACATTTTTTTCTCCCTGTTTGACTTAAAACGAGTCTAACCCGAAAAGAATTACACTCACAAGTAGCGATTACAGCTAACCAGAAGCAATTTCTGCCTCTGACTCAACCATACCCCGGGAAGCTTCTTCTCGTAAAAGTGTCCATAACCTCCCCACATAAGTACCAAATTCGGGCGTTGCTATAACGTCTGAGGTCCTTGGCCGTGGTAAATTGACGGGAATAATTTCTTTAATTAAACCGGGCCTGAACGACATCACAACCACACGATCGGATAGCTGAACCGCTTCAGTAATGTTGTGGGTAATTAAAAGCATGGTTTGTTTCAATTCTGCCCAAATCTCAAGCATTTTATCCCCCAGAAGCATTCTGGTTTGTTCATCTAGTGCCCCAAAAGGCTCATCTAACAACATGATTCTTGGCTCATACGCAAGCGTGCGAGCAACAGCGGTGCGTTGTTTCATTCCCCCTGATAGCTGAGCTGGAAAATGATTTTCAAACCCTTCCAAACCCACCAATTTTATAAATTGTTTCGCGGTTTTTTCCCTAGCTTGTTTTTCAATTCCCTCTATCTCAAGGGGGAAGGCAACATTATCGAGAGTAGTCCGCCAGGGAAAGGTCGATTCTTCCTGGAATACCACTCCAACATCTTTATGTGCCCCGTCAACATCACGTCCATCGATTAATACCGTTCCTTCGTATTGTGATATTAAACCGCCAATAATATTGAATAGGGTAGATTTTCCGCAACCAGAGGGTCCAATGACAGTTACAAATTCACCCTCATCAACCTCAAGATCAACCCCATCAAGCGCTTTTAAAGGATTGTCCCCATCTGGGTCATATGTTTTCGAAACATTCTTAATTTGGAGTATGGCGGTCATATGTTTTCGCTTTCTTAGACGTCCACTTGAACTTATCCAACTGTAAATTTCTTTTTCAATTGTATTGTTTACACTTTAAGAGTTTAACCCTCTGTAAATTTCTTTTTCAATTGTATTGTTTACACTTTAAGAGTTTAACCCTGTTTATTGTAGGTAATGGATTATGGCGATAGCTTTTGGTTCGGGCAAGTCACGAAAACAAAACCAATACTCCAATGCCAACCTGTTCTGCTGTACAATCAATACTCCTCGTGCTTAATCATACTTTAGTAAACCAATTACGTAATAAAATAGATAGAAGGTCATGGCCGAAATTAAAATAAAAACTGATATTGAAATCGCTCGCGAAGCAAAATTACGTCCGATAATAGAAATTGCAGAAGAGCGATTTAAAATTTCCGAAAAACAATTAGAACCTTATGGGCATTACAAAGCCAAACTAAATTTGGAAGATGTAAAAGATTTGCCTAAACGTCAAAATTCAAAATTAATTTTAGTTACAGCTATGACGCCTACTACTGCAGGGGAAGGGAAAACGACTACAACAGTTGGCTTGGGGGATGCGCTCAACTTAATTAAAAAAAATGCATCAATTTGCTTGCGTGAGCCTTCTTTAGGCCCTTGCTTTGGAATGAAGGGTGGAGCTGCTGGGGGAGGTTATGCGCAGGTTGTTCCAATGGAAGATATAAATCTTCATTTTACAGGGGATTTTCATGCTATCGGTACTGCTAATAACTTGCTATCCGCATTAATCGATAACCATATTTATTGGGGTCAAGAACCTGCACTTGATCTAAGACGTATTGCTTGGCGCAGAGTTGTAGACATGAATGATCGAGCATTACGTTCCGTTATTACGTCGCTCGGCGGTGTTGCAAATGGTTTTCCAAATCAAGGAGGATTTGATATCACTGTAGCCTCTGAGGTAATGGCAATTTTCTGCCTTTCCCAAGACATTAATGAATTAAGCAAACGTCTCGGCAACATTATTGTAGGATATACCCGGGGCAGAAAACCTGTTTACGCTAGAGAATTAAAAGCAGATGGACCTATGACGGCGCTCCTTAAGGATGCCATTAAGCCAAATTTGGTCCAAACATTAGAGAATAATCCGGCTTTTGTTCACGGTGGTCCATTTGCAAATATTGCTCACGGTTGTAATTCTGTCATAGCAACTCAAACTGCACTAAAATTTTCTGATTACGTAGTAACTGAAGCTGGGTTTGGAGCTGATTTAGGAGCAGAAAAATTTTTTAATATTAAGTGCAGAAAGACCGGTTTAGTGCCAAATGTAGCCGTAGTAGTCGCGACTTCACGAGCCTTAAAAATGCATGGTGGCGTCAAAAAATCTGAGCTTGGTGTGGAAAATCTTGAAGCAGTAAAAAGAGGGTTAGACAATCTAAGTCGCCATGTAGAAAACGTTTTAAGCTTTGGAGTCCCCGTGGTCGTAGCTATTAACAGGTTCAACACTGATACAAATGCCGAAATTGCTTTAATACGTGATTTATTTAGTACTAGAGAAATTGAAGCCATAGAATGCACTCATTGGGCAAATGGTGGTGAAGGAGCGAGAGAACTAGCCACAAAGGTAGTAGAACTTGCGGACAACAATAATGGCAGTTCGTTTTCGCTTCTTTATGAGGATAAAATACCCCTATGGGATAAAGTAAAAACAATTGCAAAGCGTATATACGGCGCAAGTGATATTGTGGCTGACCAGAGGCTTCGAAATCAATTTCGGGATTTGGAAGAACAAGGGTTTGGTAACTTTCCAATTTGTGTAGCAAAAACACAATATAGCTTTTCAACTGACCCAAATTTGAAAAATGCTCCGTCTGACCATGTTGTACAAATCAGGGAGGTTCGAGTAGCAAATGGTGCTGAATTTATTGTTGTGATCTGCGGAGACATCATGACAATGCCTGGACTGCCCAGAGTTCCCGCAGCACACGATATAAGGGTAGACAATGATGGCAATATTACCGGGTTGTTTTAAAAAATGTTATCTTAAGTGAAGGTGACAAGGTTACTTGATACAAACAACTCGGGCCCCTATAAGGAGCAAAAGCCTAAAAGAGAGGGGTAGTTAAATGATCCTAGTTACAGGGGGTGCAGGTTTTATTGGATCAAACCTTGTTGCAGGCCTTGAAAACAACGGGGCTGAAGAAATTGTCGTTTGCGATCACCTCGGTATTTTGGACAAATGGCGAAATCTTTCGAAACGTGACATCAGCAATCTAATCCCTCCAGAACAACTCCTGAACTATATTGATAGCGAAGCGCAAAATCTCAAAAAAATATTTCACATGGGCGCAATTTCCAGCACAACGGAAACAGATGCTGATAAAATCCTAAAAACTAATTTTTGGTTAACGCAAGAAATATGGAAGAAATGTGCTCGGTATAGAATTCCATTAATTTATGCATCATCTGCCGCCACTTATGGAAGCGGTCAGAAAGGTTTTGATGATAATTTCACAAAGAAGGCTCTCTCTGACCTGAAACCTCTTAACGCTTATGGCTGGAGCAAGCATCTTTTTGATGGTTGGGTTGCTCGAATAATCGAAAGTGGAGATGAGGATTTATTACCCCCACAATGGGCGGGACTTAAATTCTTTAATGTCTTTGGACCTAATGAGTATCACAAAGAAGGTCAAATCAGTGTGGTCCTGAAGTTGTATGAAGAGTTAATGGAAGGAAGTCCTCCTACACTTTTCCGGTCACACAACCCTGCTTATAAGCATGGTGAGCAAAAGCGAGATTTTGTATGGGTGGGTGATTGTGTAAAGGTAATGGTGTGGTTATTCGAAAACACACACGTTTCGGGTCTTTTCAATATAGGAACCGGTAAAGCTAGAAGTTTTTCTGACGTCGTATCTTCTTTACTCGCTACTTTGCAAAAACAAGCAGAAATTCGTTTTGTTGACACTCCTGAAGCGCTTCAAACAACGTATCAATACTTTACTGAAGCAAAAATAGGTCGACTTCGAAGCGCTGGATACAAATCGCCTTTTAAGAGTCTCGAGGCTGGTATAAAAAAATATGTAGAAAACCATCTTACTAAAGATGACCCTTATTTATGATGTCACCTGTAAACTTCTGTTTTAAATGAAATGTTAGTCGTAGGTTTTCCCATCATTGATCCAATTGCGGTCGAAATTGGCCCACTAGCCATACGCTGGTATTCGCTAGCATATGTCGCTGGCATTCTTTTTGGCTGGCGTTATGCACTGCGGCTTACAGATCTAAAACATAACAGCCTTAAACGTAATCATGTCGATGATTTCATAGTGTGGGCAACGCTTGGCATAATTCTAGGGGGTAGATTAGGTTATGTTTTATTTTATCGGCCGGAATTTTTTATTGATAAACCACTGGAAATTTTTGCCATGTGGAAAGGGGGTATGTCATTTCATGGAGGGTTATTAGGGGTAATAGTTTCTGGCTGGTTTTTTTCTTTAAAACGTCAAATCTCCATTTATTATTTAAGCGACATTGTTTGTGCGGTTGCACCAATTGGCCTTTTCCTTGGACGTATTGCAAATTTTATTAATGGAGAGCTTTACGGCAGGCAAACTGACGTCTACTGGGCTATGGTGTTTCCTCGAGGAGGTACATTGCCAAGGCATCCTAGCCAACTTTATGAAGCAGGACTTGAAGGAATTTTGCTGTTTTCCTGCTTATCAGTTGTAGTTTATCGTTTTCAAGGCTTGGAACGCCCTGGTCTGGTGAGTGGTATTTTTATGACGGGGTATGGTGTTTTTCGTTATTTAGTTGAATTTTACCGAGAGCCTGATTCTCATTTAGGAACATTTTATGGTATAGCAACTATGGGACAAATGCTTTCTGTACCATTATTTTTAATAGGAATTTTTCTTATATACCTCGCCTGGCATAAAACGTGACACCACTTGAAAGAAAAATAAGGAAGCAAATTAATGCTTCTGGTCCGATCTCTGTTTCGAATTTTATGTCAACCGCAATGGCAAACCCTTTTCATGGTTACTACCAAACACGTGATCCTTTTGGTTTAACAGGGGATTTCATAACTGCTCCCGAGATAAGCCAAGTTTTTGGCGAAATATTAGGCCTTTGGTGCGCTGTAACATGGCAAAAAGGAAATAAACCCAAGGAACTTAACCTTGTGGAATTAGGGCCAGGCAGAGGGACCTTGATGTCTGACATAATGAGATCTGGTATTACCGTACCATCATTTTTGGATGCAGTTCAAATTCACTTAGTTGAGACAAGTGATGTCCTTTGCAAAATCCAAAGACAGGTACTCTCAAATTTTAAAGTCCATTGGCATAAAACACTAGACACAATTCCTCAAAAGCCAACCTTAATTATTGCTAATGAGTTTTTTGACGCTTTACCGGTTGATCAGTACGTAAATACTAAACAGGGTTGGTACGAGCGAAGGGTAGATTACGATGAAGAAAAAAATAAATTTTTTTTTATGCCTTATAAGAAAAAGAATTCCATAAAAATTCCGAAACAGCTACAAAACGCACGTTTGGGAGCTGTTTTTGAAAATTGCCCAATCGGACAAAAACTTGCTGATCAAATTGGACGCTGGATATGTTTACATGGAGTTGCTGCTATTATCATTGATTACGGATACACCGCTCTAAATACGTTAGAAACACTCCAAGCAGTAAAATCCCATCGAACTCATAATCCCCTATTGGAAATTGGAGAAGCGGATTTAACAGCTCATGTAGATTTTTCTGCTATTTCGAATTCCCTCAAAAAGGGAGGAGTAAAAGTGTATGGACCTATAAATCAGGGTGAATTTCTAATATCACTTGGCATTAAAACCCGTATAAAAAAGCTGTTGGAAGGGGCAAATTCAAAACAAACAGAAAGTTTACTGGAAGGCTGCCGCCGTTTGACCTCCTCATCTCAAATGGGGACGCTATTTAAGGTTATCGCTGTTTTGCCCCCCAATCAGCCTGCTCCCGCCGGGTTCGAATTGCAATCTTGATAACTTTCAATGAAAACAATGCAAAATTTGATACCACTCACTATATCAGCTTTGAATGAAATACCCCAAATCAAGCATGCCTTTTTTACACGCAGGGGTGGTATCAGTGCAGGACTTTACGCCTCTTTGAATTGCGGTTTTTCTTCTGCCGATAAACTCGAAAATATACGAGAAAATCGCCGGCGGGCTATGGACTTCTTTGGAAAAAAGGAGAATGCCTTAGTAACTATCAACCAGGTTCACGGAAACAAAATAATTAACGTCAAAAAAATTGGGTATAAGGAACGAAGACCAGAAGCGGACGGAATGGTCACAAAAAAGAAAGGAGTAGTGCTCGGTATTTTAACCGCAGATTGTGCACCAATTTTATTTGCAGAGCCATCATCTGGAATAATTGGTGCTTGTCATGCCGGTTGGCGTGGCGCCCTGAGCGGGGTAGTAAAAAAAACCGTAGAATCCATGGAAAGTATGGGAGCAATAAGGAAACGAATTGTAGCAGCCATTGGGCCTTGTATCGGAAAAAATTCATATGAAGTGCGTTCAGACTTTAAAAACGTATTTTTGGAGAAAGACAAAGCGTATGAAAAGTTCTTTGAAATTGTGGATTCTAACCATGCATATTTTAATTTACCCGGATTTGTTGAATGGCAACTTCAAGTTTCAGGAGTAGTGAAACATGACCGGATAAAAATTGATAATTTTTCAGATGAAAATAATTTATATAGCTACCGACGAATGATCAAAAAAGGACAATCAGATTTCGGTCGCGGTTTAAGCGCTATCATGATTAAGGAATAAACTTGGTGCCGCATTTAATCTTTTTCTTAATTTTTGCTATTTTAGGCGTAATAGTTACTTGCACAATTTTGTAGTATGCCCTTTTAATCATAAAAATTTATCATGTTTAAGAAAGATTAAAAAATTTTGGGGCCAAAAATACCGCTCATTTACATCAGTATTTGCTCCTGATACATTGCGCGCGCCTTTAAAATTTACACCAAAACATCTAATATTCGCTTACCAGCCAAAGGAAGTCTTAAAATGAAAATTGTGGCAGGCAATAGCAACCGACCTCTCGGGGAAGCAATAGCCGCATATTTAAATCTTTCATTATGTAAAGCAAGTATTCGTCGTTTCTCAGACATGGAATGTTTTGTCGAAATTGAAGAAAATGTTCGTGGTGAAGACGTTTTTGTCATCCAGTCCACATCATATCCTACTAACGACAACCTAATGGAGCTGTTGGTTTGTATAGATGCGCTGAGAAGGGGGTCGGCAAGACGTATTACGGCCGTAATCCCGTATTTTGGGTATGCCCGCCAGGATCGAAAATCGGGCCCAAGAACACCGATATCAGCGAAACTCGTAGCTAACCTGATAACAACGGCAGGCGTAGACAGAGTTTTAACATTAGATTTACACGCGGGCCAAATTCAAGGTTTCTTTGACATTCCGCTGGATAATTTATTTACCTCTCCCGTATTTTTGCGTGATATACAGCAAACGTTCGATTGTAAAAATTTAACAATGGTATCTCCAGACGTTGGTGGTGTATTACGTGCAAGGGCACTAGCCAAAACACTAGAAGTAGACTTAGCTATTATTGACAAGCGTCGAGCACAAGCAGGTGTTTCGGAAGTCATTCACATAATCGGTGATGTAAAAGGGCGAGAATGTATTGTGGTAGATGATATTGTGGATTCTGCTGGAACGTTGTGTAACGCAGCAGCAGCTCTTCACGATGCCGGTGCTAAGTCTGTCTCAGCATATATTTCACACGGTGTGCTTTCTGGGGGTGCGGTCTCGAGAGTATCCTCTTCGCCAATTCAAACAATGGTCATAACTGACAGCATTTTGGCAACAGAGGCTGTCAGAGTTTCGCAAAATATACGGCAGCTTTCGATAGCGCCTCTGATAGGAGAAGCAATTGCTCGAATTAGTGACGAACGCTCGGTGTCTAGTTTGTTTGACTATTCTGCCGCATAGGATTAAAACCCTTCGCTTCTTTTATTATTATTTTGGCGCGTCAACACCCCTGGAGGTTGGCGCTATATAGCAACTTTCATAAGGAGGAATGGCATGGCCGAAGTTCAAACCATTGCCGGAGCATCGCGTGAGGGGCTGGGAAAGGGTAAGGCCCGGGCAGAACGCCGAAATGGGCAGATTCCAGCCGTTATTTACGGCAATCAGGAAAACCCTATCGTTATCACAGTGGAACAATCCATAATTGAACAACAACTTCTTAAACCTGATTTCTTTATTCGACTTTTGGATATTAATGTTGGTGGAAAAGTTTACCGTGTGCTACCTCGTGATGCCCAATACCACCCAGTAACAGATAAACCGCTGCATATTGATTTTTTGCATTATTCTCGTGACAGAAAGTTAACTGTAGAAATTCCAGTCTTATTTTTTAACGAAAGTGAATCGCCTGGACTAAAAACCGGGGGTGTACTGAACATTGTTCGCCACACGATAGAAATTAGTTGTGTAGCGGACGCAATACCAGAGAGTTTTGAATTGGACTTGACTGGGTTAGAGGTGGGAGATGCTCTCCATGCCAGCGCTCTCACTCTTCCCGAAAATGTGGCCCTCACCATCACAGATCGTGATTTTACAGTTGCGACCATATCTGCACCTACAGTCATGCCGGTAGACGAAGAGGTTGAAGACGAGGAAGGCCTCGAAGGCGAAGGTGAAGAAGGCGAAGAAGGTGAAGACACAGGGGAAGCAAAAGATGAAACTGAGTCTGACGAAGGAGAAAAAAACAAGTCCGAAAATCAAGAGAAAAAAACCTAGTTTTTAGTTTACCATGTTACTCCTTGTTGGCTTAGGGAACCCAGGAAAAGATTATTCCTCAAATCGTCATAATATAGGATCAATGGCGGTCGATGGGATAATTCACGCCTATGGCCTGGGCACCACCCAAAAAAGAATACGCCCGCCAGGTTTATTCGTGGACGGTTTTGTTGACCGTACAAAAGTAAAGATCCTCAAACCGCTAACTTACATGAACGAATCTGGCAATGCCGTTGGTCGAACTATTCGCTACTGGCGTCTAGAACCGAATAAAATTTTTATATTCCACGATGATATTGATTTAGCGCCAGGTAAAGTGCGTACAAAGTTTGGTGGTGGGCATGCGGGGCATAATGGAGTTCGCAATATTGAAAGCCATGTTGGAAAAAATTTTTGGCGAGTGCGCATAGGTGTAGGTCATCCTGGCGAAAAAAAACGTGTAAAAAAACACGTGTTAAATAATTTTGCCAAATCAGATCAGAAATGGGTGAAAGAGACTTTAACAGCTATATCGACCGCCCTCCCAATTTTACTAAACGGAGATGATTCGGCTTTCATGACAAAGATTGCTTTACTTCAACAATCGACCGAAGAGAAACACCAAAGACCTAAAGAGCATAAATTTACAGTTTTGCAGAAAGACAAATAATGGGTTTCACCTGTGGAATAGTTGGCTTGCCGAATGTAGGTAAATCAACGTTATTTAACGCCATGACTGCGACAATAGCGGCACAGGCAGAAAACTATCCATTCTGTACAATTGAACCAAATGTGGGAAGAATTGCGGTTCCTGATCCACGACTTAATATCATTAGCGCCCTGGCTAAATCTTCCAAAGTTACGCACACACAAATTGACTTTTCTGATATTGCTGGTTTGGTCCCAGGCGCCAGTAAGGGCGAGGGACTAGGAAATCAATTTCTAAGCCATATTCGCGAAGTGGACGCCGTTGTCCATGTTGTTCGTTGCTTTGACAACGACAACGTCACACATGTATCAGGACAAATTGATCCGATTGGTGACATTGAGGCCATAAATACAGAATTAATGCTTTCAGATTTAAATAGCATAGAAAAAAGGCACGTTGCGCTCGTTAAAAGGGCACGTGGAAAGGATAAAGATTCTGCGTTGAAACTTGAAATTTTAAATGAAGTGATTACCACCCTAGAGGACGGAATCCCTGCTCGATCTTTACTTAAAAATTTAAAAAATCGGGCTCAATTTGACGAATTGCAGTTACTTAGTGGCAAACCGGTTATGTACGTGTGCAATGTGGGTGACCAACACGCCTACTCTGGAAATAATTATAGTCAACTAGTTGCGGATTATGCGACTGCAGAAGGCGCAATTTCGGTGGTAATTTCAGCATCCATCGAAGCAGAGATAGCACAGCTGGAGGTAGCCGCTGAACAAAAAATGTTTTTAGAATCTTTAGGGCTAGCGGAAAAGGGACTAGAAAGAGTCATTAATGCTGGCTATAAGTTATTGGGCCTCATCACCTATATTACGGCCGGGCCCACAGAAACCCGTGCTTGGACCATCCCCTCGGGAACCAAAGCAATAAATGCTGCCGGAAAAATTCACACAGATTTCAAGCGTGGGTTTATCTGTGCTGAAACGATTTCTTATAAAGATTATGTAGCGTGCAAAGGTGAACAGGCAGCCAAGGAAACCGGGAAAATGCGCCAAGAAGGGAGAGATTATGTAGTCCAAGATGGTGATATCATCCTTTTTCGGTTCAACGTTTAAAATGGATTTTTTATCTAAAATTTGATAAGCAGGAGCTTTGTAGATTTTAATTGATTTTTAAAATTTAACAAAAAGGTGAGTAATCAGTTTCTACCAAAAACTTTTAATGATTTCGACAAAACATTGCACAAGTCTTTACCACAGTTTAAAACACTGCTCGTCAAATGAGTTATGCTGTAAAGAATATTTCAGCACCTAATTAGGGAGAAAAATATGGGATCCACAATTCAGTTAACCACAAGCGATGGGCACACCCTCGATGCATATAGGGTGGAGCCTGAGGGCGTAACCAAGGGAAGCGTCGTTGTTATCCAAGAAATTTTTGGTGTTAATCAGCACATTCGCAATCTTTGTGAGGAATATGCGAAGAATGGTTACGTTGCTATTGCGCCCGCGCTTTTTGATCGAGCTGAAAAAGGGCTAGACCTTGGTTATGGCCAAGACGATTTTGCTAAAGGAAGAGACACACGTATGGGTCTTGATGAGGATGGCATTAAAGCTGACGTTCAAGCAGCCATTGATGAAGCTGGAAAAACCGGCAAAGTGGGTATAGTTGGTTATTGTTTTGGAGGTTTTGTAAGTTGGCTGGGGGCTTGTCATTGTGACGGCTTATCAGCCGCTTCGACTTTTTATGGTGGCGGTATTCATGCTAAACGAGAGGATGCTCCTAAAATTCCAGTCATTTTGAATTTTGGAGATAAAGATGGGGGAATTCCCTTGAGTCAGGTCCATGAGATTAAAGAATCACACCCGGATATTCCTTGTTATGTTTATGACGATTCTGGACACGGTTTTTGCTGTGATGAAAGGGAAAGCTACAACCAAGGAGCTTGTGAACGCGGCCATGCTCGCACCTTAGACTTGTTCAGCCAACATCTTAGTTAAAACGGGTAAAAGCCCCGAAATTTAAATTTTCGGGGCTTTAATTTGTTTCTTATACATTTGTCATCGTAGTGCTGCTGAAATATTCCCACCATCAACTGTCAAAACCGCACCTGTAGTTTTTTCAGCCAATGCAAGATTTAAAAATCCTTTGGCCACATCTTCCGCTTTTACTTCACGTTTCAACAAATTTCCTGACAAATATTCTTTTTCGCTGATTCCTCGAGCCTTTGCCCGCGAGGTTATCATGTCATCACTAAGAATTCCTGTTCGAATTCGGTCAGCATTAATCGCGTTAGACCTGATTCCTTCTTCGCCATAATCAAGAGCGTACTGACGCATCAAAAACATCGTTGCAGCCTTCGGCAATCCATAAGGGCCAAAGTTACGACCAGGATTTACTGCTTGTTTTGAGGCATTGAATAACAAACAACCGCCAATTTTCTGATCTAAAAATATTTTAACTGCCGCCTGAGACACAGATTGATGAGCAAAAAAATTCAAATCGAAACTCTGACGCAATATGGTATCATCAACTTCTCCTATACGTCCTTGCCAAGCACCACCCGCATTTGACACCAAAATGTCTAGGCCCCCAAATTTTTCGCAAATTTTTCCAAATGCTCGCGTTACGGACTTAGATTTAGTCACGTCACAGATTAAAGGAAAACCATTAATTTTTTCAGCCACAAGCCGTGCTGATGTTTCGTTTAAATCTAAAACAATGACTACGGCCCCTGCATCAGAAAACACCCTTGCGGTTGCTGCACCAATTCCAGACCCCCCCCCGGTGATTGCCACTATTTTTTGGTTCAAGGGTTTTTGACTCGATGGTCCTAATTTAGCTCGCTCTAATGGCCAATATTCAACGTTAAAAATTTCTGCCTCCGAAATTCCTTCATATGTTCCCATAGCTTCTATATGAGAAATTACATTAATATTAGTTTCCGCGAGATCCGAAGCAACACTTGCTGCTGATGGATCCTTTCCAAGACCAAAAAAACCCACAGCAGGTATCAAAATAATTCGCGGAAATGGATCCAATTCAGTTTTGACGAATTTTTGATTGATGTTATTGCGCTCAAAATAAGAGTGGTATTCAAAGACATATTTATCCAAAGCTTTTTCACACCCCTTTTTGAATTCCTCCATTTTTCCTTTTTCAGGTGCCGGCACAATCATAGGGAACGCCCTTGTGCGAATGATATGGTCTGGTGTAATTGTTCCTTTTTGGCGGTATACTCTAAGTGCCTTGCCTGCCAAAAAGTTTAGGATTTTAGGGCTTGTGCGAAAATCAAAAACAAAGCCCTGCTTAACCCCACCTTGTTCCAACGCCAACATACCTCTAAGTATCGGTGCCAATTTAGAAGCTAGAATTAATGAACTAGGAGTTTCTTTGAGAAAAAATTTTCTTTTTTTCAGTCTTTTACTAATTTCCAATTCAGCTTTGTTAACCAGGTTTATCATACGGTCATAGGATTCTTTAGCATTTTCTCCAAAAGTAAAAATTCCATGCTTAAGAACCAGTAGTCCCTCTACAGCGTCATTCTGCTCAAACACTTCCTGCGCTTTTTTTGCGAGTGCAAAACCGGGCATAACGTATGGAACTAACCCAACGGTATCACCAAAAATATCTCGACAAATTTGGTCTCCACTAATTTGATCGGTAAGGGTCAAAACTGCATTTGCATGGGTATGATCAACGAATTTGTGAGGCAAAAATGCGTGAAGCAGTGTTTCCACCGAAGGATTTGGAGCCGACGCATCTAGTAAATTTGTCCGTTGAACATTTTCAAGCTCTTCATCTGTCATGCTTTCAAGCGACAAAACCTCTCGAATTGGCATTAACCGAACTGCTGGAAAACCGCCAGGCTCAATATTTTTTAGATCACATCCAGACCCCTTTACATACAAAACCTCAGTTTCTTTACCTACAATATCAAAAATTTTCGTCTTGACTGAGGTATTTCCACCACCATGAAGAACTAGTTTAGGCTCGCTACCTAATAAACGTGATGAATATACACGAAGGGCTAAGTCCTCGCTGATTGTCCTTGAGACATATTTATCCACGAAAGATTTTACCCCTCGATGAGACCAGCGGTTTTTCATGCCTTTAGGCCATTTTCTGGATATAGGGAGAGAAGACCCTCCTGTGTTGCATCACAAATTCCTCTTTCAGTAATTAGACCAGTCACAAGTCGAGCTGGCGTAACATCAAAAGCATAATTTGCAGCTTTACTTGCCTCTGGTGTAACCTTTACAGCCTTTACCTGGCCATCTGCTGTGAGTCCAGTAACCGTCGTAACTTCTTTCGTATCCCGCTCTTCTATCGGAATATCTTTACCACTGGTCAAATTCCAATCTATCGTTGGTCCTGGAAGCCCTACATAAAAAGGGACATCATTATCATGCGCAGCTAAAGCCTTAAGGTATGTCCCAATTTTATTAGCCACATCACCATTCGCCGTTGTCCTATCGGTTCCCGTAATCATTAAATCAACCTCACCTTGTTGCATGATGTGCCCACCCGCGTTATCCACAATTACTGTGTGAGGTACTCCATGCTGACCCAATTCCCAAGCTGTAAGACCTGCACCTTGATTGCGAGGCCGAGTTTCATCTACCCATACATGGATGGGTATGCCTTCATTGTGTGCAACATAAATTGGTGAAGTAGCGGTTCCCCAATCCACAGTTGCAAGCCAACCAGCATTACAATGTGTTAAAATATTTACCGGACGAATTCGATCCACTGACTCCCAGACCTTGTTTATTACCCCTGCACCATGCTCGCCAATTGATTGGCAAATTACCACATCTTCGTCACAGAGGGTTTGAGCTTTACGGTAGGCTGCTTTAACGCGTTCTTGTTGGCCCAGAGGTAAAAGGCTTTTTTTCATATCATCAAGGGCCCACCGTAGGTTGATCGCGGTTGGACGAGTTTGAATCAACAAATTGTATGCTTTTTCAAGGGCTTCATCAGATGAATTTTGGCGAACTGCTAAACAGACACCATATGCTGCTGCCGCCCCTATTAGGGGCGCTCCCCGAACCTGCATAGTTTTAATGGCATTCGCAGCGTCTTCCAAAGTGTGCAATTGAAGAATAGAAAAATTATGTGGGAGACAGGTCTGGTCTATAATCTCTACTGTTTCACCATCCTCTGCAAGCCATATTGCTCTATAATGTTTGCCACCAACATTCAATTTTTCAGGACCCTTCCTGCCACCACCCCTAGTTTTTTTACCATGGCAGGGTCACGAGCCTCGGGTGCTGTGATTACTGCAACATCGAGTGCAGTATGGCAGCCCGCCTGGCAAGGTTTATCTTGTTCTTTCATTAGGGGAATAAGGTTTACCACTAGTTGTTTTGCAGCAGATGCATTTTCCATCAAAACCTTGATTATAGTTTCCACCGTCACAGCATCATGATTTTCGTGCCAACAATCGTAGTCCGTTACCATGGCCACCGTCGCATAGCACATCTCTGCTTCACGAGCGAGCTTCGCTTCAGGCATGTTAGTCATACCAATCACGTCACAACCCCAACTTCGATAAAGTTCGCTTTCAGCGCGAGTTGAAAATTGGGGTCCCTCCATTACCAAATATGTTCCACCCCGAACCATTTTACTCGGTAAATCATTGGCCGCTTGATGAATTAGAGTTGCTAATCTATTGCAAACTGGATCAGCCATTGAAACATGGGCCACTAAACCCTCCCCAAAAAAACTTTTTTCACGAGCAAAAGTTCTATCAATAAACTGATCTATTATCACAAAGGTTCCTGGTTCAAGCTCACTCTTTAAAGACCCCACTGCACTTAGTGAAATAATTTCCGTACAACCTGCCTTTTTCATTGCTTCAATATTTGCGCGGAAGTTAAGACCGGTAGGAGAAATTCGGTGTCCTCGTCCATGGCGTGGTAAAAATACAACCTTTTGCCCTTTTAGTTCACCATGCAATAAGCAATCCGAAGGTGGACCAAAAGAAGTGTTTATAGTTTTCCATGACGTATTAGAAAGCCCCTCAATGTCATACAGGCCGCTTCCACCAATAATACCGAGAATTGACTCACTTTTCGTATCAGCCATTTCCTCGAGTCCTCGTATTTTTAAAACAGCGTTTTAATTTCCTGATTTTTACAAGTAATTCTTGTTAGATAACTTCCAAAAACCTGTTAGTGCAAATCAGACCAAATTTTTCTTTTTATTGCATACAGCATCCCCGTAAGGACTAAAACGAACAAAATTATTTTGATTCCCATACGTTTACGTTCTTCCAATTCGGGTTCTGCTGCCCATGACAAAAATGTAGAGACGTCGCGTGCCATTTGATCAATTGTTGCTTTTGTTTTATCAGCGTACTCAATTCCATCATCAAACAAAGGCGAAGCCATTGCAATTTGTTTTCCTGGAAAATAAGGATTGTAGGACATTCCCTCAGAGATTTTTATCCCCTTCGGTGCCTCACTGTAGCCGGTCATGAGCCCATACAAATAATCAGCACCACCCTTTCGTGCCTTAACAATCAAGCTTAAATCTGGCGGTAACGCGCCATTATTTGCAGCTCGGGCCGCATTACTATTTGGAAAGGGGTTAACAAATCGATCCCCTGGTCGTCCTGGGCGCTCAAACATCTCCCCTTCATCATTCGGTCCGTCAGTGACTTCTTTTGTAGCAGCTATTTTTTTTATTTCTTCAGCCGAAAAACCAATTTCTTTCAGATTTCGATACGCTAGCAAACGTGCCGAATGGCAACCAGAACAAATCTCATCATAAACCTGGAAACCGCGCTGCAATGCTTTTTGATCAAATTTTCCAAAAAATCCTTTAAAAGACCAATTTTGCTTTATCGGTTTTTCAAAATTCCCAGCGGCATAGGAAAAGTTTATTCCTACAAACGCAATTAAAGAACCGAAAACCACTGCCACTAAAATTTTACGCATCATGCCGTCTCCGATGGCTGAGAAGACATAGAAGGAGTTTTGTTACCATCCTTGAGTATTGGTTCGTTGATACTATTCGGAAGTGGACGCGGTTTTTCGTATTTTCCAAGCAACGGAATTATGATTAGAAAGTGAGCAAAATAATATGCTGTTCCAACTTGGCCTATAATTACAAAATAACCCTCTGCAGGATTCGCTCCAACCCAACCCAAAACAAAACAATCAACGACCAAAATCCAGAAAAATTGTTTGTAAATTGGTCGGAAACGGGCACTTCGGACAGGGGAAATATCAAGCCATGGTAAAACGATCAAAATCAAAATTGAAGCAAACATAGCCAAAACACCAGCCAGTTTGGCTGACATCAACCATTGGATAGGCCAATAAATAAAGGCATCAGCTGTGAACGCCCGCAAGATTGCGTAAAATGGCAGGAAGTACCACTCCGGTACAATGTGTGCCGGGGTTACTAAAGGGTCAGCCTCTATATAATTATCAGGCTCACCGAAAAAATTAGGAGCAAAAAAAACAAAGCCTATAAAAAGAATTAAGAAAACTCCCACCCCAAAAAGATCTTTTACAGTGTAATACGGATGAAATGGAATTGTATCCTGAGAAGAATTTGTATCGATACCCATCGGGTTACCAGAACCGTGTTGGTGCAGAGCCACAATGTGTAAAACCACAATACCCACAATTACAAACGGCATTAGGTAGTGTAAACTGAAAAATCGGTTAAGAGTTGGGTTGTCAACCGAAAACCCTCCCCAAAGGAAAGTGACTATTGAGTCACCAATTATGGGTATTGCTGAAAACAGGTTTGTAATAACTGTGGCGCCCCAGAAACTCATTTGACCCCAAGGGAGTACATAACCCATAAAGGCGGTTGCCATCATGCAGAGTAGAATGACTACACCTAATATCCATAACAACTCTCGTGGAGCTTTATATGAACCAAAATAAAGACCCCGAAATATATGGATGTAAACTATAATAAAAAAGGCGGAGCCCCCGTTCATATGTATGTAGCGGATCAACCAGCCATAATTCACGTCACGCATTATTCGCTCTACCGAATCAAAGGCAAAATCAACGTGCGGTGTGTAATGCATAGCCAACACAATGCCGCTGACAATCATTATGATAAGAACGATTCCTGCCAAAGAACCAAAATTCCACCAATAATTCAAATTCTTGGGCGTAGGGTATTCATGAAGTTCATGATCAATAAAGGTAAAAATTGGTAGCCGATAGTCAATCCAATTGACTATCGCGTTTTTGTATTTGGGACCACTCATCAATTTTCCTCTTACCCTATTCTTACCAACTTATCTGACACAAATTTATAGTTTGGAATTGGAAGATTGTTGGGTGCAGGACCTTTTCTTATCCGGCCTGATGTATCGTAATGCGACCCATGACAAGGACAAAACCAACCACCAAACTCTCCCTTTACCTCCCCTTGTTTCGATCCGGTAGGAATACAGCCAAGATGAGTGCAAACACCAACCATAATGAGCCATTGGGGCTTTTCCGTTCGATCCTCGTCTTTTTCAGGATCAACAAGGTCTGACACGTTTACTTTTCGAGCTTCATTGATTTGTGCCTTGGTGCGATGCACAATAAAAACAGGTTTTCCCCGCCATTTTACCAAAACGCGTTGTCCTGGTTTTATTGGGTCCAAATTAACTTCAGTCGTGGACGCAGCCAAAGTATCTGCCGCCGGGTTCATTTGGTCTATAAATGGCCAAGCAGTCGCCCCAATTCCAAATGCACCAAAGGCACCGGTAGTAAGGTACAAAAAGTCACGCCTAGTTTCACCTTTTAAAGGTTTTTTATCTTCTTGATTAGACGTATCTTCAGAACTCGCCATCTTGATCCTCTTATAGCTTCATTTTGATGTGCAAACTGGCTCTCAAATGTTACCCTATATAATTAATAAAATTGTAAATGCACGCACTGCGGCGGAAGGCCGCACTTTAACTTTGCATGGCAAATTTAAATGGCTAACACTGAAACACGGGTATAATGGAATATATACAAAATGCAAATTAATTGCACCCACAGGGTACCATGCGTTTAGCCCTTTATCAGCCAGATATACCACAAAACACAGGGACAATTATGCGTATGGCAGCATGTTTAGGATTTGCTGTAGACATAATTGAACCCTGCGGCTTTTTGCTCGATGACCGACGGTTGCGACGATCTGGTATGACATATTTGGAATTAGTTAATTTAATCCGTCACGCTTCTTGGACAGATTTTTACCAGTTACAAAAACAACAAAAAAACAGGTTAATTCTTTTCACAACGAAAGGTGATACTTCCTTTTACGATTTTAGGTTCCAGCCTAACGATATTTTGTTGATGGGTTGCGAAAGTGCTGGCGTACCTCAAGCCGTCCACCAAGAGGCAAATACCAGATTAAGGATTCCAATGGTAAAGAATGTTCGTTCCCTTAATGTAGCCATGGCGGCAGCCATGGCTGTATGTGAAGCCCTTCGCCAAATCAAATTATCAGGAAACGACCCAAAGGTTACGGCTAATTTTGGTTAATAAACAATCCCAGACAAAAAAATGGTTCAAAATGCTTCGCGATTTAATTTGTGCAGAATTTGAAGCCATTGAATTAGAGGGAGGAGCTGGTTCAGAAAAATTAAGACCTGGAAAATTTGAACAAAAAAAATGGTATCGAAGCAATACCTCTGATCTTCAGGGCGGTGGGGGATTTATGTCTGTTTTACATGGTCGAGTTTTTGAAAAAGTTGGCGTCAATATTTCTACGGTCCACGGTGCCTTTACACCGGAATTTCAAAAAGAAATCCCAGGGGCCAAACAAAATCCCAACTTTTGGGCGGCCGGAATTTCAGTTGTTGCACATCTATGCTCTCCTCTTATTCCTGCAGTGCATATGAATACCCGTTTCATCGTTACGTCGAAGGCCTGGTTTGGCGGAGGCACAGATTTAACGCCTATGCTGCCTGATCAAAAAGCGAAAATTTTGTTCCACGAAGCACTGAAGGATGCTTGCGAGCGGCATGATAGTTCTTATTATGCAAAATTCACAAAATGGTGTGATGACTATTTTTATTTACCACATAGGGGCGAGCCCCGGGGTGTTGGAGGTATTTTTTTTGATTATCTTGATTCTGGCCATTGGGAAAAAGACTTCGCTTTTACGCAAGATGTAGGCAAAACATTCCTTAACACCTACCCAAAAATTGTCAGGGAACGAAAAAATTTAGGGTGGACAACGGAACAAAGAGAAATTCAACTTATAAAGCGAGGGCGTTACGCAGAATTTAATTTGTTACATGATCGAGGAACGAAGTTCGGCCTTAATACAGGGGGTAATGTGGAGGCTATTTTGATGTCAATGCCTCCCGTTGCAAAATGGCCTTAATTTTTTCATAAATCTAAAAAATTACTAACCAACAAGTTCCTTGATTTTTTTAAGACACATTTCTCGATCAGAGGAAAACCCCCCATTGGCCCACCAGATTTTCACGGTTTCCAAAATTTTGCCTATTTCTTGACCCTCCGGAATTCCATGTTGGATTAAGTCTTTCCCAGAAATTGGAAAGGGAGGGATTGGCAACCGGTCTGGCAACGACATTAGTTTTGACCAATCAAATTGAGGAGACGATGCAGACCCTAACAAAACCAAGTCTCTAAAGATATTTTCGCCTAACTGAAATAATATTTTTCTATTTTCTTTATCACCAGATTCAACATCCGGTAATACAGCTGGTATTGCCAAACCCATTAACCTGTTCCGGTCGAACCCAGGTAAATTTAGTCTTTTTGACAGGCTTTTTACGGCGGGTTCATCTAAATGTGTCATTGCAACAAGCCGACGGATAGAATCAGGGTTTATTTTTGCATATTTTTTTTCAGAAAATATTAAACTTTCAAGACAATCCAGTTGGATTTTAGAAAACAGAATATTTTTTAGGACACCCACTTGAGACATGAGCTTCATGGTATGTGTAGGATCAGGTGCGGCAAGAATTTTTGAAAATTCCCCCCACACGCGGTTTGCGGAAAGTTTTCCTAATTGGATAGAAAAATCTCCGCAGGCACTGAGGGAATTACGATCCCCCGGAAGCTTTCCGTAATACGCAACAAAACGAAAATAACGAAGTATTCTCAAGACATCTTCAGCAATCCTTACGCGCGGATCACCTATAAATTTAATTAACCCTTTTTGGAGATCCGGTAATCCGTTTATTGGATCATAGACTGTGCCGTCTGCGTCACAATAAAGAGCATTCAATGTTAAATCCCGCCGTGCGGCATCCTTTTCCCAGTCTTCTGTGAAAACCACCTCTGCATGCCTACCAAAAGTTTTGACATCCTCTCGAAGAGTTGTAATTTCAAAGGCAATTCCTCCAGAAACAACTGTAATTGTCCCATGTTCAATTCCAGTGGGTATTGCACGCAAACCAGCCTTCTCCGTTAACTGAATAATGCGTTTCGGTAATTCAGGGGTAGCAATATCATAGTCTTTGACCGGCTTACCCAATATAGAATCTCTGACGCATCCACCAACAAAACGTGCTGGTTGACTGCCAGAATGCAAGGCATCTAACACCGAAACTGTCTGATGCTGCGTCATCCATGGTTGTGGTTTTATCGAAAATGCCGGTTCCAATTTTTTTCCGCAAGCTAAAAGTCGAAGAACTCCGGGTAGGCAATCATTATAAAAACGGTTATTACCATCAGTATTCCACCAGCCAACGCTAACCAGGGCCAGGGCAGTGGTTCCCACTCGTCACGTGCAATTACCCGTGACCCGCCATACTTTGGCGACACCAAGGCTCGCCATAAAACATAGACACCTGTCGGCAAAACAAGTGGGATTATGAAGATTAATAGTACTCGTATCATTCACGCCTCATCAAATTGGAAAGCTCAACTAAAATTCGGGCCGTCAGACCCCATATATAGTAATCTTCATAGGATAACACATAAAATTTTCGTTTATTACCTTGCTGGACTTTAGTCTCCAACCGAATATTTTTTTTGTCCATTAGAAATTCGATGGGTAATTCAAAAATTTTTGTTACCTCCGAATAGTTTGGCAAAAGTGTAAGTGGTGGGTTAGCAATACCTACAATGGGTAAAACGCGGTATCCGGTCCCAGTGTTGTGGGTATTCATCCGACCTAATAATGTAATGGTTTCGGCTGACAAACCTATCTCTTCACGAGTTTCCCTTAGAGCAGTATCCTCAGGACTAGCATCCTCTATTTCCTGACCACCCCCCGGGAAAGCTATTTGACCGGCATGTTTTGAAAGGGTTTCCGCCCGCTGGGTAAGCAAAATAGTCATCCCATTAGGGTGATCAATAAGCAAAACTAAAACAGCTGCAGATTGCAAAGAACCCTTTCTTATATTCAAAGTTGGGGCAGGCCAAAAATTTGAAATTGCTTTGGAGTTACGAGGAACTCCGGGCCCTTCAAAGAGTTTAAACAATTGGGCACGCATACCCATACCCTTGTATCCTGTCACCAATTTTCGGGATTACCCAAAAAGAAAAAAGAACCCCTACTCCAAACACCAAAGGCCTGCTTGCCAGATACCCTTTTTTCTACCCCGAGCTCCACCAAATCATAAAATACAGCACGTGAAATTAAAGCCTCCAACCCACACTTTACAACAACATAGGGTGAAGGTTCCCCAGTTTTCGGGTCTTCTTCAACACGGATGGGATGATTTGTACCAACCTTAACGGTTTCGTCAACATTGGTCCGAAAGCCAATACTTTGCTCACGTCCTTTTCCTTCAACCATCATTTCAATTGCATTAAATGGTGCATCATCCACCTGAATTCTGCATTTTTCGGCTGGAGTTTCGAGCCAAAATTCACCCTCATGATCACGCCGGAGTACAGAAGCAAACAATTTGACAAGAGCCTTTCTTCCAATTGGGGAACCTTGATAAAACCATGTTCCATCCCGGGCAATACGCATATCTATATCCCCACAAAACTGTTGCCCCCGCTGTCCAATGTTTTGGTCACTGAGAACATTACCTAAAAGATCTTTTGAAAATTCAACGTTTGGTAGCTTATTCATGTTGTGCCGTTCCTTTTCAAAAAAAACCTACGATCGCAAAATTTATGCTTCCCCAGGAAAATTTTTTTAATCCAAAAGTATCTTCTAGTTTGATTAATTTATCTGATTTTTAATATTTGAGCACCAAGAACGAATAAAGCCTTATTTTTGCTTTTGTTAAAAACCCCGTTCTTAACCTCTACATCAAACTTGGCAACCACAAGGCAAGCATTGGCCATTTCACCATCAAAAGGATCAGAATTGCATCGCAGACGAGGAAAGGAAATGCTGCAGCGGCAACCTGATACAGGGTTGTTCCCTTGGGTGCCACCCCCAACATGACATAAAGCAACAATCCAAAGGGTGGAGTGGTTCCTGCCATTTCGAATGTCATGAGGACAAAAAGGCCAAACCAGATTAAATTAAAACCTAACTGTTCAGCCAGTGGAAAGAAAATCGGGACGGTGATTAACATCATCGAGGTTGCATCCATAAACATCCCTAAAGCAATCAGGATCACAAACATAAAACCCAGAACCATAAATTTTGAAAGTTCAAAACTGATGGCCCATTTCAATAACCCGGCACTTGCACCAGAGAACGCAAGGAGTTGACTAAAAACAGTGGAGCTCATGATGATAAAAAAGACCATAGCACCGACTTTTACTGTCGCTTCCACGGAAGTGTAGATCGCTTTAAAGGTCAGGACTCGGAAAAAACATGCCAGAATAAAAACCCCAAAAACACCAAAAGCTGCGGCTTCCGTTGGTGTAGCCCATCCCAGGACAATAAACCCAACAACCATAAAAACAATAAGGCTCATAGGAACAATATTTATGAAGACAATACGTATGCGTTCCCCCATAGCGGGCATTTCAACATCGTAAGCGGGTGCCGCTGCTGGGTTCAATTTAAGCTGCCCAAATATCATTATGGCGTAAAGACCAGCCAAAACAAATCCCGGCAGAAATCCGGCAATAAGTAACCGGCCAACATCAATATTCGCCACCGAAGCCAGAAGAACCCCTAATGCTGAAGGTGGAATGATCATCGCTAAGCCACCTGTCCCTAAAATGGGGCCCATTGACATGCGCCAATTATAACCACGCTTCTGCATTTCCGGTACCATCAACGAACCTAGCATTGCTGTGTTAGCCATGCTAGAGCCAGTAAGGGTCGAAAACATGGAGCCTCCTGCAACAGTCAAAAAACAAAGCCTCCCGGGCAATTTTCCGAACAACACATCTAATCCGTCAAATACTCTTATCGCCAGCCCTGTATGGAAAAACAAAGCCCCCATCATAATAAAAATTGGTACAGGCCCTAACGTAAACCGTGTAATCAGCTGAGTGGAATTGTCCGCAATTTGAGTCCAGCCGGTCGGGTCACCATAGAAGATCACCACGCCTATAATATTGGTTAAAATAAAAGTGAACGCGACGGGAACGCCCATCGCCATGAGAAAGATGACCATCCCAATGAGAGTACATAACGCCCAATACCACTCCATCTCCATCAGACACTCTCCCTTTCAGCCAGTGACTGGGAATACATATCGTCAAAACCTAACAAATAACGTGCAAATTCAACACATAGCATGAAAAAGCAAAGAGGCATTGGCAAAAAGCAGATCCAGATTGGTATCTCCATGCTACGCATATCGATTTCTTCAGACTGGATAGCCTCGATAAACAAATTTATCAGCTGATAACAATAAATTGCACATGCAATGATACACGCTGTATAAACAATTTTAGCTACCACCATTTTAGTGGTGGGCGGGAAAAATTGCGTAACCGCATCGATAAAAACGTGACCCTTTATACGAAGCAAATATGGTGCCGCAAGCATTGTGAAATAGAGAAGTATATATTCCACTGTTGTGAGTACGAATATCCAAGGATCTAACCCTGTAATACGCATTAAAACATCGATGATGATTAAACAAACGGCGACAGAAATCGTTATGCCAGAGCCTATAGCCATCCCATAAAGCACATTATTGTAAATTTTAATGATCACAGCCACAGTCCGAAATCCTTTCTGCTGAGGGTCACTTATCGGCCGTCAACAAACAAAGCGTCCAATTACCCAAAATTTATATTACAAAGAACTTTCCCAAACTTTCCTATCATAATCTCAAAAGAACCGCCAACCTTTGTTCAAAGAGTAATATTGCTAGGTCACACTTTGTGCATTAACATTTATCCCTCACTTATAGATTTTGCTTGCAAAAAAATGTTGAAGTCGATGGATGTAACTCCACTATCTCCGAAAATTGGCGCCGAAATCAAAGGTGTGAATCTGGGCAAACCGCTCAATTCCTCTATGCAAAAATTGCTGCTTGATGCGTGGCACGACAATGTCCTTTTGTTATTTCGCGACCAAAATATTTCAGACAAAGCTTTGTTACACAGCGCCACTTGGATTGGGACCCTAGGTAAACGCGCTCGCCCAAAAAATCGTCGACAAGAACGGGATCCCTACATCATGCTGGTTTCCAATATTCGAGAAAAGGGTGTCCCGATTGGATCCCTTCCAGACGGGGAGATGTGGTTTCATCATGATATGGCATTTGTGAACAAACCACATAAAGCAACTTTCCTGTATGCCGTAGAGGTCCCAAAAAGCGGCGGCAACACGCTGTTTGCCAACATGTACGAAGCTTATGAACGATTACCAAAAAGGATCAAAAATGCTATCGAAGGCCGGCATGTCCTTCAGGTTTTTGACTTTGCAGAGACGGGTATACCCGATGTTACTAATTTAGAGGGCGTCAAACACGCGATCCAACCCGCTGTAGTAAAACACCCTGTCACCGGCAAGCGAGCGCTTTACATTAACCACCTTATGAGCGCCACTATCGTTGGTATGAATTACAATGACGCCAGAAAATTATTGGACGAAACAATAGCGTATGCAGAGGATCCTACAATTGTTTATGAACACCATTGGCGTCCGGGTGATTATATCGTGTGGGATAACCGATGCTCAACGCACGCCCGAACTGATTTTCCAAAAACGGAACGCCGTCTCTTGCGGCGCGGAATGATCGAGGGAACAGCGATGATTGCGGCCTAATTTCTCCCGGTTTACTAACAACTAAAGCGGAAACCCTCCTTCAGTATTTTAAAGCCTAAAACTTTGCGTCTTTTCTGTCCCATTTTGAGTTGCGTAATTAGCATCTTGGTGTCATCGTCACGTTGTTTCGTAAAGGGGACAAGCTTAGACAAATTTCTGTGCTGAAACGCCTGTAATCAAAAGATTAAATCTAGGCAAAAATTAGGAAGGGAGAACAACTATGAAAAAGTCTAAAATTGTCAGTCTAGCTGCCGCAGTTTCAGGTGCGATGTTGCTGACAGTTACAACTGTCCAGGCAGCGGACTGGAAAGTAACAACCAGTTTAACAAAAACTCACGATCAATCGGTCGTCTATCTGCAAGATTTTCATGATCCGGTAAATAAGGCCGGAAAGGGGATTACACTAAAATACAAAGGTGGTCCTGAAGTTATTCCTAACAGAAAACAGGGTGCCGCGCTGAAGCGTGGCGTCATTGACTTAATGTTTGGGCCAAGCGTTTATTACGCAGGCCTGGTTCCCTGTGGACGAATAGTTGCATTATCTAATATTGGGCAAGCAAACCTTCGTAAAAACGGTGGCTGGGACTTGCTTGATCAATGCTGGAGAAAGGGCCTTAACGGTAAACTTCTCGCGCACGGCATGGAAGGAGCAACAGAATTCCATGTATATCTCGCCGTGGATTATAAAAAGCATATTAGTGAAAAAACGGGTCTTAATCTTAAGGGCCTGACAATGCGTTCGACTGCGGGCTATCACCCCTTTTTGAAAAAAATGGGTGCCAGACCAACCAATATTTCGCCTGGCGACGTTTACACTTCCTTGGAACGGGGCATGGTCAAGGGCCTCGCGTGGCCAACGGGTGGTGTCGCAAGGTATGGATGGGCTAGGTTTATCAAATACCGTGTTGGTCCTGGTTGGTGGCGTACATCTTCGACAATTGTCGTCAATTTAAATGCTTGGAATAAAATTACACAAAAACAGCGTGATTTTTTAAATGCAATGGCTATCCAGTACGAAAACACGAGTATTACCTCTCTGAAAAAACTAGTTGATATAGATAATAAAAAAGTACTGGCAGCTGGTGTAAAACCTGTAAATCTCACAGGAAAGGCAGCCGCGGCTTATTTGGATACAGTATACAATGCGACGTGGGATGCTGCTGCAAAGAAGATACCCGCAGACATTTTTAAACAACTAAGAGCAAAGATGTTAAAATAAAACTTTAATTAGCACTTATCCTAATGCGCAAACAAGAAAAGGCGCCCAGACATCTGGGCGCCTTTTTAAACGCCTAGATAGCGATGCTGAGTATCCGGCTGTGCCTGGAGTTCGGATGAGGTGCCAAGCCAAACAACTTTACCTTTCTCTGCAATATAATGTCTGTCAGCAACTTGAGTTAACGCGGCAACATTTTTGTCAATCACTAAAATTGACTGCCCTTGCCTTTTTAGATCAGCCAAACAGCGCCAAATTTCAGTACGAACTTGTGGAGCCAATCCCTCAGTCGCTTCATCCAGGATCAACAGTTTCGGATTAATCATTAACGCCCGCGCAATCGCTAACATCTGCTGTTCACCACCGGAAAGTTCATTTCCCATCCCATTGATCCTTTTGGATAGCGCTGGAAACCTGGTCATCACCTTTTCTAAGTTCCAAGGATCTTTGTTTTGTGGATCACTGTGTGCCGTAGCTACAAGGTTTTCACGAACAGTTAAATTTGGAAAGACTTGGCGACCTTCAGGCACAAGACCAATACCAAGTCTCGCTATTTTATGGGGAGACTGGCCGGTAATCTCCTCATTCTCAAAAATTATATTTCCGCCATGTGGTTTTAAAAGTCCCATGATAGACCGAATGGTGGTTGTTTTCCCCATACCATTCCTTCCCATGAGCGTAACCACTTCTCCTTTCCCTACCTCTAATGACATACCAAACAATACTTGGCTTGCGCCATAGGAGGCCTCTATTCCCTCAATTCTCAACATCAAAAAGCAGCCCCCTCTTCTCCCAGATAAGCTAACTTTACTGCTTGATCCCCTCTGATTTCATCTTCCGTGCCGGAGGCAATAACACTGCCATAAACCAAAACAGTAATTTGGTCTGCAAGAGCGAATACAGCATCCATGTCATGTTCTATTAGCAAAATCGTTTGCTCTCCCTTTAGTGACTTTAAAATTTTAACAATTCGGAGAGTTTCCTCGGCGCCCATGCCCGCCATTGGTTCATCCAAAAGTAAAAGCTTTGGCTTGGTTGCAAGCGCCATAGCTATTTCCAACTGGCGATGTTCACCGTGTGAGAGGTTACTTGCCATAACATTTGCACGCCCACCCAGCCCAACCAGATCAAGGGCTGCTTGAGCCGGCGTACGTAATTTTGCATCTTTCTTTACAGGTCTCCAAAAATGAAATGAATGGCTATCATGAGCCTGAACAGCGAGAGCCACGTTCTCAAGCGCAGTAAATTCATGAAAAATGCTAGTAATTTGAAATGTACGTGCAATACCCAAGTGGGAGCGAG
>JAYZBC010000079.1:0-5132 GCA_036339375.1 Pseudomonadota bacterium | reverse complement strand
CGAAGTGTTTTCATGTTTTCATCATCATCTTCAAAGCCAAAAAAGGTCCAAATCAACTCATGACTGCCCGGTCCTTTTGGGATGACGTGACGTGTTGCCAAGGTATTACATTGTGCTTGAATTATTATACTGGGAAACAGCGTTTGGATAGAAAGTGTTACCTCGTCAGGAAATTCCTTACGCGGTTCAATTAGAGTATGATCAGTTAGCGAGAAATCAGGAGCCGCAATTCTTACTCCTCCAGTGTCTTCTTGACCTTCTTCTGAACCTCGTTCGGTCATAAGGACAGAATGGCCTTTTGTATCATCGACTAAACATCTTGATTTTTGATCAAGGCGGAACAACCCAAAAGAAATTAGAAAAAGATGCAGAATTCCCGCATGGTACGGGTCTTTTAAATTTTCCATTTGGAGTTTCCAGTTACTATCAATTACCTGGCGCTGATAGCCAACAACACGAATATTCCGCCCGTCAAAAATTCGAGTAAAGTATTTAAACATTTCTGGCCCCAAATATTCCTTCAGTGTTGGGACGTTGCCTTGAAAGCTTGCAAAAATAACCCCGTTTAAGGTTTCAACACGAAGTTTACGAAGGCCGTGTTGCTTCATATCAAAGTTCTGGTTCAGCCCCCCCTTGCCTTTAATCCCGCGTTTAAAAGGCATGCCCGTTAATTCTCCGTCAAGCGTATAGTTCCACTGATGATAAGGACAAGTAATGCTGTTTCCCGTATTTCCAGAAAGTTTTTGGCAAAGTTGTGCCCCACGATGAGCGCAACGATTTTCTATTACAGAGATTAAGCCGTCATCTTTACGGATCATTAAAACTTCGCGTTCACCAATAAAATTGCGACGGAAGTCACCGACTTTAGGTATCTCGCTTTCAAGACCCACATAATTCCATGTAGCACCATAAAAGATTTTTTCCATCTCATTAGCGTATACATTACCATCTTTATAAACTTCAAAAGGAACACGGGTCGTGTTAGCATTAGCCCAAATGGCATCTCTGTTAACCCTATCGCTTTTTGCTTTTTGCATTTAATTTTTCCAAATTTCCTATGGAGAATACTACAATTTAACGTGCGAAAGCTATCCGCTCAACTAACAACTCTCGACTAGCAAGATATTGAATTCTGCAAAAAAGGTAAGAAAAACTTATAGTTGGATAAAGGAGGTTAAAAATGACCATAGAAAGACTTCAACCGGGGCCTTGGAATAGTAAGGCTGTAGTAACGGACAATACAATTTATATGTCCGGCATTGTTGCAGAGGATAAAACGGTCGGAATGAAAGAGCAAACCGAACAGGTTCTCACTAAAATTGACGCCATTTTAATGGCAGCTGGTTCAGACAAAACTAAAATTTTAACTTCCGTAGTATATTTAGCGAATATGTCTGAAAAAGACTTTATGAATGAAGCATGGATGGCATGGATGGACCCCAAACATCCACCGGCAAGGGCTGCCGTTGGCGTAGAACTAACACCAAACACATTGGTAGAGATAATGTGCATCGCTGTAAAATAGGTTGCACCTAAAGAGTTTTCTCTTCCTTTTTAGGTTTAAAAAAAACGTTAACTTTAAATTTGAGAACTGTTATTTTATATCAGGCTCTGACTTGATAAAATTTCAAGCCTCGAGGAACAATAGTTGCACGCATCATATGATTTGTATGAATAAAGGAGAAAATTGTGGGAAAATTACGGCACATCGCGATTTCTGTAAAAAACGCCTCCGCCAGCAGTGAGTTCTTTCAAAAAGCCTTTGACTTGGAAGTTGTAGGAGAATCAGGAACTGGAACAATTTACCTGTCTGATGGGACCATCAACGTCGCCCTTCTTAATCGAAAAGGGAAACCACTTGGCTATGAGGGTCAGGATCCATTCTTTGGTATAGACCATTTCGGAATTTGGGTCGACGATATTAAAACCGCCTGCCAGCAAGTAGAAGATGCCGGAGCCACGCATATTATGGGCAATAAAAGTGGGGATCCAAATAGCTTCTACGAAATAAAGTACAGAATGCCCACAGGTGAAACCTTCGACATCACAACGAGTGGATGGCATGGTGCAGTAAAGAATGTACAACCAGCTAATGATTAATTTTGGACAAAATAAATGCCTACAAGACTGCCAGAAATTTTAGAAAAGCGTATAGAAAAAATAAGCAGTAAAGAGCTCAAAATCAGAGGTTGGACACGCGAAGATATGCGGCAGAACTACCTCCGACGATTGGCAGATGATGCTAAATCACCCCAAGTGGGGGATACTACCCCTGATTTTCTGCTTGAACGGCTAAATTACAAAGGGCAGAGGACAGGTACCTACATGAGCCTATCCTCCCTCCGTGGAAAACCGGCCGGGTTGATTTTTGGATCATATACCTGACCCCCTTTTCGCCAAGAGGCCGTGCGCCTCGATGGAATTGCAAAAAAATACCATGGCCAAGCAAATTTCCTATGCATTTATATCAAAGAAGCACACCCAACAGACGAATCACAATCTCCACCAAACATAGACGAAGGAATTCTTTATTCTCAACCCACTACTGTAGATGAACGAGCAAAAATCGCAGCAGCCTGCATGCTTCGGTTTAACTTTTCTTTTCCCATGGTGTTAGACAATATGACGAACGAGGTAGACAGCAAATTTAGGGCTTGGCCTGAAAGACTTTACGTTCTTGATAAAATTGGAAGGGTAACTTGGAAGTGCGGTATTGGGCCCCACTTTTTTGATCCAGCAGGTTTCGAAGAAGCTGTTAAAAATTTGAGTTATAAAAAATGAATGACACTTTGAATTTTAAAAATTTAGCAAAGACTTGGCATGACGATGGTTTTGTCTGCGTTCGCAATGCTTTTGATGACTACTTCTTACAGCTATTAAAATTTGGGGTAGAAAAGGCAATGAAAAATCCGAGCGCACTTTCCAAAGAATATGCAGAAAAAGAAAAAGGAAGATTTTTCACGGATCATCATATGCGTAAACGCATTCCACAATTTCAAGAATTCATGGACCAGTCGCCAATAGCTGAAATTGCCGGCCGAATTATGAGCACTAAAAAATTAAATTTGTTTGATGAACATCTGCTGGTAAAGGAACCGGGAACAGAAAACCCTACCTATTGGCACCAAGATCTACCCTATTATGAGTTAACGGGGAGCCAAGTAATTTCGTTATGGATTCCTCTGGATCCTATCAGCTCAGATTCGGGTGCCGTTAGCTTTGTTAGAGGATCCCACAAATGGGGCAAAATTTTTCAACCCATTAGGATAGGACGAGGCGACTTAGTGAATGAGGCGGATCAGTTTGATGGACCCGCTCCTGATATTGAAGGAGCACCCGAAAAATATGATATTGTAACGTTTGACGAGATGAGGCCTGGGGATTGCCTAGCCTTTAATGCAGCTGTTATGCACTATGCAGCTCCCAATGTGACTTTAGGAACCAGACGTAGAGCACTTTCCGTACGGTTTGCTGGGGACGATGTTACTTGGCAGCCACGTTCTTATATACCCTCTGTCCCGGACACACCTGATTTAAAACCGGGTGGACCGCTTGATAGTGACCAATATCCCGTGGTATGGCGAGCTTAGTATACTCTATTATCGATTTTTAAAAATTACTCAAAAAACGCAAAAGCACGCGATTCTATACTTTGACGTGGTGCTCCATTCTTCTCTGACGTCGGGTCTTCAAATGCTGTGTGTGGTGTAAAACGAGCCCGGCCATTTTTATCCGACTCATAGGACTTAATCAGGATCGCTTCATTTTTTTTCATTTGAGGAAAGTAAAACCATTTCTGTTCTGGATCAAACGTCAAGCGATAAGTCTCTCCCACTCTCTCTTTCGCCCTTCTTTCTGTAGCAACCAAGTTTTTTAAGGATACACTACGCGCATCGCAAAGAGCCAAAGGGTCCTGTTCAACGTTACCAACAATTGACCTCCAAACGTTTATAATTGCAAAACGATTTTTTAAGAGATCTACGCTTTTTTCCTCGCCAAACCAGTCTCTCACTCGAATTGGCCCGGATTTGATTGTATAGTCATTATGCGCCCGCTGAACCGGTTCTCGTACCATTTTTTCCTGGCGTATTTTTGGATCCCCTGCCCTCAGCGTATGGTCGAAAATGACAACCTTATCAGCTCCGGTTTCTCCCTTAATTAAATTTTCTAGTTCTTTATTGTAAATAGCTTCTATCTGGGTTTGATCATAAAAATCTTTAACATTTGTATTTAAATTGACCAATGAAAAACCCTCTTTATCAATGGAAAAATTTCTAGACACTGAACGTGCATTAAAAACCTTAACCCTACGTGTCTCGTAGTTTCCGATATGTTGGGATTTTCCACCGCCTGGGGTGGAAGGAATATTTATTGGTTTAACAGCTGTGTCCACGAGAAAATTCACCAACGTTTCTACATGAATTGGGGTTGCGTTTTCTACAACCATAATCTTAATTTCCTTTGATCATTTTTATGCAAATTAGCAACAGAACCTTTGGAACAAATTAATAACATTTAACTAATACATAGATTAAATTTTCGCAACAAGTTCATTCAATTCTTCACTCATGATTTTTATTGGGTATCATCCATTTTTTCAAAACTCGTTACAGTTAAGTTTTATATTTTTGTTGGATAAAAAAGGTAGGTTTCCGGTCAGCTATTCTAATCTCCAAGAAGACAAGACCTATGGAAACGAACGTGGAAATGATTGGTTTATTCTATGGCCTAACCACAAACCCAAATCAAGTTAAAGAACTTACCAAGATAGGGAATAGTGGAAGACATAAAGGTACCATCCCCAAATTATTACCAAACTGAAAAAGGTGGTTGTGATATAGCTAACTTACGTATAGAAAACTTTTCCCAAAGTGCCACGCTAGCTCAGTGGTAGAGCAATGGTTTTGTAAACCATAGGTCCGCAGTTCGATCCTGTGGCGTGGCACCAAATCCTTTTTCGGTAAGTTAAGTGAAAATGGTTTTTTCATTAAGGGAACAGAAATTCTGCCGTTTAAAACTCCTGTTTTATGAATCCCTTTCCACCCTCATTCAAACCTTTTTGTACTTCAGAATGCAATATCCCAATTAAAGCGACTTCCCCTTTTTACAAGAAAACTTGGGCTGGTAGGAGT
>JAYZBC010000078.1:0-67090 GCA_036339375.1 Pseudomonadota bacterium | reverse complement strand
AAGGACGTAGAAAACAAGGTGTCTGGGCAAATGGTAAATTTCGTTATGTCCAGAGTATTGCTCCAACCAATGGCTTAAAAAAGAGCAATATTTCCAAAGAATTATCGAAACTTAAAGATCTTTTTGATCAAGGACTTATCGACAAACAAGAATACAAGGCAAAGAAAAAAGAAATACTCAAAAGATTTTGAAGGGGCTAGAAGTTCCCAAGGCCCCATGTGCTTTCCATAAAAAAAAAACGAATGAAGGATGAAAGCAAGAAAACTCGGGGTTACAATATCGTGGAGGGAGTGACACGCGTAATTATGCTTCAAAACCTTATGGATACAAAAATAAAAGGCGTTATGGGTTCTCAAAATTTGGTTCAAATCCTAAAAAATGCAATGACCCAAAGAACCCAAATAGTGTTTATTTTATAAAACGTTTAATGTTTTACCATGGATTAATTTTAAATGGGTCCAACAGAGAATTCCTATAAGATCCCATCGCTGCATACCTTTTTGTCAAAATGTCGGGACTCAACCTAAGGAAGAACTTTTATTTTTCAATTGGTTTGTCGAAGAATTTTATAAACCAAAGTACCTTTAGGTTAGTTGGTCGGCAAAACCCAACGCTTGCTCTCTTTCTCTGCTTTAAGTTCTATGGACTAAAAGTGGAACAAAATAAATTTTTAGAACCGCTCCATCGCTTTATTCGGATCAAAGTATGAATTTTTCGCTTTCTGCATCGACCAAAGGCGCATTCTGGATGACGATAGCGATTGTATTTTTTTCTGCTATGACCGTTCTAATTCGGATGCTTACGGAAGATATACCCGCTCATCAGATTGTTTTTGTGCGAGGAGTTGCCAGCGTAATAATTTTAATACCTTGGTTCACTAGCCAAGGACTTCAATCTCTGTCTACCCATCGGTTTCCACTCCTTATGGGACGTGGAGCACTAACGAGCATAGGATTGGTAACCTGGATTTACGCAATTGCGCGTATCCAATTGGCTGAAGCAGTTGCCCTACATTTTACTCTTCCTTTGTTTGGCATAATTCTGGCAGCATACTTTTTACGGGAAAGAATAAATATCCATCGCGGAGCGGTGACAATAATTGGATTTCTGGGCACATTGGTGATATTACGACCCGGAATAGAGGCGGTTGATGCTGTCTCATTGGTGGTTTTATTTTCTGCGCTTGCCTATGCTGGAACAGGGATACAAACCAAAATTCTGGTACGTACTGAAACGTCAGCCGCTATAGTATTTTACGTAAGTGCGTTCACTGCAGCCGCTTTCGCGATCCCATGCTTATTCAAATGGGTTGAACCAACTACACTCCAATGGGCAATGTTAGTGGGTGTGGCGGTGTTAAATGTTCTTGCACAAAGCTGTATGAACCGAGCCTTTTCAGCTGCAGACGCCAGCTTCGTACTGCCTTTCGATTTTCTGCGTTTACCGTTTGCCGTGGTCGCTGGGTTATTCCTATTTGATGAAGCAATCGATATTTGGACAATTATGGGAGCGGCAATAATATTTGGGGCTACTTATTATAACACTAACAAAGAGCGTCACCGGGGTTGACCCGTGCTCTAGAGGTGAGTTGTCTCTTAAGTATAAAAAATTTTGAGGAATGATTTTATTGTCATTACGTTTCTACGTTGGAAAACATAACGTTAGGCTGGATTAATATTGAAAAGGGCCAAAAGAGAACTTGAACAAGATACAATTACTATTTTCCACTAAACACTATTTCCCTTTTTGCTCTTTATCTCAGCCCATCTTCCCCAATAATTTCGTTTTTGCTTGGTCCACCTACCCTGTGGTTTAGACGTCCCCTATTAGCAAAACAACAAATTATACATATCTCATCTGACAGTGGAGCATCTGGAACCATGATTGTCATACCGTCATAATGTGAACGGACGAACAGCGCGTCTTTGTGAGCTAGCGGAATGTCGACTGTTTCTCCAGGGTGCACTCGTTTAGTGATTGAAGATATCCAAGCTTTGCCACCCCCAACGGCATCACGCAGCACGTTGCCGTATACTGTCGTCAGACAAGCAACTCCGTGTTCCTGTTCACCAGCTGAGCCAACTAACGCCGCCTTGCCATATGATTCCGTGTCATACGGTTCCATCTGTTTGGCGCCCATCTTAGCGATCTGGGTACCCAGGTTAACACTTCCGTTGGTCAAGTCACTTAAATCTTCCACATATCCTCTACCAGCATGCGGGTTTCTGATCACCGCCACCACTGCCACCTTACGTAATGGTTTCCTCCGAACCTGTTCCTTGTCATGAAGTGTCTCCTCTACCACTGTATACAACCGCCGAATTTCCATCCTTCCTCTCCTTCTTTTTTCAGGTTCAAACAACACATCCTAATTTAATTCCTGTTTTATACGTCATTTGGCATAAAAATAATTACAAAGGGCTGCCGGTAGCAGCAACCCATAGAAGGCGTAGCGCTAGCAATGTTAGAACTATTTGAAAACCTCTACGAAACATTTTCTCAGGTATTAAGCTAAGCGTTCTACCCCCGATCCAATTGCCGATTGCCGCCGTCACAATCATTACTACGATTAACGGGATATATTCGCTTAAAGAGACACCCAATAATCCAAAAGCCACAATTCTGATGACGTAGCTGATAGACATTAGGGTAGTAAGGGTGACCGTGTGATTTTGACGACTAGGTGAGGCACTCGCTACAAAGGGTGCTACCAAGACCCCCGTAGCACCAACAAACATACCAAGAAAAGTAGAGATTCCACCCAGCAAGGCAAAACGTTTAGATTCTGAACCTTGACTAGATATCTTTGGCAGCCAGGTCAGGAACAAAATGAAACCCCCAATTAATCCTTGGAGGACAGTAGTGGGCAGTACTATAAATATTTTAGCCCCAAGCGCTGCCCCTAAAATAGCACCACAACCGAACGGAAGGAGGGTAGCCCACAACAGGTGTCGCCACATAAGAGCAATTAAGCTAGCACCCGTCCCCAGTGTAACAATACCCTGCAAAGGAATTAAAATTGCAGGTGGAAAAAACATTGCCATGACGGCAAGCAAAAATACCCCCCCCCCAACCCCCATTACTACTGCGATAAAAGCACCACCAAAAGAGGCAAGCGACAGACAGGCAAAAATCAGGCCGTTTATGTCTGGTACGCCAAGGAAATGGGTTTCAAACAACTTATGTCCTTTTCAGGAAAAATACCTACGTTATCAACCAAAAGTCTTCTAACCCACTGGAGACCAGCGGAGGAAATTCGTTGGTTTGATCGAATAGAATCGATACATCTTGTTCGTATTCATTTGTTCCATAAAACAACCTGCTATCATTATAGACTATGCTGAAAGAAAATCACTTACACTCAAGACTTCTCAATTTTTTGTTTTACGTAACTTTTTTTCAATGAAAAACTTACTATCAGCCTTTGTTTAATCTTGCTGTAGTTTTTAGAAGTGCGGTGTATAAGTTGGAGCCTGTTCCTTATTATGTTTGGGTTCATTTTACAAATCAGTAATTTTTAATATCTCTTCTAACTAAAATTTACCTGTTTTTGCCGCATTGTTTATTTGGCGAAGTCAGACCAAATTTTAAAAATGTCAGGACCACTATTGAGAAAATTTTGAGGTTAAACAGAATTTTAGGGAGTGGGAATATAATGTCGTTAAAACGTATGCTACTAGAGATTGGTATGGGCAATGATCTTCACGGTGGAGACTACACCAAAGCGGCAGTGCGAGCTATGCAAGATGCGATGCATCATAGCTCACTGTCTATGATCCGTTCTTTGGGTATTCAATGGGATGATGTAAATATATTTGTCACCATTGGTGTCCAGAAACCTGACGCTATCGATCACAAAAAAATCAAGGCTGTAATTCCATCTGGCCAGGTTTCTGTGACAGCAGTAAAGGGTGGTCTTGATGTGAATGACAGAGAAGCTGATGATAAAGCAGTCATTGCAACGGCTGCCTTGGAAATTATGGTTGAGCTCCCATAAAATTGAAAAATTATTTCTGTTTGTGGCCATCGGTTAAATTGGTTGGTAGTTTTAAGTCAAGAGGATTTGAGCGATGATGAAGAAAAAATGTCCAACGGGATAAATAAAGTAGGAGCGCACTTTGTCTAATGACCGCATAATTTGGCCAGCAACCATGCACCACTTTGCCTTAACTAGCAAAGATCCGAACAGGCTGGCTGACTGGTATATCAAAGCGTTAGGCTTTGTCTCCAAAGAACCTTATGAAGGGGGTTGGATCCTAAAAAATGCTGAACGAAATTTAATTATTTTACCTGGCTATAACGGTGGAGTAGCATTTTCAGCTTTCGCAGTAACCGAAGAAGAACAAATTTACCGTATCAAAGCACACGTTACGGACAACGGGGGTAAGGTGAAAAAATTCGAAACCCCCCTGTTTGGTGATATAGCTTTTGCAACAAAAGACCTCGACGGAAATGTTTTTGTTTTTGGGTCCACAGAAAAGTCTGAGAAAATTTCTCAAGGATTACCGGGCCGATTGCAACACATCGTTTTTGCAACAAATCGTTTACCAGAGCAGATAGGATTTTATACAAACCAACTTGGGTTTCGAAAATCCGATACAGTTGTTGATGCAGAAAAAAATCCTACCGCTTGTTTCATGAGGTCAGACCCGGAGCATCATAGCTTGGGTTTATTTCGCGCAGAAACTCCGCGACTTGATCATTTCTGTTTTGAGAGTAGGTGTTGGAACGATATTCGCGACTGGGGAGACCATTTTTCTGAACTTCGTATACCCATAATTTGGGGTGCAGGACGTCATGGTGCCGGGAATAATCTTTTTATTTTTGTGGAGGACCCTGATGGAAATAAACCAGAAATCTCGGCAGAGATTGAACGCCTGACATTTGAGCAAGAACCCAGTATTTGGCCCCACGAACAGCGGACCTTAAACCTTTGGGGTGCAGCTTGGATGAGATCATAATCTTATTTGTTTATTTTGGACCCTGACGTTCCCTTAGCCAAGATTTTGTGGGCCAACACCCTCAATCTCAATTCGAATAAGGACCCTATTTTCATCAACGATTTTTTTATGAGTTTTTTTAAGGTTCATTTGATCTCCAAGCGTTTGTTTATAAAAGTCCATCAACAAATTCTTGGCCTCTGGAAGCGCGATTACTTTGGCACTGCCCTCAATCTGAAAGTATTTCGACCCACTAAACTCTTCACCCATGACTAGCAAAGAAACTCTGGGATCACGAGAAATGTTCTTGACCTTGTAAGTATTTTTTCTGGCTGAAATAACCACTCTTCCTGCTGTATCCACACTAGGCGTGACTAAGGTAATCTGGGGGGATCCATTTTTTTTTCGAGCTACGAGAACCCCCCGATGATTATTGACAAGAAAATCCTGCACCTCACTAATCTTCATAATGATCCATTCTTTTGACTATTGATTTCCTGTTCACAGATCGAAAGTGAGGTGTGAAATTATAAGCCGTATAGCCTACACGAATTATCACTTAAAATTTTTTGTTTGACTGTTGTTGTCAAGTCGTCACGTTCCGAGAAAATTTTGATGGCATCTATGTCACTTGATGTATCGGTATGGCCATAATCTGTCCCAATTACTAAGCAATCTTCACCGGCCTCCTCAACAACGTAGGGCAAATCATCTGAATTCTCGCATGTCACAAACATTCCATGCTTTTTCATTACATTTTCTGGCCATTCCCGTTCAAGTGTTCGATAACGCTTCTTTGCTTCATGGATAACCCAAGGTAACCACTGTGAACTTGCCTCAATGAAACCCCAGCGCAAATCTGGAAACACTTGAGGAATTTCACTAAGCAATACATCATTGAAAGCAGCCACAGTGGGAATACGAAAACGATGCAGAGTACCTGCAACCCCGATAGGGTGATTATACAGATCGTTGAGCCAAGCACTTCCGTTTGCTATATGAACCGCAATTGGCATATTCAGACGGCTCGCTTCATCATAAATTGGATAAAAATAAGGATCAGCCAAAAGCCTATTTCCCTCTATAGGGCGCATCAAAACTGCACAAGCCCCATGCTCTTTGGAAAATTGAATTTGGTCAATTGCATCGGTTATACTTAAGGTGGGGACCATACAAGACCAACGGAGTCTTCCCTTAGCCTGAGCCCAAATATCTGCAAGCCATCTGTTCCAGCTTCCGCAGAGAGCGACTTCTACGGCAGGACGCTCGGTGACATCGACGATGAACATGGTGTTGTGCAGGACTTGAACATCTACACCGGTTTCATCCATATGGTCCAACCGGAGAGCCACATCACCGAGCTCTCGAGCTTCTTTAGCATCTGCAAACTTTCGTCCAACCTGTTTTGATCGTCGTTCCAGCTCCTCGTCAGAAAAGGAAGGAAAACGAAAACCCTTAACTTTTCCATCAATTAGCCAGAACTGAAGCTGCATACCATCCTCTTCCGGAGATTCTAAAGGTATGGGTCTGTATTTTTGTTCGGAGCCTTCCAGATAATCCCAAGTACGATCGCATTCTACTACATGGGCATCAGCATCGACGATTTTTGACGTTCCTGTCGTTTCATTCATCTTTTTTCTCCTTTACGAACGTTTGAACAGACAAACAAATTTTATTTTTAAATTGAGTTTAGCATGGTTGTGAAACAAATATGCAATAGCTTAATAAAGGCATTATGGTAAACGATAAATATAGATTATTGAATTTTTTCTACCTTTTCGATTTTAACTTTCGTTTCTTCGGTTTTTCAAATGAAACATTATCGACCCACAAATGTTATATCAGCTGGATACCCTTGTTTCCAAAATCATTTTTATGGGGTATCCATTTTGACAAACCTGACGCTGTTTCTACGAAATTAATCAAATCGTTTAAGTTTAACTGTGAATAACTTCGCCAAAAAATCATCGCCCGTGGAAGACTTTTCTGTTGCGTGGAGCATCCAAGGTGCAGTTTATGGCATTGGTTTGTTTTCCACTTCTGTTTATTACATGATGGTAGTGGTTGTGCCGGTTTTTGTGAATGCCTTAAATCTTTCTTATTTTTGGATAGGTGTGGTTTTGGGTTGCCGCCCTGTTTTATCTCTATTTTTAGCCATCCATGCGGGCTCCCTTATGGATCGAATCGGAGGTCGGCGGGTCATGATCTTTTTCGGTATAATTGGGATACTTGCGCCTTTAATGTATCCGGTTGCACCTGCAATAGGGTGGATTGGTATACTCGTTGTTGCACAAATGTTGGCGGGGCTTGCCGATTCCATGGGATGGCTAGGTGCTCAGACCTTAATTGGACAACATATGAAAGGGCGTACAAAGTATACCGGACGCTTATCAGCGGTCATTCGCATTGGACATGCTATAGCGCCCATCATGGTGGGGATTGCATGGGACAAATGGGGTGCCTGGGCAGCTTTCGGCCTTATGAGCGTTTGGAATACTGGCTTTTTGGTCTGCGCCCTACTTTTACCCTCACGAACTCAGCAAGGAGATTTAAATAAAAATGGTTCAGAAGAAGAGATAAGGCGCATAAGCTGGCGTGATATTCTTCCTGCTCGGGAAGATTATATCAGTGCGTTCAGGTTGTTGGCCTTACCCGCTGTTGCCGCCACAGTGATGGTTGGGATGATGCCACACGTTGGAAATTATGTTCAGAGTACATTCTATGTGGTTTGGCTGGAACAATCCGGTATAACCGGAACGATGATTGGTTTTCTCATTTCTATTGCTTCTATCGGGGCGGCGGGTGGATCATTGCTAGCCGCTCGTTTTAGGCGCTATTTCTCTCCCTATTGGCTTTTCTGGTTTGTAGTTTGGGTTGGCATTTTGTTGATTTGTATTACCCCCCTTATAAGCCGAGACGCCGTTACAACACCGATTTTTCAAGTCCTTTCCAACTTCAATTCGGTTCAAGATTTGTTTTTGGTCACACCCTTGGGAGCATTGTTTTTCGTTTTTGCACTGGTGCTTTTGATGAGGGCTGCCTTCAATGGCATACAGCAGCCTTTAGTAATATCACTGGTTCTTACGACAGCCGGTCCCGAAGCCCAAGGCAAGGCAGTAGGACTGCGCGCGACCGCAAACCGCATAACGTCGATAGGTGCGCCTATCACTATGGGTGCTATAGCGGAATGGATTGGACTTGAAGGTGCTTTTTATGCAATAGGTGTTATCGCTACGGCTATGCTGTTGTGTATGGCTGTTTATATGTTGCGTCATCCCGAAATACATGAGGCTGCACGCGAAAATTAAGTAAGTTTTATCTAACCCAACATCTATTTTTTTCAAAATTCTTTTATATTATAAACTGAAAACTAAATTTATAAGTTTTTGTCGGAGGGACACATGCCTTTAGATGATTACGGTAACCTTGGTTCGTTAGTGGAACCGGAACGCGTGCACAAGGCCTGCTATGCGGATGAACAGGTGTTTGAAAAAGAACTCGAAAAAATATTTTACAAATCGTGGATTTATGTTGGGCATGAAAGCCAGGTACCCAATCCGGGGGATTATTGGACAACTTGGATTGGGAAGGAACGTGTGATTTTATGTCGAAGCGAAGATGAGCAGGTTCATGTCCTGTATAACCGATGTCCCCATAGAGGCACACTGATTTGCAATAATCTACATGGCAGCATTTCTAAGGCATTTCGTTGTCCCTACCATGCGTGGCAATTTAATTTGGATGGTAGCTTACGTAACGTTCCTATGAAAAAAGGTTATGAAGGCATTGTCGATTTAACGGATCCCGAGCTTCAAATGAAACGTGCTGAAAGGCAGGAAACTTACCGAGGGTTTGTTTTTGCAAGTTTATCTGTTGAGGGAGAAAGCTTGGAAGAGTGGCTTGGAAAGGGCGCAAAATCGGCTTTTGATGACATTTGCAATCGTTCTCCAAAAGGGGAATGCGAAATTGTTATGAATTGTTTTCGAATAATTCAACATTCAAATTGGAAGATTTTTCTGGAAAACCAATTGGACGCAGTACACCCGTCAATTACCCACCATTCCACTGGTGATGCAGCAGCACAAGAACAGAAAATTTTTAAACAAAAAACTGGTGAAGACCCCCCCATTGGCTATCAGTTTTTAGCAGATTTCTCACTACCTTATGAAAAATGGGATGCCCTTGATACCATTGGATACCCTAAGGGCCATAATGTTTTGGCCGGCTACATGGGCTTGCGACCTCGAGATCCTGTAACGGTCGCCCACGAAAATGTTTTGATAGATGCCTATGGTGAGGAAAGGATGGAAGAAATTCTTTCGACAAATATTCATCACGTTTTGGTGTATCCATGTCTATCGGTTCAACCTCCTTTACAGCAACTTCGGGCGGTTCGTCCTCTTGCAGCGAACAAAACACTTACTGAAATTTGGCATTTTAAACTTAAAGGCGCCCCTAAAGGTGTTTATGAACGATCTCTCGCTTATTACTATCATGTGAATTCCCCATCGACGATGGTGAATGCTGACGATCTAAGTAATTTCCGGGCGTGTCAGGATGGTTTATCTTTAGAAGGAGGCGGGGATTGGGTGAGTTTCCATCGAAACTACGGTCAGGACCCCGTAAAAGAGGGTATAACGACCTCTGTATCCGGGATGAGTGAACAACCAATGAGAAACATGTTTGCTGCTTGGAAAAATTATATGTCAGCATAACCAACGCAAGGAAAAAACGGCATCATGCCAAAGAATAAAAATTTAACTTCTTCCAATGATACTCAGCGGGAAGTAGAAAATTTTCTCTATTTTCAGGCCGAAGTTCTCGACGAGAGACGGTGGGAGGAATGGCTTAACCTATTCACTGAAGATGGTCTCTATTGGATGCCGGCTTCGAGCAAACAAGAAATAGGTGAAGGCCAGCCAAATATTTTTTATGAAGATTACCATTTAATGAATATGCGGATACGTCGTGTTGAACATCCCTACGCTCACTCTCAAGCTGCAGGTCATCGAACGAGCCATGTTGTTTCAAATGTGATCATCCAAAAAGAAGAAAAGTCTAAAGGTGAACTTTTGGTTTCCTCCCGTTTTCACATGCTAGAATACCGGTTGGATAATCAAAGGTATTTTGGTGGTAAATATACTCATACATTAAAAAAAACCAATTCGGGGTATAAAATTCAGTTGCAAAGGGTTGATCTGGTGAACGTAGAGGGACCTTTTGATTATGTAATGCAAGTTTGGCTATAGCCCAATGTTATTGGAAAATCTCGAGTTGCAATTAACTCATAGAAGGGGGATCGAACCTTGCCTGAAGTTAAAACTTTTGAAACTGATGTTGCAATTATTGGTTCTGGCGGCGCCGGTATGGCAGCTGGAATTGAGGCGCGCGATGCGGGTGCGCGTGTTGTTTCGTTTGAAAAGGCCCCAGAACCAGGGGGTGCAGCAATTATTTCAGGTGGTGGGTGTTTGATTGTTGGGACACCCATACAAAAGAAAAATAATATAAAAGACACTCCGGATTTAGCATTCAAAGACTGGGTCAAATGGGGTGGACCTTCTGTCGACCAAGTTTGGGCGAGATACTACATAGAGCATTCGCTCCATGATCTTTATTTTTGGGCTGAAAGTCTTGGGGTTAAATGGGCTGATATGAAACCCCAAGAGGGAAATTCTGTAATTCGTTGGACTCGCCCGGAACAAAGTGGGCTCGGAATTACGTCACGTCTAATTGATGCATTTCGTGACAAGGAGGGAGAAATTGTTTCTGACACTGAAATCACGAAAATTAAAGTCAAAAATAACCGTGTGTTGGGTTTTGAAGGCATAAACATTCGAACCAAAGAGAGCGTTGATGTTTTAAGCCGTGTTGTTGTAGTTACAACAGGTGGGTTTAATTCTAATTTAGACATGGTTCTCGAATTTAACCCTAATCTCAAAAACGATAGAATTCTGGAAGGGTCGGGACGCGGATCGACTGGATCTGGCCACAAACTTGTTCAAGAAGTTGGTGGCTATCTAACACATATGGATCACATTTGGTTTTATGTTTATGCTACGCCGGATTATAAGGACCCTGCGCAAAGACGCGGGTTGGTATTTCGACAAGCACCAGGTTACATATGGGTGAACCAACAGGGCAGTCGTTTTCACAATGAAGCTCAATCAGGTGGAAATTCTGCAAGCCCTGCCTTAATGGCGCAGAACCCACGCCATGCATGGGCGATTTTGGACACACCCATGACGACTACAATGGAAATTGCTGATCCCTATTACCGGTCTGGTGACAAGGTCGATCGGAAAAAGGTGGAAGAGCTTTTGGAGAATTCCCCCTTTATTAAAAAAGCTGATACATTAGAAAGCCTTGCTGAAAAAATTGATGTCGATCCGGAAACGTTTCTCAATACTGTGAAACGTTATAACCAAGCTTTTGATCAAAGTCTTGAAAGGGAACCAAAATTCAACAAACCTCTTAAATTTTCTAAAAAATTTGATGCGCCCCCATATTTCGCTGTCCAAATTTTCCCCTTAGCGCGCAAAAATTTTGGGGGCATAAAAACAGATATAAAATGTCGCGTACTCAATAAACATTTTGAAACAATTAAAGGGCTTTACGCCGCTGGAGAGGCAACAGGAATGGCCGGCGGCCATATTAATGGTCGGGCTGGTTTGGAGGGGACTATGCTTGGGCCATCGATTTTTAGTGGGAGAGTTGCTGGCGGGTGGGCGGCTCATGAGGGCGGTTTCGGGAAAGGTTTTGTGGGAAAGCCAAATAGAAAATAGTAATTTATGTTAATTGGTATCATCAACCTCGTTTTTTACTAAATTTGATGTAAACTTGCTCATTTTGAAATTATTTACAGATTTTGAATTTACAAATTAGGAAAAAAGAATGAATGAAGATCCATACGGCCCTATTCCAAATCACGCAAAGCTAAGGCTTGAATCAGGAAATTTGGTATTGTGTATGGGTGTGCGGCTTGGCCGGACTGCTGATATCGCCAGGATAGCACGAGCTGCAGGCTTCGATGCTTTGTTTGTGGACATGGAGCACAGCCCAATTACTACCGAAAGTGCCTCACAAATTTGTACAGCTGCGCTGGATGCTGGCGTCACGCCCCTTGTCCGGGTGCCTGGGCACGAACATCATCATGCTGCCCGAGTACTCGATTGCGGTGCAATGGGCGTGATTGTACCCCACGTTGACACTGTAGATCAGGCAAGAAAATGCGTTCTAAATTGTAAGTTCCCGCCGATCGGCCATCGCTCTGTCTCTGGTCTTATGCCACAACTGGGGTACATGGGCATGCCCGCCACAGAGTCTACATCACTCCTGAACGAAAACACTCTGTTAACCGTTATGTTGGAGACACCAGAGGCAATAAAAAATGTTGACGCCATTGCGTCGGTGGAGGGTATTGATCAGGTAATGATTGGTACTAATGACTTGTGTGCAACGATGGGTATCCATGGACAGCTTGATCACGTTGATGTGATTAATGCGTATCAATTAACAGCTGAAGCTTGCAAAAAAAATAATAAGCATTTAGCAATTGGTGGTATTAGCATCCACAATTACCCGGAATTGCTACAAAAAATTGTTAATATGGGAGCTCGATTTATTCTCGGGGGTGCAGATATTTTTACATTGATCGCCGCTTGTCGTTCTGACGTGCAAGCATTTCGTAAATTAGACATAACGTGAAAAGACCTCAACTTTAGTTATTAATTTTTTACCAAAGGCGTTCCCCTTCTGTCGTGCAACGTCGCAATGCCCTTTTCTGGTCCTTAGGCCAATCTGTGCGAGCGTGTAAACAAGCTAAATTGTCCCACATTAGTAAATCACCTTGTCTCCAAACATGTTCATACATGTTCTTGGGGTCTTCCGTGAGGTCAAACAATGGCTCAAGCAGAGCTTCACTTTCCCCTCTATCAAAACCCTCAATCCACATTGTATTTAAGCGAGAAATATAAAGTGCGGGCATACCAGAACCAGGATTTTTGACAATCATTGGTTGTCTAAAATGATGTATGTCAGCTAAATCAACGTCCAAATCCAAACGACCATATCCTCCGTATTGGTGTCCCTGCATTACAAATGCATTTTTTAGGCGTTTTTTTAAATTTTGTGGCATAGAGTTATAGGCTGCGTAAAGGCTAGCGAATTTTGTATTTCCACCCGTATCGGGGATTTCGATACCATATAAAAACGAAGCGTGATGAGGTCGTTCTCTATAGCATTTGTCTGTATGAAAAGTCATTTCCCCATGGCCAAGGGATCCGAGAGGTTTTCCATCTTCACTAACGTGATCTGTCACCAACATTAATTTCCCCCAATCGGCGGCATCACTATAATTTTTGTTTCGTGGAGGTTGTACACGATCAGCGATTGGACCAAATAAAGATGCAAAGCGAAGTTGTTCGTCCTCGGAAAGCTGTTGGTTACGGAATAACAATACTGTGTGTTTGTACCACGCTTCTTTTATTATCTGAATAATTTCATCGTCAAGTGGCAAACGGAGGTCAAACCCAGTGACTTCCGCACCAATTTTCGGGTGAAGTTTTTTTATTTTTATTTCACTATGTTGTTGTACTCTTGTCGCCATAAATCTTTCCTGCTTTAAAATTAGGCATTAATTATCCAATTTTATTGGATAGGAGGTCAATTCTAGAGAGCTAAACATAGTATAAAATGTGTTTTTTACTGCTAGAACCTTACTTCAGTTTACGAGAACCAAGAACCTATCATAGAACCCTTTCCCAGTGGTATCGTTTAAAGTTTGCAACTTCGTTGACTTATTGGATCGGATTTTTGGGAGCAGAAAAGTACGTTCAGAAGATCATTTGAAGTCATGTTAAAGTTTAAATTGGAGAACCCAGTATGAAGATTTGCCGATTTAATAACAACCAACTTGGTTTGTTAGATGGAACAACAATAATTGATGTAAGTAGCGCTCTTGATACATTGCCCCCTCTTAATTGGCCATGCCCTATGGGAGATCACCTGATACGTAATTGGAAAACCATTCAAAAATCAGCCAAAGCTATGGCGGAAAACGGTGATCGCTATGAATTAGAAAATGTAAAACTTTTAAGCCCTGTTGCAAATCCAAGTAAAATTATTGGCATTGCTGGTAATCGCAAAAATAGAGATTTAGAAAAGCTTGATTTTGGTCCTGGGGTTCCTGTTGGGACCTCTCGCAGCGATAGCGATCCAGTTAGAATGTTTATCAAGGCAAATAGTGCCTTAGTTGGGCCTTCAGAAGGGGTAGCTCTTAGATTTTTAGATCGTCGAAACGATCCAGAGGCAGAATTTACAATCATAATTGGTCGTACGGGAACCAATATTTCGGAGTCGAACGCATTAGATTACGTTGGTGGTTACTGTATCGGAATGGATATGACATTGCGGGGTGCGGAAAGTGCAAGCTCCCGAAAATCCATTGATGGTTACGCTGTGTTAGGTCCCTGGATCGTTACCTCAGATGAAATTGATGACCCTGACAATATAGGCATATCTCTTTCGTTGAATGGGAAAGCGTTACAAAATTCAAACACAAACCAAATGGCTTTTGGCATTAAACAAATAATATCTCATGCTTCTAATTTTTATACGCTTTATCCCGGTGATATCATAATGGCTGGGTCTCCTTTAGGTTTTGAGCCAGTAGTACCTGGAGATATTTTAGTTGCTGATTTTGAAAAAATAGGGCGTATGGAAGTTCGTGTTCGGGCACACGAAATTTAAAAATTAAAAAAGTTTTGAAAGCTAAATCAAAAAATAAAAATGCAAGGAGATAGGGTATGGCCGTTAGCTTTGCGACTATGCATGAAATGATCGTTATGGCCAAACGAAAATTGAGTGCTGACGAGTGGGACTACATCAATGGTGCTGCTGAATCTGAGACTAGTTTACGACGAAACCGTCAAGCGTTAGATTGTCTGGCTTTTCGACCGAGCGTGTTAAGGGATGTACGCGAAACTGATGCCTCAACTAATTTTCTCGGTGCTGATCTTCGAATTCCTGTACTTCTGGCACCCTTGGGTGGCATTGAAAGATTCTCATCTAACGGAGGTTTGGATGTCGATGATGCGGCAGAAAAATTTGGTTGTATAAATTTTTTGTCTACAGTTTGCCAACCCAGCCTTGAAGAGGTAGCCGCGAATAGCTCTCACCCAAAGATTTTCCAAATCTACGTTCGTGGAGACAATGATTGGATCAAAAAGTTAGCAAAACGAGTGGTTAAAGCGGGATACCGGGGTGTAGCCTTGACCGTTGATTCCGCATTCTATGGAAATAGAGAACGGCTTCATCCTTCTTTAATCGCTCAGCGTCGCGTTCCGGCCCGAGATTTTCAAAAAGGTGTTACCTGGGACACGGTTAAAATGATTCAGGACGAAATTGGCAACATTCCCTTTATTGTAAAAGGTATACAAAAAGCTGAAGATGCAGCACTAGCGGTAGAACACGGCGTGGACGTTGTTTATATTTCCAATCATGGGGGACGACAGCTTGATTATGTTCTCGGAAATATAGACACCCTTCCTGAAATTGTGGCCGCAGTAGATGGCAAAGCAGAAATTGTCATAGATGGGGGTTTTACGCGTGGTACTGATGTAATCAAAGGGATAGCCCTTGGTGCAAAAGCAGTTGGAATAGGGCGTTTGCAGGCCTGGGCGTTAAGTGCAGGAGGCGCTGACGGCTTAACGGCTTGCCTTGAAATGCTTGAAACAGAAATTCAAGTTACCATGGGTTTAATTGGGGTTACTAAATTGGAAGAAATAGATGGAACATATGTAACTAAAACGATACCCGTCCGACACCCACATGAACACAGCGCTTTTCCTCATTTGCCTGGTGGACAAATGCTCTAAGTGCAGAATTGGAAAGAAATTAAATTTAAGAAGAAACCGCATTTAAACTTTTTCGATTTTTAAAGTTGGTTTTCTTTAGAATGGATGGCTAGAAACCAGTTGAAAACAAATAACGACTTAGAGTTTCCGATAGAAATTATTCGGACCGATAGGAGAAAAACCTTCAGTATTAAAATTGACAAGGGGAAAGTGCGTATTGTCGTTCCTAAGCGGTTATCTCAAAAAAACATAAACGCCATAATTTTGAAAAAGACACCCTGGATACGAAAAAAAATTAGACTTCAAGAAAAGATTTACCCTCTTAAACCAAAGGAATATGTGAATGGAGAAACTTTTTCTTATCTTGGAAAAAGTTACAGACTGAAATTACTAGAAAACGGTATTGGTGAGGCCAGACTTAAGAGGGGCGAGTTGGTTTTAGGGGTGTCCTCCAATCTTAAAAATGACCAAAAACTAAATTTTGTAAAAAGCAGAATTGTTCTGTGGTATAAAAGTCACGCAGAAAAAATTTTAAGAGACAAAACCAAAAAATACGCCCGAAAACTTCGTCTTCACCCTAAATCAATTTCCGTCAAAGAATATAAATCACGGTGGGGTTCTTGTTCAATAAAGGGTGAAATCATCTACAATTGGAAGATAGTCCTCGCACCTAAACGAATAGTTGATTATGTCATTATCCATGAACTTTGCCATTTGCTCCATCAAAACCACTCTCCTGAATTTTGGAGAACTGTAGAGAATTCCTTTTTGTCTTATAAAGAATCACGCCAATGGCTTAAAGAAAATGGCTCGACGTTATACGTCTAATATTTTTGTACTTCCAATTAAACCCAAACATCAGAAATCAATGCATCAATCTCGAGGTACACTAAATGGACAAATCTAAATTTTAAATTTGACCTCTTAATAACCCTATTGAAATGGGGGCCATTGCCGAAGTAATTGCCCGTAACCAGGAATTGTGCATTGGACACCTAACAATGAAAGAATATACCAAAGCATACCAGGGTTACTTGCCACGACCGGTTTTAAAAGGTCCGTCTCAAGTTTTTCAAGGATCTTTAAAGGGTCTAGGACGGCTCCCTGAAAGTATAAAGCGTCAACGTCATTTTGATTGTCAAAGGCGGTTTGGGCAAGATCATAAACAGCCCCCGGTTCTACGACGATAGCATCTTTATAGTCTTTAAAGGTGTTAGATGGGGAGTAGGCCATCAAACTTTGGGCGTGAAGGTAGTCCCTAATTAGAACGTTCATTGATTCAACAAATGGCGTGAGAAGTAACACCCTTTGAACGTGAAACGCTTTCAGTGCGTGTACGCAGGAATCTAGGGCTGTTGTCACTGGAACTTCTATTATCGCCTTTAACAGTTCTAAAAGACCAGGGTTTAGCACCTCCACCGGTGCACCGCTAACAATAACGCCCTGCCATCCCCGTTTTTTAGCCAATTCCGCCGATTTTTCTGCTACCATTTGTCCTGTCCCACGAAGACTTTCGAGGGTTTTTCCTACAATATTCAATCCCTCCAATTCCATTTCAACATGCTCAGGAATGAGCGCTTGGAATGGTGCAAAATGTCTACTGTTAGCTGAAACAGGGGTTACAAAACCAATTTTGATTTTTTTTTGATTTTCCATTTTCGGTTTGGATCCCCTTTTTTTGCACTGATTTTGAACCAAAATTTGGGTAAACTTCTTTAGTGAATGCTTTGAAACCCTTTAATTTTTACTTTAACACACTTCCATTTGTATCAAATGAGATTATTTATGTTTTGAGTGTTTTAGTTTTATTGGATATGCCCGATTTAGCATACGTAATGGTTTCGGTATTCCCAAATTCACGTTTGTTTTTGGCAAAGGGTAAACTTGACTGAAATATTGATGGAAGCTCTAATCACCGTTTAAATTTTACTAACGTAGCAAAGCCTATTTTTTGTTAAATTAATTTTCATTTAAGATCCCTTGTTTTGGTCTGAATGGTCTAAATTTGTAGAAACAAAATGGCGGGGAGTAATTTTTTGTTAAAGGGAATTTTAATTCCGGTAATTACACCTTTCGATGAAAAAGGAATGGTAGATGAACCAATTCTAAGGAAATTGGTCGACTTTTATTTAAATGCTTCAGTGCAGGGGCTTTTTGCACTGGGGTCTTCAGGCCAGGGGCCTGTGATGTCGATTGCCGAACGCAAACGGGCAGCAGAAATTGTTATAAGCCAAGCTGCAGGAAAGGTGCCTGTCATTGTCCACGTGGGAACGGCGGATACGTCGAGCACGATAGAGTTGGCCCAACATGCAGACGAAAAAGAAGCTAAAGCAATCGGTGTTATTCCTCCGTATTACTACAGTGACCACTCAGAGTTTGAAATTCTGGCCCATTTTAGTGCAGTCGCTGAGACCACTAACCTCCCTATTTTTATTTATGAAAATCCAAAATACTCGGGAATATCAATTTCTCCTCAACTTGGCCAAAAAATGAAAGAAAAAATTCCTACGATCAAGGGAATTAAAGTAGCTTATGGCGCTGGGGCAATGCTGGATTACATCAAATTATTTCCCGAAGATGTGTCCGTTTTTACAGGCAATGCCGATATTTTTGGTCTCGTACCTTTTGGAGTAGCAGGGATGATCAACCCCCCTACAAGCTTTGTACCCGAATTATGTGTTGAGCTTTGGAAAACGTTAGAGCAGGAGAAATATCATGATGCCGTTGCTTTGCAGCGAAGGGTAAATGCTGTGGCCCAAATTGTTATCAGGAATATCAAACTTTATGGAAGAGCAACAGTTGCCGAGACGTTTCGTATGCGAGGGATACCAATAAAAAAGTTTCCAAAGTGGGAAGCAAAACCATTGCCCCAAGCAGCGCGTGAGACAATGTACCGGGACCTTAAACGAGGTGGTTTTGTTGAGTAAACGACCAACGAAAATTTTGAATAAGGATATACCCTTAGTTGCGAAAGGCACCCCTGGCGGGGAGTGGTTACGACGGTATTGGCTAGTCGTTGGGACTTCTTCGGAGTTATTTGATGTACCGCAATCAGTGCGTGTTTTGGGTGAGGAATTAGTATTATTTCGGGATCGTCAAGGAAAATTAGGGCTCCTTGGGAAATATTGTTCACACCGTGGTTCCTCCCTCGAGTATGGTGATATCGAAGAGCGGGGTATTCGTTGCCCCTATCATGGATGGCTTTACGATGTATCAGGCAGTTGCTTGGAACAACCGTCTGAACCAGATGGCAAAGACTTTTGTGCTAAAATCAAACAAACAGCGTATCCCGTAAGGGAAAAAAGTGGTCTCATTTTTGCTTATATGGGCCCTAAATCGAACGATCCACCACCGCTTCCAAATTATTCTCCTCTGGTAGATCACGGCGGCCAACGTCACATAGAGAGCACTCGGTATTTTAACTACAACTGGTTTAATTTTTATGAGAATAGTGCAGACCCGTGTCATGTTTGGATTCTCCATACTATGAGTGGTTATGGTGCTCAGACTTGGGGCGATCAATTTTTCAATTTGAAGGACCCTCCTGACTACAAGCCTGTGGAGACCCCCTATGGGATGAAAATGGTAATGTCTAAGCCAGGTCCTAAACCGGGTACGGAGTTTGTTGATGAAATGAGCTTGGGGTTGCCCAGTATTCTGCAAGTGGGTGATACAGAATTTGTTCACGCAAAAGTGAGCCCGGAAATTCTGCTAGAGGTTGGATCTCGTTACGAACACTTAATGTTTCTTACCCCAAATGATGAAAACAGTTTTATGCTTTTCACCGTAGATTATTACACGGGTCCAGACCCGAAAATATTTGAAAAACTTGCAGAACTCCGTACAAGGGAAATACCCATGGAAAAGGTCAAACCCTATGATACGCGTCCTTTGATGCCGTTTAGGGGTAATGTAAGGTTAGAAGATAAAGTTACTCAGGGTACTCAAGACCTAGTTGGTTTGCGTCAAGAGCGTCTTGGAACATCTGATAGGGGTATCATCATGCTGCGTAAAATTGTAAGAGAGGCAATCAAATCAGTATGGGATGGTGGAAACCCGAAGGGTCTTTATTTAGACGAAAATGCTGAAGGTTTGGTTAAGTTAGATTCCTTTGTTGGAGTGAGAGCGTTAAACCAAACTAGCGTGAGTGGCCTTAAATAAATTTTGAAATTGTACGACAAGGTATGCCTGGAAAAGCGAAAAAAATTGTTGTTACAGGGGGAAGTGGTCGGCTCGGAGTGTATACTATACGAGAGTTGATAGCCGCCGGCTATGAAGTGCTAAGTTTAGATGTCGTTGCCCCAGAACAAAAAGTTTGTGAGTCGTGGGTTTGTGATCTGAAAAATCCGGGTGATATATTTCAAGCATTGAAAAATGCAGACGCTGTCATACATTTAGCAGCGTTTCAGGCACCAAATTTAGTTTCAGACTGTGAAACATTTAATAATAATACCACCAGTAGTTATAATATTCTGAAAGCTGCTGTGGATATGGGGGTACGGCGCGTTGTATTGGCTTCAAGTGTAGCAGCTTACGGTTTCGTCTATGCACCAAAAATGTGGGCACCTGATTATTTACCTCTAGATGAAAAATACCCATGTAAACCTCAAGATCCATATGGGCTGTCAAAGGTCTTTGGCGAACAATTGGCAGACTCATTTACAACGGGCAACCCCTTGACAGCGGTTAGCCTTCGGCTGAGTGGGGTCAACTTTGATTTGACCTATAAAACGCTTCCCGAACGTTGGTTAAATCCCGGAGATAAAATAGGAACGTTTTGGAGTTACATCGATGTAAGAGACGCTGCAATTGCGTGCCTACTTGCGGTTGAAGCCAATATTGTTGGCCACCAAATATTAAATATTAGTACGGTTACAAGCCGATATCCTGAACCGACTGCCGAACTTATTCAAAGGTATTTACCGGAAACTAAAATTAGAGAAGGCTTTTCAGGAATGTGGGGAGGGCTGGATTGCAGTCTGGCCAAAAAAACACTGGGATTTGAAGCAAAATATGTTTGGCAAAAATACCTGGATAAAGACGGGAGACTCATTTCGCCAAATTAAAATTCCGAAGTTTCTTGGAAAAACAATAAAGGTATTCCGGTAATTCAAGTTATAAATTATAGAGTTTATACCTTCCGGAAAATTTCAATTTTTCTTCAGGGGAAGAGAAAATTTTCTTGGTACCTAAAATCAGGTTTCTGAATTTTTAACAAGATTTCAAAGTGGGAGATAACAAAATGGGATTTTCTACAATCGCTATTTTGAGCCCGGGGAATATGGGTAGTGCCGTTGGTGGCCAGTTAAATAAAGCTGGTTACAGAGTTATTTCGTGTCTCGATGAGAGGTCTGAGTATACCCAGCTCAAGGCTCGTGAAGCGGGCTTTCTTGATGTTGGGCCTCTAGAAAAAATGGTAAGTGAGGCTGATTTAATTTTGTCTATTTTGGATCCGGGAAAAGCAGTAATTGTTGCAAAAAAAGTAGAAAAATTAATTTATAAGATCAAAAAAAAATTACCCTTTGTGGACTGTAATGCAACATCCCCGGCAACAGCACTAAAATTAAAAGAAATGATAGAGGGTGCGGGCGGCATTTTTATAGATGTTGGAATCATTGGGGGCGCTCCTACGACGCAAAATAATTTTCCAATTTTTTGTACCTCCGGACCCCACGCTTCATTATTGGATGAGTTGGATGGCAAGGGCATGTTTATAAAGCTTATTGGGCCCCAAATTGGACAGGGTTCGGCAATAAAAATTTGTAATGGTGCATTCAATAAAGGCGCATTTGCACTTTACACCTCCGTAATGCTGGCGGCGGAACATTTTGGGTTTACAGATTTTCTGCGGGAACGTTTACCCAAAAGTCAGGCAGGTAATGTGGAAAAATTAGATGAAGCTATTATACGTTTACCCACCCTTGCTGAACGTTATGTTGGTGAGATGGAACAGGTAGCGGAGACCTTTGAAAGTATTGGTTTAACACCGCAAATACATCAAGGGGCAGCAGATTTATTTAAATTTATAAGTAGCTCTCCGCTTGCTCGTCAACGGCGCGATGACATCGATCCCATGCGCACCTCAACGAATACTTTGAAACAACTTGTCCTCCAAAAACAGGATGAAGTTAGTAAATAATATGAATTTCGAGTTTTTACTTGGGGGCATAGGACGTGCAGTTTCAAATCCACAATATAGATTATTTTGGATTTCAAATGGGCTCTCAACCACTGGGCGATGGATTTATCGTACTGCTGTTGCTTGGCTGACTTGGGAATTAACTAAATCTACCTTTTGGCTTGGGGTCATTGCATTTGCTGATGTCTTCCCAATGGTAGCCTTGTCGATATTTTCCGGCGCGATTTCAGATCGGGTTGGGTATTTACGAGTAATGAAGGTAATGCAGCTTTGGCTTATACTCGTGTCGATTTGTTTTTCGGTACTCATTTTTGCTGGTATTCTTTCAATTGGCCTCTTACTAATTCTCACCATTTTGCATGGCTTCATTGAAGCTATGGCTACCCCGCCTCGCATTTCGATAGTAAAATTCTTGGTTAATAAAGACGAGTTATCTGCAGCTGTTGCCTTAAACTCAGCTACCTTTAACGCTTGTCGTGTGGTTGGGCCCGCCGTTGGTGGGGGGTTGTTGTTATTTGTAGAAGCGGATCTGGTTTTTGCGGTTGCAACACTCACTTTTATTCAATTTTATCTTATTATGTTTTTTTTAAAACCACAGGGAGAAGCTTCAAAAACCCATGTCCCTCAAAAAATAATTCGGGATATGCGGGACGGTATTCTTTATGTCTGGAACCACTCAGGCCTCCGTTTTTTAATGTTTGTATTGGCAGCCACTGGACTTTTAATTAGACCGTTTATGGAGATGGCTCCGGGTTATGCCGCAATGGTATTCGGTCGTGGGCCCGATGGCCTAGCTATGATTTTATCTTCGATTGGTGCCGGCGCTTTGTTTGCCTCGCTCTGGTTGGCCCACCGCGGGAGAACGGAGGGGTTAACACGTCTTGTATCTAGTTCATTTGCCGTGACCTCACTTTTGTTAATAGGCTTTACCCTATGTAGCCAAATTGTTTTGGCTATGGCATTTCTTGCAGGTATAGGGTTTTTTATGATGGTTTCTGGGGTTAGTGCGCAGACGTTAATACAAAATGCTACTACAAGTCACATGCAAGCTAGAGCCGTTAGTTTATTTGTTTTATTTAACTGGGGTATGCCCGCTGTAGGGGCCTTGATTATGGGGTGGATTGCAACCTTCTTTGGTTTGCAATTCACGATTGCATTGGGAGCAGGTTTGGGCCTCGTTTTCTGGATGTGGTCAAAAAAAGAAGGTCGTCGTCAGGTTGCAGGTCTAGAGAGTGACAATAATTAAAATGTTTGTTTTGATAGTTAACCGAAATGCTTTAGCAACCTATACTCATTACGACCAAATTGACTCTATAAAATTTATGTTGATGTATAACCAACTAGATAGGGGAATACGATGCCACGCGATTTAACCATGCCAATAAATGACTCAAAGCTTGTACGAAAGCATTGTTACATAAATGGTGAATGGGTAGGTGCTGATAATGGTGAAACCATGCCGGTTACCAACAAAGCCACCGGTGAGTTGCTGGGTGTGGTGCCAAAAATGGGAGCCGCTGAAACAAGGCGCGCCATCGAAGGGGCAAATTTAGCACTTCCAGCTTGGCGAGCTAAAACGGCTAAGGAACGTGCTGTAATACTTCGAAGGTGGTATGAGTTGATGCTAAAGCATCAAAAAGATTTGGCTACTATCATGACAGCGGAACAAGGAAAACCTATGGCCGAGTCTATGGGAGAGGTGCTTTATGCGGCCTCGTTCATTGAGTGGTTTGCGGAAGAGGGCAAACGTTTATACGGGGACACCATACCAACCTTCGCACCAGACAAGCGTGTTCTGGTGGTTAAGGAACCCATCGGTGTTGTTGCTGCAATCACCCCTTGGAATTTTCCTGCTGCGATGATTACGCGGAAATCCGGACCGGCGTTAGCGGCAGGTTGTACAATGGTTCTAAAGCCAGCATCAATGACCCCTTTTTCAGCGTTGGCGCAAGCCGAACTAGCGGAACGGGCGGGGTTACCGAAGGGAGTTTTTAACGTCGTCACTGGGGCGTCGAAAAATATTGGAAATGAGATCACGTCGAATACTATTGTACGAAAGTTGACTTTTACCGGTTCAACTGAAATTGGAAAACTTTTAATGGAACAATGCGCTGGGACCGTGAAAAAAGTATCGATGGAATTAGGTGGAAATGCTCCATTTATAGTTTTTGATGACGCCGATCTTGAGGCTGCTGTTGCTGGTGCTATGGCTTCCAAGTTTCGAAACACCGGTCAGACTTGTGTTTGTGCCAACCGAATCTATGCTCAAGAGGGTGTGTATGACGAATTTGCTACACTGCTTGGCGAGGCCGTTTCAAAGTTGAAGGTAGGAGATGGTTTGAAAGGGGAAACGCACCAAGGTCCCTTAATTGAAATGGCGGCTGTTGAAAAGGTGGAGGAGCATATTAAGGATGCCATGGAAAAAGGGGCGGAGGTAGTAATAGGAGGGAACCGTCACCAACTTGGAGGTACATTTTTTGAGCCTACTATCCTTACGAACGTAAATCAGGAAATGAAAATCGCACGCGAAGAAACATTTGGCCCATTGGCACCTTTATTTCCATTTAAAACAGAGGAAGAGGTCATAGGTATGGCTAATGCAACCGAATTCGGTCTCGCATCTTATTTTTACAGCCGTGATATTGGTCGGATTTGGCGTGTAATGGAGGGCCTTGAATATGGCATTGTCGGGATTAATGAAGGAATTATTTCCACAGAAATAGCGCCTTTTGGTGGCGTTAAAGAATCAGGGATAGGTCGTGAGGGTTCCAAATACGGCATTGATGACTTTGTTGAAATCAAATACGCCTTAATGGGTGGAATCGACAAATAAATTTATTTCCTTTTATTTTTCTTCTGCTTCCTCCGGGCGGAACATATTTGACCTAATGGTTAGGATAGCTCATGTCTGATTATGATTATGATTTTTTTGTTGTTGGTGCGGGTTCTGGAGGTGTCCGTTGTGCCAGAATGTCTGCTTCTTACGGGGCAAGGGTTGGAATAGCTGAAGAAAGATACCTTGGAGGCACTTGTGTTAATGTGGGGTGTATACCCAAAAAGCTTTTTGCCTATGGATCGCACTACGCAGCGGCACTTGAAGATGCTGCTGCATATGGTTGGGATGTTGGAAGTAGTTCTCTTAACTGGAAGCGTTTAATCAATAACAAAAATACTGAAATTAAGCGCCTTAATACTATATACCAAAAAATTTTAAACGATAATAAGGTTTGCATTTATGAAACCAGGGCAGTTTTAAAAGATAATCACACGCTTGATTTGGGAGAAAAAAGGGTCACCGCAGATAAAATCCTTGTCGCTACAGGGAGTTGGCCGCTCCTCCCTAATTTTGTTGGTAGAGAGCATGCAATTACTTCCAACGAGGCCTTCTATTTAGAAAAATTACCTGAGCGCGTGATAATCGTTGGCGGTGGCTATATTGCTGTTGAATTTACCGGAATTTTTCACGGTTATGGCTCCCAAGTGACACAACTCTACCGCAGTGACTTATTTCTGAGAGGTTTTGATCATGATCTTCGCACTCATTTGGCACAGGAAATGGTGAAACAAGGTGTTGATCTCCGTTTTAACTCGAATGTGGATTCGATCACAAAAACTCTCGATGGTTTTAGAGTTGAACTTCAAGATGGGTCTAAAATTAATGCGGATGTGGTGATGTACGCGACAGGCCGGGTCCCAAATACTGGAAATTTGGGTTTGGAAGAAGTAGGTGTAAAATTAAAAAATGATGGCTCAATTGACGTAAATGATAGTTTTCAAACCTCAGTTCCAAACATTTATGCGTTAGGGGACGTGATCGATCGCTTTCAGTTAACTCCAGTTGCGATCGCTGAGGCGATGGTTCTATCATCAAATTTGTTTAATGGAACATCTTTGTCATTGGATTACTCGAATATACCGACGGCTGTTTTTAGCCATCCGAATATTGGCACTGTAGGTTTGAACGAAGACCAGGCACGTAACAGGTTTGACGATGTCAAAATTTATTGTTCTAGATTTAAACCTTTGCTTCATACCCTTACCAAACGGGATGAACAAACGCTGATGAAGCTGATTGTAGATAAAACATCTGACCGTGTGGTTGGCTGCCATATGGTTGGGCCCGAAGCTGGTGAAATTATCCAAGGTATTGGAATAGCGATTAAAGCTGGAGTAACGAAGGCGCAGTTTGATTCAACCATCGCTATACATCCAACCGCGGCGGAAGAATTTGTTACGATGCGGCAACCTGTATCTTACTAATTGACGCGGCTAAGTATTTTGGAAGAGGTGGACGTAATGCGGTTAAAAAATAAGGTAACAATCGTTACGGGGGCAGCTCAGGGTATTGGGGCAGTTTACGCCCAAGCGTTTGCAAAAGAGGGAGCGCACGTTGTCATTGTGGATGTGAAAAATTGTGAAAAAACAAAGGCTATGGTTGAAAAAAATGTAGCCGAGATAGAGGTCATGGCGAAACGTTGCGATGTGAGCAAAGAAAATGACGTAAACCGCCTTGTTGAAACCGTCATGGACCGTTACGGAAGGATAGACGTTTTAGTTAATAATGCTGCAGTTTTTGCTTCTTTAGATCGCAAACCTTTTGAAGAAATACCGGTGAAAGAGTGGGACCAGGTTATGGAGGTTAACCTACGAGGTGTTTTTTTATGTGCCCGCGCTGTAACTCCAATAATGAAAAAACAAAAAAAAGGAAAAATTATAAATATTGCTTCTGATACTCTAATGAAAGGGACTACCCGTTTTGCTCATTATGTGTCTTCAAAAGGAGGTGTGATGGCCTTTACTCGAGCGATTGCGAAAGAGTTGGGAGGAGATGGGATTTGTGTAAATTCAATTGCACCTGGGCTTACCTCCACTGATGTCATGCAAGCGGAAGAAGGATATCACCCATCCAGGTTTGATCGCGCGGTCGCCGCTCGCGCAATTCCCCGAATTCAAGTGCCTGAGGATTTGGTTGGTACTTTAGTTTTTCTTGCTTCTAATGACAGTGACTTTGTCACTGGGCAATGTATTGTCGTAAATGGCGGAGACAATTTGTACTAAAAATTTTTACAAAAAGGAATGAGTAAAAAAGCTGCCTTTTTACTTAACAGGTTAAAAAGGATTTAAAGAAAATTTGTATTGGTAAAACTACTAGCGGTTTTTGAGAAAATAGCCTTTAATTGTAACGCATCTCGTTAAATTTGGGGATAAATCATGGACTACATCGACTTAACAACCCTCGATACGATTAAAACCCTTGAAGAGCTTAAAAAAATTTACGACGAGCCCACAGAAAACACGATAACCAAACAAAAGGAGTTTTTGATCCAACCTGCTTATGAATTTATTGAACAGTCTTCTTTTCTTATTATGGCAACTGCAAATAAGGATGGAATTGATTGTTCTCCCAAGGGGGATGCGCCGGGTTTCGTACAAATTTTGGACGATAAAACTATATTAATCCCTGACCGGCCAGGGAATAACCGCATTGATGGAATGAAAAATTTAATTATTAACCCCAAAATCGGACTTATCTTCTTTATACCTGGTTCAGATACAACTTTTCGGGTTAACGGTTCCGCAAAAATTAGCGTTAACCCCTCGCTCCTTGAAAGGTTTTTGGTTGGGGGGAAAACACCACGCTCAGTAATCATTGTTACCGTTGAAGAGGCTTTTCACCATTGTCCTAAAGCTTTTGTAAGGGCGAAACTATGGAAAGCGGCGGCTGATAATGGGGAAAAGGAACTCCCCACGATTGGCAGTTTTGCTGCTTTTCGGGATTCTGGCGATCAAGATTATGTAGAACGTTACAACGCGGACTATAAAAAACGCATGGAACTTTATTAATACATTAAGTCAAATGCTTAATGATTTTGAAAGTTCTCAACATTAGGCCTGAAAATAAAGAAATTTGAGATTAAGTCTCTAAAACCTTCCATTAATAAATTCTTACTCGGCTCCTTATTTTGTTAAGTCAGAAATTTCTGGCCCACGTTCTTAATCTTTCACTGGAAAAGTGTGTGTAAAGGGCGTATAGGCATGCCTTCCGTACCTTAAATCTGGCGATCTTTAATTAAACAAATTATAAATTACTATATTTTTGGCTTAGGTTGATTGGACAAAGAATGAGTGTAACGGAACAAATGGATGAATTTGCGGTTGGTTGAATTTGGAAAAGATGGGGAGTTAGTTTAATGGCTTCGAAATGGACGCCCGATAGTTGGCGATCAAAAAATATTAAACAGGTACCAGTTTATACTGATGAGACTGCCCTACATGCTGTTGAAAAAACCCTAAAAGGTTTTCCACCTCTTGTTTTTGCTGGTGAAGCTCGAACGCTGAAAGCGGCCTTGGCGGACGTAGCAGAAGGTCATGCATTTCTTTTGCAAGGCGGTGATTGTGCGGAGAGTTTTGCCGAATTTCACCCTGATAATATTAGAGACACTTTTCGAGTAATTTTACAAATGGCTGTTGTTCTTACCTTTGCCGCCCACTGCCCTGTGGTAAAGGTGGGCCGCTTAGCTGGTCAATTTGCTAAGCCCCGGAGTGAGCCCACTGAAAAACAAGGGGATATTGAGTTACCAAGTTATCGGGGTGATTCTGTAAATGGGATAGATTTCACAAAAGCAGCTCGCACTCCAGATCCAGAACGGATGATCCGATCCTATAACCAGTCAGCTGCGACATTGAACTTGCTTAGAGCGTTTGCGCAAGGGGGCTATGCTGACTTACATGAAGTTAATCGTTGGACTTTGGGGTTTGTTCAAAATAGTCCAGCTGGGGAACGTTACAGTGATTTAGCTGAACGGCTAGATGATTCTTTAGCATTTATGGCTGCATGCGGTCTTACATCTAATAGTGCTCCCCAAATACGTGAAACTGAATTTTATACATCGCACGAAGCCCTACTACCTAATTATGAAGAGGCAATGACACGTATCGATTCTACCTCTGGTGTTTGGTATGACACGTCTGCTCATATGCTGTGGATTGGTGATCGGACACGAGACCCAGAAGAAGCTCACATTGAGTTTTTGCGAGGTGTTGCAAATCCGGTCGGTTGTAAAGTCGGTCCGTCCACGGAAGAGGATTCTTTATTAAGGGTGATTGACACTCTCAATCCGGATAATGAGCCCGGGCGTTTGACCTTGATAACCCGAATGGGCAGCGAAAAAATTGAAACGAAACTACCTAATTTGATTAAGGCTGTTAAACGTGAGGGAAAATCAGTTGTTTGGTCTTGTGATCCCATGCATGGGAATACAATTAAATCACAAAACGGTTATAAAACGCGTCCTTTTGACCGAATGCGGGAAGAAGTTGAACGCTGTTTTGCAATTCATAACTCCATTGGTACTTATTTAGGGGGTATCCATTTGGAACTAACCGGACAAGACGTTACAGAGTGCGTAGGAGGGGCTCAAGCGATTACAGAAGCCGCACTCGCAGATCGCTACCATACACATTGTGATCCCCGTTTAAACGCGGACCAGGCTCTTGAATTGGCTTTTCTGATTGCAGAAATGCTCAAGGACGCAAGAAAATCGAAAAATGGTTAAGCAGAACTAATAAATAGACAAAATAACAGGCACACCGTAGTTTTTTGGCGTCTTTACATATGTTTTCATTCAATTGGGTATAGAATTCCAAAGATTAGAATAATGATTAAAAGCATGCCTGTTAGATATGACAGATAAACTAACAATAGTTCTAGCACAGTTAAATCCTACCGTTGGAAATGTTGGTGGGAACGCTGGTCTGGTGAGCGCAGCAAGAAAGGAAGCTGCAAAATTAGGAGCGGATTTGGTTGTCGCTAGTGAACTAATTATTCCCGGTTACCCGCCCGAAGATCTTGTGGTTCGGCCCGCTTTTCAGAAATCATGTATGAGTGCAATTGAGGCGTTGGCCGCAGAAACAAAGGATGGTGGACCGGCACTTCTTATCGGTTCCCTCTGGGTAGAAAATAATCATGTCTACAATGCGGCACTTTTATTAGATGAAGGTAAAGTAGCTGCAGTTCGAAAGAAACATGACCTGCCCAACTACGGTGTATTTGATGAAAAACGGGTTTTTGTTCCCGGGCCTTTACCAGGACCAATAAATTTCAGAGACGTGCGTCTCGGTGTGATGATTTGCGAGGATATGTGGGATGAAGAGGTGTCTGAATGTTTGAAAGAATCAGGTGCTGAAATTTTGGTTGTTTTAAATGGATCTCCATATTCATTAGACAAATGGGAGGAGCGTCTCAATCTTGCCGTTGCAAGAGTGGGGGAGACAGGGCTACCTATAATTTATGTAAATCAGGTTGGAGGACAGGATGAACTTGTTTTTGATGGAGGTTCTTTTGTTCTGAATTCAGACAGGACACTGAAGGTGCGATGCGCTGATTGGATTTCTGCGAATTTGGTTTGTGATTGGTATCGTGATGGAGAGGAATGGCAATGTGCGCAAGGAGAGGCAAACGCCCCTGAGGAAAGTCTTTCTAGTATTTATTCCGCGATGATGCTCGGTTTGCGGGATTATGTTGAGAAAAATCATTTTCCTGGTGTTTTAATTGGGCTTTCTGGTGGAATAGATTCTGCCTTAACAGCTGCCGTCGCCGTTGATGCGTTAGGGGCTGAGAGGGTTGTTTGCGTAATGATGCCTTCACCCTATACTTCAAATGAAAGCCTCGAGGATGCAGCTGATGCAGCGCGGGCTCTTGGTGTAAAATACCATTCGGTTGATATTAAGCCCGCTATGGAGGCCTTTGATACGATGCTAAAGCCATTATTTAATGGCACAAATCCTGATACTACCGAAGAAAATATTCAAGCTCGGGCACGTGGCATTACATTGATGGGGTTATCAAATAAAACTGGGTCTATGGTGGTTTCTACCGGTAATAAATCCGAAATGTCAGTAGGATATGCCACTCTTTATGGTGATATGTGCGGAGGGTTTTCAGTTTTAAAAGATGTATACAAGATGAAAGTTTTTTCTCTTTCGCGGTGGCGGAATTCAAATCCCCCGATGGGCGCTAAAGGCCCAGCGGGGATGGTTATTCCCGAACGTATCATAACCAAGCCACCAACGGCTGAGCTCAAACCAAATCAAAAGGATCAGGATACTTTACCACCTTACGAAGAACTCGACTCTGTCCTACAATGCTTAATTGAAAAAGATTTCGGTGTTATTGAAACCACTGCGGCTGGTCACAAAAAAGATTTAGTGGAGCGTATTTGGCGCCTGCTTTTGTTGGCCGAATATAAGCGTCGTCAGGCTCCACCAGGAGTCAAAATTACCCAGCGTTCATTTGGACGTGACCGGCGCTATCCAATAACCGACGCCTTTCGAGAGCTTTAAGGTGACTCTAAAAATTACGAACACGTTTTCACGGGCTAAGGAAAACTTTATTCCTGTCGATCCAAGTCATGTCAAAATGTATGTTTGTGGGCCAACAGTTTACGACTACGCGCATATAGGGAATGCAAGGCCTGTGGTGGTCTTCGATGTTTTATATCGTCTCCTGAAAACAATTTACCCACGGGTAACTTACGTTAGAAATATTACAGATATAGATGATAAAATTCTGGAGGCTTCGCGTCAGTCTGGCGAGGAAATTAAAACTCTGACATCACGTTATTTAGAAGTGTTTAAAAAAGACATGTTGGCACTTGGTTCTCTGCTACCTGACGTCGAACCGCTAGCGACTGAACATATTGCTCAAATGTTATCCATGATTGAAAACCTAATTAAAAAAGGACACGCGTATGCGGTGGAACAACATGTCCTATTTGATGTGGGGTCTATGGCAGATTATGGTAAACTTTCTGGTCACTCTCCCGAAGAGCTGATTGTGGGGGCTCGAGTAGAGGTAGCGCCGTATAAAAAGAACCCTACCGATTTTGTTTTATGGAAACCCTCAACTCCTGAGCAACCGGGATGGGAAAGCCCGTGGGGCCGTGGGCGGCCGGGTTGGCACTTGGAATGTTCCGCTATGAGCGAAGCTCATTTGGGTATTACATTTGACATTCACGGTGGTGGCCAAGATTTGATATTTCCGCACCACGAAAATGAAATCGCTCAATCTGTTTGCAGCCACGGTGGTAAACCATTTGTCAGGTATTGGATGCACAATGGTTATTTAACAGTTGATGGTGAAAAGATGTCCAAATCATTGGGAAACTTTTACACCGTAAACGAGCTGTTGGAGAGGACAACGGGAGAAGTGATCCGTTATTCTTTGTTGCAGGCGCATTATAGGCAACCACTTGATTTCAGCTTAAAAGCGATTGAAGAGGCAAAAAATTCTTTAGATCGGTTATACAACGCACTGCGTGTTGCATCAGATACTGAACCTAATTCTAGACAAGAAGCAAAATCTGTACGTTCCGCTTTGGAAGATGATCTTAATACCCCAAAAGCTATAGCAGAGCTTCATGGGCTTGCTTCCCAATTAAACAAACTCCCGCAAGAGCCTGAGGTAAAAAGCGCCCTTCTTTCGGGAGGTTCGTTGCTTGGTTTGTTACAACAGGATCCAGAAATTTGGTTTAAAGGTAAAGCAAACGAACTCGAACAAGCACAAATAGAAAAACTAATCCAACAAAGGGCTGAGGCACGGGCTGCTAAGGACTTTGTCCAAAGTGATAATATTCGTGATAAGCTGGCAGCTGCTGGGATTGTTTTAGAAGATGGTGCGGCTGGAACAAATTGGAAACGTACTTAACAAATGAAATTAAATGAGTGAAAAACGCGTTTATATTTATGATTCTACTTTGAGGGATGGTGCCCAGACAAAGGGTGTCGATTTTTCGCAAGCGGATAAATTAGCAATCGCTGCAGAACTTGATCAAATAGGGATTGACTACGTTGAAGGAGGCTGGCCAGGCGCAAATCCAACTGACGATAGTTTTTTTGCAATGCCTCCCACATTTTCAAGAGCAAAATTATGTGCTTTTGGAATGACCCGTCGTTTAGGTCGTAGCGCTGAAAACGATCCTGGTTTAACCGCTGTGTTTAACGCCAAAACAGAAGTTGTGTGTCTCGTCGGAAAGACTTGGGATTTTCATGCAAAAGTGGCATTGGGTGTAGAACTTGAAGAAAACATTGCAATGATAAAAGACAGTGTTGCCATTGCAAATTCACGAGTAAAAGAGGTCGTTTTTGATGCTGAACATTTTTTTGATGGTTATAAATCAAATTCTGATTTTGCTGTAAGCTGCGTAAAGGCAGCTTATGAAGCGGGGGCACGCTGGGTTGTCCTGTGTGACACCAATGGAGGTACCTTGCCCGAGGAAATAGAAGGAATTATTGAAAAGGTTATTTCCCATGTTCCCGGTGAAAATCTCGGTATTCATTGCCATGATGACACAGGTAATGCTGTGTCGAATTCTCTCGCAGCAGTTAGAGCTGGTGTTCGTCAGGTACAGGGAACCCTAAATGGTCTCGGCGAACGATGTGGCAACGCGAACCTAATAACCCTGATACCTTCGTTGGCTTTAAAGATGGGTTATAAATTAAGCATGGAAGACCAAGATTTTGGTCGATTAACCCGCCTTTCCAGATTTTTGGATGATCGCCTAAATCGAACTCCGGATTCAAGTGCTCCTTATGTCGGTGACCGTGCGTTCGCGCACAAGGGTGGTCTCCACGTATCCGCAATTGAAAAAGATCCAAAGACTTATGAGCATATTGCACCTGAAAAAGTTGGGAATCAGCGTAATGTTGTGGTTTCTGATCAAGCTGGACGATCTAATGTTTTAGCCCGTTTTCGGGAAATTGGAATTAATGTCGAAGCTGAAGATAAAAAAGTCTCAGGCCTTTTAGAAGAAGTCAAACAACGTGAACATGATGGTTACGCCTACGATGGAGCGGAGGCAAGTTTTGAACTTTTGGCACGACGGGCGCTTGATTTTGTTCCAGATTATTTTCTCCTTCAAAGCTTCCGAGTAATGGATGAACGGCGTTGGAATGCTAAAGGAGAACTTATAACACTTTCTGAAGCCACTATTAAAATCAAAATTGGAGACAATACTTTCATGACAGTTGCAGAGGGTAACGGGCCCGTTAACGCGTTAGATAATGCATTAAGAAAGGCTTTAAATTCCGCTTACCCTCAACTAGCGGATATGAAACTGACAGATTATAAAGTAAGAATTATTTCATCAAACGCCGGCACAGAAGCCATTACTCGAGTGATGATTGAAAGTGTTGATGATAACGGCGAACGGTGGTCAACGGTGGGGGTCTCTGCCAATGTCATCGATGCTTCCTACAATGCTCTACACGACGCCATAACTTACAAGCTCTATCGAGATGGAGTGGATTGCGCTTAGCAGTAAAAATCAGATGTTCGCTGGGCTGGGAGGGTAAATGGTTGATTGTAAACCGACCAAACGCGATGCACATAAGGACACTTCTACTAACGGTCCAGTAGTCATTTTGGTGGAAACCTCATTGGCTGAGAATGTCGGAATGGTAGCAAGGGCCATGATGAACTTTGGTCTCACGGAATTAAGACTCGTCCGTCCAAAATGTAAATGGGAGAGTTCTAAAGCCATTAATGCTTCCTCCGGTGCTCACACGGTAATTAAAAATGCGAAAAAGTTTGCGAAAACGGAAGAGGCAATTTCTGATCTTCATCGCGTTGGCGCGACGACAGCGCGTTTACGGGATATGATAAAAAAGGTCGCAGGCCCAAGGGATTGGGCATTAACAATGAGAAAGGCGATATTAAATGGTGAAAAGTGTGGAGTTTTGTTTGGTGCCGAGCGGTCGGGTTTACACAATGATGAAATCGCTTTAGCTGACACCTTGGTAACATTACCAACAAACCCTTCGTTTTCTTCCTTAAATCTTGCACAGTCTGTCTTGTTGGTTGGTTATGAATGGTATACAGCAGCTCCTTTATCGCTTCCAAAGACAATCCGCAGAAAAGGGTATGGTGCAGTTCCAGCCAGCCAGGAGGATATTATTGCTTTTTACAATCATTTGGAAAACGAATTAGACGATAGTGGCTTTCTCCGTGTACAGGAAAAACGGCCAAGGATGGTACGTAACATCCGCAATATTTTTAACCGGGCCAAATTAACTGATCAAGAAGTGAGGACCCTCCGAGGTATAATTGCCGCACTCTCAAAGGAAAACAAACAGTTGGACTGACTTAAAGTTTATTCAGCTGCTTCTGCGGGGCTGGTTAATTGGACCAAATCACCAATCATATTTTCTGCATTTTGGTGCAAAATTTTATAACGAGCCACATCCCCGATGTTTGCATCTGTAACGGCTTTATTAGACCATTCACTACCAAATTCCGTCCCGTCTGTACCAAATACTATTCTGTCTTCACCATAGGCTCGAACTCCTGCTTCAATTGCTCGGGGCCCTAGAGAATTACAATCGACAAAAACTTTGGATTCAAAAAAACGTTTTGATGGAAGGAGCTCTTCTGGCGTATCGAGAAGGGATCGGTGATCCATTCGTTCAACTTCATATGGGATATTTCCACCAAGATTGTGTATCAATATTTTGGCATTTGGGTAGGGTTTAAGGAAATCTGTCATACATAATGTCACCATGTTGGAAGACAAACTTGCTTGCATATCAAGGGTTCCAATTCGACGACGTAAATTGTCTGTATTTTTAGGGACCCTTGGCCAATTATCTCCAGGACGTGGACCAAAATGAATAAAAATGACTGCTCGATGTTTGTTGGCAACTTCTAGTATCGGGCTAAATTGGTTTGCATCATTGAGGGTAAGAAAAGCATTGCCTGGAACTTGAGCACCTACGATGCCCGGAAGCCCAAGGGCACGTTCAAATTCCAAAGCAGCGGCACTAAAATTGGCTAATGGTAAAGACGCAAAGGCAGCAAAACGCCCTTCATGACTTTTGCAAATTTCTGACATGCCGTTGTTGTATAACTCTGCCAGGGGAATTGATGAATCTAGCGGCAATCTTTCAATCCAGGTAAAAGCACTTAAAAGAGATAAAATTCCGGTGCTGATACTATGTTTGTCCATTTCAGCGAGTCGAATGTCAATATCATCAAAGGCTTCTGTTATGGGTATTTCTCGAGTTCCATCCAGCAAGACATCCACACCCGAATTATTTTCCCGAATATGGGGTTTTTGTCTTCTTTCTCTCAGTGCTTCAATGAGTGCCGGTGGGCGCCAATGGGCGTGGGCATCTATGGTCATGATGGAATATCCTTGAGTGCAGGTTTTATCATATTTTGGATGGTTTTAAAGTCTCATGATATAATTTTGAGCGTTTTACATAACTTCGAACATTGTGTCTCATTTGGCTGAGGTCGTTATCATTGACCTGACGAATAACCTTGCCGGGAGAGCCCATGATTAAGGAGTTTTCTGGTATTATTTTACCCTCTGTGATTAAAGAATTGGCTCCTATCAAACAGTTTTTCCCAACTTTAGCCCCGTTTAAGATAATACTTCCAATGCCAACGAGGCTACCATCGCCAATAACACAACCATGCAACATACACAAATGCCCTATTGATACGTTGGCACCAATTTCAATTGGGAATCCAGGATCTGTGTGGAGGATGCAACCGTCTTGAACATTGGTTTGTTTACCTATCGTAATGGGTTCATTATCAGCACGTAAGACCGCATTCCACCAAATACTTGCGTGATTACCAAGCCGCACATTGCCAATCAAATTAGCACTCGGCGCAACATAAAACTGATTGCTTTCAGTTTCTATTGTCCTCAAACCTAAAGAATAAATCACTGGAAAGCCTAAATGGGAACAACCAGAAGTGTGTCGATTCGTCTTGAGTCGAGAATTATATCCCTCTTTTTAAATTTCAGCACGCCATCTATTTCGACAATTGTGTCAAAGGTTTTGCCGCAAGCAAAAATTGTCATATCTCCTTCTGACATGGTTCTAATGACTGTAAAATTTGATTGTATACGTTGCATTTTATTTTCATTTTCTAACAATTTAATTGCACTTGTCAGATGACAATAAACGTGCGGTTCAAAAATATTGGCCGTCCGTAAGGCGGAAATACGATCTTTGAGCATGCCTCGACCGTCGCAGTAAATAAGGGCAACCGGAAGTTTGAGGTCAAAATTTTCACGTGTAAAAACTCGATATTGGGCGTCCTCAGTAAAAAATTCGGGCCAGTCCTCCAATTGATCCTCATCAATACAATGAATGTAATCAGCTATTAAAGCCTCAATGCGTAGGCGTATTGGTAATTTTTTGTCGATTTTCGATATACTCGACATTATACATTGCTCCTTAAAGTTTCATGCATTCACGCCAACCCTTCCAAAATCCACGTACGGCAGCTTCTGTCACTCGAGAACCTTTGCTCGGCGCAATAGTTGTTCCTCCCATAGGGAGAACGGTTTTAGCTTCGACATCTGCCTTCGCAGCTTTTTGTATAAACCCACCAACGCATCCATCCTCCATAGAAATAAACCCTGCTGGCCCAACTAGATTATTTACCTTGAGCCTCAATTCTTTAATTTCCGCACTGTCGTCTTCAAAACCCAAAACTGTCCAAAGTAGTTCACTTTTATTGACCCCGCGTGGTATCAACTGGCGGACAGCCAAGGCGTTTAAAATTTGTTGGATAACTAAAGTCGGAAAAACGGTTTGAATTGAATTTGTAATGGTGTCTCCAAGTTCAAGTTCGTGTCTCATCATTGATGAATCAGCAAGTTTATATTGGTCGTTGAGTGAACGGACTTTTTCTTTACCTATTTCATCATCCTTAATTTCTGTTCGCTCTGTATAACTTAAGTGATGCCATCCGCTCTCGCTAATTTTTATTCCACCACCCATAGTTGGTCGCACAACACCAAATGTGTTGTGAAAAACATGTAGGAGGCTTGCATGATACGAATCCTTGTTGTTTTCTACATAAAGCTTCCAGTTGTTGGGGAGAATTTGGCTATGGTAGCCGAGTACCTTAAGAGGTTTGATAAAAACCCGGTCTATACTGGCCAATAATTCGGGTCCTATATATTGGGCAAAACTGGGGGTTTCTTCACTAAATGTTCCCATCACTAGCCCCCGGCAAATTTCCACTCTAATTTTTTCCAAATTATGTTCGCTGTGTTTAAATTCTTGGGTTAGTCCGCCTTTGCCGCCTACGCCTCGAGAAAACGCCACTCCGGTAAGTTTTCCACGAAGATCATAGGTCCAATTATGGTATATACATGCAAACTCTTTGATGTTGCCGCGTGGCTTATAGCAAACCAACGATCCTTTATGGGCACAACGGTTGACTAGTGCGTTGATGTCACCCTTTTCATCCCTGACTACAATGATGGGGGCATCACCGATTTGGGTCATTTTGTAGTCGCCTTGGTTTGGTAACTCGACTTCTAGACACAGAAAATGCCAAGTTCGACCCTGGAACAAAAAATTTTGCTCTCGTTCATAAATTTCAGGATCTGTGTAAACGCGGAAGGGTACTTGAGAAAAATCATTTGTGGCCCAAGTAAATGGCGTGGGGTCGCTTAAATTTATACTTTCCATCGTGTGGCTCCTAAAATTCACTTAAAGAATAACCTATAGAATGGTTTCAGCAAAAGGATAAGAAAAGATATGGATCTTAGGTTGGTATCTCCTGGATTCAAGATTAAACTGAAGAGAGGGTTTTGGAAAAAATTTTGAAAACATCTCAGGCGAAATGTTTTTTTTAAAAATTGAAAAGGATTACAACATGTTGGGTATGATTGTTTCAATTTCTTTGGAAAATATATTTTGTTTGTAATTTAAGGTTAGATATGCCCCAAGAATTTGACTTTATCATTGTCGGCGCTGGTTCGGCAGGATGTGTCCTCGCAAACCGCTTGAGCGCAGACCCATCCATCCGCGTTTTATTGCTCGAGGCTGGCGGGCACGACATAGATCCACTCATCCATATTCCCATCGGTATGGGTAAAATGCATGAGCACCAGCTACATGACTGGAAATACAAAGCTGAGCCCGATGCTGGGCTGAATGGCCGCATTTTGAATATAAAAAGGGGTAAAGTGATTGGGGGTTCCAGTTCCGTCAATGTCATGGCTTACACACGAGGGCATCCCGGAGATTATGACCGGTGGGCGCAAAAGGGGGCTTTAGGGTGGTCTTATTCTGATGTGTTGCCATATTTCAAGCGTTGTGAAGCTTGGGAGGGCGGTGAAGATGATCGGCGTGGCGGTGCAGGACCTCTCGGGACGACTTGGGCGAAAACTCAAGACCCATTATTTGATGCTTGGATAGAAGCTGGTAAGGCAGCTGGTTATGCCTTTACGGAGGATTACAACGGTGTGATGCAGGAAGGATTTGGCCGAAGTCAATATACCATCAAAAATGGAAAACGCTGTTCTTCCGCTGTGGCGTTCTTACGTCCAGCGAATAGGCGAAACAATCTGACGGTGATTACTCGTGCTCATACTAGCCGTGTATTGTTGCAAGGATCCCAAGCCGTGGGAGTTGAGTATATAAAAGGAAGAAATGTCGTCGAAGCCGTTGCAACCCGGGAAGTGATACTTTCTGGCGGCGTTTTCAATTCCCCCCAACTTTTAATGTTATCGGGGATTGGCCCTGCTGACCATTTGAAGGAAGTCGGAATAGAACCTGTCCTTGATCTACCGGTTGGAAAAAATCTTCAGGATCACCTCACAGCTTCGACGTTTTTTTCGCGGCCAAAAAATACGAGTAAGTTCCGTGAAGACCTCCGTTTTGATCGAGTTGCTTTAAGTATGGTTCGTGCTTACCTCTTCGGGACCGGGCCCGCTACCGTGGTTCCGGGAGGAATGCACGCTTTTATCAAAACACGACCCGAATTGGCTGTGCCAGACATAGAGTTTTTGTTTAGGGGGATACCGCCTCACGCGGGAGTATGGTTTCCTGGAATTAAGCGCCCTTATGAAGATGGGTATGGTATCAGACCTGTTTTATTGCATCCTGATAGCCGGGGCGAGGTGCTTCTTCGTTCTGACAATCCGCTAGACCCTGTCCGTGTGTTTTTTAATTTCTTTTCTGCACCCGATGACTTACCTCGGCTTAGGGAGGGTTTTAAGCGTGCAAGGGAGGTCGCTTACCAAAGTCCAATGGATCCTTATCGTGGGGAAGAATTAGAACCTGGACCCGCTATCAAAACAGATGACGAGATTGATGAGTTTATTCGTAATACGGTTGTTACGGTTGAGCATCCAACGTGTACTTGTCCAATGGGGCAGGGTCCAGAATCGGTTTTAGATCCTGAATGCCGGGTTCGTGGCATGCAAGGGTTACGCGTTGTAGATGCTGCTGCAATGCCTGATTTGATTTCAGCACACACAAATGCTTGTGTCATAATGATGGCAGAAAAAATATCGGAAACGATCTTGGAAAATAATGAGGTTGGGAAAGAAGAGGCGGCATAGTTATGGCTTTTACCTTTACTTTAAAATTTAATTCCCTATAGTGCGCCACCACTTCCGAGAATGTGGGGTTTTAGACCACGCCCCTGGATTACCGGGCCGGACTATCGGGACAAAAAGAAAAAAACTAGGATAAAAAAAGCATGAGCAAAAGGATCAGTGCAAAGTATAAAATAAATCGACGTTTAATGTGTAATCTTTGGGGTCGGCCTAAGTCTCCCTTTAATAGCCGTGAATATCGACCGGGTGAACACGGTCAATCACGACGCAGAAAACCATCAGATTTTGGGACGCAGCTGAATGCAAAACAGCAGTTAAAGGGATATTACGGTAATATTACTGAAAAACAATTTCGTCGGGTTTACGAAGAAGCTTTGCGCCGAAAGGGAGATACATCTGAAAATTTGATTGGATTATTAGAGAAACGTCTTGATGCAGTCATCTACCGTATGAAATTTGTACCGACTGTGTTTGCCGCTCGGCAGTTCATCAACCACGGCCATATTCGCGTTAATGGGAAGCGTGTTAATATACCTTCTTATCGTGTAAAGGAAGGTGATGTTATAGAGGTAAAAGAAAAATCACGCGAAGTTCCAATGGTCCTGGATGCTATAGATAGCCCGGAACGGGATGTACCAGACTACATCGACGTTGACCATCGCATTATGAAAGGGAGCTTGACTCGTACACCGGTATTAGGAGATGTACCTTATCCTGTCCAAATGGAGCCAAATTTAGTTATCGAATTCTATTCTCGTTAGCAGGGGTCATTTGGAGAAAAAGGCTTTTTTCTCTTATTTATTGTTGCGCTCCGGAATAGTTTGTTAAATCAATAAATTCCAGGACTGTTCCGTCTGGGTCTCGGAAGTAACAGCGCGGACCGTTGACAACTCCGCCTTGTCGGTCTTCCTCAAAAAAAATCTCAACGTTATTTTCCCGCAGATGGATCAAAGCTGCCTCGAATTCCTCTGACTTGAGCATAAAGGAATGATGCACGCCGTTGTGGTCATCCAACATCGGATTGATTGGGGCTTCACGTTGACACAAGATAATGCACATCCCACCTGCGTCGAGGAAAGACATGTTTTCTGGAGGTGTGGTGAAAAGATGGCGGCAACCGACAATTTCAGTATAAAACTTTTTACTCTCGGCGATGTTACTTACCGGAATACTGAAATGCGCAAGCCCCTGTAAGTCAGGTTTTGACATTAGTTTCCCTTATAGCTAGTGAGATCGATGATTTCGAGCACATTACCGTCAGGATCATGAAAATAAGCACGTGGCCCATTAACAGCTCCGCCTTGTCGGTCCTCATCGAACAAAAAGTCTATGCTCTTATTTTCTTTTAGAGCTTTAACGGCATCCTCATATTCCTCATGTTCAACAACCCAAGCGTGATGTATGTCCCGTTCTTCAGCGGTTGAAATCGGATTCTCTGTTTTTGTTAAAATTACACAATCCCCTCCGGAATCCATGAATACCATCCCTCTCTCATGGTTCACTTGCACTGATTTCATGCCCAAAACATCTTCGTAAAATTTTTGACTGCGCACGGTGTCTGTTACCGGAATGGTAAAATGTGCCAATCCTTTGGTTTTAATGAGTGCCATCGAAATACCTCATTTTCTTGGTTATATTCGCACGATAGGCCTTATTATTTTAGGTTAACCTCTACACCATTGGTATTCATAAACTCTACTAATTCTCCAGACTCAAACATTTCCCTGATTATATCACACCCCCCCACAAACTCACCTTTAACGTAAAGTTGGGGTATGGTGGGCCAGCTACTATATTCCTTAACACCCTCCCTCAATTCAGGGTCTTCAAGAACATTTATTCCCTTAAATTGCACCCCTAAATGTGTGAGTACCTGGACAACAGTAGCGGAAAACCCGCATTGTGGAAAAACTGGTGTACCCTTCATAAACAATACAATTTCATTTTCAGAAACATCTTGTTTTATTCTATCAAATGTCAAATTTTGACTCATAACTTTCACCTACGTTTGTTTATAAATACCGTGTCAGCGACGACAGTTTTTAGCTCTCTGGAGGGGATGTTTGTAATGCTAAGGCGTGTAGTTCACCCCCCATTCTACCCTTAAGTGCACTATAAACCATCTGATGCTGCTGAACGCGCGATTTTCCGACAAAAGAAGCGGAGACGATCTTGGCAGACCAATGATCTGCATCACCCACTAAATCCTCTAACGTAACTTCAGCATCTGGTAGCGCTTCCTTAATCAAGCGCTCAATTTCTCCAGGGTCCATTGGCATATTTTGATCCTCGCTAGGTCTACCCTAAGACGTTCGACTTTTGGCCATGAAATTTGGCAACCAACCTTCGTGTGCAACCCGCATTTCTTTTATTGATATAGGAGTCTCTCCACTCACTGTCAACGCAAGGCCACCCGTTTTCCCTATGTTTTTAGCATATACTTTTTCTTTCCTGGCGAGCGTTAATACCTTTTCGGGGTTGTTTGTTGTAATTAAGTACCGGCCTTGATCCTCGCCGAAAAGCCACCCATTTTTCGATTGAATTTCCCTTGGTATAGAAATGCTACAACCAATATTACCGCCTAAAACCATTTCGGCTAGGGCTACCAACAACCCACCATCTGAAATATCATGGCATGCTGTTGCTAATCCTGTTGAGATTAGTTTTTGAACCTGCCTCCCATTTTTATTTTCTAATTCAAGATTAACTTTTGGTGGTGGACCAGCCTCTAGATTTCCAATTTCGCGCAGCCAAATCGACGCCCCTATATGCTCATTTGTTTCTCCGATTAAAACAATCGCTTCGTTTTTTCTTTTCAATTTTAGATTTGTCATTTGTTTTATATTGTCAATTACACCAATTGCGCCAATGACAGGGGTCGGTAAAATGGCCTTTCCTTTGGTTTCGTTGTAAAAAGACACGTTTCCTGAAACAACAGGAAATTGGAGTTTTTTACAGGCATCCGCCATTCCGCTAATACATTCCGCGAATTGGGCCATAATTTCGGGTCGTTCCGGGTTTCCAAAATTAAGGTTGTCTGTTACCGCCAACGGACGTGCGCCTACTGAAATCAAATTTCGCCAGGCTTCCACAACTGCTTGTTTTCCCCCCTCCTTTGGATCAGCAAAACAATAACGAGGTGTACAATCTGAGGTAATTGCCAAACCTTTGTCGGTCCCGTGGACGCGAATTACCGCTGCATCACCACCTGGGCCTTGAACGGTATCCGCCATCACCATGTGATCGTATTGTTCCCAAATCCAGCGTTTCGAACAAAGGTCAGAAGATCCTAATAATTTCAAAAGGGCTTTTTCAATTGGTGTTTCAAAGTTGGGTAGAACTTTGGGTAAGATTTTAGGCGAGGGAGGTTTACTCCTTTTGCGATCGTAATTTGGTGCCTGAGATACCAAAGGTGCTAGGGGAATGTCTGCTACTATTATTTCCGCTTTTTTCAATACCAAATGTTTCGTGGCAGTTAATCGTCCGATCACAGAAAAATCGAGCTCCCATTTCTCAAAAATTTTGCGAGCCTTTTTTTCCGCACCTTGCTTGAGAACAATTAACATTCGTTCTTGGCTTTCAGAGAGCATGATCTCATATGGCGTCATTTTTTCTTCGCGTACAGGAACCATATCTATATCAAGTTCAATCCCAACTCCCCCTTTTGAAGTCATTTCTACTGAAGAGGACGTTAGACCAGCAGCCCCCATGTCTTGTATGGCAACAATGGCGTTGGTAGCCATCAACTCTAGGCAAGCCTCTATCAAAAGTTTTTCAGTAAAAGGATCGCCAACCTGAACGGTGGGACGTTTAACTTCAGAGTTATCATCAAATTCGGCTGAAGCCATGGTTGCGCCGTGAATCCCATCCCGACCTGTTTTAGAGCCCACGTATACTACGGCATTGCCTACTCCCGTAGCTGCCGAGTAAAAAATTCGATTTTTCTCCGTTAGGCCGACAGTCATGGCATTTACCAGAATATTGCCGTCATAACTGCTATGAAATTCACATTCTCCACCTACTGTTGGCACCCCAACGCAATTTCCATACCCACCGATTCCGGCCACTACCCCAGAGACCAAATGCCGCGTTTTAGCTTCATTAGGATCACCAAAACGTAAAGCATTTATGTTGCATACTGGGCGTGCACCCATCGTAAAAATATCTCTTAAAATACCACCCACCCCAGTTGCTGCTCCTTGGTAGGGTTCTATAAAAGATGGATGATTGTGGCTTTCCATTTTAAAAACAGCTGCTTGTCCATCACCGATATCAACGACGCCAGCATTTTCACCCGGACCCTGGATAACCCAAGGTGCCTCTGTTGGAAGTTTCTGTAGCCAGCGGCGTGATGACTTGTAGGAACAATGTTCGGACCACATTACCGAAAAAATGCCGAGTTCAACTAAGTTAGGTTCCCTCCCCAAAATTTGGATCAGGCGGTCAAACTCTTCACTGGTTAGTCCGTGCTCCGTAATCATTTCGGGGGTAATTTTCATTTTGTAAAAGCTAATTTCCGAGGACTTTGGCTATTGTTTCAAATAAAACCTGGCCATCAGTGCCCCCAAGGGCTGGTTCCGCGAGTCTCTCTGGATGGGGCATCATGCCCAAAACGTTTTCTTCATTATTCAAAATTCCTGCTATATGTTTGGCGGACCCATTTGGATTGGCATCATTTGTTAATTCACCATCCTCTGAACAATAACGAAAAGCGATTTTATTTTCGTCTTCAAGCTTTTTTAGTATTTTTTCGTCAGCAAAATAATTGCCGTCATGATGAGCAATTGGAAGTCGGATTACTTCATTAAGGCCATACCCTTTAGTGAAAATTGCTCTGTCGTTTGTAACCTTCAAATAAACGTCTCGACACACAAAATTTAAACCAGCATTACGCAGTAACGCCCCCGGTAAAAGTTCACTCTCACATAGTATTTGAAATCCGTTACAAATCCCAAGAATCGGCACACCCTTATTGGCCTTCTCTACAACTTCTCGCATCACAGGGGAATTTGCTGCCATGCAACCCGCCCGCAGATAATCTCCATATGAAAAACCGCCTGGCAAGACAACTAAATCTACAAAAGATAATTCTGTTTCTTTATGCCAAATCATTCTTGGTTTTATGCCGAGGTTGTTTTCTAAGGCGACCCGAACGTCTCGGTCACAATTAGAACCCGGAAAAACAATGATTGCAGCTTTCATATGTCCAAATCTATGCGATAATCTTCTATAACCACGTTTGCTAATAGTTTCGTACACATTTTGTCTACTAAATCATGTGCTGCTTGGACTTCCATTTCATCCAAGTTAAGTTCTAAAAACTTTCCTTGTCTTACATCATTAATTCCGGAAAATCCTTGGGATATCAATGCGTTAGCTATGGCTTTTCCTTGGGGGTCCAATACCCCTTTTTTAAGAGTAATGTGTACGCGTACCTTCAAACTCCCACTCCTTTTAAGTTTCTGCATTGTTAGGCCATCCGGACTACCTTTATACAAAAACCGTGAATTGATTTTATTTTAATTAACTCCAATTGTTTTTGACAACAGACAAAACTTTACTAAAAAATTCACCCTTCGTGGTTATCTTCTTTACTTTTTATGTAAGCAGACCGTGCTGTGAGTTTTTTGTGATAGGCCATTAAGTATTCGGGTAGTGGTAGGTCATACCGAATTGCACTATCTAGGCACGTAACAAACAAAATATCAGCAACACTAATTTGGTTTCCCATTAGGAATTTACCCGCATTTTTTCTTAAGGGTTTTTCCATTGTGTCAATTTGATGCTTAAAATACTCACCAGCGGCAGTCACAGCTACTGGTGAATCTCCATAAATGTCTTTCAGGGGGCCGTGACGTCGGATGGTATAGAGTGCATTCGCATCTATTTCCGACATCAGGAAAAAACACCACTCGAGCAACTTATTGCGTGAAATAATGGTTTGAGGCACGTGGAAAAATTCTGGCGTCGGAAAAACTTCAGTTAAATAGATCATAATGGCAACGCTTTCTGTTAGTACCAAATTACCGTGCGTCATTGCCGGGACTTTGTGGCGTGGATTTATTGCTTTGTATTCCGGGGTGAGGGTTTGCCCAGTGCGAGGTCCAATTCTTTTAAGCTGGTAATCTATTCCCAGTTCCCGCGCGAGCCACTGCGGCCGGTGGGTCCGTGGCGTGCCAATCCCCCATAGAGTGATGAGGCTTTGCGACATGTAATGCCTCCAGTTTTCATAATTTACCTTGAAGACTAGCCTTGGTGAGACTGCCCCGTAAACTATACTCAGACCATTTTTTTCTCATCAACATATACCAATTCCCCTAGACTCGGACAATGGTCCGCAAAGACTCCTCCGTTATATTTCAACCGAGAAATATTTTTCCGAATTATCTGTGTGATTTGCAAAGCGCCAAATTTTTTTCGGTTGAAGCGCATCTCCTGATTCCAATGCTAGAAAACTAGAAGATAAGGTTCCAAATCCTGTTTTAGTGACAATAAACATTGCTTCTTCGGGACCGGCTTTAGGTCCCCCATTTTTTGATGATAAAAGGTTTTCCCAGTCTTTCCATAAATTTTTATCTGGATCTGGTGTTCTTGAATTCCCAAATTTTGGAAGAAAATATTGTATACGATCAGAACTTTTGGAATTTAAGTTGTCATTGGTTAGCATCGATAGTCCAACAGGTATTTCAAATAGGTCTATCTTTTTTTCTGAATCCTGATTTCTTAGCCAAAAAGCATCCCTATTGTCAGCAACAAACAAGTTAAAACTTCGGTAAGCTGATGGATTGATGTAGGAAAGTGCTTCTGCTGCTTCTTTAGCGTCGCTATGGGTTAGTGCTTCAAGTACCAGCTCACCCCTTGTTCGTAAAAACTTGTCTGTCCCTAAAGACCCTTTTCTATTCAGGATCCCTGATACTACACCATCGTCATTAATTCCTAACCAAGAACCCCCAGCTAACTCATCCATACCAGCGGTCACGTCTGGTCGATCTGGCCAATGCCGCCCGGGATTTTTTGAAGGCCGGTCTAACATTTCATCGCGGTTGCAAGCAATGATGATTGGCCACTTTTTCTCCGGTTGACGCAAGAATACAGCTGTACACATAAGAGCTTGTTTATGACTTGGTTGTGAGATCAGTGTAAAGGACATATTTCATTTTAAATTCATTGATTTAATAAACTTGGGTTGAAAAATCAAATTTTTTTCTTACATCTTTGTTTAATATAAATTTTAAAATCTCGTGTGCTACAGGTGTTGCAGATGAATGAAGGATTTAAGGATCGCGAAAAAGGGTATGAAGCAAAATATCAGCATGATCAGGAAATGCTGTTCAAAATCACTGCTCGACGAAATAAACTCTTAGGGCTTTGGGCTGCAGAACAAATGGGGCTAAATGAGGAGGCTGCCCAAGCTTACGCCTCAGAAGTTGTAGTCGCGGATTTTGAAGAGCCTGGAGATGCCGATGTTGTCAGAAAAGTAATGGGTGATCTTTCCAATAAAGGTTTTGAAATTTCAGAACAATCACTGCGCAGACAAATGGAAATTCTGGGCGACACAGCTCGTGGCCAAATAGAAAGTGAAAGATCCTAATTTTTTTTGGTACTTTAAAACAAGCAGAATTTTCTCTGGACCGCTGTTAGAGTCCCAATTATCCGACATTTTTGAATAAAAAGTGCCTTAAATTACGTTAAGTCAAAGGTATTCACATAAAATCTAGTTTATTCTTTGGTGTTAAAAACTCTTTCAAAAATTTGATTAATATTCTTGGTGTGATATTTAAGATCAAATAAAGCTGCAAGGTCTTTTGCTGCAATCAACTTTCTGATTTGTTTGTCCTTTTGAAGTTGAGTTAGAAAGCTCGTTCCGTCTTTCCATACCTTCATTGCATTTTTTTGGACCGTTTCATAAGCATCTTCTCGGCTCATCCCCAATTGAGTAAGGGCCAATAGTACTCGTTGAGAAAAAACCAACCCACCCAAAGCCTCCAAATTTTTTTTCATCATTTTGGGGTAGACGATGAGTTTTTCTATGACTCCCGTCATGCGGGCTAAGGAAAAATCAAGGGCTACCGTTGTATCCGGCCCTATCACCCGTTCTACGGAAGAATGAGATATATCGCGCTCATGCCATAAAGCTATATTTTCCATCGCAGGCGCCACTGCTGAGCGCACGATCCGCGCAAGTCCAGTTATATTTTCAGTTAGAACGGGGTTCCGTTTGTGCGGCATAGCTGAAGAGCCCTTTTGCCCTGGGGCAAAAAATTCTTCTACTTCACGTAGTTCTGTTCTCTGCAAATGGCGGATCTCAATAGCTAGTCTTTCCAATGAACTAGAAACTATGCCTAAAGTAGCAAAAAACATTGCGTGTCTGTCTCTTGGAATAATCTGCGTTGATACAGGTTCAGGTGTTAAGCCCATTTTCTCTGCAACATACTTTTCAACGAAAGGATCTATGTTAGCGAAAGTCCCGACAGCACCTGAAATGGCAATACTCGCAATTTCATTTCTAGCTGCTTTTAATCTGCCCAAATCTCGTTCGAATTCAGCGTAGTGGCTAGCCAATTTGAGACCAAAGGTTGTTGGCTCCGCATGAATTGCGTGACTTCTACCAATGCAAATAGTTTCTTTATGCTCCAATGCGCGGGTTTTAAGTGCTGTTAGCAGTTTTTGTGTATCATCAATGAGAATATCGGCAGCTTGAGAGAGCTGAACAGATAAACAAGTATCTAATACGTCCGAAGAAGTCATACCCTGGTGTATAAATCGAGCATCTTCACCAACGTGTTCTGCTACATTAGTTAAAAATGCTATTACATCGTGTTTTGTTTCTTTCTCAATTTCATCAATCCGAGCGATTTCCCAACGTCCTTTTTCCCAAATTGCAGAGGCAGATTTTTCAGGAATTATACCAAGCTGAACTTGTGCATCACAAGCGTGAGCCTCAATTTCAAACCAAATTCGAAACCGATTTTCGGGTTCCCAAATGTTTGACATTTCAGGACGGCTGTAACGGGGGATCATCAAAACTGCCTATTCATTATCGCCGTAAAACACTTTAACTTGGTGTACCAGATATTAATGAGTCGGGAAACATTTGTTGGTATGCCCTTTGTTTAACTTTTTCGCCTCAATTATAGATTATTAAAAAATAAAATTTGCCACCAAAATTAATTTATCAATTAGTGAGATAATAACCATTAGTGATGGCTTGATGCCAAATTGCAATAATAGGGGCGACCAAACCTTCTGATAAACCGGGTTCAGGATATTCGTAATGGTGTGTCCCTGTTCCCAATTTTATAACCCGAACCTTTGGAGCGGGAACCATTTTTGCAAACATAGGCAAAACAATTTCGTCGTAAACTTTTCTGGTATGATCACGACTGTGTTTGCAAATTGCGAGTAAAATAGGCGGTACTGATTTGATTCCGGCACCGGTTAATTCGCGACAATACCCTTGATAGTTTGAGACAAGGTTTTTTGTTTGATTTTCATTAAATTGAAGGCGTGTAGCCACAGCATTTGCGGCGGCTTCCATGGTATGGGTGGCAGCGTAGTGTAATGGATATTCGGCTTTAAATTGGGGTTGCGTGAGAACTTTTTGCCAATCCTCCATTACATCCTCAATAATCCACGGTAAACGCATCAGGCCTTCTTCTCCTTCTTGACTACGTACTTCAGCACCACGATAACGAGCGATGTCCCGCCAAGTGCGGATAAGAAGGTCATTGAAAGGGCCTTTCCACTCATAACCCACCATTTTTTGATATATGTATCCGAAAGGTGAATTTTCAATGCCAACGACACCTCTAATATTGTCTACACGTTGGGTAAGCATGTGAACAAAAGGGCCTCCAGTCGAATGGCCATGTACATAAATTGAAAAGTCGCCCTTAGGAAAATGTCTTTGGCAAACTGTCTTCATGGCGTCTTCAAAAGCAACAGGCCAGGCGGCCATACGATTATAAAAATTCGTTCCTGGTTTCGCGCGTGCGACCATTCGTCTACCGTAACGAGAACGCAAACTTTCATCGATTATAACTTCATACTCTTCGGGTTGTATTTCTTCTCCTTTTTGCCAAATAGGCGTGCGAACAGTACCGTCTGAGTTAAAAGTATCACCCGGCCAATCTCTGTTTTCTTCGTTAAGGTAAAGCCTTCCCGGGTAGGTCATTGTGGCCACCCGATACCCCAATTTTTGTACTAATAAATTTGTAAGGGGCTCCATTGCACGGTAGTCCCCTGAGCCACCCGGTAACACAAAGATTCCCACTTTTTTTCCGTGAGCGTCTTTGGGAATGTGATTTGGGTTTGAAGGTTCATAGACCATTACGCCCACGTCCCAAATCATTTCAAGAGTTTCAATTCTGAAAATGTGCTCTTTTTTTTCAAAGGCCTTAGTTTGGTTGTTTAGAACCGTATTTGATAGTGAAATAAGTTCTTTTTTGTCCAAAGTTTTTGGCGGTTCCCAATTACCGGATTTAGACATGTTCTTCCATTTTTATTTACTTGATTTGGTTTAAGTTGCCTCTTCTAGCCACCTAGAATACTTTTCTAAACCTAAAAGAGTTTTTTTGTTGTGGACACGGAATTTCAATAATTTCTATGGTTAAATACGATCCCAAACAGGGTAAGCTTTGTTCGTTTTATGACGCTTTGCCGAAATTTTTGAGCGGCAACGATAATCCCCGTTTTTTTCTCGAACGTTGCCTGGAAATAATCTCAGAAAAAGAGCCCCATGTACAAGCTTTTGTGACGATGGACCAGGAAAAAGCTCGGATACTTGCCGATCTTTCAACCCAAAGATATTCTGATGGGCACCCTTTGTCACCAGTTGACGGTATGCCATTTGCGGTAAAAGACTTATTTCAAACCGCTGACTTTCCAACGGAATTAAATAGCCCCCTTCTGAAAGGGACTAGACATAAGTTTGATGCTGCTTGCGTTTATGCCCTAAAGAAAAATGGGGCAATTTTAATAGGGAAAACGACTTTACCTGAGTTAGGATCTGGGACCCCTGCTAGCACAAAAAACCCCTTTGACTTGGCACGTAGTCCGGGCGGTTCGTCTTCAGGTACGGCTGCAGCAATAGGGGCTGGAATGTTACCTTTAGCGATTGGTAATCAAGGGCGTGGATCAATTTTAAGACCAGCCAGTTTTTGCGGGAATTTTGCTCTAAAACCCACCTTTGGTGCACTTCATTCTGGTGGAATGTTGTGGCGGTCACCTAGTTATAGTGTTCTAGGAATTCATAGTAGCAATTTGATTGATTGTTGGCGCTCCGCCTACCAGATTGCAGAGACGGTTGGGGGTGATCCAGGTTATCCGGGACTATATGGTGAACCAAATCTCAAAATTGAGAAACCAAATCAACTTATTCGTTTGGAAACAGCGGGCTGGGCTACTACTGAAAAACCAATAAAAAAGAAATTTGAAACATTTATACAAAGGCTGCGTGAAAATGGTGTAAAAATTTTGTCCCGTTACAACAATAAAGAGATTGATAACTTTGAGTCCCTTTTAACCACCATTCCCGATTTTCAGTCCCGTCTATCGGCGTGGGAAATACAATGGCCCGCACTTTTATTACGTGACAAAGGAGGAAATCAAATCGAAAGGGAGCTTAAAGCCCGTTTTGAAATCGCAGAAAGTATGTCGCTGAACGATTATCGAGAAACTTTATCTTCTCTCCAAGAAATCCGAGAAGCCTTTGATAAATTAAATGGGCTTTCAGATGGCTTTATAACACTCTCAACACCGACGAGGGCACCCTTGGGGGATAATACAGGCAGTTCAGTTTTTGGTGATCCATCGTCTTGTTTAGAAGCGCCAGCCTGGAACCTGCCGCTACTTGAGGATCGTGGTCTACCGATGGGAATTCAACTTTTGGGCAGCAAACATCATGATTATACACTCGGAAATATTGGGCTTTGGATGACAAAAAAGCTTTTGGCTAAAGAGAAAGAGTAAAACTAAAAGCGATTTTGTCCCTAAAAGGTGTAAAATTCTCGGTGATTGAACCTAAAGGCCATTGACGTAATCTAATAAAAATCTATTAAAAGCTTCAGGATGCTCACGATACGTAAAATGCCCGGATTCATTAAAAACATGCATTTCGGTGCGCGGTTCTTTGTGACGTAGCATGTCAAGAAGCACAAAGCCTTGATCGATTGTTGCTGTAGGGTCGTTATTTCCCCAAATCAAAAGATTGGGACGAGTCGTACCGTGTTCCATAAGCCTGTCAAAAGTGTCTGCTTTTTCGCGTCCATGGTTGGGTAAAAATATTTTTTTCAAAAAACCCTGTCTTTCCATTTTATCGACAGACTCTAAATATTTCGGAAGTGAAGCTACTCTCATGAGCTCGTCTAACCAATCTTCTGTTACACATTTTGGATTATAGGAATACTTCTCCATGACCCACCTCTGGCTTTCTCGGCTCAGAAACGGTTTTGGGGTGTCAGTAAAGACGATGTGGTTTCTCCCCTGGCCAGGCCCAAGTGTAGATGTATCAACCATAATATTTGCCTTGATTCGGGAAGGGTCTTCCAATGTCATGCGGCAGGATAAATAAGCACCACGAGAATGTCCGACAAGATGACAGTCCCCCAGGTCCAAAACTTCCAAAAAATTCAATGCGTGCTGTACAACAGTTGACATAGTATACTCTTCATCTGTCTTGGGATTGTCTGTATAACCCTGACCAATTTTATCTAAAGCGATTACATGGCATTCCTTTGCAAGGCCATCAAAATTTAAATTCCAATCGGCTGCACAATTTCCTCCGTGGGGAGAACCAAAATTCCCGCCATGCAATAGTATGACAGTTTTGCCTTCTCCCTCTTCAAAATAACGTGTTCTGACACCTTTAACATCGACAAATTTTGCTTTAGTGAAATCCATTTCTTGTTTTCCTATCAGTAGCTGTTGATAAAACTGCGGACAGTCTCATTAAATCTTTTAGGTTGTTCACGAAAACTAAAGTGTCCCGCTTGGTTAAACATTTGCCAACGTGCACGACGTTCTTTGCCGGCAAGCATACGATACAACTCAAACGCTTGTGCATGGGAAACTGTAGGATCATCATGACTCCAAACTTGTAAAACCGGCCGTTGTATGCCCCGGCTCTGCAAAACTTGGTACATGTCTTCCTTATCTGTTTGTAAACCCGGTAAAAACTTAGTCCATAACAAACCCTGGTTATTCATTTTATCTATAGATTCTGCATATTTTTGTTGTTGGGCTATTTTTACTAGAGCATCCAGCCATTCTTCCGAAATACATTCGGAGCTGTAAGAATAACGTTCAAGGATCCACTTCTGGCTTTCTTTGGTTAGAGCTATACCCGGCCTGTTAGCGAAAACCATTTCATTCGTTCCTGTCCCTGGTGCACAGGTGTTACTGTTTACGATTATACAAGAAAGTGCCATTTCGGGGTGTTCAACAGTTAAACGGCAGGTCAGGTAACCACCTCTTGAATGGCCTATCAAATGTGCACTTTCTATACCGAGGGTACGAATTGTGTGGTAGGCATGTTCAACCACGGCCTCCATCGTGTAGTCGTCATCTACTTTCGGGTTGTCAGTATATCCTTGCCCTAGCTTATCAAAAGCGAAAACAGAAGCCCAACTAGCGATGTCATCAATAGTTTGGCCCCAGTCTTCAATTGCATCAGCACTTGTAGTTGAGCCAAAATTTCCCCCGTGGATGAGGATACAATTTGGCCCGCTACCCTTATGGATATAACGGGTTTTTACGCCATTTACGTCAACAAACTTTTCGCCCTCTATCGTCATCATTATTTTCCTTTAATTTCCGTTTGTTCCTTCAATAAAAGCGTTTAAGCACGCATTAAATGCGGGGGGATGTTCTCGAAAGGTGAAATGGCCCGATTCATTAAAAATATTGAATTGGGCCTGACGTTCGCGTGCTGAGATTAATTCATATAGAGCGCGACCTTGTTCGATAGTCGCTGTTGGGTCGTTATAACCCCATATCAGTTGGGTGGGTCTATCCATTCCCTGATCACGAATCCAGGCAAACATATTGATTTTATCTTTTGCAAGTTGTGGCAAAAAAAGAGTGTGACGCAATCCATCTCCAGAGGATGCCATTTTATGGCAAGCTTCCCGATAACTATTCTGCTTTCCAACTTCGACCAATGCGTCCACCCATTCATTGGTGACATGCTTTGTACCATAAGAGTAATGTTCTAAAACCCATCTTTGACTCTCCGGGGTTAAACGGGGTTCCGGTGGGTTAGCTAGTACTATCTCATTTAAACCAATGCCGGGCGCACAGCTGTTGCTGTCAATGATTGTACAAGTTTTGACTAAATCGGGTCTATCCATTGTCATTCGGCAAGTTAGGTAACCACCCCTTGAATGGCCGGCAAGATGGGCATTCTGAATTTGCAAGGCATCGAGGGTAGAGCAAGCATGCCGGACTACCTCTGCCATTGTATAATCCCCATCATTTTTCGGGTTGGCAGTATAACCCTGCCCAATTTTATCGATCGCAAATACACGATATTTCTCTGAAAGTTCATCAAAATTCAAAGCCCAGTCGAGAGCACAATCCGCGGCGTCATTGGAGCCAAAATTACCACCGTGAAACAAGACTAAAATTGGGCCTTCACCTTGTTCATAATAACAGGTGCTGATTCCATCAACATCTATGAACTTTCGTTCATTCATTGGCATAAATTTTCTCCCACAAAAATGATATTTAGCTAATTATCAAACAAAAACGATTAAAATGGAACTATCTGGAACGTAAAGAGTGATTTTCCACAGGGTTTTCCCAATTTTGCGTTTCAGATTCATAATTAAAACAATAAAGTAGTCACAAAACAGGGTTAAAACCCTAAACTAACAATTATTGGAAAAGAAAGAATACGATGCAAACTAACACTGATTTCGAAGATATTTGTTTAACGGATACTCAGTTTTCAGAGTTACCTAATTTTGAAAAGGGCAAGGTTAGAGATTCTTATAGCTTGCCTGATGGGCGCCGGGTGATGATTGCAACAGATAGACAATCTGCATTTGACCAGGTGCTTGCCTCTGTGCCTTATAAAGGCCAAGTCCTCAATGAAACTGCTCGTTTTTGGTTTGATAAGACAACCGATATTTGTGCCAACCACGTTATAAGCTACCCAGATCCAAATGTTATAATTGCTAAAAACCTTTCAATGCTGCCGGTTGAAATGGTAGTTCGGGATTATATTACGGGGTCAACCGAAACGAGTATATGGCAAATGTATGAACGTGGTGATCGTACTCTTTATGGCATTGAATTCCCCGATGGGCTGGTTAAAAATCAGAAGTTATCGAATACTATTTTAACCCCGACAACCAAGGGTTTGGAGGGAGCTCATGATTTGCCAATCACGCCGGAAGAAGTGGTAAGTCAAGGCCTTCTATCACAAAATCAATGGTCTGAACTCGCCCAAATTAGTTTAAATCTATTTGCTCGTGGACGTGAAATTTCTGCGAAAAACGGTTTAATTCTCGTTGATACTAAGTACGAATTTGGCGTTGACGAAGAAGGATTAATTACACTTGCTGATGAAATTCACACCCCCGATTCAAGTCGCTACTGGTTAACCTCAAGCTATAAACAACGTCACTCCAGTGGAGAGGAACCGGAGAGCCTAGACAAAGAATTCCTTCGCCTTTGGGTTTCTAAACAATGTGATCCCTATAAAGACCCCATTCCAGAAATACCGGTAGCCACTCTTTTAGAGTTCAGCAAAAAATATATTGCTTTGTTCGAACAAGTAACGGGTGAGCCTTTTGGGAAACCAAAAAATACTGATCCTGTTCGGGAGCGAATCCGGAAAAATTTAGCAGGTGCGTTGCCCGATTTTTTTTAAAAATTCTGTTTTACGGTTTTTTTGCGACAATATGGAATATATGCCAGTGCTTTTTCACACCTCTTGGCGTGACACTTTCATCATCTTCCTCGTGAAAATATTCAATTTCCATAGATTGTAACAAAATATCCACAGCGCTTTTTGTAAGAAATGTTATTGTCGGATCACCCACCCAGCTGTCGCGATTTCCGTATAATTGGCAGCTGATCCGTCCATCCGTTCGAACAGCTGCTAACAAGCGGTCCCATAGGTCAGGAAAAATTGCAGGGGGAACGAGGGGTAAAGAAAAACTGGAATTAATTAGATCTACTTCAGGGAGTTCAATTTGTTCGAAGCGAGCGTTGATCGTACTTAATTTACAATTTTTTGTAATTTCTTTCCGTTTTTGTAAGCCATCTATGGCATTGATTTCAGCGTCAACCGCGATCACCTCCCAACCCCGTCGAAGTAACTCGACAGTGTCGCGACCATTTCCACAGCCTAAATCTAAGGCGCGTTTTTGATGTATTTCGAGTGAACTTTCCCCGTCGAAATTTTTTATAGCCCTTAAAAGGGTTTTTCGAGGTGGCCGTTCTCCGGTTTTCTTATAATATTTTTTCCAGTTTTCACTTGGCATTTAAAACCTAAATTGGGATTTTGTTCAATCTTTTTGTCAAATTACTCGGGCTACAATTTTAGTTTTGGGCCATAATCGTATACACAGGTATCCCCTGCTCATAAAGGGAGGTTTTTTAAGAAAATTGGAGGTGCTATTGCTTTTATCAAAAGTTTTATATTTTAGCGGGAACAACTTATACTAACGTTAACTATAGAATCTTAAAGAATTCTTCTTTAGAGGCCTTGTTGTGTTTTACAAATTTAGCCGCTTATAACGGCCAAAATAATGTTTGAAATTTCCTATTCAGAATTTATTGCAATAATTCAAGTCATCTTCATAGATTTGGTACTTGCTGGAGATAATGCAATTGTGGTTGGAATGGCAGCCGCTAGCGTTCAACCCGAATACCGGAAAAAAGTAATATTTTACGGTATTGCCCTAGCGGTGATGGCACGTATTGCATTCGCTGTCGTTACCTTGGAACTCCTCAATATTGTTGGTCTTATGTTTGTCGGCGGATTGTTATTACTTTGGGTGAGTTGGAAGCTGTATCGTGATTTAAGACAAAATGCTTTGGCCAATACCAAGTCCGCTAAAGTAACGAACCCTGACGCGGTCGTAGACAAGGATGAAGAAAAAGATTTACCTCGTAAAACCCTTGCCTCGGCCATCATTCAAGTTGCAATTGCAGATATTTCGATGTCTTTGGATAATGTTTTGGCGGTGGCGGGCGCTGCGAACAATCACATGACTGCTTTAGTCATTGGCTTAGCTTTATCAGTTGTTCTAATGGGAATTGGAGCAACTTTAATTGCTAAGCTTTTAAAAAGACATCATTGGATAGGGTATTTTGGTCTTGTACTAATCTTTTATGTCGCAGTTTCAATGACTTGGAGAGGTGGTTTGGAGGCTTTTAAGGCTTTTTTTGGGGCTATAAATTAATTCTAACAACCCTGTCCTTTTGGCGCCGTAATTTGTTCATCTCCCCTTTTTTTCTATGGAATTCATATCGTGGACAGCGGTCTTCGCATAACATAATCTGTTTTTCTTTCGATTTGTTGATTGAAAATTGATTAGGGGTGATAAGGTGGGTGGTCTAAACCAGCAGGAGAGGTTGTGAAAATTTCGTATCCGTCTGCAGTCACGCCAATAGAATGTTCAAACTGGGCGGAAAGTGAACGATCCTTGGTGACAGCTGTCCAGCCATCAGCAAGAATTTTAGTTTCATAACGTCCTGAGTTGATCATTGGTTCAATAGTGAAAAACATTCCTTCCCGCAACTCAGGACCTTCACCCGGTGTTCCATAATGAAGAATGCTAGGGGCAGCGTGAAAAACCCTCCCCAAACCGTGACCGCAAAAATCTCGGACGACAGAAAATCTTTGTTTTTCAACAAAAGTCTGAATCGTGTGGCCAATATCACCAACGGTTGCGCCGGGTTTAGTTACTTCTATTCCACGCATTAACGCTTCATAAGTTACGTCCATTAAACGTTTGGCCTTTATACCCACTTGGCCTATCGGAAACATCCTGCTTGTGTCGCCATGCCATCCATCTAGCGTGACAGTTATATCAATATTTACAATATCACCTGAGCGGAGGATTTTGTCCCCAGGGATTCCATGGCAGACAACGTGATTTATGGAGGTACATATAGATTTGGGAAAACCACGATAATTTAGGGGGGATGGAATTGCCTCATTCGAAATGATAAAATTGTGGCACAATTGATCCAGTTCACCAGTTGTGACACCAGGCAGCACTTTTGGCGTAATATAGTCCAATACTTCTGCAGCTAAGCGCCCTGCTCGCCGCATAGATTCAAAATCTTCGGGCTTGTGAATTGTTATATGAGATGTATCCACTTCTCTGCCTTCGAGCACTTTTGATGTTTCGACTTACAAATGTTTTCCAAATTTTTACGTTCAATCGCATGTATTGCAATAGACGGCAAGGAAAACTCTGTAAATTTTAATGAAACAAAAGAATACTAATTATATTAAATTTTTTTATCCAAATTTTCTTTTTTGTTTTATGTGGCTACATTTTCCGGAAATGATTTTGAAATTTTAATTTCTAAAAATTTTATGGATTTCTTATTTCCTAGGGGTGCACCTCTCCTCTGGGTAAGCTATACAGTCTGTAATCAAGGACAATGAATACACAATGACTCAGCACAAAACAGTCAACGCATGTTTGATTCTTATTGGAAATGAATTGCTTTCAGGACGAACCCAAGACAAAAATCTATCCTACATAGCAAAAGAATTGAATGAATTAGGAATTCAACTGGCCAGGGCACATGTAATACCAGATGAAAAGGAAATTATTGTTAAATACCTAAATAAATGTCGTCAGGATTACGATTACGTTTTCACAACCGGAGGTATAGGACCAACGCATGACGATATAACATCAGAGTGTGTTGCAGAAGCATTCGGAGTGCCTATGGTTCGAGACCCGGAAACAGCTGCTTTAATGACTAAGAGAGTGGAAGAGCGTGGAGAGGTTATGAATGAAGCACGTTTGCGGATGGCGACTTTCCCAAAAGGTTCAACTCTTTTGCCAAACAGTATTAGTGCCGCTCCTGGCTACTGTATGGAAAATGTATTTGTAATGGCGGGGGTTCCGAGAGTAATGAGAGTAATGTTTGAAGAGGCCAAAGGCTATCTGACAGGGGGTAGTAAGGTAAATTCTCGGGGTTTAGCGATTGATCTTGGAGAAGGAACTATTGCTGATGCTTTAGAGACAATCCAAAATAAGTATCCCGAATTAGATATTGGTAGTTACCCGCAAATGCGTCATGAGGTTGGTTTTCGAGTGTCTGTCGTAATACGTGGGCGTGAAGACGGACAATTAGATAAAGCCCATGCTGAAATTATGCAGGCCCTGCTTGATCTTGGAGGTAATCCAAGAGACGAAGATCCTAACACCGCCCAGGCTTCCGCAGAACCCGGCGATGCCTAAAAACTATGAAATCAAATTATTTCGTTAGAAATAAAAATCTAAATTTTATTTATACAAAATTTTAAAGTGAAAGGTAAAAGAAACTTTGGCTTTCACCACATTTGACGGTGTCATTGAAACTTGGAAACAGCGAAACTTCGCTTGGTATATGAGCGGCGCTGCGATTTCTCTTTTTGGCGTATGGGCCCAGCGCATTGCGGTAGCGTGGCTCGCCTGGAAGTTGACCGGTTCTTACTTTTGGCTCGGTCTCATCGCATTTGCCGATTTGTTTCCTACAGTTATTATCACACCTTTAGCTGGAGTGATTGCTGATCGTGTTGATCGTCGTAAATTGTCAATTTATAGTCAATTAGCGGCCGCATTCCAAGCCATTGTTTTAGCTACCCTTACCCTTATAGGAATTATAGAAATTTGGTCCCTTTTAGGCCTTACAGTCTTTTTGGGTGTGGCTCTCGCCTACAATACTGCGGCACGACTTGCATTGGTGCCTAATCTTCTAGAACCTCAGTTTGTTCCATCTGCTCTCGCAAGTGACGCAGCTATTTATAATTCGGCACGCGTATTGGGACCCGTAATAGCCGCTTGGCTTATTGCAGAAATTAATATCGGAGGCGCTTTTGTTTTTAACTGTGTTACTTATGTAATTTTTTTATTTTGTCTCTTTAAAATGAGGTTAGTCCGCCACGAAACTAGTGGCCGAACTGGTGGCGTTTTTTTACAATCACTTGAGGGCATGCGTTATGCCGCTAAGCATCCCGGCATTGGACCCCTTTTGGTGGTCCTGACTGCACTGGCAATTGGCGTCAAACCTTTCCTAGAAATGTTGCCTGCTTTTGCGGAGGATGTATTCAAAAGCGATGTCCATGGGTTTGCCTGGCTTGCTGCTGCAGCGGGATTTGGCGCTATTACTTGTGCTGTTTTTTTAGCGGTGCGGGGTCGTTCAGAAGGCTTAACACGCATCACCTTATCGGCATTATTTGTCGGACCTTTTGGAATTTTGATTATGTGTTTTTCCAATTTCCTTTGGTTAGGTCTAATCGGTTCCTTTATTGTGGGAACTTCTATAACTTTGACGGGTACAGGGGTACAAACATTGATGCAAACAGCGGTCGAAGGGCATTTACGGGGGAGGGTGATGAGCCTTTATGGCATGCTCCATCGCGGTGCACCTGCTATAGGTGCTTTGGTGGTTGGCGCTATTGCTGAAGGCGTTGGTCTTTCTATTGCAATGATCGGGATTGCGATAATTTTCTGTTTAGGAGCGGCTGTTTGGATATATCCACGCCGTATGAAAATTTCCCAAGCGCTTGAAACAGGTCGCAATTAGAGGCAACGATGGATGGATTGAAAATCCGTTTAAGTTACCCTTTTTTTTATAAAAATTTGTTTTAAATTGAGCCGCGTCACCAATATAGAAGCCATTACAGATGCACTCCGTCAGCGCAATTTCGCTTGGTATTTTTGGGGAGGCGGATTAGGCCTAATAGGCATTTGGGGCCAGCGTCTTACCATTGGTTGGTTGACCTGGGAGTTGACCAATTCAGGTTTTTGGTTGGGTGTGGTTGCTTTTGCTGATCTATTTCCGACCGTTATTTTAACTCCAATCGCTGGTGTGGTTGCGGATCGGGTTAACCGGCATTCTATGATGTTTGCGACACTATTCCTTGGGATGTTGCAGGCTTTCGCTCTAGCAGGCTTGGCTTTTGCAGATCTTTTAGACATTTGGGCCTTAGTATTTCTTACCTTATTTATTGGCATTGTATGGGCTTTTAACACAGCTGCTCGTTTGTCGTTGGTTCCCAATTTAATGGAACGCAAGCATGTGCCTTCAGGCGTGGCAATGGATTCCGCAATTTTTAATCTCGCCAGATTTATTGGGCCGATGTTTGCGGGTTATTTAATAGCTTCATTTGGTGTTGGTATTACATTTTTAATTAATGGCTTCACTTTCTTAATATTTTTAGCTTGTTTGTGTAAAGCTCGCATGATCCGCGATGAGCGGGGGAAAGAAATGGCAGGAAACGTCTTTAAACAAGCGGGTGTGGGAATTCGTTATGCTACTAAACATCCCGGAATTGGCCCAATTTTGATTTTGATAATTGGTTTGGCAGTTGGTTTGAAACCCGTTTTGGAACTTCTGCCTGGCGTAACAGGCGAGGTTTTTAAATTAGGGCCAACGGGTTTAGGAGGATTGATGGCTGCTTCTGCTGTGGGTGCAACCATTGCAGCGGTTTGGTTGGCTCAACGTGGAACACCCGCTGGCCTAACACGAATAGTGATTTTTTCACTATTGGTAGGAGCATTCAGTGTATTTATTTTTAATCTCACCGAAATTTACTATCTTGGTTTAGTGTTTTCATTTTTTATTGGTGGGGTTGCTGTAATAGGTGGTACAGGCACTCAAACTTTAATGCAGAATGCAGTAGATGGAGCCATGCGGGGACGTGTCATGAGCCTTTATGGTATGATTTATAGAGGAGGTCCGGCACTTGGTGCCCTGGCAATGGGTTCTATTGCTGAATTGGTTGGATTTCAGGTATCTCTATCCGTAGGAGGTATTATTTGTTTAAGCGTTTTTATCTGGATATTTCGACACAGGAATAAAATGATTTCAGCGTTAGAAAATACCCAAACAATAAATGTTGCAACAAATGAAGAAAGATAAATTCGTCGTTTTCACTAAGTTGTACCCGTCAAAAAACTTGATGTGAGCGGCATATTAAACTGCTGAATTTTTATGGTGAGAACTGGTTCAAGAGTTGGCATTCTGAGTGTCTTAAAACAACGAAATTATGCTATTTACACAGCTGGTGGCACCATTTCCTTGTTTGGGCTGTGGGCGCATAGATTAGCTGTTTACTGGCTTGCTTGGGAACTCACAAATTCAAGCTTTTGGGTGGGGATGATTGCATTTGCAGATCTCATACCAACGCTGTTTTTGACCCCTTTTGCTGGCGTTTTGGCGGACACATATGACCGCCGCTATTTAGCGATTTTCAGCCAAACGATGGGTATGTTGCAAGCCTTTATACTGGGGTGGATGTATCTTGCAGGAAAATTGTTAAACCACGGAGATATCTGGTGGCTAATTGGATGGACATTCTTCCTTGGGTTAGCTGGAGCACTAAACACTGCTGCTCGCTTATCGATGGTACCAAATTTGGTTGAGCACCATTTTATTCCTCCTGCTGTAGCCCTTAGTTCTGCGATATATAATTTGGCAAGAGTGGTGGGGCCAATTGTCGGTGCCTTAATCATTGAAACTTGGAACGTTGGTGTGGCTTTTTTATTTAACGCGGTTACGTTTACATTCTTTATAACTTCATTATGCATAATTCGTCCCGTTCGAAGTGAAGAAAAGCCAAAAAAAGGAATTAGCTTTTTCGCGCAATCAGTGGACGGCCTGAAATATGCCTTTCAGCACAAAGGAATTGGGCCTGGGTTGATTTTGTTAACGGCCATGGCACTCGGTGGTAAATCCTTGCTTGAACTTTTACCCGAGTTTGCAGATAAAATTTTTGATAGAGGTGCAGCAGGGCTTGGAGAGTTGACAGCGGCCTCCGGGTTGGGTGGGCTGTTAGCCGCAATTTACCTTGCACGCCGAGGTCACGTAAAGGGTTTAACGAAATTAACAATTTTGGCATTGCTTGTATCTGGAAGTGGTATTTTTTCTTTTGTCTCTACCTCTTGGTATCCTCTTGCTATTTTCAGCATTTTTATTTTAGGGATGGCCGGTATTTATGGTGGAACGGCTACACAAACCCTAATGCAACATTCTGTGGATGGTGTTATGCGTGGGCGGGTTATGGCATTATACGGCGTAATTCACCGGGGAGCTCCGGCTCTAGGTGCACTTTTTATGGGCGCTGCAGCAGAATTACTCGGAATTCAAATTTCTGTTGCCTGCGGAGGAATAATCTGCCTGATTGTTTATTTTTGGATGTTACGCCGTAGACATACAGTAGCAGCTGCACTAGAGGGTTATGAAAAGTACTAATTACGCAAAGTTGAATGATTAGGAAAACAGTTTTAAGGGTTTTAACATCTTTAGTATCACCGATTTCTTGCGAATTTTAACCATTCAGAATAGGTTTCAGCGCTATTTGGTCTACATCGTGCCCGCTTGGCGGAATTGGTAGACGCAACGGACTTAAAATCCGTTGATCGAAAGGTCGTCCCGGTTCGAGTCCGGGAGCGGGCACCACTTTTTTTAAATGATAAACGGGCAAGGCTTTGACTGAAATATTTATGCTGTGGTTAAGCGGCTTTACCGTTTCTCAACAATCTACCAGGTAAATTTTTATTTCTTTTGACAACGTCTTTGCCATTTTGTCTTACTAAGGTCCCGTTGACGATAACCGCATCTACACCCAATTCATGGACAATTAAGCGATCCGCACCTCCGGGCAAATCGTAAACCCTTTTTGGGCTCGTAGTTCCCACTCTGGCTGGATCAAAGATTACAAGGTCAGCAGCCAACCCTTCTTCCAGCCGCCCCCGATCAGTTATTCCCATTACTTGGGCGGGACGTGATGTTAGCATATGCACTGCGGCTTCAAGGGTTAACGCAGCTTTTTCCCGGACCCAGTGGCCAAGTAAGGTTGTTGAGTAGCAAGCATCACATAGTTGGCTCATATGGGCTCCTGCATCTGAAAGAGCAAGAACGGTATTTGGATCTTTAAGCACCTCTTCAACCTGATCTTCATCATTATTAGCTAAAGGCATTAAAAAAAGAATTTCCAAGTTTGTTTCGATTGCGAGATCTAATGCTAAATCAACCGGGTGTAATTTACGTTCTTTTGCAATATCACTCAGCTTGCGCCCTTCAAGGCTTGGTTCTTGCTTACATGATTGGATAGAAATTTGCTCGAACGCTTGTTGTAGAAAAATAATTTCCGGTTCCCCACTACCACCATGTGTCATTAGTTTACGGAATTCATTCCGAAAATCATGATTGGCATATATCTCTTTTTTTGTTTTGTGATTAGTGCCTGAGACTTGATTAAAAAGTGGCAATCTACGCTCAAAATCATAGGGAGATGAAAAGGACAAATCATGTTGAAGGGGACGGCATGCAACCTGTGGAAAAAGGTGGTGGCCTTCATTAACCAATTCTTCGAAACGTTTGAGAACTGAACGGTGATCGTTTGGCGGAGTTCGGCCTGTAAGGAGAGCGGTCCAAGTTAGGTTACCCCGACATAATTTTGAAAGTTTTACAAATTCTTTGTACCACGGAGATTGGTTGACGATTATTTGTAATGTTCGACCACCGGCCTCACCCAGAGTTTCTGCCAGTGATCGAATTTCAGAAATTTCTGCCATACGGCTTGGTACTGGGCGACCTTCAAAGCCGACGTGGCTTGTTGCTTGAGAAGTGGAAAGTCCTAACGCCCCGGAGCATATTGCTTCTCGGACAATTTTCTTCATTTCCCCGACTTCAGTACCTGTAGCTGGGCGTTCCATAGAGCTTTCACCCATCACGTAGAGACGTGTAGGCGAATGTCCAATTAGCACGCCAACGTTAATTAAGGTACCCCGTTTTTCTATGGTATCCATGTATTCTGGAAATGTTTTAAAGGGCCATTGCGCTAATCCGGTTTCCAAAGCATCTAGGTTCATACCTTCAACTTTTTCAAGGGTCCTTAATATGATGGGTCGGTGTTCAGGGTGTGTCGGTGCAATTCCGAAACCGCAATTTCCTAGAACCACCGTGGTGATACCGTGCCAGGGTGAAACGGAAAGCTTGGGGTCCCAAATGATTTGGGCATCATAATGTGTATGTATATCAATAAACCCTGGTGAGACCACGCGATTGTTTGCATCCAGAGTAATTTTTGCCCCTTCTTCTGCCTTTCCCAAAGCGACCACGTTTCCATCACGTATTCCTACGTCTCCACGGTAACGAGGATTTCCGCTACCATCGATAATGTCACCGCCAGTAATTTTTATATCGTATCCCATATGCAAATTCTCGATATATTGTGCAAACCATTATATTCGAATTAATCACGAATTGGTTAGCAAAATGCACTATGCCTGAAATCCAGTCACGTTAGTTATGGGGAATTTGGTGGCGTATGGCCTTCAATTTGAACCCGATATCCTGATCTCACATTGGGAAAATAATCGTTAATCGCGTAATGGTGGCAACACCGATTATCCCAAAATGCAATTGAATTTGGCTCCCAACGAAAACGGTAAAAAAATTCTGGAGAGCGGCAATGTTCTATAAGAAAACGCGCAATTCCTATACCTTCTCCCTTGGGTAGGCCATTTAGCCATCGGACAGCTGACCCGTTTATGTAAAGTGACTTCTTTCCGCTCTCCGGATGACGAATGATGACGGGATGCTCAGTTCGAGGCGTGCCATCGCCAAAAATCAAGACCCCATCGTGAAGTGCTGTAAGTCCCTCCAGGTAGTTTTTCATACGGTCCGAAAGTGCTTCATAGGCTGCATACATGCTGATAAAAATAGTATCTCCTCCACCATCTGGAGGGATAGTGTGCATGTATAAAATGCTTCCCAAAGGTGGAATAGATGCACAGGATTGGTCCGTATGCCAGGCATTGCCCGAAATTCCATCTAGAGATTTTTCGTCGAAGTGAAAACGCCTTACCCTTTGGTCGTCAGAAGGTTTGCTATGGGTTTGTTTTCCGACGTGTGATCCAACCCTCCCAAAATATTCAGCCAGTCGGACGTGATCATCAAAACTAATTGCTTGATTACGAAAAAAAAGAACAAGGTTTTCCGTGAAGGCACGTTTAAGTTCAGCAAGCTCTAATTCTGTCAATGGTTGCGTTAGGTCTATATTACCTATTTCTGCACCAATATTTGGGCTGCAGCGCGTCACTTTGAGTGCACGATATATATCATTTGGTTTTGTTTGGTGCATTCCTGGTTCCTTTAAAATTGCCTACCACTTCGCTTCATAAAATGGTGCACTGAAATTTTTAGTTCAGTTCGGGCCTACTTCCTTTAGATCCAAGTTATAGAATTTATTTAAATTTAAGGTTTTCCTGCCCTCCTAAATCTAAACTTCAGTATTTTCAGGCATACATCTCCATAAGTTACAGCCTCGTTAAAAAATTGGACAGAAATATGTTATACCCTTTTTATGCTTTCCGGTAGTTGAGTAAATCCTCAGCAACATTTGTCATAACCGGTATCCAATCTTCATATGGATTTTGTCGGTATAACTTAACCGTTTGATACCACGGACTGTCATTCCTTTCTGTAAACCAGTGCCACAGCGGTGTTATTTTTGACACTAAAACCCATACAGGTATTCCGAGGTTTCCTGCATAATGGGCGGTCACATTTGAAACCGTTATAACAAGGTCTAGA